>JBDHJM010000029.1:0-32261 GCA_039586895.1 Gemmatimonadota bacterium | reverse complement strand
CGTGGAGCAGGTGATGCATGGCGTTCCGCGCAACGAGTCGAGGACGGACACGCCCATGCCTATGCGCGGCTGGACCGGCCTGGACGACGACGAGGTGCGGGCCGTAGCGGCGTATGTGTGGACACTGAGCAACCGGAGGAACTGATGCGGATGAACCGGCGTTATCTGGCGATCGTTCTGCCCGCGGCGGCACTGGTGCTGAGCGCCTTTGCCCTGCGGCCGCAGGCGGACGAGACGGACGCCATTCGCGCGACGCTCCAGTATTACCTCGACGGGCACGCTACCGGCGACCCCGAGATCATGGCCAGGGCGTTCCATCCCAGTGCGCGCCTGCAGTTCATCCGGAACGGCGAAGTGTCGATCCGCTCCGTGGACGACTACCTGGGCGGCATGAGGGGCGAGCCGCCCCAGGACGAGAGCCAGCGCGAGCGGCGCATCGTGATGATCGACTACGAGGGGACGGCCGCCGTGGCCAGGATCGAGCTCGACTACCCCAGCGCGTTCTTCGCCGACTACATGCAGCTGCTGAAGGTCGAGGGCGAGTGGAAGATCGTGAACAAGATCTTCCACATCGAGCGGAAATGACGCGTATTCGGCATCACGTGTATCGGAGGCTGCGCGCAGGAGCTCTTCTCTCCCTCGCGATGTCGGCTATTGCCCCAGCAGGGTGGGGGCAAACGCCGGAGGAAGTGGTGGCGGATTACCACGCTGCGCTCGCCGGGGGCGACAGCACCACGGCCCTCGAGCTGCTGACTCCCGACGTGGTGATCTTCGAGGGCGGCGGTGTCGAGGCTTCACGTGATGAGTATCGCAGTCACCACCTTCCCGCCGACATTGCGTTCGCCGGGGCAGTGACCAGAGAGGTGACCCTGCAGCGCTCAGGTGTTGCAGGAGATGTCGCTTGGGTGCTAAGTGAATCGCGCACGACGGGCAGCTTTCGAGGTCGCGCCATTGACAGCCACGGAACGGAGACCATGATACTGCGGCGCACGGATGCCGGGTGGCGCATTATGCACATTCACTGGTCGTCCAGGCGGGCACCTTCCGACTGACGTAGGGGCGGAGGCCGCGGCCCGCCGCGGCCCGCCGTTGGCTCAAGCAGTGGTGAACGTGAACAGCATGCCGAACGTACCGTTCGCGTGCTGCCAGCCGGGGCCCATCATGTCGTCGCCTCCCATCATCCCACCGCCCATCATGCGGTCCTCCATCATCTGACGGGTGGCCCACTCGCCTCCCATCCCCGGGCCGTGCTCCTCCATGTCGATGATGTGTCCATCCTCGTCCCGCATTCCGCCGCCGATGTGGATCGTGTAGCTGGTTTGGGGCTCCAGTGCCGCGGCTGGCGTGAACGTCAGACTCGTGCGGTCCGGTGACCACTCGGCCGTCCCCTGCATGAGAGGACCCGAGACGCCTTCGCCTTCGTGGAGGGTGACGTACATCTCCATGCCAGCTCCCATCGCATGGCTGAATTCGATGACGATGGGGGCAGCGGGGTCCACTCCCGTTTGATCTCCGGCCGGAGTCACCACTGCGAGCTCCGTGGTACCGATCCCGGCCTCTGCGGGCGAGTCGCCGCAGGCGCCAGCGGCGGCGAGGGCCGCGGCAACGAGGGTCGACTGAAGGACTTTCTTATTGGTCATTGGTGTGTCTCCTGTGGCTCCGCTATTCGCAGTCATGTCTCACGCGTCTATTCAAGCGTGGCAGCCGGGACTGGGCTGCCCAGGTGCAGGGCCGAGGTCTCGGACTGCCGCGCCAGTTCCCAACGACGCCACACCAGGTAGATCGCTGGAATCACGACCAGCGTCAGCACGGTAGATGTCACCATTCCCCCCACCATCGGTGCTGCGATCCGCTTCATCACGTCCGCCCCGGCGCCGCTGCTCCATAGGATCGGCATCAGCCCCGCCGTGATCGCGGTGACGGTCATGATCTTGGGCCGGAGGCGTTCCACTGCGCCTTCCCGCACTGCCTCTGCCACGTCGCCGCCATCCAGCATGCGGCCCTGGCTCCGGAGGTTCCCGTATGCCTCGTCGAGGTATATCAGCATTACCACCCCCGTCTCTGCCGCGACTCCAGCAAGGGCGAGGAAGCCCACCCAGACGGCTACGCTCATGTTGTAACCGGCGAGCCACAGGTACCAGAATCCTCCTACCATTGCGAACGGCACCGACAGCATCACTATCAGCGACTCCGTGACACCGCGGAAGTTGAGGAACAGCAGCAGGAAGATGATGGCTGCAGTCAGCGGCACGACGACCCGCAGCTTCTGCTTCACTCGCTGCATGAACTCGTACTGCCCGCTCCACACCAGCGTGTAGCCGGCCGGGAGCATCAACTGCTGATCGACAGTGCGCTGGGCCTCCTCGACGTAGCCTCCAACGTCACGATCGATGATGTCGACGAATACCGTGGTAACCGGGAACGCGTTCTCGGTCTTGACCGCCATCGGCCCCTGCAGCACTTCGATCCGGGCCAGCTGCCCCAGCGGGATGTGGCCTCCGTCCCGCGCAGGCACAAGCACCTGCTCGAGATCGTCTATGTGGTCACGCAGCTCCCGCGGATACCGGACGTTGACCGCGTAGCGCTCGCGGCCCTCGACGGTCACGGCGGCGTTGATCCCGCCGATGGTTGCCTGAATGGCGCTGTGGATGTCTCCGGCATTGAGGCCATAGCGTGCGGCCTCCGCGCGGTCGATCTCGATGTCGACGTAGTAGCCGGACGCACCCCGTTCGGCGAACGCGCTGCGGGTACCCGGGATCTGCTGCACGATTCGCTCGACACGTTCCCCGAGCATTTGGAGCGTATCTAGGTTGGGGCCGAAGATCTTGATGCCCACGGCCGTGCGCACCCCGGTGGCGAGCATGTCGATCCGCCCCTTGATGGGCATCGTCCAGGCGTTCGTCACGCCGGGGATGCGTACTGCCCTGTCCATCTCGCCGATCAGCTCCTGGTAGGTCAGGCCCGTTCGCCACTCCGAGCGGGGCTTCAGGGTGATGGTGGTCTCGACCATGTCGAGTGGCGCCGGGTCGGTGGCGGTCTCAGCGCGTCCCACCTTCCCGAGCACCGTCTCCACTTCCGGGAAAGAGGCCAGCACGCTGTCCTGGTAGCGCATGATCGAGCGTGCCTGGGCGATGGAGACGCCGGGCACGGTAGTCGGCATGAACAGGACCGAACCCTCCTGCAGTGGCGGCATGAACTCGCTCCCCAGCCGCTTCCACGGGATTACGGTCACGGCGAGCAATGCGGCGGCACCGCCTATCACGATCCAGGGCTGCCTCAGGACGAAGCCGATGATTGGCCGATAAACCCACTGCAGACCGCGGTTCAGCGGGTTGCGGCTCTCCGGTTTGATCTTTCCGGTGATCAAGTACCCCATGAGCACCGGTACCAGCGTGATGGAAAGCAGTGCGGCGCCGGCCATGGCAAACGTCTTGGTGTACGCGAGCGGCTTGAAGAGCCGTCCCTCCTGCTGCTCCAGAGTGAAAACGGGCAGAAAGCTGAACGTGATCATCAGCAGGGAGAAGAAGAGCGGGGGCCCCACCTGTTTGGCGCTCTCGAGCACGATGTCCCAGCGGTCTACGTCGCCTTCGGCCCGCTCCAGGTGCTTGTGCATGTTCTCGATCATCACGATGGCGGCATCGACCATTGCGCCGATCGCGATCGCTATCCCGCCGAGACTCATGATGTTCGCGTTGACACCGATCATCCGCATCACGATGAACGACATCATGATGCCGAGCGGGAGCGTGACGATCGCGACGAGCGCCGAGCGGGCGTGCAGGAGGAACAAGACTGCTACCGCGGCCACGATGAGCGATTCCTCGATCAGCTTGTCGCGCAGCGTGTCGATCGCACGGTGGATGAGATCGGACCGGTCGTAAGCAGTGCGCAGCCGGACGCCCGCGGGAAGACCCTGCTCGATCTCGGCCAGACGCTGCTTGACGGCCTCGATGGTCTTGAGGGCGTCGGACCCGAAGCGCATCACCACTATTCCGGCTACGACCTCGCCCTTGCCGTCGAGGTCGGCCGCACCCCGGCGCGGGGCCGGCCCGAGCTGCACCGTTGCCACGTCACGGACCCGGACGGGCGTGCCTCCCGAGGTCGCCCCAACCGCAACGTCCTCGATGTCTGCAACATCCTCCAGGTACCCGAGGCCACGGATCATGTACTCGCGCCCACCCATCTCGAGCACGCGCGCTCCGATGTCGATGTTGTGAGCTCCGATTGCCTGAGCCACTCTCGTGACCGGTATGTCGAACGCGCGCAGGCGCTCTGGGTTCACTTCAACCTGATACTGCTTCACGAAGCCGCCCACGCTTGCGACCTCGGACACGCCGGGGACGGATGTGAGCTGGTATCTGATGTACCAGTCCTGCAGGGTGCGCAGCTCGGCGAGACTGAGGCTGTCCGACTCCAGCACGTATTCGAACACCCAGCCGACGCCGGTGGCATCCGGTCCGAGCGTCGGCTCCACTCCGGGCGGCAGGTTCCGCCGGATCCCACTCATGTATTCCAGGACGCGAGCGCGTGCCCAGTACAGGTCGGTTCCGTCCTCGAAGATCACGTACACGAGGCTCAGCCCGAAGAATGAGTAGCCCCGCACGACCCTCGCGCCGGGTACCTTGAGCATCTCCGAGGCGATGGGGTAGGTGACCTGGTCCTCGACTATCTGCGGCGCCTGCTCCCTGAAGTCCGTCTGGACTATCACCTGCACGTCCGAGAGGTCGGGGATCGCGTCGAGTGGTGTGGTGCGGACCGCCCATATGCCCGCGCCCGCAAGGCCCGCCGTGGCGAGCAGCACCAGGAAGCGGTTCCGCAGCGACCACTCGATGATTGCGTTAATCATGGTCGTGCTCCGATGCGGCCTGGCCGGAGTCCGCGCGTTCGGGTTCGACGACCGACCCGTGCTGCATGCCCGGCATCGCGTCGCCGGTGCTCGCGAGCCGTGACTCCGCGTCCACCAGGAAGTTGGCGGCAGCCACGATCTCCACACCCTCATCGAGTCCGGACAGCACCTGCAGCCACTCGCCCGCGCGGGCGCCGACTACGACCTCGTGTGGGTGCAGCGACCCATCTTCTTGGCGATGGAACACAAGGGTGCGCTCGCCGGTCTGGATGACCGCCTGGATGGGGACCGTCAGCACGTCGTCACCGATCTCGTGATCGAAGTACATCGTGGCGAACATGCCAGGCTTGAGACGCGCGTCGCGGTTGTCCACGGTCAGCCGCACGCGGTTCGTGCGGGAGCGCTCATCCACTGTGGGGTATACGAAGCTCACCCTCCCCATGATGTGCTCACCCGGATAGGCCGATACCTCGACGTGCGCCTGCGCCCCCGTGCGGAGGAACTGGAGATCCTGCTCGAAGACGTCTCCCTCGACCCAGACTTCGGTGAGGTCGGCCAGCCGGTAGAGGCGTGCCCCCTCCGAAACCCGCTGACCCTCTACCACGTGCTTCTCGAGCACGATGCCGCTGAACGGCGCTACGAGGGTGAGCGTCTTGGTCACCTCGCCGGTGGTCTCGAGACGTTCGACTTGCTCCGCGGTTATGTCCCAGTACTCCAACCGCCGTCTGGCCGCGGCCAGCATCGTCTGTGCGTTGTCCCACGCCTCGCCGGCCGAAGCGTCTATTCGGTCGGCCATGCGTTTGGCGGTCAGCAGCTCTTCCTGGGCGGCAACCAGCAGTGGACTGTAGAGGGTCAAGAGCGGCTGCCCGCGGCGCACGGCCTCCCCGGTCGAGCCCACATACAGCTCTTCAACGAAGCCGTCGATCTTGGGTGTGATGTCCACGATGTTGGGCTCCGGCACCTCGATCCGACCTACTGTTCGAATCGTGCGAGTGAGCGCCTGACGGCGCACGGTCGTGTATTTCACCCCTGCCGCGCGCTCCTCCTGAGCCGTCAGGTGGACCACCTGGCGCACCTGCGCTCCCGTACTGTCGAATTCGCCCTGGTTGCCGCCGGCCAGGTGCTGCGCATGTTCCTCGGCCGTCATCTCCGCCATATCCGAATCGGTATCAGAGCTGCCGCATGCGACGAGGAGCAGTGCGGCGGCCGCAAGGGGTGTTTTGTAACGGGTCATGATCCACCTCCGAGATCGGTCCCGACGAGCGCTTCCAGCTCGGCCGTTGCCCGATGGTAGTCGGCCAGCAGCCGGACCGATTCGATCTCGTATCGATTCACGATCATCTGGTTCGTTACCAAGGTCATGTAGTCCACGCGGCCCACGCGGTATGCCGACAGCGCAGATTCAACTGCCGCGCGTGCCTGCGGGAGTATCGAGGTCTGATAGAGTGAAGTCAGGTTGAGCGCACGCTCCGCCTCCGCCCTGGACTCGGTGAGCACGGCGAAGGTCTCGTTATACAGGTCGAGCGCCTTCGCCTCTTCCATCGCCTGGACTGCCAGCATCTCCCTCCGCTGCGGCAGCTGGCGTGAACCGGCGAACAGGGGGATGCTCACGCCCACCATGATCGTGAGCATGTCGGTGTACTGGGGGCGCTGACCGTATCCCACGTTCACCACGAAATCGGGGTACAGCCTGCGCCGGGCGGCGCGGTACCCGGCTTCGGCCGCGGCGACCCGCTCGCGTGCGGCGGCGAGGGCCGGGCGGTGCAGAGTCGCGAGCGCAATCAGAGTATCGACTGGCTGCAGGCGGCCGGTGGGTCGTGTGAGCTCCAGTGCGGGAACGGGGTCGGTCGCCACCCGCCCCAACAGGGCGTTGAGCCGCGCCGCCAGGCTCACGCGGCGCTGCTCTGCCACCGTGATGTCCTCGGTCATGCCGGCCACGGCCACCTGGGCCTGGAGTACGTCCTGCTGCAGGCCGTTACCAACGCTATAGAGCGACGCCGAGACCTCGTGAAAATTGCGGAGCAGCTCCCGGGTCTCGCGCATTACGACGAGTGCACGATCAACGTAGGCGAGCTGGAAGTAGGTGGCCTTTACGCGGGACACCAGCTGCCGCTCGACCTCGTCCGACTCCAGGGCTTCAGCCTGTGCCACGTGCTGCTCGCGCTCTTCGGAGAATCCGAGCTTGCCGGGCCAGGGAAACCGCTGGGTCAGCTGCACGACGTTCATGGTCATGCGCTCGTCGGTTCCGAAGCCGTCCAAAGGCCGGTTGCGCAGGCCGAAGGACAGCACCGGATTCTGCCACGCGCCGGCCTGCGGCACGCGCTCGGCCGCTGCATCTGCCCGCAGCCGTGCTGCCTGGAGCATCCCGTTGGCGGCGCGCGCCTGAGCGACGGCCTCGGTCAGGCGCATCGTGTCGGATGCCGTCTGAGCCCGGACTGAGGGCGGAACCACGCCACTAGCCAGGGCGAGCACCACGTACAGGCCAGCCGCGATCATTGCTCGGAGACGCCCGGACGGCCTGTCCGGCGCGCTCCCTGTCGTCTGCTGCATTGTCACCTCTCCCCAACTGTCGAAGGAGACAGCCCACGCGTCCGTGAACCGGACAGCGGCTCACGGGCGCACTACGTGCTGGGAGAGGTCAGGCTCTGGGGGGTGGTGTGAGGGGGAGCAGGATGGTGCTTGCCGGGGAACTCACTCCTGCAGCAATGCTCTCGCCGTGCGCTGGGACGGTAGGGATCGCAGGCTCGGTGTCGAGCTTTATTCCCAGCGTCGCGAGCCCGCAGCCCATCTGCTCATGACATGAGCCGTCGTGGTCCATGGTCACAGCCGCAGCGGGCGCGCCCTGATGGTGCTGCTCGGCCGTGGCCGGATGCTCCGACAGACCGCAAACCGTCAGGTTCCCGAACGGTCTGACGACGGCCGCGAGCATGACGAGGGCGGCTAGGAGCCGCAGGAGCCGATGCACTTTCATCCTGATGAGCATAGTCGGGTACCCGAACTATACCCAGCACAAAGCGATTCTGAAAGCCCCTTCATGGTCGGGAATTACGACGGCCTCTGCGGAAATGGCTTATGCCCGAACCAGCGTGAGCAGCATCTTGAAGCGGCTCACCGCCTGAACCGCGTGCGGCTCTTCGGCGGGGATGATGATCATGTCGCCCTGCTCCAATCGCGACGACTTGCCTGCGATCGTGATCTCGGCCGAGCCGTCCAGCAGATGGACCAGAGCGTCGAACGGTGCCGTGTGCTCGCTGAGGCTCTGGGCGATGTCGAACGCGAACAGGGTGACCGTACCGGCCTTGCCCTTGATTATGCGGCGGCTCACGATGGATCCGTCCTGATAGTCCACCAGGCCCGCCATGTCGGCGGCAACCGCCTTCGCCGTTTCCTGGCTCATTTGCTCCGCCTCGTTGGGGGAGTTGCTGGCCCAATCTCGGCGCTCGGGGGACGCCCGGCAAGTCGGTCCTCCGGGGGCGCAGCCGCGCCCGCGTCTGGTGCCGGCCTTCGCGCCCGCTACGGCCCCGGAGTGTGGGAACCCATTCGGCACAACGGGTTACGACTGATATCGGCTGCACGAGTGCTGCGGCACCGGTCGTCTGATGCGGCTCCGCTGGCGGACCCGCCGGAAAAGCCATAGTATCTCTAGACATTCTCCAACCAGGAGGCCCGGTTCATGGCGACGGTGCTTGACATCCTGGGGCGGAAGGGGGGCGACGTAGTACAGCTGACCGCCGAGGCGACGGTGCTCGAGGCGGCGGAGCTCATGAACGAGCGCGGCATCGGCAGCATAGTGGTGACCGAGGACAACAACGTCGTCGGTATCTTCACCGAGCGTGACATCCTGCGCCGCGTGGTGGCGGAGAAGAAGGACCCGGCGGCCACGGCGGTCGGCAAGGTCATGACCTCGCCGGTGCTGACGTGCCGGCCGGAAGCGCGTCTCGAGGAGTGCGCGGCCCTGTTCACCGAGAAACGCGTGCGCCACCTGCCCGTGGTGGATGATGACGGCATCAAGGGCATGATCACCAGCGGTGACATACTGGCCAACCAGATCAAGGAGCAAGAGGATACCATCCAGTTCCTGAACAGCTACGTGTTCGACCTCAGGAGCTGACGGCGCCTCACACTTGGAGGTCATGAAGATTCGCGTCCTGTTGGCGACCGGCCTCGCCCTCGGCGGCGGGGCCGTTTGTGCACCCACCTGGGCCCAGGAAGTCCCCACCGCGGCCGCCCCGGCCGATCCGCTCCCGGCGGATCCGCGGGTGACCACCGGAGTCCTGCAAAACGGCCTGCGCTACTACATCCGCGCCAACGACCAGCCCGCCCATCGCGCCGAGCTCCGGCTCGTGGTGAATGCCGGCTCCGTGCTCGAGGATGACGACCAGCTGGGCCTGGCCCACTTCGTGGAGCACATGGCCTTCAACGGGACGCGGAACTTCCCCAAGCAGGAGCTGGTGAACTACCTGGAGCTGACCGGGATGCGTTTCGGGCCCGATCTCAACGCCTTCACCAGCTTCGACGAGACGGTGTACATGCTGACGGTGCCCACCGACAGTGCCCCGCTCCTGGCGACTGCGTTCCGGGTGCTGGAGGACTGGGCCTGGGGATTGGCGTTCGACTCGCTCGAGATAGAGAAGGAACGGGGTGTGGTGATGGAGGAGTGGCGCCTGGGCAGGGGCGCGGGTGCCCGGATGCGCGACGAGCAGTTCCCAGTGCTGTTCCGCGGGTCGCGCTACGCCGAGCGGCTCCCAATCGGCACGCCCGAGGTGCTGGAGGGCTTCGACCACGAGGCGTTGGAACGGTTCTACCGCACTTGGTACCGGCCGGACCTGATGGCGGTGATCGCGGTGGGGGATTTCGACGTGGCAGCGGTCGAGGCGCTCATCCGGCGTGAGTTCTCGCGGATCCCGGCGGTGGAGGGCGCTCCACCTCGCCCCGTGTACGACGTGCCGAACCATCGCGAGACGCTCTACGCGATCGCCACGGATCCGGAGGCAACCAACTCCCAGGTTGCCGTCTACTTCAAGCAGCCGGTTCGATCTGCCGCTACGGCTTCGGCGTACCGTCAGGGAATCGTGGAGCGGCTCTACAACCAGATGCTCAACGAGCGGCTGTTCGAGCTGAGCCAGCTGCCGGAGCCTCCCTACCTGGGTGCCTACTCGGGAAAGGGGCGGCTGGTCCGCTCCAAGGAGGTGTACATGCTAGCCGCCTTGGTGCAGGAGGGCCGGATCTCGCCGGCACTGGTAACGCTGCTCACCGAGGCAGAGCGTGTGTCGCGGCACGGGTTCACCGCCACAGAACTGGAGCGGGCCAAGCGGGATTACCTGCGAGGCATGGAACAGGCCTACGCCGAGCGTGAGAACACCGAATCCAGGGCGTACGCCTCCGAGTACCTGCGGAACTTCCTGGAAGGGGAGCCGTTCCCGGGGATTGCTCGCGAGCTGGAGCTGGTGCGTGAGTACCTGCCCACCATCGAGCTGGCCGAGCTGAACGGGCTGGCGCGCGAGTGGGTGTCGAATCGCAACAGGGTGGTGATGGCCAATGCGCCTGAGAAGGACGACCTGCCGCCGCCCACCGAACGCCAGCTTCGCGGAGCGATGGCGGCGATCGCGAGGAGCACTGTCGAGCCCTATGTGGACGCGGTGCTCGATGAACCGCTGCTGGCCGCCGTCCCGAGCGGCACCCCGGTCGTTGCCGAGGAACACGTGGACGAAGTTGGGCTCACCGTGTGGGAGCTCGGCAACGGAGTGCGCGTCCTGCTCAAGCCCACGGATTTCAAGGACGACGAGATCCTGGTCGATGCATGGAGTCCGGGCGGCTCGTCGCTCGCGCCCGATGAGAGCTACGTATCCGCGACGACGGCGGCGGGCGTCGTGCAGCTGAGCGGTGTGGGGGCGTTCTCGCTGGTCGAGCTGGACAAGGCGTTGGCGGGCCGGGCCGTCTCGGTCGGCCCCCACATATCATCGCTGTACGAGGGGATTGGCGGCTACGCGTCGCCGCAGGATGTAGAGGTTCTGTTCCAGCTCATCTACCTCTACTTCACTGCGCCGCGCGAGGACACTGCGGCCTTTGCTTCATATCGGAACCGGGCGATGGCCGGTCTCCAGAACCGCAGCGCGAGTCCCGATGCGGCCTTCTGGGACACGCTGGACGTGACGCTGGCCCAGCATCACTTCCGCCGCCGGCCGCCGAGCGCAGCGCTTTTCTCCGAGATGGACTTCGAGGCGGGGCTGGAGTTCTATCGCGACCGCTACGCCGACGCGAGCGATTTCTCGTTTGTGTTCGTGGGAGCGTTCGAGCCGGATTCCCTGAGACCCCTGGTGGAGACCTACCTCGGTGGGCTGCCGTCGATCGGGCGCGAAGAGACCTGGCGGGACGAGGGAATCGCTCCACCGGAAGGAGTCATTCGCAAGTTCGTCTACCGTGGTTTGGAGCCAAAGGGTCGCACGGTTCTCGTCTTCACCGGGGAGTTCGAGCACGATCGGGAGCAGCGCTATGCCCTCCGCGCACTGCAGGACGTGCTCCAGGTGCGTCTGCGCGAGCGCCTGCGCGAGGAGCTGGGCGGGACCTACAGCGTCGACGTCAGCACGACCTCGGCGCTCTACCCGAGACCGGAGTACTCGGCGTACATCCAGTTCGGGTCCGATCCGGAGCGGCTCGACGAGCTCGTGGCCACAGTGTTCGCTCAGATCGACAGCCTCCAGACGGTGGGGCCCACCGAGGAGGAGCTTGCCAAGGTGAGGGAGGCCCAGCGCCGCACCCGCGAGACTAGCCTGGAGCAGAACGGGTTCTGGCTCGGAGTCCTGCTGAGGTACGACCGCTACGGGCTGCAGGTCAGCGACGTCCTGCGCTTCGATGAATTGGTGGAGACGCTCGATGCGCGTATGATTCAGGAGGCAGCACGCCGGTATCTCCGGCATGACAACTACGTCCAGGTGACGCTCTTTCCGGAGTCGACGGACTAGGTATCGTGCTGCTCCGGCCGACGCCCTGCGGCCAGAGTGGAGGAGGTGGACCGTGTTCGAGGCCCGACAGCCCGCCGTGGCCGGGATGTTCTATCCCGCCGATCCAGCCGAGCTCCGTGCCATGGTCGATGCCATGCTGGCCGGGGCGCAGGCCAAGCCAATCCGTGCCAGGGCAGCCATCGTACCGCACGCGGGACTGATCTACTCCGGCCGCTGCGCCGCAGAGGTGTGGGGCCGATTGGTGATACCCGAGATCGTCGTCATCATCGCTCCCAACCACACGGGCCTGGCCGAGAACCGGGGCGGTGCCGGGGCCTGGGACCGTGGCGCGTTCGAAACACCGCTGGGCAGCGTGCCGGTGGCTCACGATTTCCTGGAAGCCGTCGAGCGCGAGTGTGACCTGCTGCGCCACGACCGGGCCGCACACCTCAAGGAGCACGCGGTCGAGGTGGAGCTCCCCTTCCTTCGGGTGCTCGCGCCCGACACGCATATCGCGCCCATCGTGCTCGCTTGGGACGGGTGGGACGCGTGCGAGGCGCTGGCCGCGGCGCTGGCAACGACCGTCTCTGGCTGGGCGGAAGACGTGCTGCTGGTGGCGTCGTCGGACATGACGCACTACGAGTCCGCCGACCGGGCCGAGCGCAAGGACCGTCAGGCGCTGGCCGCGGTAGAGCAGCTGGACGGGAGAGAGCTGCTCGCGGTGTGCCGCCGCGAGGGAGTCTCGATGTGCGGCCGAGCGCCCGCGGCTGTAGTGGTCGAGGCGGCTCGAAGGCTCGGCGCGGAGCGCGCGGAGGTAGTAGACTATCGGCACAGCGGATGGGTTACGGGAGATGACTCTGAAGTGGTTGCATACGCCGGAGTGGTGATCGAGTGAGCGATAAGGCGAAGACGAAGGCCGAGCTCATGAAGGAGCTGACGCTGCTGCGCAGGCAGGTGTCGGAGCTCGAGCGCGTTGCCGCCGCGCACGAGGCCACGGAGGAGGCGCTGCGCACGGAAAAGGCTTTCCTCGACGAACTGTTCGAGCACGCGCCAGAGGCGGTGGTGCTCGTCACCAACGACAGTTTCATACTCAGGGCCAACAAGTACTTCACGACGGTTTTCGGCTACGAGGAAGCCGAGATCGTAGGCAAGAACCTCGACGAGCTGCTGGCACCGCCGGATCTGGAGAACGAGGCGCTGGGCTACACCCAGCAGGCGGCCCGCGGCGAGCGCCTGTACGCCGAGAGCGTGCGGCGGCACAAGGACGGGACCCTGGTGGACGTGTCGATCCTCGGGGTGCCGATCCGCGTGTCCGGCGGCCAGGTGGCGGTCTACGGCATCTACCGCGACATCACGGCGCGGAAACATGCCGAAAAGGCGCTGCGCGAGAGTGAAGAGCGTTACCGGATGCTGTTCGAGAACGCGCCCATCGGTCTGGGCGTGGCCGACATTCAGGGCAACCTGCTCGCGTTCAACCAGAGCATCATGAAGCCGGGCGGTTACACGCGAAAGGACATCGAACGGATCGGTAACGTAGCAAATCTTTACGCCGACCCGGAGGAGCGGGACCGCGTGCTCGCGAAGGCGCAGTCCGAGGGCGGAGTGCGGCAGGAGGAAGTGAAGTACAAGCGCAAAGACGGAAGCTACTATTGGGCGCTGCTGTCACTGTCCCCCACGACGGTGAACGGAGTGCGTGGCTGGCAGGCGATCGTCGAGGACATCACGGATCGCAAACGCGCCGAGGAGACCATCCTGCGCGAGAAGCACTTCGTCGACATGTCCATCGACAGCCTGCCGGGAATCTTTTATCTCGTCGATGAGGAGGGGAAGTTCCTGCGTTGGAACAACAACCTGCCGCACGTGTCGGGTTACTCGGACGAAGAGATCGCCAGCATGCATCCGCTGGACTTCTTCGAGGGTGAGACGCGTGAGCGGATCGGTCGCGGCATGGGCGACGTGTTCGCGCGTGGGAAGGCCAGCGTGGAGGTGGAGCTCGCTGCGAAGGACGGCACCAAGATCCCGTACTTCTTCACGGCGCACCGGGTCCAGCTCGACGAAAGGCAGTGCGTGATCGGCACGGGGATCAACATAGCCGAGCGTAGGCGCGTGGAGGACGAGCTGCGCCGCTCCGAGTCCAAGTACCGCGCACTGGTGGAGCACGCCACGTACGGCATCTATCGCGCGAGCCTTGAGGGATGCTTCCTGTCGGCCAACCCGGCGCTCGTGGAGATCCTGGGCTACGGCAGCGAGGATGATCTCATGACGGCGCAGGCGTGCAAGGACGCGTATGCCGACGATGCCCAGCGCCGCCAGCTGATCGGGCTGTTCCACATTGGAGAGCGCATCGACGGCCTGGAAATGGACTGGCGCCGCAAGAACGGCACACGCGTTGCGGTGCGGTTGAGCGGCCGCCCGCTGCGCAGCGAGTTCGGCGAGATCGAGGCGTTCCAGATGATCGCCGAGGACGTGACGGAGCGTCGGGTGCTGGAGGCCCAGCTGCGGCAGGCACAGAAGATGGAGGCAATAGGCCAGCTCACGGGCGGAATCGCGCACGACTTCAACAACGTGCTCACCGTGATACTCGCCAATGCCGATCTGATTGCCTCGGGGCTGCCGCGTGAGCTCACTCAGACCCGGTCGGACGTGGAGGACATCCAGGCCGCTGCCCGGCGGGGGAGCACGCTGATCCGCAAGCTGCTCGGCTTCAGCCGGAGAGAGCGGCTCGAAGTGCATCCTACGGATCTCACCGCACTCATCGGAGAGCTATCGGGCGTGCTCAAGCGGGTCGTTCCCGAGAGCATCGAAGTGCAGCTCATCGCGAACGAGCCAGGCGCAACGGTACTGGCCGACCCGAGCGCGGTGGAGCAGATCGTGCTGAATCTCACTACCAACGCACGCGACTCGATGCCGGAGAGCGGTATCCTGCGCATCGAGGTGGCGCGCACCTGGCTGGATGAAGGATACCGAGCGACGCATCCCTGGGTGGAGCCCGGCGAGTACGTCTGCATCACCTGCTCGGACACGGGCACCGGAATGGACGAGGAGACACGCGAGCGTGTGTTCGAGCCGTTCTTCACAACCAAGCCGCCGGGTGAAGGTACGGGCCTCGGGATGGCCATGATCTACGGACTCGTCAAACAGCACGGCGGGTACGTGCACGTGTACAGCGAGGAAGGCCAGGGCACCACCGTCAACGTGTACTTTCCGGCCGCCAGCAAGGATGCGAGTGCCGTCGACCGGGCCATCAAGCTCGACCAGCTGCGCGGCCAGGGTGAGCTCGTCCTGCTTGTGGAGGACGAAGAGGCGATACGGCGCGCCACGAAGCGTGCTCTGGAGGGCAGGGGGTATGAGGTGATCCTGGCCGGTGACGGGGAGGAAGCCCTCGAGGTCTTTCGAGCGAACGAGGCCAGCATCGACCTCATCATATCCGACCTGGTGATGCCGCGCCTGGGCGGGCGCCAGTTCTACGAGGCGCTGCGCAAGGAAGGCAAGGACCCGAGGATACTCTTCACGAGCGGATACTCGGTGGACGATGTGCGGGCGGGGTCGGACTTCCTGCGCGACGTGCCATTCCTGCACAAGCCGTGGACGCTCACGGACCTGTTCATGCGGGTGCGGGAGGTGCTGGAGCGGGATCGAGCGAACGCGGACGGCCCGCCGGCCTGACTCCGCGGCCCTCCACGACTACCGGCGGGCCGGCTCCCCAGACAGATTGATGAGAACGAAGGTTGCCGGGTTGGCGGGGTAGCTCGGCGTGGGATAGGCGTGCACCGCGCGCCGGCCCGAAGCAGCAGCGGCCACGGTGAGGTTTAGCGCGAGTTGCCCGCGGTTCCCAACGGGGAGCGCCAGCTCCAACGCGTAGCCGGACTCCGTCCTGCGCGCCGCGTACAGCAGGTCCTCCGCCATCTCTGCGACCCGCGCGGCTGGCTCCGCACCAAAGGTGGACAGCAGGAACTCGGAGAAGGTGAGAGCCCGGTTATCGGCCAGGAACTTCGCCATGAAGCCCTCGAACGGCATCGAGCGCGTTAGCGCCCGCGCAGGCCGCGTCTCGCCCGGCGCCGCCACCATAACGACCAGGTCCTCGGGCGTGAGGAAGTCGCGCCTGGTCTCCATGTCGCCAGCTATCACCAGAGCCAGGTGACTGCCCTCTCCCACACGGTCGCCGCCCAGCGGTGCGGGGGCGGTCTCGGGCACGCGCAGGGCGAGGAAGAAGTGCTCGCCGTCATGCCCCACCGCGAATCGTGGCGGCCGGCCCTCCGGCCCGCGCTCGCGCCCCAGCCGTCGCCAGCCTGACTCGGGCCACTCACCCACATCGCCGTCTATCTCGATCGCTCCCGCTGCGACCTTCCGAGCCCGCAGCCGGGCAGTGCGAAGCTCGAGCCGGCCGCCGCGCCGCTCGTAGCGTGGATCTGAGAGCAGCTGCCGCAAACGCTCCGAAGTGCGGGTGACGAACGGCTGCAGGTCCTCGGCGAGGGCGGCCAGAGCGGGGTTCCCTGCCGCTGCGGAGTCCATCCCGGCGAGCGCGGCCTCGAGCTGCGCGATTCCGGCCTCCGTGGCGGCCACGTCGATGGGCGCTCCCGGAATGAACAACGGCTCGAACAGGTTCTCGTCCCAGCCGTAGTCACCGTACAGCTCCACGAAGGGCCGCACGAGCTGGGCGCCGGCGGTGCCGTAGAGCTGCGTGAGCGCAGTGTCGAGCGCCAGGGCGGGGTCGTACGCCCCCGGGTCGTGCGCGTACGCCGCCAGCGTGGCGAGGGGCAGCATGGAGGCGTGAGCCTCGTTCATCGGGTTGGAGAGGATCCCGGCCACGGCGGTTCCGAGGTCGGCAGCGCGTGCAGACACCGGCCCCAGGAAGGGGCGCCAGCGCGCGTAGTCGTTCACGGGGTAGTTGTCCCACACCAGCGGCTGCCGTCCGATCAGCTCGCCCCACTCGCGCGCCTGCCGCGCTGTTATCTCTGGTGCGGCTACATCCACCCCCGTCCAGAAGAAGGGCACGTCGGGGGCGGCGAGCTCCCCGAGCTGGCGCAGGTATTCCCTGTCTCCCCAGGCATCGGTGTAGGTCGTGGGCGTGACGCTCAGGCTCGCACCGCTTTCGGCCAGGTCCGAGTGCAGCCGGTTGATGAGGTTGGCGTGCGCTTCCGCCAGAGTCTGGAAAGCTGCGCGGTCGGCTGCGTGCTCCAGGCTGGGCGGCACGTCGTCCAGGAACAGCGCGAAGCGCGTCACGCCGAGGGCCGCCACTGCATGCAGCTTGCGCATCAGCCTGGCGTAGTCCACGGAATCGCTGTAGACCATGCTCCCGCCCGGGCTGACCGCGTACACGAAGGCGACGCCGCTCGCTTGGGCCGTGGCCGCGAGCTCGGCGAGCTGGCGCTCCTGCTGCTGAGGGTAGGGCTCGCGCCACCGGCTGCGGTGGTATGGGTCGTCTTTGGGTGCGTAGTAGTAGCTAGCCAGGCCAACCCGGTCCATGAAGCGCAGCACGTCGAGCCGGTCCTGGTGTGACCAGGGGGTGCCGTAGAAGCCCTCGATTACTCCCGACTCCGCGAAGGGGCGCTGTGCCTCGGCGCCGGGGCCGGCGCAGGCGGCGAGGAGGGTGGCCAGCGTCAGGGTGGCTGAGCGCATCACCAACGATAGCAACCCCGCGCCTCCCTCGCTAAGTTTTTTTCCGGTCTACACACCGGCAGTCAGGAGAAGACTCGTGGCCCAACACGCACCGCGTCCGCCGGCACCCCGGTCCAGTCCGCCCCAGCGCCTGCTCATGGGGCCCGGGCCGTCCAACCCCGACCCCCGCGTCCTGGAGGCCATGGCGCGGCCCATGGTCGGCCATCTCGATCCCTACTTCCTCGAGGTGATGGACGAGACGATGGGGATGCTGCGGGCGGTTTACCGCATGGGGAATCACCACACGATCCCGATGTCGGGCACGGGCACGTCCGGGCTCGAGACCATCATGCTGAACCTGCTGGAGCCCGGGGACGAGGCGGTGGTCGGCGTGATCGGCTACTTCGGCCAGCGGCTGCACGAGATGGGGCTGCGGGCCGGCGCGAACGTGCGCACCATCGAAGCGCCGTTCGGAGAGGTCATTGCGCCGGAGCGGTTTGAGGACGAGCTGAAGCGGAAGCCGGCCAAGCTGGTGGCGCTCGTGCACGCCGAGACGTCGACCGGCGCGGCGCAGCCCGTGCAGGAGGTGGCGGAGATCGCGCGGCGGCACGGGGCATTGGTAGCCATAGACTGCGTCACGTCCCTCGCCGGAATGGACGTGGACGTGGACGGCTGGGGTATCGACGCCGCCGGCTCCTGCAGCCAGAAGTGCGTCGGCGCGCCGCCCGGACTGGGGCCGGTGACGTTCGGAGCGCGCGCGATGGAGGCGGCGCGCGGCCGTAAGTCCAAGCCATCAACCTGGTACCTGGACCTCAACCTCCTGTTCTCCTACTGGGGCGAAGAGGGCGGAGAGCGGCAGCGCGTGTTCCATCACACGGCGCCCGTGTCGAGCATCTACGCCTTTCACGAAGCGCTGCGGCTGATCCTGGAGGAGGGCCTGGAGCGGCGCTGGGAACGTCACCGCCAGGCGCATGCGTTCTTTGCCGACGGTCTCGAACGTTTGGGGCTTTCGCTGTTCACGCCGGCCCAGCACCGGCTCCCTATGCTCAACGTCGTGAACATCCCCGATGGTGTTGACGATGCCGCGGTCCGCGGCGCGCTGCTCGAGCGCGACATCGAGATCTCGGGAGGGTTCGGCCCGCTCAAGGGCAAGACGTGGCGTGTCGGACTGATGGGTGTGAACGCCGACACCCAGCGGATCGACCGGTTCCTGGGCGCGCTCGAAGAGGTGCTGAGGGAGCAGGGGTGGGGCCGTTAGCGGCCCCGCTTCACACCCCGAACTGCCGCAGATGATGGTCGTTGTGGCGCCAAGCCAGGTCTGCCCACTGCTTGCCTGAGAGCTTTCCGAAGACCGGATTCACCGGCCAATCCGCTTCGTCCTTCCGCGACACGAACTCCTCCATCTGTTTCTCGAGCCGGCCGCGGTCGGCCTCGAACTCCCCGGGCTCCGTCACCAGGAATGCAGGCAGCGTCATGACGTTCTTGGGAAACGGGAGCCTCAAACCGAAGACGACGAACCGGACGGCCTTTCGCGCAACTGCACTGCCGAAGGGGCGCGCGGAAGTGCGCCCCAGCGCGAGGTCGAAGTAGTCGCACAGGTGGCACACCATCCCGCCCGCGGACATTGTGTCCCAGAGTGGCTGCGATTCGGTGGTGAGGCGGCCGAGCCGGGCCAGCGTTTCGGCGTAGTCGGTTGGGTCGAAGAGTGTGCGCACCCTCAAGCTCCTGTCTACTTGATGCCTGCAACTTTTGTTGCGGCGGGTGTGTATGGGGAATAGTTTGCTCGACCATTACCCGTTTGGGAACCCTCTCAGCCAGACCCGGCAGGAGAACAGTATGAAGACGCTGCTGCTCGTGGCCGCACTCGCCACAACGGCGAGCACCGCTGCGGCCCAGGTGCCCATCGACGACACGCCAGACCGGCCCGAGGAGCGGGCGCCCGCGAAGGAAGGCGCCCAGCCGGTCATCCCGCTGAACATCGAGGACCCCACGTACGACCTGTGGAAGCGGATGCGTGAGGATCTGAGGGAAGGGAGAGAGCCGGGTCCCATAGACATCCAGCGCTTCTACGGCGGTACCGGCTGGAACGGCATCCCAACGTTCTTCCGTCTGCCTGTGGCCCTCACCCCCGAGGATTTGGCTGCAGGCAACGTGGACGTCGCGATCCTGGGCGGCTACACGGACATGGGCGGTGGATACCGCGGAGCGGCGTTCGGCCCCCGGGCGCTGCGGTCGTCTCACGTCTACCAGACGTGGGGCGCCTTCACCATGCCCCACATGCACACGATGATCGATCCCTTTCAGGACCTCACCATCGTGGACTACGGCGACGCGCCGGTCGATCATTTGAGCACGGAGAGGAGCATGCAGCCGATCCGCGAGATGGTGCGGGACATTGCCGCGGTGCAGATCGAGGGGGGCGACCACGTGATCCCGATCATCGTCGGCGGCGACCACTCCCTGATGTATCCCGACGCGGCAGGGCTGGCCGACGTGTACGGCAAGGGGAACGTCGGAGTGATCCACTTCGATGCCCATTACGACGCCAGCAAGTACTTCTTTGGGCACCTCATTAGCCACGGACAGCCCGTCTATCGTCTGATCAGCGAAGGCCACGTACCGGGTCGCAACTTCATCCAGGTCGGCCTGAGGGGATACTACCCCGACCAGGAGTCGTTCGAGTGGATGCGGGAGCAGGGGTTCCGCTACCACCCGATGGCCGAGATCGAGCGGCGCGGTTTCGACGCGGTGATGGATGACATCATCGCCGAGGCCAACGACGGGCCGGAGTACATCTTCATCTCGTTCGATATCGACGTGCTGGACCCGGCGTACACGCCTGGTACGGGCACGCCGGAGCCGGGCGGCCTTACGACGAGGGAGGTGTTCCCGCTCATCCGGCGCCTCTGTGCCGAGAGCAACGTGGTCGGCTTCGAGCTTGTGGAGCTGAATCCGCTGGTGGATCCGGGCTACACTACGGCGCTCAACTCGAATCGCGTCATACGCGAGTGTCTCGTAGGCATCGCTATGCGGAAGAAGGGAATCACAGAGTCCCACTACCTGAGCCCGTACACGGTCGACGACGGGAGAGACTAGCGTCATATTTCGCCGTACCTGGAACCGGAGGCCATGAGGCCATGAGGCACGACCCGACCAGCCCACAAGTCCTGCTGCACCTCGAGGGAGCTGCGCTGTTAGTAGGGAGTCTCGTCCTGTACGGCGAGCTGGGTGTGAGCTGGTGGCTGTTCGTGCTGCTGTTCCTGGCACCGGACCTGGCACTGCTCGCTTACCTGGGCAAGGACAAGCGCCTCGCGGCGATGTGCTACAACATCGCCCACACTTACGTGCTGCCGGTAGGCCTGTTCGTGCTGGGGTTCATTGCGGAGCGCGGCTGGATGATGGGTCTCGCGCTGATCTGGGTGGCACACATTGGATTCGACAGGCTGCTCGGATTCGGCTTGAAGTACCCGACGGTGTTCAAGCCCACCCACGTGCAGCAAGCGGGCCTGGTGCCGGAGCCGGTGGTTCGGCCGGCCCCCGCGCCGCCGGCGGGCGATTCTGCGGAAGGGTAGCCAGAAGGCGGATCGCTTGGATCACGGGTAATGCAAGAGGGCGCCGCTGATGCGGCGCCCTCTTCGTAGCGGCCCTGTGTTGGTGCTGCGAGCCTAGGTGCGCTCCCACAGGTTGTTGTCGCGGTCCACGTCCGGGAAATGTCCGTCGGCGTCTATCTCCACCTTCACTACCGGAGAGTCGCCCGGGACCTCCACCTCGGCCGTGGTGTTGCCCTCCAGCCAGTGGTCGACCGGCACCTCCCGGAACAGCACCTCGCCGTTCGCCAGTGTTACGGTGAGGCGGGCCGGCATCGGAACCAGGCCGTGGTCCTCGATCGTGATGATGCTGTTGCCGCCCTCGCTTCTCACGCCGCCCACCGCCTGGTCCAGCGTCCAGGTCTCGTAGTACCAGCTGCGCCAGAACCACCACAGGTTCTGACCGCTCACCTCGTTGAACGTGTAGAAGAAGTCCCAGGGCTTGGGGTGCTTGAAGGCCCAGTCGTGGAGGTAGGTGCGGTATGCCTCCACGAACGTGTCCTCGCCCACCAGGCCGCGCAACGTGGCGAGCAGCGTGCCAGGCTTGGGATAGGACGCCACCCCGTACTGGTTGCCGCCCAGCTGGTCGGACCAGCGCATCATCTCGCCTTCCTGGCCCGTGCGGGCGAACCCCGCGTAGCCGTCGCGGCTGCCGTGATCCCACGTGCGCCCGGGGTAGAATTCGTTCATCGATTGATCGGTGTTGAACACCGTGGTTCCCTCGTCCATCCAGGCGCGGCGCCGCTCGTCGTTGCCCACGATCATGGGCACCCACATATGCGCGATCTCGTGCGAGTGCACTGCGTACAGTGCGGTGTCGCCGGCCTGGTTGTAGCTCCCGATCAGGGTCAGCATCGGGAATTCCATGCCGCCGCCCATGATGCCGCCGCCTTCGACCGACGTCATGTGAGGCCAGGGGTAAAACAGCTGGGTCCAGCGGGAGTGAAAGTCGACACTGTGCTGAGTGTAGCGCCAGGCGTGCTCCCACCTGGGTGCGCTCTCGCGCCAGAACGACTGCGCGCGGGCGTAATCCATTTCGCCGTCGCCGTCACGGTCGCCCACCGGGGTGCGAGCGGCGTCCCAGCGCGACTCGCGCGCGGCGAGGAAGGCGAAGTCACGCACGCTATCGGCCACGAAGTTCCAGGAGAGCCAACCCGTTGGAGAAGTGAGCGTAGCGCTCCCGGGGCCGAAGTCTTCGGGCGTCAGGACGTGCACCACCGTGTCGCTCTGGTCGGCACGTGCGATCCGATCCTGGATCGTGGCGGGGAACACGGCCTCGGGATTCTGCAGCACGCCCGTGCCCATGATCACCCAGCCCTCCGGAGCCTCGATAGTCACGTCGTAGCTGCCGTACCCCATGTAGAACTCGGAGCGGCCCAGGAACTGGTCGGTGTGCCACCCGACCACGTCGTCGTACACCGCCAACTGTGGGTACCAGTACGCGATGTAGAACAGGTTGTCCTCGTTCCATCCCATCCGGCCGCGCTGCGGCACCGTGAATCCGTAGTCGAGCTCGACCTCGAGCGTGCCCCCGGGCGCGATCGGGTGCGCCGGGCGGACCTGCATCACGGTCCCGAACGAGCGGTAGCCACCCCCCGCACGGCGCCCCTGCTCGAGCGTATCACCCGCCGCGACGACCCGGGTTATTTCCATCCCGCCGGTGACCTCCATCGGGCTGCTTCGCATGGCTCCTTCGGCATAGACGTTCTGGATGAGCTGGAGCATCACGAACGAGAGCTGGTTCGGAGAGTTGTTCAGGTACACGAACCGCACCGTGCCTTCGATGCGCTTCTCCTCGGGGATGAGCCGGGCGTTGATGGTGTAGTCCGTCCACTGCTGCCAGTAGTTGGGCCCCGGCGCGCCCGTGACGCTGCGTGTGCCGCTCTCGAGGGCACGCTGGTATTCGGCCGAGACGTCGATGGGGTACGGAGTTGGCCGGCGCGACGCGAGGTCGGCCGGCTGGCTCTGGGCGGCCGCCTGGCCGGCGGCGCCGAGCGCCAGGCACGCCAAGACGGCGGCTGCCTGTACGGTTCGTGACATGAGCATCTCTCTGGGAATCGGTTTGCCTGCTTGGTTGGTCGATTGGCTCGTACGATTGGCGCGGACGCACGTGGTGCGGCCGCAGGAAGCTACGGATGTTGCCTGCCTATCTCAACGGAGATCGCGGGTTGGTGGTTTCATCGGTTTCGGGCTCCCGGTCAGCGGAAGGAGCGAATCCCGACTATTGTGCTAGGGTTTACGAATTCGGTCCCCCGCCTAGGTATCTTCCGTTGTCCAGGGGAGGGGAGGTGTCGTGAGGATCGTCGTCTTGGGAGCGGGGCGCGTCGGCAGTGCCATCGCCGTGGACCTCGCCGCAGAGCCTGATTTCCGGGTGACGGTCGTGGACCGGGACGCCGCCGTCCTGGATCCGCTCCGTCCACACATCCACGCCGACATGCGGGAAGTCGACCTGTCCGATCCTGGGCGGGTACTCGAGCTTGCCCGCGAGCACGACCTCGTCGTGGGCGCAGTGCCCGCACACATGGGATTCGAGACCGTGCGCGCCGCGCTCGACGCGGGACGCCACGTCGTGGACATATCGTTCTTCGAGGAGGATGCGCTCGCCCTTGACGACCTCGCACGCAGCAAGGGAGTGGTGGCGGCGGTCGATGCGGGTGTCTCTCCCGGTCTTTCCAACATGATCCTGGGGCACCTGCAATCCGCGTGCGACCGGGTGACGCGCTACGTGTGCTACGTGGGCGGTCTGCCGGAGGACCGCAGCGGCCTGTTCCATTACAAGGCGCCGTTCTCCCCGGCGGACGTGATCGAGGTGTACACCCGCCCGGCTCGATACAAGGCGAGCGGAGAGATCTGCACCGCGCCGGCCCTGACCGGTATCGAGAAGCTGACGGTTCCGGAGGTCGGTGTCCTGGAGGGGTTCGTCACCGACGGCCTGCGTACCCTGCTGGCCGACGAGACGGTGCCGGACATGCGCGAGCTCACGCTGCGCTACCCGGGCCACGCTGGACAGATGCGGCTGTTGAGCGAGATGGGGCTGTTCGACACCGATCCGGTGGAGGTGGCGGGTGTCAGCTTGCCGCCCCGTGCTCTCACGGCGCAGCTGCTGTTTCCTCACTGGGAGTTCGCGCCCGGGGAGCCCGATTTCACGGCCCTGCGGGTGGAGGTGGACACCGTGTCTGACGGCAGGGCGGAGCGGCACGTATACGACATGCTGGACCGCTATGACGCAGCGACCGGGATCAGCTCCATGGGACGCACCACCGGGTACACCTGCACGGCCATCGTGAGGCTCGTGGCAAGCGGGGACTATGCCGAGGCGGGCATCTCGCCACTCGAGCGGGTGGGGCGCGCACCCGGGTGCTTCGATCGGGTGGTGGATCATCTGGCGGCGCGGGGTGTGGTGCTGCACCATTCTGCTGAGCCGATCGCGACCGAGGAGGGCAAATGAAGCCGCGCGGCACTGCTCTCGTATGTGCGCTCGCCGCACTGCTGCTGCCGGCCGTCCTGGCCGCTCAGACGGCTGAGGAGATAGTCGACCAGGTGGACCGGATGCTGCGTGGCGAGTCGAGCGAGGCCACCGTGGTGATGGAGGTCGTGACCGAGCACTGGGACCGCACCATGGATATGAAGATCTGGTCGCTCGGCACCGACTACTCGCTGATCCGGATTCTCTCGCCTCAGAAGGAGGCCGGCACCGCTACGCTCAAGGCGGAGAACGACATCTGGAATTACATGCCGCGGGTGGACCGGACCATCAAGCTGCCGCCGTCCCTGATGAGCGCGGCCTGGATGGGATCGCACTTCACCAACGACGACCTGGTGAAGGAGAGCCGCATCATCGAGGACTACGACATCGAGATCGGCTTCGAGGGCGTGCGCGACGGCGTAGAGGTGTGGGAGTTCGTGCTCACTCCCAAGCCGGAGGCGGCAGTAGTGTGGGGACGCATCGAGGAGCAGGTGCGTAAGGACGACCTGATGCCGAACTGGGCCGTCTACTACGATGATCGGGGCGAAGTCGCCCGCACCATGACCTTCAGCGATTTCCGCACGATGGGCGGCCGGATGGTGCCGGCCCGCATGGACGTGGTGCCGGCGGACAAGCCCGCTGAGCGGACCAGCATCATCTACCGCGAGCTAGAGTTCGACGTGGACGTGGATCAGTCCTTCTTCTCGCTGCGTCAGCTGCGCAGCGCGGGACGGTAGATGGCGCAGAGCCAGTGGTGGCGCATAGGCTGGCGCAACCTGGGCCGCAACCGCAGGCGCAGCGCGGTCACGGCGAGCGCGCTGGCAGTCGGGTACTTCTCGGTCGTGCTGATGGTGGGGCTGCTCAAGGGCCTCGTCTCGGAAATGATCGAGAACGGCACCGGGATCATCACTGGCCAGATGCAGGTGCACGCAGCGGACTATCTGCCCGACAAGGACGTCTACGCCACGATCGGAGGACGCGCAGGAGCCGACATCGACGAGCTGCTCGCGGTGGTGACATCCGATCCCGAGGTGCAGGCAGCGACGCCGAGGGTGTACGGCGGCGGCCTGGTGAGCACCGGCTCCGCCACTGCGGCCGCCCTCTTCCTGGGCGTGGACCCGGAGCGCGAGCCGCAGGTCTCCAAGGTGATGAACAATGTGGAGCGGGGACGGCGGCCGGCAGCCGGCACCAACGAGATCCTGATCGGCAGCGAGATGGCGCGCACGCTCGGCGCCGAGCCCGGGGACGAGGTGGTCGTGGTGGCGCCCGCCATAGACGGCTCGCTGGGCAACGATCTGTTCATCGTGTCGGGGATCTTCCACACGAGCCTGGTGGATCTGGACCGCACCTTCGCGCTGCTCCCTATAGACGTCCTGCAGTACCTGATGGTGATGCCGCCCGAGCGTGTGCACGAAGTGGCTGTCGCGGTGCGCAGTCCCTGGAGGGCGGTGGAAGCCATGCCGCGAATCCAGGCGGGGATCGATGCCGCAGGATTGGAGGCCGTCACGGAGTCGTGGATCACGCTGCGGCCGGAGATGGTGGAGTATGCCACCCTCAGCGAGGCGATGGAGTGGATCCTGCTGATGATCGTGTTCGTGATGGCCATATTCGGCGTGGCCAACACGATGCTCATGGCGACCTTCGAGCGGCGCAACGAGTTCGCCCTGCTTCTTGCCCTGGGCACCACGCCGTGGGCCGTCGTGAAGTCCGTCCTGTACGAAGCCCTGGCCCTGGGCGTGATAGCGCTAGCGGCGGGAATCGTGCTGACGGCCCCCGTGCTGCTGTGGTGGTACCAGGCGCCGCCCGACGTGAGCTGGCTGTTCGGTGAGTACACGCTGTCTGGCGCGCTCATGCGGCCGGTGCTGCGTGTGGAGTACCCGTGGGCGATGGGTGCCGGAGCGGCCGTGACCCTCTTCATCACCGCGGTGCTGGCGGCGGTGTACCCGGCTGTCCGGGCCGCTCGGGTCCCGCCTGCCGACACCTTGAGCGGCCGATGACGAAGCGCTGGCTGGTGCTCCCCAGGCTCTCGTGGCGCAACGTGCGGCGTCAGTGGCGCCGCTCGCTCCTCACCGGCACCGCGATGGCTCTGGGAGTCGCTGCACTGGTGTTTGCCCGCACTCTTGGCGACGGCGCGCACGAGGACTGGATCGACAGCGGCGTGCGCATGGGCAGCGGACACATAGCCGTGCAGGCGCCGCAGTTCCGTGCCAGCCGCAAGCTGGAGGACCGCATCGGCGCGGCTGACTGGGAAGCGGCGAGCGCCGCACTCGAGGCTCCCGACGTGGCGCCGTTCGTGGCGCGGGTCACCCCCAGACTGGAGGTCATCGGGCTGGCCAACTCGCCCACTTCCGCCGTGCCCGTGATGATCATGGGCGTCGACCCGGCCGCCGAAGCGGAGTTCTCGCAGCTGGGAGTGGAGCAGCGCCTGGTCGAGGGGCGCTATCTGGAGCCCGGTGACCGGCTCCATGTCTACGTCGGCCAGCGGCTGGCCGATCGGCTCGACCTGGAACTGGGGTCACGTGTGGTGCTCAGCGCCCAGGACGTGAGCGGCGACATCGCCGGACAGCTGGTGCGCGTGGTCGGGATCTTCCAGACCGGAGTGCCGGAGGCGGACGAGGGCATCGTGCACGTCCCGCTGCATACGGTGCAGCAGTGGATGGGAGTCGAGGGTGACATAACGACCCTCTCCGTACTGCTGCACTCTGGCTGGGACGTGCCCCGCGTGCTGCGCCGCCTGCGCGCACAGGTCGGCGGGGCCACCGATGGGGTGCGCGTGCTGGGATGGCGCGAGGCGATGCCCGAGCTGGACGCCGCCATCAAGCTGGACGATTTCTGGGGCTACGTGTTCAACATCGTGCTGTTCGTGATCGTGGCCCTCGCCATCGTGAACACGATACTGATGTCGGTGCTGTACCGCACCCGGGAGTTCGGCGTACTGCGGGCACTGGGGCTCACCAAGCGGGAGACGGCGACCGTCGTGTTCACCGAGGGGCTGATGCTGACGGGGATCGCGGGCCTGGTCGGCCTGGGGCTCGGCTTCGGGCTCGTCTGGATCCTGTTCCGCAACGGTCTCGACTACTCCGGCGCGATCGAGAACGACTTCACTTTCTCCGGCGTCGTGCTCGACACACTGGTCATTCCGGTGTTCCGCTGGGTGCAGGTGATCATGAGCCTGGGGTCCATCATAGCGGTGGGAGTCACGGCATCACTCTATCCAGCCTACCGCGCGACGCGCATCGACGTCGCCGAGGCGATGAAGTTCGAGGCATGAGCAATCAACCGGCTGTACACACGGAAGACGTCTGGAAGGTGTTCGAGCACGACGGGATCGCCGTCGAGGCGGTGCGCGGCGTGACGATGGACATCCAGCCCGGCGAGTTCGTTGTCATGGCGGGCCCATCGGGATCGGGCAAGACCACGCTGCTCAACCTGCTGGGTGGGCTCACCAGGCCCACGCGCGGCAAGGTGTGGATAGACGGGAACGATCTCACCGAGATGTCGGAGCGGCGCCTGGCGCAGCTCAGGCTCGAGCGCGTGGGATTCGTGTTCCAGGCGTACAACCTGCTGCCGGTTCTCACGGCGCTGGAGAACGCCGAGTTCTCCCTGCTGCTGCGCGGCGTGCCTGACGAGGAGCGGCACGGCAAGGTCAGGGAGCTGTTCGAGAAGATCGGGATCGCCGGTCTCGAAGACCGCCGCCCTGCCAAGCTCTCGGGAGGACAGCAGCAGCGCGTGGCCGTGGCGCGCGCGGTGGTGGGGGAGCCGGCGCTCGTGCTGGCCGACGAGCCCACGGCGAATCTGGACACCGCGACGAGCGTGGCCCTGCTCGACGTGATGACCAGGCTCAACCAGGAGATGGGCACCACGTTCGTGTTCGCCACCCACGACCAGCGCCTCATGGAGCGCGCGCAGCGCCTGATACGGCTCGTGGACGGCGCCATCGAGGCCGACGACCGCCGGAGCGCACCCGCAGCCCAATGATGCGGCGGGCGCTGCTCGGGCTCCTGCTGTTCGGCGCCAGCGCCGGCGCCGCCCGAGCACAGCTGCCGCGCATCTCGGGGTACTACCTCGACGTCTGGGTCGGCTCCGATCAGAGCGCCTTCGCCGACGCCAGCCTGCTCGGGTTCCAGCGCTTCCGTCTCATGACCTCCCCCACATACGGGCGCTGGGGCTTCGACGTGGCGTACGAGCACGCGCTCACCGTGCGGAGTGATCTGACGGCAGGCTTTCTCGGGCCGGGGGGCGAGCAGGGCCGGTCGGCGGGAGACTGGCTTCCCCTGCAGGGTACCATCGAGGAGACCGAGCACGTCGAGTGGCGTCACCGCCTGGACCGGCTCTCGGTGGCCTACCTGGGTGACGCGTTCGACGTTACCGTGGGGCGGCAGCCGGTGTCCTGGGGCACCACGCTGTACCTCACTCCGGCAGACCCGTTTCAGCCGTTCGACCCTTCGGACCCGTTCCGCGAGTACCGTGTGGGAGTGGATGCGGCGCGCGTGAGCGTGTTTACCGGGCCGATGACCGAGATCGAGGCCGTCGTGCGGCCGGCGGACACGTTCGACGGCACGACCGTCACGGCGTTGGCCCGCGCCCGCACGGCGCTCGGCAGGTGGGATCTGGTGGCGTGGGCAGGGGTGGTGCACGACGAGCCGTCCGTCTCGGCCGCGGCCACGGTGACCGTTGCCGGCGCGGCACTGCGGAGCGAGGCGGTGCTGCGCCGCAGCAAGGACAGGACGGGCACGGAGGAGACGGTGCTGCGTTTCACCGTGGGCGCGGATCGCAGCTTCAACCTGTTCGGCCGGAATCTCTACCTGGTGGCCGAGTACCAACGGGACGGCTTCGGTGCGGCGAGCGCCGAGGAGCTGATCCCGACCGCCCTCTCGCCGGCGTCACTCCGCGGCGAGATGCAGGTGCTGGGCCGTGACGAGATAGTGGCGCTGGCCACTTACGAGTGGCACGCCCTGTGGAGCCTGAACCTCCTCTCCATCTGGAATCTGAACGACACCAGCCTGCTGTTCAGCCCGGCCGTCTCGTTCTCCGCCTCCGACGAGGTGGTCGCGCAGGCGGGGATGTTCCTCGGGGCGGGGGAAGAAGCGCTAGAGATCCCGAATCCTCTCGAGCCGGTGGTGCTGCCCGGGTCGGAGTACGGTGCCGTGCCCGCCACGGGATACGTGTCGGTGACGATCTTC
The DNA here is from genome assembly GCA_039586895.1 of Gemmatimonadota bacterium. Lineage (GTDB taxonomy): Bacteria > Gemmatimonadota > Gemmatimonadetes > Gemmatimonadales > GWC2-71-9 > WVYX01. The sequence goes on along the minus strand of JBDHJM010000029.1, from coordinate 2,640 downwards.
TTCTAGCGGGTCAGTCCGGCGTCCCCTCCACCATTCCGCAGATCTGTGTCACCAGCATGTCCACCGCAGGCTTGTTGTAGCCGCCCTCGGGGATGATCACCTCGGCGTAGCGCTTGCTGGGCTCCACGAACTCCAGGTGCATGGGCCGCACCGACTCCAGGTACTGCCGCACCACGGAGTCGAACTCGCGGCCGCGCTCGCGCAGGTCGCGGTCGAGCCGGCGGATGAAGCGCAGGTCGGGATCGGTGTCCACGAACACGCGCAGGTCCATCAGCTCGCGCAGCTCTCGCTCTGCCAGGATGAGGATTCCGTCCAGAACGATCACTCGATGCGGCTCCACGTGCGCCGTGGCGCTGCGGCGCTCGTGCACTGAGAAGTCATAGATCGGGACCTCGACAGGGGCGCCAGCCTTGAGCGCCTGGAGGTGCTCGACCAGCAGCGAGGTCTCGAGAGCCTCGGGGTGGTCGTAATTGATGGCCTGGCGTTCCTTGGGGTTGAGGTGGCTGCGGTCGCGGTAGTAGCAGTCGTGCTGCAGATAGGCCACGTTGTCGCGGCCCAGCGCCTGGATGATCGCCTGGGCTACGGTCGTCTTACCCGAGCCGGTTCCCCCGGCCACTCCCACTATGATCGGTGCCACACACAAAGGCTGGTGGCCCGTGCGAGGCTAGTCAAGCCGCTTAATTGGGGTTACGTGGTCCGTCGCTTCGTGCTCCCGGCTGCGACTGGGGGCGGCTGCAAGGCGGCGCGACCGACCGAGCGTCCCTTCCAATCCACCCGGCCGCTCCAATGCGCGAGAGCCGAGTCGAGTTGGAGGGCGGCACCCAGCAGCAGCGAGACCGGAGTGGCCAGGGTGATGCGCGCCGGGCAGCGCACGAAGCGGTCCGACAGGAGCTTCAGTCCGTACCACGCCGCGATGAACCAGGGCGACACGAGCGGCGGAACGATGAGCAGCACCAGGTACAGAGCATGCAGTGGCAGGAAGCTCCACCAGCGCTCGCCCATGAACAGGTATACGTTCTTGCGGAAACCGCGCCACGCATCGGGCACGCTGCGGTACATCCATACCTCGATTAGGTTCTGCAGATCCGCCATCACGGGTTCCACGCCCCGCTGCTTCAGGTAGCGGCCGATGCGAATGTCCTCCAGCACTTCGTTGCGGTGCTGGAGATGGGGCTCCAGCCGGTCGTAGTCCGAACGCGCGATCATCCAGCACTGGCCGTTCAGCGCGCTCATGCGCTTGGAGCGGAGCCGGGCCGCCAGGGGGATGGGCAGCAGGCTCAGGATGACCAGGGGCACGAGGCTCACCACGAGCTGCCCGCCGCCCCTCAAGTGGGTGATCCCCGTCAGGGCCGCCGGCCGTGGCAGCCGCTCGAAGTGGGCCACCAGCTGGGAGAGAGCCGCCGGTTGCTTGAGAGCGACGTCCGCGTCGAGAAACAGCAGGAGCTCGCCTGTTGCCTCTCGCGTTGCGCTGTACAGGGCGTGCACCTTGCCGACCCAGCCACTGGGCGGTCCGCTGCCGCGGAACGCGCGCAGGCGCCGGTCGTGGATCGAAGACAACACCTCCCACGTTCCGTCCTCTGACCCGTCATCGTGCACGATGACTTCGAAGTCCGGGTAGTCCTGCGCCAGCAGCGAGGGCAGCAGACGCCGCAGGTTCTCCGCCTCGTTGCGTGCGGGAACGAGCACCGATAGACGCGGAGTACTCACGGGCCACAGCTCGCGCGGCCGACTGCGTCTCAGATGCCAGAGGTTGGTGAGCAGAGTGATGCCGAGCAGAGCGAATACGGCGCCGAACACGGCGACAGGTGTCACGGCGGTCACACTCCTCTCAAGGTGAGCCGGGATAACAGCCGCCGCGTGGAACTGAAGTCCCACCGCTCGTGTGGGCCGGGACGACCCTCGAGCAGAGTAGTGCGACTGGCGTTTCCCGGGGTCTCCAGACGCGACACGAGCCGCTTGAGCGACTCCCGCTCAGCACCGGTCGCCTGCTCTCTGATCGGCCCTCCCGTCATCAGCACGGTGGGCCGCGCGTCATGCCAGGCCGTGACCCGCAGTGCCACCGGCCACCACTGGACTTCGGGAAGCACTCGCTCGAGTCGCTGAAACAGGTCGGGGGGGAACCGCAGCAGGCCTTCGTCCGCCGAGTGGAGCTTCCCCTCGGGGTAGTAGAACAACACCGTACGTGGGTCCTCACGCATCAGCCGGGCCGTGCGCCGTACCGTTGTGGCGCGCCGCTTGGCGTCGTCAGCGGGAAAGGGGAGCGGACCCATCACCCCGAAGAACGGGAAGCGATCCAGCTCTTCCATCCACACCACCGAGCGGCGTCCCAAGACCCGTTCGATGAACCAGCCCAAAACGTAGGAGTCCTGGAACACGTGATGGTTGGCGTACAACACCACTGGCCGGTCGGGCTTGGGTGCCTCCAGCCGTCCCAGCCAATCGATCCTGCGGAACGTACGCGCCAGGTTACGCTGCAGGAGAGCGTAGCCCCAGCGACGCAGCCGCTGCTTCACGCGGCCCGGTGGCTGGGCATGGAGCCGGCTCGGCGCCACAGGGCGAGCACCGGTATGGCCAGCGCCATCGAGCCGGCCAGCACAGCGCCTCCGAGGCCTGCCAAGGCGCATATCCCCACTGCGAGCG
>JBDHJM010000004.1:0-101466 GCA_039586895.1 Gemmatimonadota bacterium | reverse complement strand
TCGGCTCGACCGCTGGGTCGCTGGGTGAGACGGCTGGCATCGTGATCCTGCTGTGCGGCGGCTACCTCGCGCTGCGCAAGTACCTCAACTGGCGCATCCCCGCGAGCATCTTTCTCACGGTGGCGATACTCGCGGGACTGCTCCACCTGCTCGATCCGGTCCGCTACCCCAGTGCCCTGTTCATGCTGTTCTCGGGCGGCCTGATGCTCGGCGCCGTTTACATGGCGACCGACATGGTCACCTCGCCCGTCACCAACCTGGGCTGCTGGGTGTTCGGTTTCGGGATCGGCTTCCTGGTGGTGGTGATCCGGCTGTGGGGCGGCCTCGCCGAGGGCGTCATGTACGCCATCCTGCTGATGAACGCGCTGGTGCCGTTCATTAATCGCGCCACACAACCCAAGCTGTTCGGCGCGCAGCAGCCGGACCGGGCCAAGGAGAGCGCGTGACCGCGCCGCCCGGAGCCCCGCAGACCGTACAGGTCCCGGTGTGGAAGCTGCTCGTCACGCTGGGCGCGGCAGGCGCCATTGCGGGCTTCCTGATCGTGTTCGTCTACGCCTGGTCGCAGCCGATCATCCAAGCCTACAAGGCCGAGCAGCTCAGGCTCGCGGTGCAGGAAGTGCTCAAGGGACCGGACCGCTTCGACACGCTCTACGTGTACGACGGTGCGCTGCTGAGGCAGCTGCCCACCGGCGTGGAAGGCGCGAGCCTGGAGCAGATCTTCCTCGGCTTCACAGCGGAGGGCGAGCGCATCGGCTTCGCCGTAGCGTACGGCGAGCCCGGATTCCAGGACATCGTGCGGGTCATCTTCGGCTACGACCGGGTCAATCAGACACTGCTCGGGATGAAGGTGCTGGAGAGCAAGGAGACGCCGGGACTGGGCGACAAAATCGAGAAGGACACGTCGTTCGTGAACCAGTTCAACGGCGTGCTGTCACCCCTGGTGGGTGTCAAGCCTCGTGAGTCGAGCGGCGATCCGCACGAGATTGACATGATCACCGGGGCCACGATCTCGTCGCGTGTGGTGATCCGCATCATCAACAATCAGATCGAGCGGCTGGGACCGCTGATGGACGCATACATGAGGCAGGCCGACGCGGGCGGCGAGGAAGCGGCTGAGCTTGCGGCGGCGCGAACCAGCTCGGGGGTGACACCATGAGCCCGCGAGAGACGACTGCACAGGCCGACTTCTTCCGCGGCATCTGGAACGAGAACCCCGTGCTGATCCAGATGCTGGGGCTGTGCCCCGCCCTGGCGGTGACCAACACCGTGGAGAACGCACTGTGGATGGGCATCGCCACGTTCTTCGTGCTCATGGGCTCGAGCTTCATGGTCTCGCTAATCAAGAAGCTCATCCCGGGAGAGGTCCGTATCCCGACGTTCATCCTGATCATCGCCACGTTCGTCACGGTGGCGGACATGAGCCTCGAGGCGATCGTGCCGACGGTGTACAAGCAGCTCGGTGCATTCGTGGCACTCATCGTGGTGAACTGCATGATCCTGTCGCGCCAGGAGGCGTTTGCCTCCAAGCGGCCCATCGGCCGCTCCATGCTCGACGCCTTCGGCACCGGTGTCGGATTCATGATCGCGATGGTGATGATGGGCGGAGTGCGGGAGGTGCTGGGCCAGGGCACGCTTATGAACTACAAGATCATCCCGGGCAACTTCGAGCCGTGGGTGATCTTCATCCTGCCGCCGGGCGGCTTCCTCACGCTGGGCTTCTGGCTGCTGCTGCTCAACTGGTGGGAGGAGCGCAAGAAGGAGCGCGCCAGGGTACGCGAGTGGCCCGACGGGGTGGGAGCGCCGAATGAGAGGAGGGCCGCGTAATGGGTGAGCTCTTCTGGATCCTGCTTTCGGCGATGGTGGTGAACAACTTTACCCTGTACTACTTCCTGGGCCTGTGCCCGTTCATGGGCGTATCCGCGCGCGTGGAGACCGCGGTGCGCATGGGGATGGCCAACGTGTTCGTGATGACGATGGCAAGCCTGTGCGCCTGGCTGCTCAACACGTTCATCCTTCCGTACGCGCCGTACCTGCGGCTGATCTCCTTCATCGTGGTGATCGCTTCCTTCGTGCAGATCACCGAGCTGGTGATCAAGAAGGTGAGCCCCAAGCTGTTCCGGCAGCTGGGCATCTTCCTGCCGCTGATAACCACCAACTGCGCCATCCTGGGGCTCGCGCTGTTCCAGACGAACCGCGGCTACGGGCTGGTGCAGGGACTGTTCTTCGCAATCGGGGCCGGGCTGGGACTGACGCTCGCCCTGGTGCTGATGGCGTCCATTCGCGAAAGCTCGGAGTTGGCGACGGTGCCGCGCATGGCCCGGGGCATGGCCCTGGTGCTGATCATCGCGGGCAGCCTGTCGCTCGCGTTCATGGGCTTCGCGGGATTGTTGAGCTCGTCGTGACCGGCGCGCTCATCGGAATCATCGGGTTCGCGGTGCTGTTCGCCGCCTTCGGCCTGCTGCAGCGCAGCGCGGCCGGCCAGGCGGGCTGCGGCACATGCTCCCACTCGACCGGCGACGCACAGTGCGCGTCCTGCGAGTGGGCTGGCGATACAACGGAGTCAAGCAATGCAGCAACCTGAGACTGTCACGACCTTCCGTCCCTCGCGGCGCCAGGTCATAGCGCTGGGCATAGGCGCACTAGCCGTGGCCAGCATCCCCTTCGTGCGTGGCCGGCGCCGCCGTCTCGTACGCCGCACCATCCCCGTGATGGGCACGCTCGCCGAGATCGGCGTGGTGCACAGCGACGAGTACTACTCGCAGCAGGCCATGGACGCGGCCTTCGCCGAGCTGCGCCTCATCGACCGGCTGATGACGCGGTTCGACGAGCGCTCCGAGGTGGGCTTGGCCAACGGAACCGCCGCCACCGACGGCGTGCCCGTGAGCGAGCGCACCGCTCACGTGCTGGGAGAGGCGCTGGCGTGGGCCGAGGTGACGCATGGGAGGTTCGATCCGTGCCTCGGAAACGTGGTTCGGCTGTGGGACGTGGGTAACCGGTCGGCGCCGCCCGCCGAGCGAGATGTGCACAGGCTGGCAGGCCGCGGGCTGTACCGCGGGCTCGACCTGAGCAGGTCCGGGGGCCGGCCCACGGTGCGCTTCACCGATCGCGACGCGGCACTCGATCTGGGCGGCATCGCGAAGGGCTACGGGGTGGACCGCGCGGTGCAGGTGCTGCGTGAGTGGGGTATCGAGCACGGCCTGGTCAACGTGGGCGGCGACCTGTACGCCATGGGACTCGCCGAGGACGGCGAGCCTTGGACCGCGGGGGTGCGCTCCCCGCACGACCCGGACCAGCTCACCGACCGGATCGAGCTGAGCGACGCCGCCGTGGCCACGTCCGGCGACTACCTGCAGTACTTCCAGCACGGCGGCGAGAAGTACCACCACCTGATCGACCCGACCACCGGTGCGCCATGGCAGAGCGCAGTGCACAGCGTGACGGTGCGGGCCGACCGCTGCATCACGGCGGATGCGGCGGCGACGGCAGCATTCGGATTGGGACGTGGGGAGGCACAGGGGCTGATCAGTCGCCGCTCCAGTGATGCAACCATAGTGAGCGCGGCATAGGCGCTCCGAGTGAAGGGTTCCGGGCCCGGGTCGCCGTGAGGTGGCCCGGGCTTCTCGCATCAGCTGCGGCCTCAGGTCGACGCACCGGCCCGAGGAAACCGGCGCAGGGTCTCAACCGTAGGAATGGCGGGACCTTCCGCCCGTTGAACGTCGACACCAACCAATACTCCGACGGGGGATTCGGCATGAAGCGCGCTCGCTTGGCCACTTTGTCACTGCTCGCTGCTCTTGCCTGCACTCTCACCGGATCGGCTACCGCCCAAGAGGAAGCTCCTCTGGTGCGACCGGGGCAGCCGCTGGTGCGGGAGATGACCGGGCAGGACGTGCAGGCCTTCCGGCTGGAGCTCGAGGCGGGGCAATTCCTATTCCTCACCGTGGAGCAGCAGGGGATCGACGTGATGCTCCAGGTGTCAGACCCGGAAGGCGAGACCGTAGCGGAAGTGGACAGCCCCAACGGCCGCTGGGGAATCGAGCCGCTGGTGCTCTACCCCGAGGTGAGCGGCGAATACCGCGTCGAGCTGCGCCCGTTCGATCCCGAGGGAGCGGATCCGGGCGTATACACAGCCTCGATAGTGCGGCTGGAGCCGGCGGCGGAGACGCCGGCCGGACGAGTCGACCAGCTCTTCGCCCCGTGGAACGACCCCCACTCGCCCGGCGCCTCGATCGCGGTGATCCGCGACGGCGAGATCGTCTACCAGGCAGGCTATGGATCGGCACAGCTCGAGTACGACGTTCCGATCACTCCGCAGACGATCTTCCACGTCGCATCGGTCTCGAAGCAGTTCACCGCTTTCGCCGTCGCGATGCTCGCCGACCAGGGCAAACTCTCGCTGGACGACGACATCCGGAAGTACCTCCCGGAGCTGCATGACTTCGGCGACACGATCACGATCCGGCACCTGATCCACCACACCAGCGGGTTGCGCGACCAGTGGAATCTCCTGGTCATCGGCGGCTGGAGGATGGACGACGTGATCACGCGGGACCAGGTGCTCCGCGTGGTGAGCCGGCAGCGGGAGCTAAACTTCCCGCCCGGCGAGGAGATGCTCTACTGCAACACCGGCTACACGCTGCTGGCCGAGATAGTCGCGCGGGTGACCGGTCAGTCGTTCCCCGAGTGGACCGCCGAGAACATGTTCGAGCCGCTCGGCATGGCGAGCACCCACTTCCACGACGACCACCAGTTCGTCGTGCCCGACCGGGCATACTCCTACGGCGCCGACACCCAGCGGGGAGGCTACCGCAAGGCGGTGCTGTCCTACGCCAACGTCGGAGCGACCAGCCTGTTCACCACGGTGGGCGACCTGGCCAAGTGGTCCAACAACCTGGATCGCGGGACGGTAGGAGATCAAAGCGTAATCGAGCAGATGCTCGAGCGCGCGGTGCTGAACGACGGTGACACGGTGGGATACGCGTTCGGCCTCGGCATGAGCACCTATCGCGGCCTCCATACGGTGAGCCACACCGGCGGCGACGCGGGGTTCCGCAGCGTGCTCATGAAGTTCCCCGAGCAGGACTTTGCCGTCGCCATCCTGAGCAACCACGCCGCCTTCAACCCCGGCGGCATGGGTCGGCTCGTCGCGGACATCTACCTCGAGGCGGATATCGCGGCCGCCGAGGCGGCGCAGCGAGCGGCCGCGGAGGAGACTTCCGAGGAGCCCGCCGCGGAGGGCGCCGAAGAAACCGCGGCCGCCCGACTCGACCCGGCAGTGCTCGAGACGTACGCGGGCCAGTATGTGCTGCCTGAGGGGGTCGTCCTCACCATCACCGTGACGGACGGGCAGCTCATGGCACAGACACCCGGCACACCGGCAGTCGAGATGATCCACGACGAGAGCCATACCTTCCGCGTGACCGCTCCTCCGGTGAGCGTGACCTTCGTGGTGGAAGAAGACGGCTCGGTCCCGGCGCTCACAGTGAGCGACGGCGCGGAGGAGGCCCGGGCCGAACGCCTCGCGCCGTTCGATCCGGAGAACGTCGACCTGGAGCAGTACACCGGCGTGTTCTACAGCCCGGAGCTGGAGACGATGTACAGGCTGGTCGTCGAGGAGGACCAGCTCGTGGCGATCCACATCCGGCACGAGCCGGCGACACTGCGGCCCGATGCCGCGGATCGGTTCAGAGGGAACCAGTTCTACCTCAGTGCGGTCCGTTTCGAGCGCGACGCTGAGGGCAGTATCGTCGCGTTCCGCGTCTCCAACGGCCGCGTGCGCAACCTGCTGTTCGAGAAGCGGATGCCTTGATCGGCAAGTGATGAGAGGGTCGTGATGCACACCCGACACACCCTCCCACCGCGAATACGCACCAGCTGAGGCCGGCCCCGGGACGGGCCGGCCTCCTACGTATCCGCCCTTCCATCCCCAAACCCCCGGGCCAGATTCCGACCGGTAAACGGCCGATCACCCACGGACGTCTCAAGGTTGCAACAGGGCCTGACGGGAGCGCGCTTGAGCGAGACACAGCGCCTGAACCAAGCGGTGACGCCGCTCGTGCGAGATGCGCAAGCCGGCGACCAGCAAGCACTTAGCGAAGTGCTGCGCCGCTGCTACCAGCAGATCCACCGCTGGGCGCTGACGCTCACGGGCGACCCGGACGACGCCGACGACGTGACCCAGGACGTGCTCATCCTGGTCCACCAGCGCATCGGGCAGTACCGGGCGCGCTCCCGGTTCACGACCTGGCTCTACCAGGTCACGCGCAACGCGGCGGGCGACCTGCACCGCCGCCGCAGCCGGCGCGAGCGGACAGCGAAGCGAAGCACCGTGGAGGCCGGCGCCGTCGCACACCAGGGAGGCACGCAGCTAGATGAGCTGCACGCATCGGAGGTTCTGGATCTGGTGAAGGCCCTCTTCGTGGAGCTGCCCGAGCGCCAGCGCGAGGTGTTCGACCTGGTGGACCTGCAGGACTGGAGCCCGGTGGAGGTCAGTCGGGCCCTGAACATGAAGCCCGTCACCGTGCGGGCGCACCTTCACCGGGCTCGCCGCGCCATCCGCAAGCGGATCCTGGAGCGGCACCCGGAGCTGACGGAGGAGCAGAGCAGATGAACTGCACAGACGCACGCGATCTGTTGCTGGAGGCCGACCTCGGGGAACTGAGGGGCGAGGCTGACACTGACCTGAGCCGGCACATACGCGAGTGCCCGCGCTGCAGCACAATGGCCGAGCGGATCGCGACCGAAGAGGTAGCGCTGGCCGCGGCGCTCGATGCGCGCCGCCCGCGGCTGGACGTGGAGGAGGCCGTTGCGCGAGCGGCCGTCGAGGCAGGCTCGCGCGGCAAGGTGATCAGGTTCCCGCGCCTGCGGCCCGCCTGGGCGCTGGCCCCGCTCGGTGCCGCCGCGGCGCTCGCCGGAATCTTGCTCACGCAGAACGGCGGCCAACTGCCGGGGGACCCCATCGACCTGGCCGCCGTGGGTTCGACCGTGCCGATGCCGACCGTCGAGGCCTCCGAAGGACAGAACGTAGCCGTATTCGACACCGACAACCCCGACATCGTGGTTGTCTGGATCTTCTAGGAGGGGGAAGCTATGCCGGACTATCGCAGGATGCTTGCAATCGGACTGTTCGCCGCCGCACTTGCGGTGATGGCGTGGGCGCTGCTGCGCTACCAGGGCCGACCGCACGAGCTGGAGACGCAGACGTTCGAGCTGCAGTACCTGGAGCCGCACCAGGCCCGGGACCTGATCCGGCCTTACGTCTGGGACGACCGCCCCGGCGCCACGGGGACGATGAGCGCCGTGGACAACATGATCTCCGTGCGCGAGACGCGTGACAACCTGGACCGGATCGCTGCCGTGCTGGAGGAGTTCGACCTGCCGCGCCCAACGGTGCGCCTCAACTTCCAGCTCATCGAGGCCAACGGTGCCGCCCAGGGCGATCCCGCGATCGCAGACGTGGAAGCCGAGCTGCGCCGGCTGTTCCGCTACCAGGGATACCGGCTCGTAAACGAGGCGGTGGTCGGCGGCATGGAAGGCAGCCATATCGAGCAAGTCGTGGGCATGGACGAGAGCACCGAAGAGGGATGGATCGTCATCGCCAACATCGGATCGGTGCGCGTCAAGGACGACTCGGGCTGGGTGCAGATGGAAGTGGGTGTGCGCCATCACCAGCGCGGTGCCTTCATGACGCGGGTGAACGCACGCATCGGACAGACCATGGTGGTCGGCAACGCACAGCTGATGACGGGCGGTGGCACGCTGATTCTGACCGTGCGGCCGGAGATCGCGCAGAACTAGAGCGGCCCTTCCCCCTCCGGAAGCGCCCCCATGCTCATTTGGAGCGTGGGGGCGTTTTCTCTTGCGCTGCTTCGGTCCCGCTCAGGATCCCGCCAACGGATCCTACGATCCCCCGCCGACCTGCCCCAGGAAAACCCCGAGCCGCAGCGCGAAGAACGACGCCCGCGTCGGAGTCGGGACCATGTAAAGTCCGGATATCACCCCCGCGCGCAGGTTCTCCTCGGTTACGAAGCTCGTTTCCCCGGTCACCACGTAGCGCGCCGCCAACTCCATCGTGACGCCGCTGCCTACCTCCAGACCGAAGATCGCCCCGCCCTGCGCGGCCACAGTGACGTCTCCGAACGTCGCCGCACCACCGAACCGCGGGTCACTGCTGAGACCGGTGAGTGATGAAGAGTTTGAAAAGCGGGCCAACCCCACACCGCCGAACACGCCCGCGGAGAACCGGCCTCTGCTCAGGCGCGCCTCCGGCCCAACCGTGAGCGTGAAGCTCTTCATCGATGTGCTGATCCACACTTCCGGGCCGGTCCCCAGAAAGGGACGGGCGCTGGTGGTGGTCGGGAAGGAAAGGAAATCGGCGTCCACGCGCGCGCCGAAGTGACGCCCGGGCATACGCACTACTGCCGCCGCGCCGTAGGCACCGCCGACGTACTCGCCGAGAGTCGCAGTGGCGTGGGCGTAGGACAGGCCGACCCCGACCAGTACTGGGGGAGCCTGCGCAAACGCGGCGGCCGGGAGGATAGTCACCACCGCGCAAAGGATCAGCCGGGTCACTCTGCGTGGTGAAATCTTCATCGGATCTCCTGCCATATTCTACAAGGCACGCGGCAGGAGGGTTCCGTGGCTCAACTCACGGCCGGTCCGACTCTTGGCGCTCATCCCTCCCCTTCCCTCCCTAATCTCTCCGCGCCTCGAAGAACTCCTTGAGCACTGCCCCGCACTCCTCCTCCATCACGCCGCCCATCACCTCGGGACGGTGGTTGAGCTTGGGGTGGCGCAGCACATCGCCCACCGACCCCGCCATGCCGGCCTTTGGATCGTAGGCGCCGAACACCACGCGTCCCACCCGCGCCAGCACGATGGCTCCCGCGCACTGCGCGCACGGCTCCAGCGTGATGCACAGCGTGGCCTGATCCAGCCGGTCGGCGTCCAGCGCCTCCATGGCCCGCCGGATGGCCAGCATCTCCGCGTGTTGTGTGAGGTCGCGCTGCACGATGGTCTCGTTGTGGGCGCTGCTCACGACGCGGTCGTCGTGAACCACGGCAGCGCCGACGGGCACCTCGCCGGCGGCGGCGCCCGAGCGTGCTTCCGCGAGCGCCGCTTCCATGCCGAGCCGGTCGGGCTCTGAGAGTGTTGGACGTCTTGGGTGCATTGGCCTCAGTTCAGCGTTGCCGTGGTGCCCCGACCGGGCATCCTACGCCCCCACCGGCTCGGGCGCCGGCTCGGAAACTTCCGAGCCGGGCACCCGCACGAACTCCAGTCCCTTGCCGTCGCTCGCCGGTACCACGCGCGCCAGGTCGCCCTCGCCGTAGTGCCCCTCCAGCAGCTCCAGCGCGAGTGGATTCTGAATGCGCCGCTGGATCACGCGCTTGAGCGGCCTGGCACCGTAGACGGGGTCGTAGCCCTCTGCGATCAGCAGCTGCTTTGCCTCAAGAGTCACCTCGACGCCTACGCGGCGCTCCGCGAGGAGTTCCTCAACCTTCCTGAGCTGCAGGTCTATGATCTGACCGAGGTCCTCCCGCGTGAGCGGCTGGAACACCACGATGTCGTCCACCCGGTTCAGGAACTCGGGCTTGAACGTGTCGCGCAGCGCTTGCATCACGCGCGACTCGGCCTCGGACCACTGCCCGTCGCCGTACTCCAGGATCCACTGCGACCCCACGTTGGACGTCATGATTATGACGCTGTTGCGGAAGTCCACCGTGCGACCCTGCCCGTCGGTGAGCCGGCCGTCGTCCAGGATCTGAAGCAGCACGTTGAACACGTCGGGGTGGGCCTTCTCGATCTCGTCGAACAGGATCACCGAGTAGGGCCGCCGCCGCACCGCTTCGGTGAGCTGACCTCCCTCTTCGTAGCCGACGTACCCCGGCGGGGCGCCGATCAGTCGCGCCACGGCGTGCTTCTCCATGTACTCCGACATGTCGATGCGCACCATGGCCCGCTCGTCGTCGAACAGGAACTCCGCCAGGGCGCGCGCCGTCTCGGTCTTGCCCACACCGGTGGGCCCCAGAAAGATGAAGCTCCCGATGGGACGGTTGGGATCCTGCAGCCCGGCTCGGGAGCGCCGCACGGCATTCGCCACTGCGGACACCGCCTCGTCCTGCCCGATCACGCGGCGGTGCATCTCGCCTTCAAGGTGCGTGAGCCGCTCGCGCTCCGACTCGAGCATGCGGCTCACCGGAATACCGGTCCACCGCGCCACGATGCCCGCTATGTCCTCGGCGTCCACCTCTTCCTTGAGGTAGCTCCCCTTGGCCTGGATGGCGGCGAGGCGTTCTTTCTGCTCTTCGATGGCGCGCTCGAGCTGCGGCACCTTGCCGTAGCTGATCTCCGACGCCTCCTGCAGGTTGCCGGCTCGGGTGGCCTGCTCGGCTTCGATGCGCGCGGCCTCCAGAGCGGCCTTGCTCTCCTGCAGCTGGCCGATGGCATCCTTCTCGGCCTGCCACTGAGCCTTCATGGCCTGCGACTGCTCTTCCAGTTCGGAGAGCTCCTTGCGCAGCGCCTTGAGCCGCTCCTTGCTGGCCTTGTCCTTCTCGCGCTGCAGAGAGTGCTCCTCGATCTGGAGCTGCAGCTTGCGCCGCTCCACCTCGTCGATCTCCTGCGGCAGCGAGTCGATCTCCATGCGGAGCCGCGAAGCCGCCTCGTCCATCAGGTCGATCGCCTTGTCCGGCAGGTGCCGGTCGCCCAGGTAGCGGTCCGACAGCGTGGCCGCAGCCACCAGCGCGTTGTCGGTGATGCGCACCCCGTGGTGCACCTCGTAGCGCTCCTTGAGGCCGCGCAGGATTGCGATGGCGTCCTCCACGCTCGGCTCGCCCACGAACACCGGTTGGAAGCGCCGCTCCAGGGCCTTGTCCTTCTCCACGTGCTTGCGGTACTCGTCCAGCGTGGTGGCGCCCACCACGTGCAGCTCGCCGCGCGACAGCGGCGGCTTCAGCATGTTGGACGCGTCCACCGCGCCCTCGGCGGCGCCGGCGCCCACGATGGTGTGCAGCTCGTCGATGAAGACGACGAACTTACCCTCCTGGCTCGTGACTTCCTTGAGCACCGACTTGAGCCGCTCCTCGAATTCGCCCCGGTACTTGGCTCCGGCCAGCAGCTGCCCCATGTCCAGCACGATGATGCGCTTGCCCACCAGACTCTCGGGCACGTCGCCGTCCACGATGCGCTGGGCCAGGCCTTCCACGACGGCGGTCTTGCCGACGCCCGCCTCTCCGATGAGGACCGGGTTGTTCTTGGTGCGGCGCGACAGAACCTGCACGACGCGCCGGATCTCCTCGTCACGGCCGATCACCGGATCCAGCTTGCCCTGCCGCGCCAGCTCGGTGAGGTCCTTGGTGAAGCGCTCCAGCGCCTGGTACTTCTGCTCGGGATCCACGTCGGTCACGCGGTGGCTGCCGCGCACCGCCTCGAGCGCCTGCAGCAGATCGTTCTTGTCGATGCCGCGGGCCGAGAGCAGCTCGCGCGCACTCGTGCCCTTGGTGTCCACCAGGCCGAGCAGCATGTGCTCGGTGGACACGTATGCGTCGCCCAGCTCCCCGGCCAGCTTGTCGGCCGTGTCCAGCGCCTCGTTCAGCTCGCGCGAGACGGTCGGGCTCGCCCCGCCGCTCTGGGTCGGGAGCCGGTCCAGCTCCCGCTCCGTCTCAGCCCGCAGCTCGGTGACGTTGAGCCCGGTCTTCTGGAGCACCGGCACCACGATTCCCTCCTCCTGGTCCAGCAGGCCCAGGAAGAGGTGCGCGTCGTTGGCGACCGGGTTGCCGCGGGTGGCAGCGAGCGAGATCGCCTGCTGCAGCGCCTCGCCGGCCTTCACAGTCAGTCTTTCAGGTCTGATCATGGGTGCGAATCTATGTCCTTTCCGCCGCGCCGCAGGCCCTCACCACCCCAAACACATATCCACCAAGCTGCGCAGCCATCAACTTGCGTTTCTGCGTTCCGGTCATGAGCCCTAAACCCATACAGGAACAGCACTTCCAGCACCAGAGATAGAGCAAACACCATGCCGCAATCAGCCAGCCCGAATGGCGCAAAAGGTGCCATAAAGACAGACGCGCCGGTGTTGCCACCGGCGCGTCGGTACAATCTGACAATCAGTTTTCGTGCGGCCCTGCTCCTATTTCACGATGGTCATCTTCTCGGTCTGCGTCTGCCCGTTGACGGTCAACTGGTAGACGTACACTCCTGATGCCGCATCTCGACCCGTGTTGAGCACCTTCCCATCCCAGTAGGCCGAGTACTCACCTGTGCCGTTCCAATCGAGGCGCACGTTGGTCAGAGGTTGGCCAGAGCCCTGCAGAATGGGAATGGCCACTAGCTGCGCCAGGATGTTGTAGATCCGGAGGCTGACAACCGGCTGTTCCCCATTGGCCCAAAGGCCTGGGGACAGCTGGAATGGAATCGTCGTCTCCGGGTTGAACGGATTCGGGTAATTCCTGCCCAGCTGCACCGTAGGTGCGCCGCTGTCCTGCTGAGCTTGTACAACCGTCGGTGCAGCCATCAGGAGCCCAAGCGAGACAACCGCCCAGGCCAACTGCCTCATGGCACGCTCCTAGTCTGACGAAAAGTGTCCTTGGCTTCCCCTCGGCTTGAGTGCGTATGTCCCCAACTGACCAGAAGTTAGGTGACGACGGCAACTTCTGTCAAGCACCCCCTGCTCCTACCCGGCGGCCGGGCCCAGCCGGCGCGCATCGCCGTCGCGGACCGTGAATCCGCCGCCGTCCAACCACTCCAGCACCGGAATCAGGTACTTACGCGTAAGTCCTGTTCTGGCACGGAGTTCTGCGGGTGTGGCGCGGCCACGCTTGGCGATCTCGTCGACTATCTCCGCGCGCAGCCGCTCCAGCTGATCCCGATCGTAATATCTGTCCTTCCCGACGCGACTCGCCGTGCCTTGGCGCACAAGAAACTCCGCGAGCCGGAGCGCGGCCTCCGCCGGTACGTGCTGCGCCAGCTCCGCGCCTGACTGCCCCTGGAACGCCGCCGCCGTCAGCGCGCCGCCAATCGACTCCTGCCACTCGGCTTCCTGAGCCGACAGCGTCGGTTTGAAATCGGAGAGCCGAACAGTGCCGCCTTCGAATGCGATTCGGCCGGCGGCCGCGAGGTCTTCTTGCACGCGGTCGGCCAGCGGCGCCGCGTCCACCACCTTGCGCAACAACTCGCGCGGCATCCCCGATTCCAGGGGACTCCGTTTGTGATACCCCTCGAGGGCGGCCAAAGTTGCTGCCGTCGCCTCCCGGATCACCGCCGCGGTGAAGCAGCGTCCGCCGGCCACCACTACGCCCTGAGCCGTCACCGCCTCCAACACGGCGGTCACCTGATCCGGGTGAATGCCCAGCCGCACCGGCAGATCGATGACCGGCAGGCCGCGAGCGCCGCCCAACTCCACCGCTGCCGCGACGCGGGCTGCCGGGTCGGCCGCCGCCCGCTCCTCCAGGCGCTGCGGCCGCCGCGGCCGGGCCGGCGGCCAGGGGTCCACCACCACGCACCCTCCCACGGTGTGCACGGGGCTGTAGGAGCGCAGCACGGCTCGGTCCCCCCAACGTGCGACCACCGGCTTCTCGAGGCGGAGGCGGGCCGCACCCCGACCTCCCGGAGGGATCTCGCCGCCCTGCGGCGTCACCCGGGCCATCACCTCCGCCGTGCCGATGTGCAGCCGGATGCGCGAGCGCTGCGTGAGCGGCCGCGCCTGGCCCAGCAGCGTCACCAGCACATCGAGCGCCCGAGTCTCGCGCCATGGTTCGTCGGCCACCACCACGCAGCCACGCTCCAGCTCGCCCTTGGCGACTCCCGGCAGGGCCAGTGCGGTGCGGCGGCCCGGCTCGGCCCGCTCTCTGGCTTCGCCGTGCACCTCGACGGAGCGCACCCGTGTCGCGCCGTCACCCGGGAGCACGCGGACTTCGTCACCGGCGGCTACCGAGCCGCTCCAGGTGGTACCGGTCACCACCGTGCCGGCGCCCGCAACGCTGAACACTCGGTCCACGGGCAGGCGGAACAGGTCGTCGGCTGCCCGTTCCACCGCTCCGGCCGCCGCCGCGGCCAGGGAAGCACGCACCTCGCCCGCACCCTCCCCCGTGGCCGCGGAGAACCTCACCGGCTGCTCCCACCGCACCGACGACTGCGCGAGCCGCTCGCGCACGTCCGCCTCCACCAGATCGAGCCACTCGGCTTCCGCGAGATCGGTCTTGCTGATCACCACCAGTCCCGTGCGCACCCCGAGGAACTCCAGGATGGCCAGGTGCTCGACGGTCTGCGGCATCACCCCCTCGTCGGCCGCCACTACCATCAGCGCCACGTCCACGCCGGTGGCCCCCGCCACCATGTTGCGCACGAAGTCCTCGTGTCCGGGCACGTCCACGACGCTGGCCGTGAGTCCGTCACCCAGGTCCAGGGCGGCGAAGCCCAGGTCGATCGTGATGCCGCGCCGCTTCTCTTCGGCCCAGCGGTCGGTGTCGGTGCCCGTGAGGACTTTCACCAGCGCCGTCTTGCCGTGATCCACGTGGCCGGCGGTCCCGACCACCACGTGGCGGCTCACGCGAGCTCCTGCCAGAACGCGAGCGCCTTGAGCTCGCGCCCTTCGGCCAGGTGGCGCTCCACGAAGCGCACCAGCAGGCGGCGGTGGGCGGCGGCGTGCTTGGGGGAGAGCGCACCTACCGGCTCACCGGCACCGGCCACCAGCCGCTCCAGCACGGTGCGGTCGTCGGGCTCGAGCGACGCGGTCGACCCGCCGCGGGAGCATGCCGCGCACAGGAAGCCCCCGTCCGACACCGAGAACGCGATCCGCCCGGATGGTAGATCCGCGCCGTCTCGTGCGCAGGCCATCACGCTGGGCGCAAAGCCCAGGGCGCCCACCACACTCCACAGCGCCGCGAGGGACGCGGCCTGCAGCTCCTCGGCGGGGACGCGCGCGAGGTGGTCCAGCTCGCTCACAGCCGCCTGGTATATCTCCGGGTGGGGCTCTGCCTGCGCCGACCGCAGGATCAGCTCGGCCAGCGCCGTCGCGGCGGCATAGCGCGCCACATCGGCTGCCAGCTCGGGCCGCTGCACCGTCACGTCGAATTCAGCCAGGGTCTGCAGGTCACGATTGGCCTTGAGGTAGATCTGTGCGGTCCCCTCGCTCAACACCTGGAGCCGCGCCCCGAACTTGCTCTTGGGACGCAGCGCTCCCTTGGCAATCGCACTCTGCAGGCCGTGCTCGGGAGTCAGGAGCCGCACGATCTTGGAGGTCTCGCCGTAGGGAAAGGCGTGCAGTACGAGCGCCGGCGTGGAAACGGGGGCCATGCTACAAAGATAGGCCGCCGCCCGGCTCAGAAGCGCACCCGGCCGCCCACCAGCACCCGCCGGCCCGGCGCCGCGAAGCCGAAGACCTCCTGGTACTGCTCGTCCAGCAGGTTCTCGACGCGCAGAGTGGCGGTCAGCGCCCGCCTCCCGCCCGCGTGCCGCAGCAGGTCGACCTCGCCGGCGAGATCCAGGCGCCAGTATGCGGGAAGCACCACGGTGGCGGCCGGGAAAGCGGTGAAATCCCGGTCGTCGCGGTCGCCGACGTAGCGCACGGCGAGCGCCGTGTAGGCACGCCCCGCGAAGCGCCAGGCGGCATCCAAGTTCACGCTGTGGGTGGGGCGCCGCAGCAGCCGCTGTCCCGCCTGGAAGGAGCCGCCGCCCGCGTCGAACCCGGCGTCCACTATCTCCGTGTGCAGGTACGTGTAGCTGCCGCCCACAGTGAGGCCCGCGGCCGGGGCCAGCCTGGCCTCCAGCTCAAGCCCCGACGCATCGGCGGCGGCGACGTTGAAGTAGTTTGGCTCATCTGGCGCCGGCGGCATCGCAGTGTACTGGATCAGGTCGCGGAACCGCTGGTCGAAGTAGGTGACGCCCAGGGTGAGCCGCTCACGCCACAGCAGCTGCTCCAGTCCCACCTCCCAGGTGCTGGTGCGCTCCGGGCTCAGGTTGGGATTGCCCCGCGCGAACGGGTTGTCCGCGAAGTTCTCGAAGAACGTGGGCTCCTTGAACGCAGAGCCCACCGCACCCCGGACGCTGGTGCCCCGGCCCAATCCGTACGTCACGCCGGCCCGATACGTGAAGAAAGTTCCGAACTGCTGGTTGTCGTCCAGCCGTCCGCCCAGGGTGAGCGCCAGCCCCCGTACCGGGGTGGCCTGCGCCTGGCCGTAGAACCCGACGTTGTTGCGCGTGGCTGCGAACTCGGAGACGCTCGAACCGAACTCGCTCAGCGACTCGCTGGTTCCGTCTTCCGACTCGTGCTCGTACTGCCCGCCCACTGTGAGCACGGTGGCCGGAACGGAGTACAGGTTCACCCTCGCGTCAGCGCTGGCGCGCTGGACCAACGCCTCGCTCACGAAGCCGAAGAACCCCAGCGAGTCGGCGGGATCGTCGGGCCGGTCGTCGATCCCGCCGTCGTCCCGGTTGTATGCGAGGAGCACTCGGGCCTCCACCGCGCTGCCCAGGAAGCGTCCGCCGTCGAGCGATGCGGTGAACCGGTCTCGCTGCTGGAACGCGTTGCGGTCCACCACCTGGCCGCTCCCGTCGGTCGGGAAGTGGAACTCGTTGTCGCTGTAGCGCACCGCCAGCCGTGCATCGGTGCGCTCGTCGGGGTCCAACTGCACCAAGCCGCTCAGCACCAGCTGATCGGCGTCGCTGTTGAACTGATGGATGCCGTCCGTTCCGGCGCGCGCGACCGCCGCCGAGTAGCTGAGCTTGCCGGTTCCGCCGCGCAGCGCGGCGTACACGTCGAACGACCCGTAGGTGCCGCCCCGCACCTGGGCATCTGCTGCCGGGGAGCCGGAGCCGCCGTGCGTGAAGATCTGCACCACTCCGCTCACCGCATCCGAACCGTACAGCACGCTCGCGGGTCCGCGCACTATCTCGATGCGCTCCACGTTGTCGGTGCTGAGGGTGGCGAAATCGAAGGCGCCACCCGGCTGATTCGCGGGTGCGCCGTCGATCAATACCTTCACGTAGTCGCTTTCGCCGCCGCGTACGAACACCGACGTGAGCCCGCCGTAGGAGCCCTGCTGCACCACCGACAGCCCCGGCACGTCACGCAGGGCCTCGCTCACGCCGCGGATTCCCCGCGCCCGCAGCGTCGCACCGTCGAGCACGGTGACCGACGCGGTCACCGCTGCGAGCGGCGTGGGCAGCCGCGTTGCCGTCACCACGACGGGCTCGAGCCGAGCCGTGTCGGAGGGTTCCTGAGCGCTCGAGGCCGGCGCCGCGAGGACTGCCGATGCCAGAACGAGGCCTGCCGTATTACGAATGATCCTCATCCTCCGTCTCTCCCTTCCTGAGCGGCACGAACTGAGGCACATCGCGCCACTGTGATAGTGCTACCGGCCACCCGAACACCCGCTCCAGCACCTCGCGTGTGATGACTTCAGCCGGGGCACCCTGGGCCCGCGCCGCGCCGCGGTCCATCACGACGATGCGGTCGGCGAACCGTGCGGCGAGGTTCACGTGGTGCGTCACGACGAGCGCAGCCAGCCCCTCGTCGCGCACGAGCGCGGCTACGAGCTCCAGCACCTCCATCTCGTGGCGCACGTCCAGGCTGGCGGTGGCCTCGTCGAGTACGAGCGCGCGGGGAGCCTGCGCCAGTGCGCGCGCCACTCGTACGCGCTGCCACTCGCCGCCCGACAGGGTCCCCACCCAGCGGTCCCGCAGATGCGCTACGTCGCAGCGCTGCATCGCGCTCTCGACTGCGGCGCGGTCATCGCGCGACGGAGTTCCCAGTGGTCCCAGATGCGGATACCGGCCCAGCAGCACCGCCTGGTGCACCTTGAGCGGAAATACGGGCTCCTCGCGCTGGGCCACTACACCCACCAGCCGCGCCAGGCCGCGCCGGTCCCAGCGTGCCGCGGGACGGCCGGCGGCCAGGACCTCTCCCGAATCGGGCTCCACGACCCCGAGCAGCAGTCGTGCCAGCGTGGTCTTGCCGCTGCCGTTTGGTCCCACAAGCGCCACCAGCTCCCCCAGCCGGACTTCCAGCGTGATGTCGCGCAGCGCGTCCACGGCCGCGGTCGGATAGCGGAAGCGCGCGGCGCGCGCCTCGAAGATCAGCTCGCCCATCGCCGTACCAGCCACACGAACACCGGAACTCCGATGAGGGCAGTCACCACTCCCACCGGCAGCTCGAGCGGCGCAAACGCGGTCCGGGCCACCGCGTCTGCCACCACCATCAGCGTGCCGCCCAGCAGGAACGCGCCCGGCAGTAGCTCCCGGTGCAGGTGGCCCCATACGATCCGGATGGCGTGCGGGATCACGAGCCCCACGAACCCGATGATGCCCGACACCGAGACGGCGGCCGCCGTGAGAGCGGATGCCCCCAGGTAGAGGATCCGCTTGGTGCGCTCCACGTCCGCGCCCAGGAACCGCGCCGGTTCCTCTCCCAGCGCCAGCAGATCCAGCGGACGGGCCATGGAGTAGAGCAGCGTGAGGGGCACGAGCGCGTAGACACCGAACACGGACAGCGCACGCCACGAGGCTCCGTCGAAGCTCCCCAGGAGCCACAACAGGGCGTTGCGGACTTCGGGCGCGGGAGAGAGCGCCATGACGGCGCCCATGAGGGATGCGGCGAACGCTCCCACCACGACGCCCGCGAGCAGCAGCACGCGCGCGTCCAGCTGGCCGCCGGCCACGAGCGCTACGCGGTAGACCAAAGCGATCGCCAGGAGGGCCCCGACCATTGCCGCCACGGGCACCGACCACGCACCGCCAATTCCCAGCGCGATGGCGCCGACCGCTCCGAGGCCCGCACCGCCCGAAAGTCCGAGCAGGTAGGGATCAGCCAGCGGGTTGCGCACCACCGCCTGCAGCGTCGCGCCGGTCACGGCGAGGCTCCCTCCCACCAGGAAGGCGAGCAGCACGCGCGGCAGGCGCAGCTCGCGCACGATTGCCTGGGCCGCGGAATCACCGCCCCCGGCGAGAGCGCTCCCCACCTGTGCAGGAGTCAGGCCGGCCGGCCCCACGGCGAGTCCGAGCGCGAGCGCAGCCAGCGCAGCAGCGGCGAGCGGCAGCCAGCGTCTCATCGCTGGCGGCCCTCGAGCGCTGCGCGGAGCCTGGCCACCGCCGCCGGCGCGCGGAACGAGGGGTACGAGAACTCGGTGCCGGACACAGTCGCGTACCGTCCGGCTGCGACCGCGCCGACCACCCGCCACTCGGGTCGGCGGGCCCAGGCGGGTTCGGACTTCCCGTCCGTGGCCAGCACGACGTCCGGATCGCGCGCGGCGACGGCCTCGATGCTGACGGTCGCCGAGGGCCGGTCGAGATCACCGAACGCATTGCGAGCGCCGGCCAGGGTGACGATCTCGCTCAGGAAGCTGGCACCGCCGATCACGATGGGCGGATTGTCCCAGACCAGAATCAGAACGCTCGGCCCGGCCCCCACTGCGGCGACCTCCTGCAATCCGGCATCCAGCTCCCTAACGAGCGAGTCCGCGGCCGCGCCGCGGCCGGTCAGCGCCCCGAGCAGCCTCGCGGCTCGAGCGAGGTCGGTGAGCCGGTCCAGTTTGACGCTGGCGGTCGCGATGCCAAGCTCCCCGAGCCGCGCGATCGCGGCGTCGTTCATGGCCGAATGGTAGAACACGACGAGGTCGGGACGCAGCGAGACGATGATCTCGACATTGGGGTCGAGTCCGTCGCCCACGCTGGCAACGTCGCGCACTGCGGCCGGATCGGCACACCACCGCGTGCGGCCCACGACGCGATCGCCCGCGCCCAGCGCGAACAGCAGCTCCGTGGTGGCTGGAGAGAGACTGACGATGCGGCGGGCAGGTGCCTCGAGCGCCACGGGCCGCCCCGCGTCGTCCGCAACGGAGCCCGGCGGCGCTTCCGCGCGCGGTGTGCACGCGGCCGCAAATGCGGCTGAGGCTGCAGCCGCGACGGCGAGAGCCCTTCGCGCCGCTACGCGCGGCGCGGAGGGGACAGTAGGGATCGTCCTACGCAAGACCGCTCACCCCTTCCACACGGGAAGGATGCGAGCGGGAGAGAACATCGGTGTCTTGTGCGATGCGTCCACCTTCCCCCCCGCGAGGGACCGCTTTGGTGGCGCGAACGCGTGGCGTCTCCTGGCTCCGGGCAGTCGGCTCGCCTTCCCGGTTTCCCAGTGGCTGCTGAGCCGACTTCGATCGCCCGTTACAGTGGCGGGGCCGCGCCGGTCTTGCACCGGCTTCCGCCTCCGCACTCGCTCTGTGAAACAGCGTCGCCTGACCTGCGACTTCTTACGGTAAACCCGCCGGACCTGCCGCGTCTAGTCCTGCTCCCGCATGGCCGCCGTGAGCCGGGACTTGAGCTTCGCGCGCTCCGCGTGGTAAGCCTCGTCTTCGCGTCCGGCGTAGCGAGAGTCGAGCGCGGCAATCTCAGCGGCAAGTGCCCGCGGGTCATCGACCGCCGGGGCTGCCGCACCGCGATCGAGCCGCCACCAGCGCAGCAGCACGCCGCCCAGGACGATGGCTGCCAGGGGAACCAACACCCACATGACGATATCCGCGGGCGGGCCGCCGGCAGCCGTGAACCGCACCGTCACGGTCTGCCCCGCCGTCACGGTGTCGCCGGCGAAGCGG
Source organism: Gemmatimonadota bacterium (assembly GCA_039586895.1). Lineage (GTDB taxonomy): Bacteria > Gemmatimonadota > Gemmatimonadetes > Gemmatimonadales > GWC2-71-9 > WVYX01. Next base: position 80,893 of record JBDHJM010000004.1, on the reverse strand, counting down.
CGGAAGGGAGCTCCCTGGAGACTCTCCCACCCGGCAGGGATCACCGGACCCGCCACGACCGCGGTCGTGTCCTCGAGCAGCACGTTGAGGCGGGCGACCGGCTGGTCGATTGGAAACGTGAGCTCGCCCTCCTCGGCGGACATCAGGTAGCCCACCAGCAGCTGCCTCTCACCGGGCGGCACCGCGGCGATCAGCGTGACCCGCCCGTCCTGCTCGAGCACGGCGTCGGCGCTCACGTCGCCCCGTGCGAACTCGAACTGCGCGGCGCCAGGCGGCAGAATGAGCTCCCACACGGGCCGCGACGGGTGCGGTGCCACCCGCGTGCGGTGGCCGCGGTTGGCCAGGACTATCAGCTCCACCACGCGCCGCGTGCCGTCCCTGTCCGCCGAGCGGATTATCAGATGGCGCTCGAACATCTCGATGAGAGGTTCCGCGGACGACGTGTCGTACACGGCCAGTGTGGCGAGCGTGTCCGGCGGATCCGCCCGCCCCGCCACCGGCTCCGAGAAGTACGCGATGCCCGAGTAGACCACGCTCACCAGATAGGTGGACGCCGTGTCGGGCTGCGCCACGCTCAAGCGGTAGCGGCCGCGGCGGTCGGTGCGCACCGAATCGAGCGGCTCGCCGCCCGCCGCGCGCACCGCATGGAGCACGGCCCAAGCTCCCGGCAGCACTGCCGTGTCGGCGGGCTCCACGCGCACCACGCGGCCCGCCAAGCGAAAGCCCTGAGCCTCGAGCGGCAGCGCGAGACTCAGGGCCAGCAGCGCCAGGGCGAGTGCCCTACGGAGTGAACTTTCCGAAATCTTCCGGGTCCAGGTTCTCGAGGTACGACTTGAGGGTCTCTGGATCCATTCCACCAGCCTCGGTGGACATGGGCTCGACCGTGTCGATCGACGTCAGCTCCAGCAGTCCCTCGTCGGTGAAGATCGGCGCCTTCAGGCGCAGCGCTACCGCAATCGAATCGGACGGCCGCGCGTCGATCTGCACTACATGGCCGTTGCGCCGCAGATGCAGCTCGGCGTAGTAGGTGTTCTCCTCCACCCGGCTGATGAGCACGCGCTCGAGATCCGCTCCGAGCCCGATCACGATCTGCTTCACCAGATCGTGCGTGAGCGGGCGGGCGAACTTCACACCCGCCAGCTCCATGGCGATGGCGCTGGCCTCGGCGGGGCCGATCCAGATGGGCAGGACCCGGTCTCCCTCCTTCTCCTGCAGGATCACGACGGGCGTGTTGGTCGCCCGGTCGAGCCCGAGGTGCGCCACCTTTACTTCGATCATCGCCGCTCGGATTCCTCGATCAGGTCCCCTCGTCCCACGAGGCGAGGTACTTCTCCTGCTTGCCGGTCAGCGTGTCGATCGCTACGCCCAGCGCGTCGAGCTTGAGCTGTGCCACATCGCGATCGACCTGCGGCGGCACGCGGTGCACCGCCTTGGAGAACTTGCCTGGGTTCTTGGCCAGCAACTCCGCGGCCAGCGCCTGGTTGGCGAACGACATGTCCATCACGCTCGCCGGGTGCCCCTCGGCAGCGGCCAGGTTGATGAGCCGCCCCTCCCCCAGTACGTACAGCCGCTTGCCGTCCAGGATCCACTCGTCCACGAACTCGCGCACCTGGCGCGGGCCGTCGGCCACCTTGGCGAGCGCATCGAGCTCCAGCTCCACGTTGAAGTGGCCGGAGTTCGCGATGATGGCTCCGTCCTTCATCAGGCGCATGTGCTCGAGCCCGACCACCGTCGTGTTGCCGGTGAGCGTAACGAACACGTCGCCCACCTTCGCGGCTTCGGCCATCGGCATGACCCGGTAGCCGTCCATGCGCGCCTCGAGGGCTCGCAGCGGGTCCACCTCCGTCACGATGACGTCCGCGCCGGCGCCGCGCGCGCGCATGGCGAAGCCGCGCCCGCACCACCCGTAGCCGCCCACGACGACCGTGGCACCTGCCATCAAGATGTTCGTCGCCCGCAGGACGCCGTCCAGCGTGGACTGGCCCGTGCCATAGCGGTTGTCGAAGAAGTGCTTGGTCTGCGAGTCGTTCACCGCGATGACCGGGAACTGCAGCACGCCCTCGTCGGCCATGGCCTTGAGCCGGATCACGCCGGTCGTGGTCTCCTCGGTGGAGCCGATCATGCCGTCCACCACCTGCTTCCGCTCGGCTGCGCTCAGCCCCTCGACCCAGGTCCGCACCGGAGCCGGCAGATCGCCCATCCGACCCAGCGCGATCATGTGGACCGCACCGACCAGGTCGGCACCGTCGTCCATGGTGATATCGGGAGCGTGCTCCAGGCACGCCTTGATGTGCGAGTAGTACGAATCGTTGTCCTCACCCGTGATCGCGAAGACCTTGATGCCGTGGTCCTTCACGAGGTGGGCTGCGACGTCGTCCTGGGTGGAGAGCGGGTTCGACGCGCACAGAGCTACGTCGGCGCCGCCCGCCTTCAGCGTGATCGCGAGGTTGGCCGTCTCGGTAGTCACGTGGAGGCATGCCGACAGCTTCTTGCCCTCCAGCGGGCGCTCCTTCTCGAAGCGCTCCTTGATCTGTCGCAGGACCGGCATGAACTGTTCCGCCCATTCACTGCGGCGGCGGCCCTCGTCGGCCAGATTGATGTCCTTGATGTCGTACTCGGGCTGTGTCGTTACAGAAGTCATTTCTTGTCGTGGTTTGAGTGCGTGTGAGTTGCCGATCCCTATGCCGCGTCGCTGACCGCCTTGCGCAGGTCCGAGCTGCGGTTGGGATCTTCCCAAGTGAACTGCCTGACGGTGCGCCCGAAGGCCTTCACGTCCTGTGCGGGGCGCCCGAAGTGACCGTAGGCCGCCGTGGCCCGGTAGATGGGGTTGAGCAGGTCGAGCGACTTCCGAATGCCATGCGGCGTGAGGTCGAACACCTCGCTCACCGCCCGCTCCAAAGCCTCGTCGGCCACCTGGCCGGTGCCATAGGTGTCGATCATGACGGAGAGCGGCTCGGCCACGCCGATGGCGTAGGCCACCTGCACTTCGCAGCGGCCGGCGAGGCCCGCCGCAACGATGTTCTTGGCCACCCAGCGCGCAGCGTACGTCGCCGACCGGTCGACCTTGGACGGGTCCTTGCCGCTGAACGCCCCGCCGCCGTGGCGCGCCGCACCGCCGTAGGTGTCCACGATGATCTTGCGGCCGGTGAGCCCCGCGTCTCCCTGGGGGCCGCCCACCACGAACCGGCCCGTGGGGTTGATGTAGAAGGTCGCGCCGCCGGCGTCCAGGTCGTACTGCGCCAGCACCGGCTTGATGACGCACTCGCGCACGCCGTCCTCGATCTCGGAGTTGCTCACCTCATCGGCGTGCTGCGTGGATACCACTACCGACCTGATCCCCACCGGGCGGCCATCAGCGTACTCCACCGCCACTTGGGACTTGCCGTCGGGCCGCAGCCACCCGAGCTCACCGGCGCGCCGCACGTCGGCGAGGCGCTGGGTGAGCCGGTGCGCCACCATGATGGGCAGCGGCATGAGCTCCGGGGTCTCGTCGCAGGCATACCCGAACATCAGGCCCTGGTCACCGGCCCCGCCGGTGTCCACGCCCATCGCGATGTCGGCCGACTGCGGATCGAGCGCCGCCAGCACCGCACAGGTGTCGGCGTCGAACCCGTAGGAACCGTCCACGTAGCCGATCGAGCGCACGGTGTCGCGCACGATCTCCGGCACGTTGAGCTGCTCGGTGGTGGTGATCTCGCCGGCCACGACCACCATGCCCGTGGTGACGAGGGTCTCGCAGGCCACCCGCCCGGAAGGGTCGCCCGCGAGGACGGTGTCGAGAACTGCGTCGGATATCTGGTCGGCCATCTTGTCCGGATGGCCTTCAGTCACCGACTCCGATGAAAAGAGGTAACGATGTGACGCCATGGCACCGCGCTGCAAGAGGTTGAATCGCTACGAACCTTTCAAGCTAGCCGTGCCGTTGACCCCGGGCAACCGGCCCGCGCGCAGCAGGTTCAGGTCGATGTGCTCGCCGATCTCGGCCTTGAGCACCGCCTCGGCTTCGCCCGTCGTGGCGGCCTCGAGCGCGGTCCGTGCGGCACGCTCCGCGATGCCGGCGTCCACCTGCCGCACCAGCCACCGCACCAGCGGCAGGGACGGCGGAGACACGCTGAGGACGCGGAAACCCAGGCCGATCAGCAAGAACGCAGACAGCGGATCCGACGCCATCTCACCGCAAATGCTCGTCTCGATACCCGCTGCGTTGCCCGCATCCACGGTTTGCTTGAGCAGGTGCAGCACGGCAGGATGGTGCGGAGTGAACCGCCCCGCCAGCCGTGCGTTGCCGCGGTCCACAGCCAGCGTGTACTGGGTGAGGTCGTTGGTCCCGACGCTCATGAATTCGACTCGCGGCGCGATGTGGTGCGCCAGCAGCGCCGCCGCCGGCGTTTCGATCATCACTCCGATGGGGATCGTCTCCGCAGCATCCACGCCCTCGCGCTGCAGTTCGGCCGCCACGAGCGCCACGATCTCGCGGGTGCGCTCAATCTCTTCCATCTGGATGACCATCGGCAGCATCAGCTTCACGTCGCCGTGCACACGAGCGCGCAGCATGGCGCGAATCTGAACGCGGAAGATCTCCGGGCGGTCGAGCGTGACCCTGATCGCACGCCAGCCCAGGAAAGGGTTCGGCTCCGGAGCCGACTGGAAAGCGGCCGGGAACTTGTCGCCGCCCAGATCGTAGCTTCGGATCACCACGGGGTGCCCGGAAAACGTCTTGGCCACGCGCCCGAAGAACTCCGCCTGCTCCAGCTCGCCGGGGAGCTCCGTGCGTCCCAGCACGAGGAACTCGGTGCGCAGCAGCCCGACGCCATCCGCCCGGTGCTGCAGGGTGACCTCCACCTCTTCCGGCAGGTCCACGTTGCCCCGCAGGGACACCGCCACACCGTCCCGCGTCTCCGCCGGTTTGCCGACCACCGTCTCGAGCTGCTGGTACAGCTCCCTGCGGTAGCCCTCCCACTCCTGCGCCTCGGCGATTTCCTCGGGGGTCGGGTCCAGCACCACGGCGCCGTGCGTCCCGTCGAGGATCACCTCCGTGCCGTCCTCGATGCGGTCCAGCCCCTCGACGAGACCCATCACGCATGGGATGCCCAGGCTGCGTGCCAGGATCGCGGCGTGCGCGGTGCGCGTCCCTTCGATACTGCCGAAGCCGGCTACCTGCTCGCGCTCGAGCTGAACGGTGAGCCCGGCGTTCAGCTCGTGGGTGAACACGATGCACGGCCGGCCGGTGGGGTCGTGCAGCGACGCCGTCACCGGACGCCCGACCAAGTGGTTGAGCACGGGAATCTGGATGCCGGCCAGATCCGCCACGCGCTGGCGCAGCTTGAAGCTGGGCGACTGCGACCACAGCGCGCGCATCTCCAGGGTCTTGAACTCGAAGGCCCGTTCCGCGCTGAGCTGGTTCTCGCGGATCAGCGTCTCGACTTCGCCGAGGAAATCGCGGTCCTGCAGCATCATGATCTGCGCGTCGAAGATCTTCGCTTCTTCGGCGCCGGCCTGCTGCAGGGTACGCTGCCGCAGATCCTCCATCAGCTCCTCGACCGCGGCGGCGGACTCGTGGAGGCGCCGGATTTCCCCCTCCACCTGGTCGGGCGCCACCACCCGCCGCGTCACCGTGGGCAGCTCCCACGTCACGACGCGCGCCGGCCCGATCGCAATGCCCGGCGAGACTCCGACTCCCTGCAGCATGCGGTTCTGCACCATCGCTCTACTCGTCCTCCAACTCGGATTCCAGCAGGTACTCGTCGGCAAAGTCGCGGCTCAGCAGCCCCACCAGCGCCTCGAGCGCCTCCTTGGCGTCGTCACCCTCGGCCCGCACCGTCACCTCGCTGCCGAACTCCGCCGCCAGAGTCATCACGCCCATGATGCTCTTCCCGTTCACCCACATCCCGTCCTTGCCGACCGAGATCTCGGATTGGAACTTCGCGGCGAGCTTCACGAACTCCGCCGCCGGGCGGGCATGCAGGCCCAGACGGTTCTGGATCGTAGTGGTCTGCTCCTGCACTACCACAGCCACCCCACCAGCAGGCCGAACGCGGCGACCAGGAGGCCGAACCGCAGGCCGCCCAGGCTCGGCACCAGCCAGCGCGACAGCACCACTCCCAGACCCGCCACCAAGCCGACGCTGAGCCGTGTGTTCGCCTGGAAGTCGGCCGCCAGCCAGTCGGCCACTATCGGCAGCGCGATTCCGACCGACAGCGCCGCCAGCGGACCCATCACCTTGAGCCCCTTCTGCACGCCCGGAGCGGTGAGCGCGCGGGCCACGCCGGGGCCGCTGTTCCAGCCCGCACGCAGCGACCACGCTCGCACCGCGAAGTGCACGAGATTGTAGAGCACCAGGAAGCTGAGGGCCCCTGCAACGGGCGACACCAACGCGGTCATCGTCAGCCCCACCCCCGCCGCGGTCGGCAGGGCACCCGCCCAGATCAGGCGGTCGCCCATCGAGCCCAGCGGACCCACCAACGCGTGTCGCATCCGCCGGATCTGCTCGGCCGGCAGTCCGTCGTGCTCGGCCCGCGCGACAGCGCCGACTTCGAATCCCACCATGTACGGGTGGGCGTTGAAGAATTGGGTCGCGCGCTCGATGGCTCCCTTGTAGCGCTCCTCCGGCAGCCCGCGCAGCAGCGGCAGGCTGGCATACGCCGTTCCCACTCCCAACATGCGGTCGTAGTTCCACGACGCTTGGACCAGCAGCGTGCGCACCCAGGCGCGCATCATGCCCGGCGTCACGTGGCCACCGCCACGACGGCTCCGGCCGCCACCCCGAGTGCGAACCAGCGCAGCGCCAGCCCGCGGCCGCTGAGCCGCATGCCCCCGGCCGCGGCCGCGCCGATTGCAGCCCCGACCACAACCACCGTCACGAGCACCGCGCCCTGAATGGTCACCGGAAACCAGCGATACGCCGCCACCGCGATCGTCACCCCAACCACGGTGACCGCGACCGACCGAGCGGCGTCGCGAGCCAGGCAGCGCAGGTGCGTGCTGACCACTGCGCCCGCGTCGCCGGCATCGAGCGCGGTGCGCTGCCTGCGGACGTCCTTGGTGTTCGCACTGCGTACGAGGCGAATGCTCAACTCTCCCAGATACGCAGCGCCCAGTCCGACGCACACCGCAACACCGGTGCCCAGCACCCCGGGGGCACCGGCGGCCGTGACCGCCGCGGCCACCGCACCCAGCCCGTAGTCGGGATAGCGCACCGCCCCGACCGGAAGCACGTCCAGCGCGTACAGCTCCAGCACGGCTCCGACCGTGCCACCCGCCACCGGATCGCCCACGATGATACCGGCAACCGTCCCCGCCACTATGGGCCGCGCCACCATCACCTGAGCTACGCTCACGAGGTCGAGACCCACCACGGCACCCCAGAGCAGGAGCAGCGCCCAGTTCTCGATCACGCGAACTCTCCCAGCGGTACGGGGCGCGCGGTGGGCACGTCCTGCGCCGTGACCTCGACACCATTCTCGTTCAGCTTCCGCAGCTCCCCCGCCTCGTGATCCGAGAGGTACACGTAGGCCAGCCGCTGCGATCGCGCCGTCGCATCGTGCAGTCCGCCGACGTTCACCTTGGTTATCCCGCCGCTCTCGTGGCACAGCCGCACGATGGTGTCGACGTTCCCGACCAGGATGATGGTGCGCTCCGGGGCGGCAATCCACTCGTCCAGCTGGCGCACCGCGTCGCCCACGGTGGCGAATTCCACCTTCAGCCCCGGCGGCACACTCAGCGTGTACAGCTCGCGCTCCCACTCGTTGTCAGCGACGTCGTCGTCGACCAGCACGATGCGCGCGGCCCCGAGGGCGCGGACCCAGCCGACCACCACCTGCCCGTGGATCAGCCTGTCGTCCACGCGCACCAGGACGATGCTCACGACGGCTGCACCCGGATGCCCCGGTTGCCCGATGCGACCGCACGCTCGGCAGCCTCGCTCGGTGTGAGTTCCCGGTGATAGGTGAAGTCGAGCAGCATGGGGAGGTTGACTCCGGTCACGACCGCCACGTCGTGCCGCTCCCGCACCTCTATGAGCGCCGCCTGGAAGCAGCTCCCGGCGGGCATGTCGGTGAACAGCACGGCCGGCGCGGAGCCGAGAGCTTCCCCCACCCTCTCGCACAGGGCCTCGCGGCCCAGTCCAACGTTGCTCAGGGCGAGCAGACCGCCGTCCTCGCCCGTGATGCCCCGCACCGCCTGCACCAGCGCCTCGGCCAATCCCGCGTGGGATACGACGATCCCCCTCAGGGGCTCACTCATAGTCCTCGGCTAGGTACTCTCTGAGCTCGGCTTGCTTGGCCATGCGCTGGATCAGGCGGTCGTTGAACTTCCGGGCCGAGTCCTCCCCGCTGTAGCGCAGCAGGTGGTTCATCGCCACGACTTCGCAGATGACCGTGAGGTTCTTCCCGGGATTCAAGGGCACCACCACCAGCGGCAGCTCCACTCCCAGCAGGTTGGTCGTCTGCCCTGCCAGTCCCGTCCTGTCGAAGTCCCGGTCTATGTCCCAGTCTACGAGCTCCACCACCACCTCGATGCGCTTCTGCTGGCGCACCGCTCGCACCCCGAACAAGGCCATCACGTCCACCAGGCCGACGCCGCGGATCTCCATGTATCGGTACGCAAGCTCGTTGGCGCGCCCCATGAGCACGCCGGCGCCCCGCTGCATGATGTGCACGACATCGTCCGCGACCAGGCGGTGGCCCCGCTCAACCAGGTCCAGCACGCATTCGCTCTTGCCGATTCCGGACCGGCCCACGAACAGGAGACCCACTCCGTAGACGTCGGCCAGCGACGCGTGCACCGTCTGCGCCGGCGCGAACACCTCCGTCAGGTACGGCGTGATGCGCCGGTAGAACTCCGCCGTCTTGAGCTTGGAGCGCATGACCGGAATGCCGCGCTCCTTGCCGAGGCGCGTGAGCTCGCGGGGCACCGACTGCGCCTTGGTGACGAACACGCACGGCAGCTCGTAGCTCATGAACCGCGCGAGCGCCTCGCTGCGCTGCGCCGCTTCCAGCGACTTGATGTAGCGGATCTCCGTCTCGCCCAGCACGTGCAGGCGTTCGCTGGCAAAGCGGGCGGTGAATCCGGCGAGCACGAGCCCGGGGCTGGAGATCTCGGCGACCTTGATCTCCCGGTCCAGGCCCTCCGCACCCGCCAGCAGCTCGAGCTGCAGCGAGTCGCCCTTGCGCTCGATGAGGTCTCGGACGGTCAGTGGAGGCATGGGTTCAGGCGGCCGGAGAGCGCCGCGGTTTCGTGTTCTTGCTCAGCTGGTTGCGCAGCTTGGCCACGGCGCTGTCCAGCGCGCTGCGAAAGTCGTCCGCCTCTCCGGAGGCCACCTTCACCTGGGAGCGGGGCAGGAACAAGTGGAGCTCGACCACCTTCTTGCCGTGATCCGCATCGAACACGACTTCGGCACGCTGCGGCCGATGGGCAGCCCTGGCCACCTTTGCCAGCTGTTCCTCGGCCACCTGCTTCAGATCGTCCGGTATCTCACAATGACGCGCCGTTACGGTCGTCCGCATGGGTCGTTACTCCTTCCGCACGGTTTCCAGAAGATGAGCTTCGGTCTGTTCTGCGGCGTGGTCCCAGGAGAGCGATTCTGCGAAGCGCCGGCCGCCGCGGCCCAGCCGCTCGACCAGCTCGGGATCGGCGGCGAGGCCGAGCATGGCGCCGGCCATGGCTTCGGCGTCGCCGTGCCGAACCAACATCCCCGTCTCGCCGCTCAGCACCGACTCCCGGAGGCCGGGACTGTCGGAGGCGATGGCCGGCGTGCCGCATGCAGCGGCCTCGACGTTGGATATGCCCCACCCCTCCTTCACCGAGGGGAACACCAGCCCCCATGCCTCGCGCAGGAGCTGGCGCTTGTGCTCTTCACTCACGAAACCCAGGAACCGCACCGCATCGCCCAGCTCCAAGCGCCGGGCGACGCCCTCGAGCCGCGGGCGGTCGTCGCCGCCCCCGGCCACGAGCAGGCGCAGGTCGGGGCGCCGGACCCGTGCTAGGCGCAGGGCCTCGAGCGCCACCTCTACTCCTTTATAACGCTTGAGCCGCCCGACGTACAGAAACGTGGGCGCCTCTGTGCGTCCCGTGCCCGGATCGGGCGCGTACCACGTGGCGTCCACCCCGGGATAGATGACTCGGATGGCGTCCCGATCGACCCCGCGCGCGGCCAGGTCGTCGCGCGTGCTCTCGCTGATCGCGTGGTACGCGGCGCGCCGGTACACGCTCGGTATCGGCTTCTCGGCGAGCCACACCACCGAAGCCACCGGCAGTGACGCCTCGCGGAACGCCGTCGTGCCGAACAGGTGCGGCACGATCACGTACATGGGCAGCTGCGACAGCGTTGCGACGTAGAGCGGCAGCTTGTTGATGTCCTCCACTACCACGTCGTACGGGTTGGCGGCCAGCGCGCGCCGCACGGCGCCGCGCCCCCTCAGCGCGAAGCTGTGGCGCCCTCCGTGGCGCTCCACCTCGATCCCCTCGATCGTGGCGCTCGGCTCGCATCCGTCCCAGCCCGACGAGACCAGCCGCACGGAGTGGCCCCGCTCGACCAGACGGCGGAAGATCTCGAAGAAGTGGATCTCCGCCCCTCCCGCCTGTGGATTGGCGCGATCCAGCCAGTTGACGGCGAGGATTCTCACAGGCGGCCCGCCCGGCGCGCGACGGCGTCCAGCACACCGTTCACGAACGACGGCGCCTTGGGACCGGCGAACCAGCGCGCCAGGCGCACGGCCTCGCTGATTGCCACCCGGGGCGGCGTGGCGCCGCTGCGGAGCTCGTGCAGTCCGAGCCGTAGGATGTTCTGCTCGACGGTGCCGATCCGGTCCAGCCGCCAGTTGTCGGCGGCCGCGGCGATCTCGCCGTCCAGCGTATCTACCTCCGCGGCTATGGCAGCGGCCAGGGGCTCCGCATCCTCCAGACCGGCCCGCCAGCGGGGGTCCGTGCGCATCAGGCACTCGACCACCCCCTCCATTGGAGGCCGCTCCTGCAGCTCCCACGCGTACAGCAACTGCAGCGCACGCGCCCTCCGCCGCGTCTCAGTCCGGAGCACCGGTCTCCATGCGCTGCACGGCCCGCAAGGTTTCGACGGCCGCGCGTGCGGCCTCCTCGCCCTTGTTTCCCGCCTCGCCGCCCGCCCGGGCCAGGGCCTGCGCCAGAGTGTCGCAGGTGAGGAGCCCGAAACCCACGGGCGTGCCATGGCGGGTCGCAACGTCGGCCAGCCCGTGCGCGGCTGCGCCGGCGACGTAGTCGAAGTGGGGGGTCTCTCCGCGGATGACCGCACCCAGTGCGACGGCGAGCTCGTATCGGCCGGTGGAGAGCGCTCGGTGCACGGCCACCGGCAGTTCGAACGCGCCCGGCACCCACAGCAGGTCCACGCGCTCCTCCCCGTAGCCGGCCTCGGCGAGCCCGGCCCTCGCACCGTCGGCCAGACGCTGCGTGACGCCTTCGTTGAACCGGCTGGCGACGATCAGCGCCCGGCGGGGCCCGGGCGTGGTGTCCTTGGCCGCGGCGCTCACGTCAGTGGGCGAAGAGGTGGCCGAGCTTGTCCCGCTTGACCTCGAGGTAAGCGCGGTTCTCGTTGGTCGCATCGGCCACCAGCGGCACGCGCTCCACGATCTCGAGCCCGTAGCCGTCCAGGCCGACCATCTTGCGGGGATTGTTCGTCATCACCCGGATCGAGCTGAGACCAAGGTCGACGAGTATCTGTGCACCGATGCCGTAGTTGCGCAGGTCGGGTTCGAAGCCCAGCGCCTCGTTGGCCTCGACCGTGTCGCTGCCAGCATCCTGCAGCTCGTAGGCCTTGAGCTTGTTCACGAGACCGATGCCGCGGCCCTCCTGGTCGAGGTACACGATGACACCCGCACCCTCGGCTGCGATCCGCCTCATAGCGGCGTGCAGCTGCGGGCCGCAGTCGCAGCGGTGCGAGCCGAACACGTCGCCAGTGAGGCATTTGGAGTGCATCCGCACCATCACGTTCTGTACTCCGTCCACGTCACCGAAGACCAGCGCCACGTGCTCCGCCGCGTCCACGTCGTTCTCGTAGCCGATGATGTGGAAGTCACCGAACGGCGTGGGGAGCTTCGCCTCGGCCGCGCGGTGCACCAGCCGCTCGGTCTTGAGCCGGTAGGCGACGACCTGTGCGACCGTCACGAAGGTGAGCTCGTGCTCCGCGGCGAACTCCTCAAGCTGGGTCCGCCGCATCATCATCCCGTCCTCCGCCAGCACCTCACAGATCACGCCCGACGGATACAGACCGGCGAGACGGGCCAGGTCCACGCTCGCCTCGGTGTGCCCCACCCGCTGCAGCACACCGCCGGGGCGCGCCCGCAGGGGGAACACGTGCCCGGGGCGTCTCAGGTCGCTTGGCGCGGTTTCAGGATCGATCACGACCTGGACCGTCTTGGCGCGGTCCACCGCCGAGATCCCGGTGGTGACTCCGAACCGCTTGGCGGCGTCCACGCTCACCGTGAACGCGGTCTCGTAGGCGTCCTGGTTCTCATCCGCCATCTGCGGCAGCCCAAGTGCCTGACAGCGCTCCGGCATGAGCGTCTGGCAGATCAGTCCGCGGCCGTGCTTCGCCATGAAGTTGATCATGTCAGGCGTCACGTGCTGTGCGGCGCCGACGAGGTCGCCCTCCGACTCGCGGTCTTCGTCGTCCGCGACGAGGACGAGCCTCCCCGCCTTGATGTCCTCTATGGCCTGCTCAATCGTCCCGAACGGCATCGTCACATCATCCATGTTGCTGCCGGTGACCCCGCTACTCGCCCGCTGCCTGCCCGCTTCGCTTGTCCATCAGCTGCCGTACGTACTTCCCGATCACATCCGCCTCCAGATGCACCCCGTCTCCTGGCTGCAGGCTCCCCAGAGTCGTCTCCACCCGCGTGAACGGGATCACGGAGAGCTGCACGACACCCGGCGCAGGCAGTGCGTTGACCGTCATGCTCACGCCGTCCACCGTGATTGAGCCGTACGGGATGCACAGCTCGCCCACCTCCGGAGGCACCGCGATGTCGATCAGCACGGCGTCCTCTCGAGGCGTAACGCCCGTCACCTCCCCCACTCCGTCCACGTGCCCCAGCACGACGTGACCGCCGAAGCGGTCGCCCGCCGACATGGCGCGCTCCAGGTTCACGCGGTCACCCGGCTGGAGTTCCCCGAATCGCGTGCGCCCGCGGGTCGTGACCACAGCCTCGATTTTGAACCAAGCGTCGTCCCGTTCCACGATCGTCATGCACGCGCCGTTGATCGCGATGCTCTCGCCAACCGTCAGGTCGGGATACGGCGCCTCGACGGTGAGCGCGAAGCGGTCGCCGTCGCGCTCGACCTTCGCCACCGTCCCCATCGCGGTCACGATTCCGGTAAACATAGCTCGCGGTCTACTACCAGTAATGTATCCGGTCCCAGAGCCCTACGCTCGGTGACCACCCAGCGCTTGCTGTCCTCCAGAGGCAGGCCGGCTCGGTCGCCGAACGCCGGCACCCCGACTCCGAGCCACAGGGGCGCCTGGATCCAGTAGATCCGGTCCACCAGGTGGGCCTCGAGCAGCGCTCCGGCCAGCGACCCGCCCCCCTCCACCAGCACCGAGCGCATACCCTCTTGCCGCAGCACGGCGAGCACGGCATCGAGCCCGTCGGCCGCGAGCACCCGCACCCCGGTGCCGGCCAGGTCGCGCTCCGTGCGCTCCACCGTGTGGGATCCCGTCACGACTATCGTCGGCACGTTTTGCGCGGTGCGCACAACAGCGTGCTTGTGCGGCACCATTCCGCTCTTGGTGATGATGATCCGCACCGGCGGCACGCGCGGCTGCAGCTTCCCGCGCACGGTAAGCTGGGGATCGTCCACCGCCACGGTGCGCCGTCCCACAGCGATCGCGTCGAAGCCCGCCCGCAGCCAGTGCGCATAGTCGCGCGCCTCCTCACCCGATATCCACTGCGACCGCCCGCCCTCGTCGGCCAGCAGCCCGTCAAGCGAGGTCGCGACCTTGAGAGCCACGAACGGCCGGTCGGAGCGCCGCTGCGCCCACAGGAAGGGAGCGTTCAGAGCGGCCGCGCCTGCGGCCAGCAGACCGGATTCCACTTTGACACCTGCAGCCCGCAGCTTCGCAGCCCCTCCGCCGGCCTCCGCATCGCGGTCAGGGACGGCGTATACGACGCGCGCCACTCCCGCGTCGATCAGAGCATCGGCACAGGGCGGAGTCTTGCCCGCGTGGGAGCACGGCTCGAGGTTGACGACGCAGGTGGTGCCGCGCGCGTCGTCGCACTCCTTGAGCGCCGCGGCCTCCGCGTGGGGCCCACCGAACTCGGCGTGCGCTCCCTCGGCGGCAACCTGACCGTCCCGGAGCAGCACGGCGCCCACCAGCGGGTTGGGTGACACCCTGCCCCAGCCACGGCGCGCCAGCTCCATGGCACGCTCCATGGCGCGCAGCTCTGCCGCCGCAGCGTCAGACGATCCGGACACCCTCTCCCTCTACGATGCTGCCCACCACCCAGGTCTGCACCGCGTCGCCCCGCGCGGCGTCACGCACCTGCTCCACGCTCTCGGGCGGCACGACCGCGATCATGCCGATTCCCATGTTGAACACCCGATACATCTCATCGGCGCTCACCTTGCCCGCGTCCTGCAGCAACGAGTACACCGGCGGCACCGGCCACGCATCCCGCTCCACCTCGGCGGCACAGCCTTCTGGCAGTGAGCGCCCCAGGTTGCCCGGGATCCCCCCGCCCGTGATGTGCGCCAGCGCGTGCACTGAATCGAGCGCCGGAGCAATCGCCCTCCAGTAGCTGCGGTGCACCTTGAGCAGCTCGTCCGCCACGGTGATCCCGAGGCCCGGCAGCTCGCCGTCCACGTCCAGCCCCAGTTCGTCGAACACCACGCTGCGCGCCAGGGTGTAACCGTTGGTGTGAAGTCCGCTCGCCGCGTACCCCACGAGCACGTCCCCGGCCTGCACGGCGGCGCCGTGCAGTGCGCTGTCTTCGCCCACCACCCCGATGATCGTGCCGGCCAGATCGTAGTGCCCCGCGTGGTACAGGTCGGGGAGCTGCGCCGTCTCGCCGCCCACCAGCGTCATGTCGTGGCCGCGGCAGCCGCGCGCGACCCCCTCCACCAGTGCGGCGATCGTCTCGGTGGAGACCTCCGCCACCGCCAGGTAGTCCAGGAATGCCAGCGGCCGCGCCCCGTGGACTAGGATGTCGTTCACCGAATGGTTGACCAGGTCCTCGCCGACGGAGTCATGCCGTCCGGCACGGATCGCCACGAGCACCTTGGTGCCGACACCGTCGGTGCTGGTCACCAGGATGGGCCGGTCGATTTCATCGGGCAGGCGCACCATGCCGCCGAACGCGCCGATGGCGCCTCGCGCCAGGCCGGTGCGCGTCGAGGCCACCGCCTCTGCTATGCGCTCCTTCGCGCGCTCTGCTGCGTCCAGGTCGACGCCGGCCTCTTTGTAGCGGTCAGCCGACATGCTCGTGCTCCGGCTGGATGTCGAACCGCACCAGCTCGGCGAACTCGCGGGCGCGGGCCGTGACCTCCGCCGGCCCCAGCTCCAGGAAACGGTCGACCGAAAAGCGCTCCACGGCGAACGATCCCATGGCGGAACCGTAGACCATCGCCCGGCGCAGGTTGTCGGGCGAAGCATCGTCGGTGCGGGCCAGATGTCCCATGAACCCGCCTGCGAACGAATCACCCGCGCCCGTGGGGTCGAACACCTCCTCCAGCGGGTACGCCGGTATGTAGAAGACCCGGTCATTCTCGTACAGCACCGCACCGAAGCCGCCCTGCTTGATCACCACGATGCGCGGTCCATGGTTCACGATCCACCGGGCCGCGCGGTAAACGTTCCAGTCACCGGATAGCTCACGCGCCTCTGCGTCGTTCACGAGCAGCACGTCGATGCGCTGCAGCAGGTCCATCAGCTGGTCGCGCTTGCCCTGGATCCAGTAGTTCATGGTGTCGCACGCCACCAGCGCGGGCTCGTGGATCTGGTCCAGCACTCCGAGCTGCAGCTCGGGGTCGATGTTCCCCAGGAACACGTAGCGCGCATCGCGGAATGCATCCGGGATCTTGGGATCGAACTCCGCGAACACGCCCAGGCGCGTGTCCAGGGTATCCCGGTTCTGCAGGTCGTAGGAGTACTTCCCCTTCCAGCGGAAGCTCTCTCCGTCACGGCGCTCGACGCCCTGCAGGTCGGCTCCCTGAGCCGCGAGCCGCGCTAGAGGCTCCTCGGGGAAGTCGCTGCCCACCACTCCCACGACCTGCACCGGGTGCAGAATGCCCGCTGCGTGGCTGAAGTAGACCGCCGACCCGCCCAGCGCGTCCGTATTGGAACCGAACGGAGTCTCCACCGAATCCAGCGCCACGCTCCCCACGACCAATAGGCTCATCCGCTGCCTCACATGCGCTCGGGGGCACTCACCCCCAGAAGCGCGAGTCCGTTTGCCAGCACGACTTGTGCGCCCCGGGCGAGAACCAGGCGCGCCCGCTCGACGCCCTCGTCCACGCCAAGCACGCGGTGGTGATGGTACCAGGCGTTTACCAGCCGGGCCACTTCCTCGAGATAGGTTATGATGCGGTGCGGCTCGAGCGATTCCGCCGCCTTGTCCACCAGCGCCGGGAACTCGGCCAGCCGCTTGATCAGGTCCTGCTCCAGCTCCTCTCCCAGGAGCGAAAGGTCCGCACCGTCGGCCGAGACGTCCTCCGCCTCGACTCCGGCGGTGCGGAAGATGCCCGCCATGCGCGTGTGCGCGTACTGCACGTAGTAGACCGGGTTCTCCTCCGACTGCTTTGTTGCCAGGTCGATGTCGAACACGAACTGTGCGTCGCCCTTGCGCATGAGGAAGAAGTACCGGGCAGCGTCCACGCCCGTCTCCTCATAGAGATCGCGCAGCGTCACGAACTCGCCGGAGCGTTTCGAGAAGCGCACCTCTGCCCCGTGCCGCATGACCCGAACGAGCTGCACGATCACCGCGCGGAAGAACTGCGCCGACTGCCCCAGTGAGACCATCGCGGCGGTCATGCGCGGCACGTAGCCGTGGTGGTCCGCGCCCCACACGTCGATGGCGAGGTCGAACCCCCGCTGCGCCTTGGTGCGGTGATACGCTATGTCGGGCAGGAAGTACGTGTAGGCGCCGTCACGCTTGCGCAGCACCCTGTCCTTGCCGTCGCCGTACTCCGACGTCCTGAGCCAGAGCGCGTCTTCGTGCTCGTAGGTGAGACCCTTCGCATCCAGCTCGGCCAGCGTCTCGGCGAGCAGGTCGTCGCGGTACAGCTCCGACTCCCGGTAGATGACGTCGAACCGCACGCCGAAGTCGGCCAGGTCGCGGTCCTGCTCCGCGCGCTGCGCCGCCACGGCAGCCTCGCGGCACAGCACCAGCCCCTGCTCCGCCGGCCGGTCGGCGAATCCCGGATCGTCAGCCAGCAGACTGCGCGCCTGCTCCTCGAGGTACGCGCCGTGGTAGCCGCCCTCCGGAATCTCCGCTTCGCGCCCGGCGGCCTGCTGCACCCTGGCCCACAGCGACGCCGCCAGCCGCTCGATCTGCAGCCCGGCGTCGTTCACGTAGAACTCGCGTTCGACCTCGTGTCCGGTGGCTTCGAGCAGCGCCGCGATGGCGTCTCCCAGCGCAGCGCCGCGCCCGTGGCCCACGTGCAGCGGGCCGGTGGGGTTGGCGGAGACGAACTCGACGTTGACGCGGCGCCCCGCCCCGCCGGTCGAGTGTCCGTAGCCGGCTCCCGCCGCCAGGATCGAGCGCAGCACCTCGGCGACCGCCGCATCGGCGAGCCAGAAGTTGATGAACCCGGGCCCCGCGATCTCGGTCTTGGTGATCAGCCCCGGCGGCGCGTCCAGCCTGGCCAAAATGGTCTCGGCCAGCTCGCGGGGCGGCCGCTTGAGCGGCTTGGCGAGCTGCAGCGCCACGTTTGTGGCCAGGTCACCGTGTGTCGGGTCCCGCGGGCGATCGAGCTGGATCGCGGTGTCGGGCGCGCCCATAGCACCCACCACGTCCTGCAAAGCCTCACGAAGCCGGTCGGCCCCTACGCTCAGGAGTTGTCTCCCTTTTTCTTGGAGGACTTGGCGCCGTCCGACGCGGCCGGCTTCTTGGCGTCCCCACCCGAGGGTTTCCCGCCGTCGGACTTGGCCTTGCCGCCGTCAGGCGCGGGCTTCTCAGCGCCGGTACGCCCGTAGTCGGTTATGTAGAATCCGGATCCCTTGAAGTGGATCCCCGCTCCACCCGTTATCTGCCGCTCGCCCGGGGTGTGGCACTTGGGACATTTGGTGCGCGTGGCATCCGTCATCTTCTGGAACGCCTCGTACTCGTGCGCGCATTCGGGGCAGCGATAACCGTACGTCGGCATGCTCGCAAGTCCATTAATTACAACAGGATAGGGAACTTACCCCGGGGGCGGTCCGGGGTCAAGGCGGGCTCAGCCTCGCGGCCTGTAGCTGCCCCACACCTCCCGCAGGGTGTCGCTGATCTGGCCCACCGTGGCCCTGGCCCGCACGGCCTCTATGATGAGCGGCATGAGCGGCTCCTCGCCTCGCGCGGCCTCGGCGAGGGTCTCGAGCGCCGTACCGCAGGCAGCTCCATCGCGCTTTACCCGGGCCAGTCTGACGCGCTCCAACTGCTGCTCGGCCAGCGCGGTGTAGTCGGGCTCGGCGATTGCGGTCGAGCCCTCTCCCTCGGCGAAG
Source organism: Gemmatimonadota bacterium (assembly GCA_039586895.1). Classification (GTDB taxonomy): domain Bacteria; phylum Gemmatimonadota; class Gemmatimonadetes; order Gemmatimonadales; family GWC2-71-9; genus WVYX01. The sequence goes on along the minus strand of JBDHJM010000004.1, from coordinate 62,232 downwards.
CGGTTCACACCCACCACGACCACATCGCCGCGCTCCACCGAGCGCTGGTACTCGTAGGCCGAGCTCGCGATGGCATCCTGCAGGAAACCGGACTCGACGGCGCGTGCGGCCCCGCCCCGCTCCGCAACCTCATCCATCAGGGTGCGCACCTCCGCCTCCAGCCGGTCAGTGAGCGCCTCCACGTAGTAGGAGCCACCCAGAGGATCCACCGTCTGTGCCGTGCCCGACTCGTGCGCGAGGATCTGCTGGGTGCGCAGCGCCAGATGCGCGGCCTCCGGACTGGGCAGCGCCAGCGCCTCGTCGTAGCTGTTGGTGTGGAGCGACTGCGTGCCTCCCAGCGTTGCGGCCAGGGCCTGGACGGCGACCCGGACCACGTTGTTGAGCGGCTGCTGCGCGGTGAGCGTGGAGCCGCCCGTCTGCGTGTGGAACCGCAGGCGGCAGCTCGCGTCGCCGGCGCCGTAGCGCTCGCGCATGAGCTTGGCCCAGAGCCGGCGGCCGGCCCGGAACTTGGCCACTTCCTCGAACAGGTCGTTGTGCGCGGCGAAGAAGAACGATACGCGCGGCGCGATCTGTTCGACCTCAATCCCGGCCGCGACGGCCCGGTCGATGTACTCGAGACCGTTGGCCAGTGTGAAGGCGAGCTCCTGCACGGCGGTCGCACCCGCCTCGCGCATGTGGTAGCCGCTCACCGAGATCGGGTTGAACGGCATCCCCTCCGCGGCCACGAACCGGAAGATGTCCGTGACCAGCCGCAGCGACGGCTGCACCGGGAAGATGTAGGTGCCGCGCGCCACGTACTCCTTGAGTACGTCGTTCTGCACGGTGCCGCGCAGCCTACCGCGGCCGGCTCCCTGCTCTTCAGCCACCACGACGTACATGGCCAGCAGCACCGCCGCGGTCGCGTTGATGGTCATCGACGTGGAGACTTCCTCCAGCGGGATGCGGTCGAACACACGCGCCAGGTCGTCAACCGTGTCGATCGCCACGCCCGCGCGGCCCACCTCTCCCTGTGATTCCGGCGCGTCGGAGTCGTACCCCATCTGGGTCGGCAGGTCGAACGCCACGGAGAGGCCGGTCTGCCCGGCTTCCAGCAGGGAGCGGAAGCGCGCGTTCGTCTGTTCGGCGGTGCCGAAGCCGGCGTACTGCCGCATCGTCCACAGCCGGCCGCGGTACATGGTGGGGTGGATGCCCCGCGTGAACGGAAACGCGCCCGGCCGCTCGTCGGCGGCCGGGCTGGCGTCGGGTCCGTACACCTGTTCGATGGGGAGCCCGGAGGGAGAGCGCCGCTCGTCGCTCACGATGCCGCCAGGGCGTCGACCTCGGCGACGGTCTGCTCCACGAACGCCACGTCGTCCCTGGAGCCGATGAGCAGCGGGGTGCGCTGGTGCAGCTCGGTGGGCTCGACGTCCAGGATGGGGGTCTTTCCGTCGGACGCCGCCCCGCCGGCCTGCTCTGCGATGAAGGCGAGCGGGCTCGCCTCGTACAGCAGGCGCAGCTTGCCCAGCGGCGCCTTGGAGTCGGCCGGGTACATGAATACCCCGCCCGAAAGCAGGTTGCGGTGGAAGTCGGCCACGAGCGAGCCGATGTAACGCGCATTTTTCCTGTGCTGTGTGTCCTCCACGCCCTTGAACGCGCGCACCACCGTCCGGTAACCCTCGGACCAGCGCTGGTAGTAGCTCTCGTTGATGCTGTAGTACTTACCAACGGCCGGCGTCTTGATGTCGTGGTCGCACAGCCGGAACTCGCCGATGGTGGGGTCCAGGGTGAACATGTGCACGCCGTGGCCCACCGTGTAGACGAGCACCGTGCTGGACCCGTGGATCACGTAACCGGCGGCGATCTGCCCGCGTCCCTTCTGCAGGCAGTCCTCCAGGGTCCCCGGGCCGCGCTTGGTCACGCGCTGGTGGATCGAGAAGATGGTGCCTATGCTGACGTTCACGTCGATGTTGGACGAGCCGTCCAGCGGGTCGTGCAGCAGCACGTACTTGCCGGGGTTGTACTCCTCCGGAATGGGTAACGGCTCGGGGTCTTCCTCCGACGCCATCACGCACACCCGTCCAGTGTAGGCGACCGACTGGATCATCGTCTCGTTGGCGATGACGTCCAGCTTCTGCTGCTCTTCGCCCTGCACGTTGGTCTTTCCGAACGCGCCCAGCACGTCTACCAGCCCGGCGCGGCGCACGTACCCCGAGATGACCTTGGCCGCTAGGGCGATGTCGTAGAGCAGCTGGGTAAGCTCACCGGTAGCCTCGGGGTGCAGCCGCTCCTGCTCGAGGATGAAGCGCTCGATCGTAACCAGTGATCCATCCGGCACCGTAGCCCCTCCCACACTGAGGTCCGCTCTCCCTGCCCGACCGTAAAATAGCGCCCGTTTGTGCGAACCGTTACCGTGCCGCCGCGATCCGTGCGCCACACGGGGACGCCGCGCCGCGCCAGCCGGTCCATCACTGCGGGAGCCGGGTGCCCGTATCCGTTGGGCCCGACACTGATAACGGCCGCTTTGGGGTTCACCGCGACGAGCCACTCGGGCGTAGTGCTCCCCGCGGAACCGTGGTGGCCCACCTTGAGCAGGTCGGCGGCTCCCACCGTCCCGAGCAGCTCCGCCTCCGCCGGGCGGCCGATGTCGCCGGAGAGCACCGCCTCGAAGCAGCCGTAGGACAGCTTCAGCACGACCGAGTTCTCGTTGGGCACCACCTGCCGTTCCAGCCACCGCGCCGACGGGTGCAGCACCGCGATCACCACCGAGTCCAAGACCAGGGTGTCGCCGGCGCGGGCCGGCTGCCAGGGTGTTCCGCCGTCGCTCACCGCGGCCAGATACTCCAGGTACAGTCCCGTGCCGAGCGGCTGGCCGGGCTCCAGCACGCGCCCGACCCTAACACCCGCGAGGACGGCCGGGATGCCGCCCAGATGATCGGCGTCTCCGTGCGACAGCACGACGGCGGCGAGGCGCTCGGCGCGCATGCGCCTGAGGAACGGCAGCACCACCCGGCGCCCGGCGTCACCACCCCGACCCAGCGGGCCTCCGTCCACCAGCAGCCAGCGGCCGCGGGGGGTGCGGATCGCGATCGCGTCGCCCTGCCCCACATCCAAGAAGTGGAGTGCCAGATCCCGGCGCCGGCCCGGGCCGCGGCCCAGATCGAGCCCCGCCAGGATCCAGCACGCGGCCGCAACCAGCGTGAGCATCCGCAGCCTCAGCACGGCCCAGCGGGGGCGCCGTCGGATCAGCCACAGGGCGCCGACGACCGCGGCGGCCCAGGGCGCCGCAAAGGCCGCGCCGGCGGGCCCGCTCAGGTGGCCGTACGGCACTGCGGCGGCGGCCCGTGCAACCTGCTCGAGCGCCGCCAGCGCGAGCCCCGCCCCACCCGCCAGCACCTGCCCACCCACGAGGCTCGCCATCACGCCCGGAACCACCAGCCCGGCCAGCGGCACCGCCACCAGGTTGGCGGGCACGGCTATCGGGGCCACGGCCCCGAAAGCGAGCGCGGTGATCGGGGCGGTGGCCAGCGTGGCCCCCAGCGAAGCGGCCGCCAGGCGCGCCGGCGCTACCCTCCGGAGTCGGGCGGGAAGCGCCCTGCCGGCCACACCGGTGCCCCACACCGCCGCGACGGAGAGCCAGGCACCCACAGCGCTCACGGCATCGGGCTCGATGAGCAGGACCAGCAGCACGGCCACGGCGAGGACCGCTGCGCCCGGCGGGTGACGCTGCACCAGGCGGGCGGCGGCGTGCAGCGTCACGAAACCGGCGGCGCGGGTGGCGGGCGGAGGGAATCCGAGCAGCGCCACGTAGCCCCATGTGACGGCGGCGCTCGCAATCCAGGCCGGCCGGCGCGGCACCACCAGGGACGCGAGCGCCACCACCCAGGCCGCGACTATGCCGACGTGCAGCCCGGAGATCGCCAGCAGGTGCGCCAGCCCCGCCTCGGCGAAGACCGCTCGGAGGGCGGGCTCGAGATCGTCACGCCGGCCCAGCACCAGGGCCTCGAGCAAGCCGGCACGCTCGCCGTAGAGGACGCGCAGCCGGCGGGCGATCCGCTCCCGCAGGGCGAAGCGCCACGCACGCGGCGCATCCAGGACCCGCACGTGATCCGCCTGCAGTATCCCGTGCGCCCGCGACACGCCCACAGCCACCACCCTGCTCCCCGCCGGCGGCGAGTGTCGGGGCAGCCGCAGCATCACCTGTCCCACGCACCCCGTGGGGTCGGACACCACCGTGGCCCGGGTAACTCGCCGCGGCCCGGCCGCGTCGTGCACCATCACGGTTGCGGCCCGAGAGGCAGGGCTCCAGCGCTCCCGGCAGCTTGCCGCGCGCTGGGCCGCGCGCTGCGCGCCCGTCACCCCACCCAAGGCAGCGGCCAGGAGCAGCGGACCCGCGAAACCGCGCCGCACGGCCAGAGCCCCGCCCCCCATCCCCACGGCCCACAGCGTTGCCGCGGGGAGCAAAAATACGAGGCCGGTCCAGAGACCGGCCCCGTAAGCAGCTGTCAGCCAAACCACGGGCGGCGTCACCGCCGCCGAGCTCCTACTTCGGGTGCCCCTTTCGAGGCGCCGCCTTCACCTTGCGAAAGCCGTCCAGCAGCGCGACCGAGAGGTCCGCAGTTTGCTGCTCCGCCTGCATCTGCACGTGCACCAGCGCCTCTCCGGTGGGCTGCGCCACGTAGAGCGGCCTGATCCGGTTCAACGCGAACACCAACACGTCCTCGCGGCACATCTCGCAGCCGCAGAAACCCTCGACGGTGGGCGCCAGATGCTCGTACTCCTTGAGCGCTAGATCTTCGACGAGATTCTTCACCCCACGATGGCCAACTCCCTCGTTGGTTGCACGGGCGCACCCGTGAAAGTCGCGCCGGTAGTCCCGGCAAGGCGGACCATCCGGTAGCTGCCGATCCAGTCGGGCGGCCCGTCCACCAACACGATCTTGTTGGTTCGGGTCCGAGTCTGCAAGAGCGCCCCCCGGCGGGCCACCTTCTCCACGAGCACCTCGTGGGTGCTCCCCACCAGATGCACGTTCTTGCGTCGTGCCACCTCCCGCACCACCCCGATGAGACGCTCCAGCCGCTCGCCGGCCACTTCATTGGGTACCGGGTCGGGCAGCTTGAGCGCGCCGGTGCCCTCGCGCGGGGAGTAGCGGAACGTGAACGCGTCGTCGAACCCGACTTCCCGCACGAGGCTCTCGGTCTCGCGATAGTCTTCCTCGGTCTCGCCGGGGAAGCCCACGATGACGTCCGTGGTGACGGCGAGGTCCGGCACCGCAGCGCGTAGCCGGTCCACGCACTCCAGATACTGGTCACGAGTGTAGCGGCGGCCCATGCGCTTGAGCAGACTGGAAGATCCGCTCTGCACCGGCAGGTGCACGTGTTCGCACACGGCTTCGACCTGCGCCATCGCCTCGACGACCCGCGGCGTGAAGTCGTTGGGATACGGGCTCGTGAAGCGCACGCGGCGGATGCCGGGTACGGCGCCCACTGCCCGCAGCAGATCGGCAAAGTCACGTTCTCCGTCGTGATAGCTGTTCACCGTCTGGCCCAGCAGGGTCACCTCGGTAACGCCCTGCGTGGCGAGGTCGCCCACCTCGCGCACCACGTCGGACAGGTTGCGGCTGCGCTCCCGGCCGCGCGTCATCGGAACGATGCAGAACGTGCACCGGTAATCGCAGCCGCGCTGCACCGTGACGAACGCTCCCACGCGCTCTCCGGCGCGCCGCGGCGGGATGTCCTCGTAGTGCTCCCACGACTTGAACTCGACGTCCACCCGGGGTGAGCCGTCGGAAGCGGCGGCCACCAGCTCGGGGAGCCCGCGGTAGCCATCGGGGCCCACAACCAGATCCACGTGCGGAGCCTCTTCGAGCAGGCGGCTGCCCAACCGCTGCGCCATGCAGCCGACCACGCCGAGCACCACGCCGGGCCGCTTGTGCCGCTTCAGCTCGCCCATGCGCCCGATCACGCGCTGCTCGGCGTTCTCACGCACCGCACAGGTGTTCACGAGGAGGACGTCGGCGGCAGCTGGGTCGTCCGTGGTGGCGTAGCCCTCACGCGCCAGGCGACCCAGGATCACTTCCGAGTCGGCCACGTTCATCTGACAGCCGTAGGTCTCGACGTAGACGCGCTTCATAGAGGCTCGGCCTGCAGCGTACCGTCGGGCGCCAGGTGCAGCGTGGCGCCAAAGCGGCCCGGGACGACGCAGTCGCCGGGGATGTACACCGCAAGATAGTCCTGGGTGAGGCCCTCGAACCAACCAGCCGAGCGCCGCAGCAGCACCACGTCCGCACGGCCGCCGCCGCGCTGGGCGCGGTACGCTTCCCCCTTCCCGGCGGCGAGGTTGCGCAGCTCCGCGGCGCGCTCCGTTTGCGTCCCCGGATCCACGGGGCGGCCCAGCTGCACTGCCGCGGAGCCCGGCCGCTCGGAGTAAGGGAACACGTGCAGGTAGGTGTACGGCAGCGCCGCAACCAGGGCACGCGTGGCTTCGTGGTCCGCGGCCGTCTCGCCCGGGAAGCCGACCATCACGTCGGCGCCCAGCCCAAACGCAGGCAGCCGTCCCGCCAGCCATTCGACGCGGCGCCGGTAAGACTCGGCCGTGTACCAATGCCGTCCCATGCGCTTGAGCAGCCGGTCGCTCCCCGATTGCAGCGGCGCGTGGAGGTGGGGTGCCAGGCGGTCCGGCGCGTCCACCATCAGCGCCGCGAGCCGGTCGTCCACTTCGGTCGCCTCGAGCGAGGAAAGGCGGACCCGCACTCGCGGCACCGCGGTGATGATCCGCTCGACCAGCCCGCTCAGCGCCACCGATTCGGCGAGATCGCTTCCGTAGCTCCCGATGTGCACTCCGGTGAGGACCAGCTCCTCGTGACCGGCGGCGAGTGCGGCAGCCTCCCGCACCACCTCGTCCACCGGGCGCGATCGGCTGGCGCCGCGTGCCAGCGTGGTCGCGCAGAAGGTGCAGTGCTCGTCGCATCCGTCCTGGACCTTGAGCCAGACCCGCGATCCGCGCCCGAAAGTGCGCAGCACCGGATCGACGCCCTCGCTCGGCAGGCCCAGCAGCTCGAGGACGCGCCCCGGGTCGGCGCCGCCCACGACACCCACCACGCCGGGGAGCGTTGCGATGGCGCCTTCATCCAGCGCCGCGGCGCAGCCGGTCACCACAGTGCGCACGGCCTCGTTGCGGCGGGCCAGGCGCCGCACCAGCCCGCGCATCTTCGCCTCGCTCACGTGCGTCACCGTGCAGGAGTTCACGACGGCGGCGTCCGCCGCGCCCGGGTCGTCCACCACGGCGGCGCCCACGGACTCTAGGGCCTGGCGCAGAACCTCGGTGTCGTACTGGTTGGCCTTGCAGCCGAAGGTGTGTAGGAAGACCCGCGTCACGGCAGGAGAAGGAGCCCCAGCGAGATCTGCCACGCCCGCTCGCTGGCCCCGCCCCCATCCCGCATGGCGCGCTCGATTCCCATGTCTATGGCGGCGCGCCCCTGTGCGAGGCGCAAGGCAGTCCCCAGCGAGAGGTCTATCTCGCGCGGCTGCTCGGCGGTGGGGCTGAAGGGCAGCTGCGCGTAGCGGAACCCCAGCCGGACCGGAATCGTCCCGGTGCGGTTCAGCTCCACACCGGCACCGATCTCCCACGTGTCGAACGCCGTGTCGGCGTCGGACGACATTCCCTCGTTGGCATCCGACCAGGAGCGCCACACGACCGTCGTGGCGAACAGGATCTTGGGCCAGGGGCGGTACTCGACGCCGCCCGATATCGTCATCGGCAGGTTGACCGTCCCGCCGGGTACCGAGTCGCGCGTGACGTCGAGGTTGCCGTCGCTGCGGAACGACGCGCCTATCAGCAACCGGCGGAACGGAGACAGCAGGACCCCGGCGGAGACGCCGAGCCCCGAGTAGCTCACCTGGCTCCTGGCGTTCAGCGGGAGGTAGTTCGTGGTGTCCGAGTACAGCCGCGTCAGGGTCTCATGCGTGGATCCCGTCAGTATGTGGAACCCCGCCCCGAGCACCAGCCACCCGTTCAGGTCCCAGCCCAGTGCGGCGCGGAGATCCGCGATGGCGCCGTCCGACGTCACGTTGTCCACTATGTCAACCGAATCGCCCCGCAGCTCGATCGTGCCCTCGTTGACGAGGTCGTAGGTGCGCTCGGCGTAGATCGAGTAGCTGGCCGCGAAGGTCACCGGAGTCTTGGGAATCACACCGGCCACGGACGCGTAAGGAAACCGCGTGTCGCGCAGATCGTTGACGACGACGGTATCGATCTCGTAGTTGCGGAACGAAGCGAGCGAGGTCGCCACGATGGCCAGCCGCGAGATCTCGCCGATGGCCGCCGGGTTGAGGGCCGATTCGCGGTCGATCCCGTCGGGACCGCTGCCCAGTATCCGGGAGCGGGCTCCGCTGGGCCGGCCCGGGTAGCCCAGTCCGAGCACTCCGTACAGCGACGTCTGCGCCCCGAGATCCGAAGCCGCAGCCAGGAGCACGATCAACAGTGCGGCGGCGCGCCTCATTGGCTCTCGCTCCGCGGCACCACCGGGGTGTAGGTGACCTGCAGCGATGCCGAGCCCGCCGGCGCGCGGTCGGACCAGAACCTGGCCTCACCCACAACACCGCCTTCCGGCACCAGACGCAGAACGATCGCGGCTGGGAGCAGCGAGTCGACGCGCAGCGGACTGAGGATGTGCGTCACCTCTAACCGCACCGTGTCATCCCACCCCACCGGAATGTCGACCGCCCCAATCGAGAACGTGTCCGCGAGAGCGAGCACCGGAGACTTCGCTCCCACGTCAGCGGTCAGGAAGTCGGCCCGCAGCCGCACCGTGTCCGTTGGCGCCCCGAGCACGGGCTCCGACGGCACCAGGATCAGCGTCGCGCGGGAGATCTCCGACGAGTCGATCACCAGATCCGGGAGATCGACCCGCAGCAGCGCACGCGCGGAAGGCGACCCTCCAACCGGATTGGCGTCGGGGTCTTCGGCGGCCCAGGGGAGAGCCACGAACTTGTCCATCTCCGGCAGCCGAGCCTCGCTCTGGGCCACGGTGTCGATGACCAGCGAGTCCTCGGGTTCGAGCCCCAGCGAGTCGAGCGCTATGGAATCGAGGATCGTCGTGTCCGTTGTGGTGAACCAGCGCAGGAGCAGCGATGGCCGCACGCCCTCGTCCGTCCCGATGTCGACGTAGCCCTCGGCCGTCGCCCGCAGGCTGACGCCCACCGCCGCCACGTTGCCGTCCTGTTCGAACGTGGGGAACGCCGACAGCGGCATCGCCGCCGAGACCGTCACGGCGGTGTTTTCGTCCACCACGATCGTGTCCGGCAGCGCGATCGTCGCCACCAGGGTGCTGTCGTCGAAATAGGGATCCGCCTCGGCCCACGTCGTCCCGGTGTCCACCGTAACGGGAAGCCGGTGCACCCGCAGCTCCAGGCTGTCCGAAGGGTCGGAAAGACCCACGATCTGCAGCTCGATCTCGAACGAGTCCCTGGAGATGATCTCCTTGTTGGGGATCGTGTCCTGGAAAGCGATGTACCTGATGACCGACCGGCTCTCGGGCGCCGAGCCCTCGGTGACGACCTGCATCAAGGGCGCCTGATACCCGAGTATGTAGCCGCGGTAGGAGGAGTCCCGCACGATGCTCCCGGCGAATACGCTGTCGAACGCCTCGACCCGCCGGGAAGGACAGAACTCGGGGCACGTCCCGGGGGCCGTCACCGCTTCCTTGCACGCGGAGACCGCCGCCAGCCCGAACACGAGCACGGCAAACACCCACCATAGAGTCGCGCCCGATCGACGGATCACGATGCCAGGTCCTCCTGTCCAAAGGGATCCGGGAGCAGATCGCCCAGACGCCAGCTGCGCGACCCCTCCCGCCCCACGGCCCGCACCGCGAGGTCGAGTCCGAACTCCGCCAGCGCCTGGCGGCACGCTCCGCAGAGCGACGCACCGACTGCGCTCTCCGTCACGACAACGAGCCGGCGGAAGCTGCGCGCACCGGCCGTGACCGCCGCGCCCAGCGCGACGCGCTCCGCACAGGCAGAAAGTCCGTAGGAAGCGCTCTCCACGTTGGCCCCGGCAAACACCCGTCCGTCGTCGGCCTCGAGTGCCGCCCCCACGCGAAAGCCGCTGTAGGGTGCGTGCGCCTGGGCCTGCGCGGAGCGGGCCGCCGCCATCAGTTCGTCGTCCACGGTGCTACCTCCGCGAGGAACGAAGTCCCCGCCTCCAGCCCGACTGCAAAATACTCAGCAATCGTCGCGCCCACGTCGGCGAAGGTGGCGCGGGTCCCCAGCGGCACCGGCCGCACGCCAGGCCCCACGACCAGGATCGGCACCTGCTCGCGCGAGTGGTCGGTAGAAGCCGTAGTGGGATCGTTGCCGTGATCTGCGGTCAGGATCAGCAGATCCCACTCCTTGAGCGCGGCCACGAGCGCAGGCAGGGCACGGTCCAGCTCCACGAGCCCCCTGTAGAACCCCGCAACGTCGTTGCGGTGCCCCCACTCCTGGTCGAACTCGATCGCGTTTGCGAACACCAGGCCGCGCTCCAGCCCGCTCAGCGCTTCTTCCACCAGCAGCAGCGCCTCCGCGTTGCTGGACGTGTGCCGACTCGTGATGCTGCGTCCCGCGAACAGGTCATCCACCTTTCCCACCCCGATTCGGGCCACGTCGGCTTCGGCGAGCCGGTCCAGCAGGCCCCCCGCGGGCGGCGCCAGCGAGAAATCGCGACGGTGGGGCGTGCGCCGGAAAGCCCCCGGCTGCCCCACGAACGGACGGGCGATCACCCGTGACACCGCGTGCCCACCCACCAGCACCTCATCCCGCGCGGCGCGGCACGCCGCGTACAGCTCCTCCAGCGGCACCACCGACTCGTGTGCGGCGACCTGGAATACGCTGTCGGCCGAGGTGTACACGATCCAGTCGCCCCGCTCCATGTGCTCCGGGCCCAGCTGCTCGATGATCGCAGTGCCGGACGCCGTCACGTTGCCGATGACTCCGCGCCCGGTGGCGATCGCGAATGCTTCGATCACGGCCGCCGGAAACCCCTGCGGGTAAGTCGGGAACGGCCGCTCCAGCAGCAGCCCGCAGAGCTCCCAGTGCCCGGTCGTGCTGTCCTTCCCCTCCGAGCTCGGGAGCGCCACCCCGTGGGCCGCCAGCGGCCGGTCACAGCGCATCCCATGCAGTGGGCGGCAGCAGCCCAATCCCAGCGCCTCGAGATACGGCAGCTCGAGTCCGCCCACGGCGTGTGCCACGTTGCCCAACGTGTCGCTGCCGGCGTCGCCGTACGCCGCCGCGTCCGGCGCGGCGCCGATCCCCATGCCGTCCAGCACTACCAGTGCGACTCGTCCGGCCCGCATCAGGTCCCGCGATGCAGGCGCGGCACGCGCCGCCCCAGGCTGGTGAGCGACTCGTACGAGATCGTTCCCGCCCAGCCCGCGAATTCATCGAGACCGATCGTGGCGTCACCATCGCTGCCGAACAGGGTCGCGACGTCCCCCACACGCACGCCCCCCCCGTTCTGGCCGCAGTCCACCATCACGAAGTCCATGGTGACTCGGCCCACCAACGGCAGGCGCCGGTCTCCCAGCAGCACCTCGCCCTTCCCCGCCATTGCGCGCGGCACTCCGTCGGCGTACCCGACGCCGAGCGTCGCAACCACCGTGTCCGTGGGCGCCGCCCAGTCGCCGCCGTAGCTCACCGTCTCGCCCCGGGGCAGCTGCCGCAGGCTGACTACCGGGGCACGCAGCGCGGCCACCTGGCGTGGCGGATCCAGGTCGGGGGCGTGCTCCCCCCCGTACAGGAATATCCCCGGCCGTGCCAGGTCGAGCCGCCGCTGCAGCCGCCACACGCCGGCGCTGTTTGCGGCGTGCACCAGCCGGGGGCGCTCGCCGAGCGCAGCCAGCGCGTTCTCGAAGCGGGTCCACTGCAGCTCCACGCCGTCCGGCCCCCGGTCGGCTGCGGAGAAGTGCGTGAACGCCCCCTCCAGCACGGGAGAGGCACATGCCGCGATGCGCTCCGCGTCGTCCCAGCGAATGCCGCAGCGCGCCATGCCCGTATCGATCTCCAGATGGAACGGCAGATCCCACCGCTCGATCACGGCGGGATCGTCCAACACCGCGCGCAGGTCGTGTTCGCGGTAATCCGGGAGCTGCGCGGCGAGTGCGGGCGTGAGCACGACGATGGGATGTCGGATCGCCGCCTGCCGCAGCTGCACCGCCTCGTCCACGGTGGCGACCCCGTAGCCCCACGTATCGACCGCGCCGAGCGCGCGGGACACCGCCACGGCGCCCAGCCCGTAGGCATCGGCCTTCACCATGGGAAGGAGAGCCGCCCCCCGTGCCGCAGCCAGCACGGTCCGCGCGTTGGCGACCAGGTTCCCCAGGTCCACCTCCACCCAAGCGCGGTTCGCCGGGTTACTCGTTGACACGTTCACAGACCGGCGCGTATTGTACCGGCGCAATGACGCAAATGCAAGAACCATCAGCGCTTGGACGCATCGTCGAGCTCGTGCGCGAGCTGCGGCAGCGGTGTCCGTGGGATGCCGCCCAGACGCCGCAGACGCTGCGTCCCTATCTCGTGGAAGAGGCACTCGAGCTCGACCACGCAATCGCCCACGAACCAGCCGAGCTGCTCACCGAGCTGGGTGACGTCTACCTGCACGTGGCCTTCCAGATCGTGCTCGCCGAGGAGGCAGGACGGTTCGGTGCCGAGGACCTCACGCGCGCCGTTGAGCGCAAGATGTGGCGCCGGCACCCGCACCTGTTTCCCGACAAGCAGGACGGCGCGCCGGTCCAGCTGGAGCGCGACACCTGGGAGCGCACCAAGCTGAGCGAGCACGGCGACGAGCCGCCCAGCGTGCTGGACGGACTGCCCCCAACCCTGCCCGCTCTGCTGCAGGCCTACCGGCTGCAGGAGCGCGCCGCCGGAGTCGGCTTCGACTGGCCCGACGCGCACGGACCGCTGGAGAAGGTCCGCGAGGAGCTGGCGGAGCTCGACAGTGAGCTGGACGACGGCGCGGAGCAGGAGCGCGTGGCGGGGGAGATCGGCGATCTCCTGTTTGCCGTCGTGAACCTGGCACGCAAGCTGGGCTGCGACCCGCGCGCCGCACTGGAGGGCGCCAACGGCAAGTTCGAGACCCGGTTCCGCCGCATCGAGGCGCTGGCAGCGGAGCGCGGCGTCGAGATGCACACGTCCGGTCTGGACGCGCTGGACCGGCTGTGGGACGAAGCGAAGGGCGAGGAGAGTTGAGCGGCTACGGGTAGAGCCGGGTCATCATCCGGGGGAATGCGATCGCTTCGCGCACGTGGGGGATGCCGCAGATCCACGCCACGGTGCGCTCCACTCCGAGGCCGAACCCGGAGTGCACGTACGTGCCGTACTTGCGCAGGTCGAGGTACCAGCCGTACGCCTCTTCGGGCAGGCCCAGCTCCCGGATCCGGCCGAGCAGCAGGTCGTGGTCGTCCTCACGCTGGCTGCCTCCGATGATCTCACCGTAGCCCTCGGGAGCAAGGCAGTCGTTGTTGAGAACCGTGCGGGGGTCCTCGGGGTTTTGCTTCATGTAGAACGCACGCACGGCCCTGGGGTAGTTGTAGACGAACACCGGGCGGTCGAAGGCGCCGGCCAGCAGGGTTTCCTCGTCCCCGCCCAGGTCTTGGCCCCACTCGACGTCCGAGCCGAGCTCACCCAGCTTGGCTATAGCGTCGGTGTAGGAGATGCGGGCGAACGGGGGCGCGACCCGCTCCAGCGGTGCGGTGTCCCGCTCGAGCTCCGCGAGCTCGGCGGCACGCCGCTCCAGACAGCGGCTCACGATGTAGGAGACGAAGTCCTCCTGCAGCCTCATGTTGTCTTCAGAGTCGTACCAGGCGACCTCGGGCTCCACCATCCAGAACTCGGTGAGGTGGCGCCGGGTCTTGGACTTTTCGGCGCGGAAGGTGGGCCCGAAGCAGTAGACCTTGCCCAGCGCCGCGGCGGCGGCCTCCAGATAGAGCTGTCCCGTCTGTGCCAGGTATGCGGACCCGTGGTCGAAGTACTCGGTCTCGAACAGAGTGCCGGCCGATTCTCCGATGGAGCCGGTCAGTATCGGCGTGTCCACGAGTACGAAGCCGCGCTCGTGGAAGAAGTCGCGGATCGCCTGGACTACCTCGTGCCGCACGCGCATGATGGCTACCTGGCGGCGGCTGCGCAGCCACAGGTGGCGGCGCTCGAACAGAAAGGCGGTGCCGTGTTCCTTGGGAGTGATTGGGAAGTCCGTGCTCGCTCCGAGCACCGCTATGCCGGACACGGTGAGCTCGACACCGCCCGGCGCGCGGTCGTCCGCCCGCACGAGCCCCGTCACCGCCACGCTGGTCTCCTGCGTGAGCCCGCGGAACGCATCCCAGACGGCGTCGTCCACTTCCTTCTTGGCAACGACGACCTGGAGGTATCCGGTTCCGTCACGCAGCGTGGCGAACCCGATCTTCCCGCTGGATCGAGTCGTCATCACCCACCCGCGGACCGCCACCTCCTGGCCCTCGTGCGCGTGAAGCTCGCTGATACGTATCGGCTCCGGCATGCGGCCGGTATCGTAGCCGCAGCCTTCATCGGTGTCAACGCGCTCGCGTGCTCCACGAGAGCGGTGCCTCCGCCCCAGGTGGAGCCGCGCCACTCGACGACGTACCTGGGAGAACCCGACAGGTCGCCCTCCGCGGGCGAACACCTGCCCGACTCGCTCGTACTGCTGTGGGACGCGGGAATCGGACGCTCCGCCGCCGGGCCCGTCGCCCTGGGAGACAGCGTCGTGGTAACCCAGGGATCGGACAACAAGCTGTCGCTCTACCTGAGACACAGCGGCGCTCGCGTGTGGCAGTCGCGCCTCAAGGGTCCGAGTGCCACCGGCGCCGTGTTCGACGGTGAGATGGTGTTCGCCGCATCCGGCGACGCCAAGGGAAGGCTGCACGGCTATGAGTTCGGCACCGGCAAGAAGCGGTGGGATGCGACCATCGGGCCCGTGGCCGGTCCGCTCGCCGTACGGGGAGCGCGCGTGTTCGCTGCCACCGCGACCGGCTGGCTGTTCTCCTTTGACGCCGCCACCGGCGAGCCGCATTGGAGCCGCCCCTTCCCGCGGCCGCTGCGGGCGGGCGTGACGGTGCTCGACTCCCTGCTCATAGTGGCCACCGAAGACTCCCTGTTCCTGGTCGGGGCCGAAGACGGCCAAGTGGAGGCGAGCGCCTTGACTCCGGGCACCGTCATCAGTCCGCCGGCAGTGAGCGGCAGCGTGCTGGTGGTGACCACACCGGACGGGTTCGTCGCCGCGTATGACCGTACCACTCTGGATCAGCTGTGGGAGCAGCCCCTGGGAGAGCCGGTATTCGGCGCCCCGGCAATCGCGCGCGACACGGTTTTCGTCGTGACGCTGCACGGCACGCTGTGGCGTATACCACTGCGCGACCCGGCCGGCGCGCTTACGCTTGCGCTCGGGGTGACCGTCCGCGCCACGGCCGTGCCGCTCGGCGAGGGCGTCCTCCTCGGCACGGTGGAGGGGGAGATATGGTGGGTGGTGCCAGGCGATCCGGAGCCCCGCTGGCGCCGTCAGTTCCGGCCACCCATCGACCAGCCGCCCGTGGTGGATGGGGGAGAGCTTTTCATTCTGGACGGGCGCGGTAAGCTTCATGTGCTGGGCGCACCCGTCCCGGAACAATGACGGGTGCGGGGGTAGAGCAGGAGACGCACGATGCTCCGCACTGCTATCACGACCGCGGCCCTCGCCGCCCTGCTGGCAACGCTCCCGCTCGCTGAGCTCCACGCGCAGGAGGAGTTCACGAGTCAGACTTCGGGAGGCAGGCCGTGGTACGCCAGCGTGTCGCACTGGGGCCGCTGGGCCGGCCTCGCTCTCAGCGGCGCGCTCATCGTTGGCGCCGGCGTGAACGCTGCGACCGCGGACGACGCCCTGGACCAGATGCGGAACCTCTGCGAACCTGATCTGTTCAACGACGGTCAGACGTTGGCCAACTGCGAGATCGTCTCCGGGCCCGGCGGCCCGGTGTATGCGGACCCCCAGGTGGAGTCGCTGTTCCAGGATTATGCCACCCACAGACAGCGGGCACAGAACCTCTTGCTGGGCGGGCAGATCACGCTGGTGTTCACGGGCGGCATGTTCCTGGTGGATCTGCTCTACGACGATGACAAGCCGAAGAACATCCCGTACACTCCTCTAGAGGTCTACTCCACCCCCACCGAACTGGGACTCAGCCTGAAGTTCTGAATACGATGACAGAAGATCTCTCCAAGAAGCACTGCGTCCCGTGCCGCGGCGGCGTACCGCCGCTCAAGGGTGCCCAGATCACCGAGCTGATGGCCCTGCTGGGCACCGGCTGGCAGGCGGTCGAGGAGCACCACCTCGAAAAGGAGTACTCGTTCGAGGACTTCGCGCAGGCACTCGACTTCACCAACCGGGTCGGCGCGATCGCCGAGGCAGAGGGGCATCACCCCGACATCTACCTGGCGTGGGGCAAGGTCCGCCTCACCATCTGGACCCACAAGATCGACGGCCTCACCGAGAGCGACTTCATCCTGGCGGCGAAAGCAGACGAAGCAGAGGCCGGCTGAGCGGGTAGCCCAACCGGCCCCTGAATGCGCGCGGCGCGCTGGCTAGCGCGCCGGCTTGGTAGCGCGGACGAATGCGCTCATGAACTGCCCCGCGCCGGTGATCGCGAAGGTGCGCTCGGCCTCCACGTCCACTCCCTCGAACCCAGCGTCCGCCAGCTTTCCACGATAGTCCGCCTCTTCGAGCGCGCCCGAGAGGCACGCCGACCACTTCGCGGCGTCCTGCCGTAAGTTCTGGGGAATCGGGCTGCGCGCCACTATGTCGCTCACCGCGAACCGGCCGCCCGGCCGCAGCACTCGATACGCTTCGCGCAGAACGGCGTCCTTGTCGGCCGAGAGGTTGATCACGCAGTTGGAGATGATCACGTCGACCGATTCGTCCTGCAGCGGAATGTCCTCGATCTCCCCCTTGAGGAACTCCACGTTCTCGACCCCGGCTTTGCGCTGGTTCTCGCGCGCCAGCTCCAGCATCTCGTCGGTCATATCCAGCCCGTAGGCCTTGCCGCTGGTGCCGACCCGCTTGGCGGAAAGCAGCACATCGATGCCGCCGCCCGATCCGAGGTCCAGCACCACTTCCCCTTCCGCCAGCTCGGCCAGCACCGTGGGGTTGCCGCAGCCCAGCGATGCGAGCGCGGCCTTGGGCGGCAGCTCGTCCAGCTCTCTCTCACCGTAGAAGCTCAGCGCCACGGGCTCGCCGCAGCAGCTCTGGCCGCTGTCGTCGCAGCACAGAGCCAGCTCGCGCGCCGCCTCCTCCACGCTGTCGGCAACCTGCCCGTCCGCGGCCCTGCGCGCGGCCTCCGCGTAGTGGTCCCTCACTGTTTCCTTCAGATTGTCCGCCACGATCCCTCCTCCGTTACATCAACGTTCGTTTATGCGTTCAGCCAAAAAAAATCAGCAGCACATCCGCTTGATCTGGGCAGTCTTCCGGTGGCTGGCAGCCACCTCCGCGAGAGCGCCCGCCGCCTCGTCCAGCGCGTCTGCGTCGAGCGAGTAATGCATCCAGCGCCCGCTGCGCCTGACCTGCACCAGCCCGCTCTCCCTCAGCGTCTTGAGATGGTGCGACAGCAGCGGCTGCGACACCGAAAGCGCATCGGCCAGCTCACAAACGCAGCGTTCCTTTCCCACCAGCATGTGCATGATCTGCATCCGCGTCTCGTCGGAGAGCGCGCGGTAGCGGACCAGGGCCTGCGACAGGTCGGGTCGTTGCGTCTTGGGCATGACGCATTATATCAACGATTGTTGATATGTCAACCCACCCGGGCCGGCTGCATGTAAGTTGTTGTCAGTCATGGGTTTGGTGATGTCTGGCGGGGAGCTCCGGGAGCGCACGGGGCCGTGCCAGCTGGCCCCTACCCCACCCGGAACAGCTCCATGCCGCGCTCGTAGCGGCGCTCGATGCGGGCGCGCAGCGGCGCGTTCTCCGGCGCGGACAGGGTGGAGTCGCGCTCGATCAGCGTTAGAGCGGCCTTGCGAGCTGCCACCACGAGGTCGCCATCCGCCTCCAGGTCGGCGTAGCGCAGGCTGAATCCACCCGCCTGACGCTTGCCGGCCAGCTCCCCCATGCCGCGCTCCTGCAGATCCAGCTCGGCGATCTTGAAGCCGTCCTGCGTGCGTGCGAAGCGCCTGAGCCGGGACAGCGCGCTCCCTTCATCGCACATGAGGATGCAGTGGCTCTCCTCGGCGCCGCGTCCCACGCGGCCGCGCAGTTGGTGCAGCTGCGCCAGCCCGAACCGCTCGGGGTGCTCTATCAGCATCACCGTGGCATTGGGCACGTCGATGCCGACCTCGATGACGGTCGTGGCCACCAGCACGTCGAGCTCACCGTCGCGGAAGCTGCGCATGGTCGCTTCCCGCTCCTCCGCCTTCACGCGCCCGTGCACGAGGCCCACCCGCAGCGGCGCGAGCTTGCGCTCCAGCTCTTCAGCCATGGTCGTGGCCGCCTTCAGGTCGGTGCGCTCCGACTCCTCGATCACCGGATACACAACGTACACCTGGCGGCCCTGCGCCACGCGCTCCTTGATGAACTGGTACACCTTGCCGCGGTCCTTACTGGAGCGGACCCCCGTCTTCACCGGCGCGCGTCCCTTGGGCTTCTGCTTCAGCACCGAGATGTCCAGATCGCCGTACAGCGTGAGTGCGAGAGTGCGCGGAATCGGGGTGGCCGAGAGCAGCAGCACGTCGGGCGCCTCCCCCTTCTCGATCAGGGCCGAGCGCTGCTCCACCCCGAACCGGTGCTGCTCGTCGATCACCACCAGGCCGAGCCGCCGGAAGTCGGTGGCTTCCTGGATCAGTGCGTGGGTGCCCACCACCACACGCGCGCCGCCGCCTGCAATGCGCTCGCGAACGGCCGCCTTCTCGGCGGCGGTCAGCCGTCCGAGCAGGATCTCGGGCCTGATGCCGAGCGGCTCGAGCAGCTCCGCCAGGGTGCGCCCGTGCTGCTCGGTCAGCAGCTCGGTGGGCGCCATGAACACGGCCTGGTAGCCGTTCTCCACGGCGAGCAGCATAGCGAACAGCGCCACCACGGTCTTGCCCGTGCCCACGTCACCCATCAGCAGGCGGTGCATCCGCGCATCACCGGTCATGTCTGCGGTGATCTCGCGAATGGCCCGCTTCTGTCCGGCGGTGAGCTCGAACGGGAGCGCGTGCTTGAGCTGCGTGGTGAGCGCCTTCTCGAGTGCGAAGTGAGGTCCCTTCTGCGCCGCCTTCGCAAGGTGCCGCGCACGTGCCACGACGAGCTGCAGGTCGAACAGCTCGTCCAGCGCGAGCCGACGCCGGCCCGCTTCCCAATCGCCGGGGGCCGCGGGGCGGTGCAGGCGGAGAAACGCGGCCCTCAGATCGGGCACCCCGGCTGCGCGGCGCAGGCCCTGAGGAAGGGTGTCGTCCGCGACGGCCACCATCTCGTCCAGATGATCGGCCACCAGACGGCGCACCAGCCGGTGGCTCAATCCCTCGGTGGCGGGATACACAGGCAGCACGATGCCGCCCGCAATGGCGTCCGACTCCCCCGTCTCGTCCGCGTCCGCCAGCACGACCTGCTCCCGCGGCGCTATCTGGCGTCCGTGGTAGTACTTCACCGGTCCGGTGACGAGCAGCAGCTGCCCCTGCTTGATGACGCGGTCCAGGAAGGCCTGTCCGGGCCAGGCGCACTCGATGACTCCGGAGTCGTCGCGCAGCACCGCGCGGAAGATGCGGAGCCGCTTGCGTGTGGGCACCACGGCCTTGGAAACCACGCGTCCCACGACCGCGACCTGGCTGCCGACGTCGGCCTTCGCGATCGGCGTCACGGTCGTGGCGTCGAGATAGCGGTGCGGCACGTGGTACAGCAGATCCTCGACGGTGTCCACGCCCATTCGGGTGAACGCTTCCGCCCGCCGGGGTCCCACGCCCTTGAGGAACTGGACGGACTGATCGAGCCTCAGGGCCATCAGTCGGACAGCATTCGCTCTGTGAAGCTCTCCGGGTCGAACACCTCGAGATCCTCGAGCCCCTCACCCACGCCCACGAATACGATGGGGAGCCCCAGCTCGTGGCGCAGCCGCACCACCGCTCCGCCCTTGGCGGTCCCGTCCAGCTTCGTGATTACGAGCCCGGTCACGGGCACGGCGGCCGAGAACGCCCTACCCTGCTGCAGCGCGTTCTGGCCCACGGTACCGTCGAGCACGAGCAGGCTCTCGTGCGGCGCGCCGTCCTGTTTACGGCCCACCACGCGCGCGATCTTCTTGAGCTCCTCCATCAGATCGTCGTGCGTGTGCAGCCGGCCCGCCGTGTCGACCAGCACCACGTCGATGCCGCGCGCCTGCGCAGCCTCCACCGCGTCGAAGGCAACGGCTGCGGGATCCCCCTTCTTGGATCCGGTTACGCACGGCACCCCGAGCCGCTCGGCCCACACCTCGAGCTGCTCGCTGGCGCCGGCGCGGTAGGTATCGGCGGCGGCCAGCAGCACGCTCTTGCCCTGCCCGGCGAGACGGCGCGCGAGCCGCGCGATGACCGTCGTCTTTCCCACCCCGTTCACACCGAGCACCAGGATGACGGCCGGCCCCATGCCGTCGCCGAGGTTCAAGTCGGGCGCGTGCCCCTCGGGGAGATAGGCAGCGATGCGTCCGGCGAGCCACGCCCGGGCCGCAGGCTCGTTCTTCAGTTTGCCGCGACGCAGCTGCTGCTCCAGCTCTTCTGCGAGCTCCAGGCCGACCGAGCCGAAGTCGGCCTCCACCAGAATGCGCTCCACGTCCTCCAGCGTGTCGTGGTCCATTCCCTTCACCAGAACCGACACGTCGGTGAGCGCCACCTCCTTGATGCGGCGCCACAGCCCGCCCCTCACGGCAGCCCCCGCCGCTGGCGCCACGCCCACTCCCCCGAAAGCGCGAGCACGACCACGAGGAAGAGCCACCACTGCCGGCGCGCCGCCAGCTCGACAACGCGGAAGCCGGCCGCGGGTCCCTCCGGGGGCGCCATCACGGGCGCCGGCGGGTACTCGCTCGAATAGGACTCCACCACCGTCACGCCGCGCGCGCCTCCCGCTGCCGCAGTCGACCAGCGATACACACCCGGCTCCAAAGCTACCTGCGCGAGTCCGTCGGGGTCGAACCGCAGGGTCACGCGCTGCACGCTGTCGCCCGCAACCACCACCTCCGCAGAGTCAGGCACCTCTGCCGCGCTCCAACGGAATGCAGCGGGGATACCGCGCGGCACCACCCGGCTCGCCGTGAGCGGCGCGGCGCGCGGAGTCACCGCGGAGCGCAGCAGCCAGTCCACACCGGCTGCAACGAACGCGCGATACGCCTCACGCGGTGCCCCGCCGCGGAACCCCCAGCGCCACAGCCCCGCACCCGCGGTGGTGAGCTCGCGCCGGCCATCTACCTGGGTGCCCACCAGCACCGCGCGTGCCACGCCGCGGCGTCCCTGGCGTGCGGCCAGCGCCGTCCACTCTTCTTCGGCCGGAGCCAGTGGCACCACCCCGGTGAGAGGAGGCAGGGAATCCCACGCCACCCCGGCGAGGCGGCCGGCCAGCGGTGACGCGGGCACCGTGCGCCGCACGTACCAGTCGCCTGCAAACAGCTCCACCAGGGTGTCGCTGCCCGCCGGCCAGTGCCACACGGGCCCGGCACGGTCGATCAAGAAGGGATGCTCGCGGCTGCCGCGCAGCACGAGCAGAGCGGCCCGGCGCGCCGCCGTCCGAACCGAGCGCTCCGGCACCGGCTCCAGGGTCCTCATGTCCACCCAACGCGCCGAGTCGGGCCGAGCATATCCGCGCACCGCACTGCCGGTCACTTCACCGAGGGCCTGGACCAGGAATCGGCCCTCCCAGTCCGGCGGGTCCACGATCACGGCCACTGCGGGCTCCTCCGACACCGTTACGACGCGGATACGCTCGTCGTCGCGCGGCTCCGCGTCGCCCGCCGCCGTCACGCGCAGGTGCAGCACGTGGTCGCCGCGGCCCAGCGTTCCCGGTGCAAGCACGATGCGGCGCTGTGCCACCGCGGGGGGCGGCGGCAGCTCGACGTCCCGCGCCAGCAGGCGGCGCTCCCCCTCGCGCAGCTCGACCGTGGCGCTGCGCGCGGCGAGAGCGCCCCAGGTGCCCAGCGTGAGTCTGATGGGGATCGAGTCATCCGGAGCCACCTGCTCCGGCAGCACCGCTTCCAGCAGTCCCGCACCGGGCAGCGTGTCGCGCGGCAGCACGACCCACGTCGCGCCGGCCACGAGGGAGGGAGGGAGCGCGGCTGCATCGGCCAGCTCTCCGTCGGTCACGACAACCACCGGCCCGCCGCGGGCGCCGGCCTGCGTGAGGCCCGCTCCGATCCGGGAGATGCCGTCACCCGGCGGCAGGGTGTCGAGGGGAGTCACTGCGACGCCGAAGCGCAGTACCTCACCGCTCTCACCCGCGAGCGAGAGCGCGCTGTCGAGCGCCTCGGTCCAGCGTCCGCCCGCCGCCGCCATGCTGAGCGATGCGTCGAGCAGCACCGTGGCCGAGCCACCTGCGACGCGCGCCGTTCGCGTCGGGTTGATGAGCATGAGAACGAGTGCACCCAGTCCCGCGGTGCGCAGCAGCGCCATGCCGACACCCTCGGGCCCGAGCCGCTCGCGCCCCAAGTAGACGGCACCCGCCACCGCCGCGCAGGCCAGGACTGCGAGAGTCACGCCGAGCACGCGATCGCCTCCCGCAGCGTGAACACCCCCTCGAGCAGAGCGCGGCCCACGATCATCCCCGACAGCGCGCTCGTGGCCGCCCGCTCCAGCTCCCGCAGCGACGCCACCCCTCCTGCGGCTATCACTCGGAGCCCGCTCCCCGCGAGCGCCGCGGCGGCCCCCACGTCGGCCCCCGACAGCGCACCGTCCCTGTCCAGGTCGCGGTGAACCACCGTCTCTACGCCGGCTTGCCGCACGCGTTCCGCGATGTCGGCCAGTGGGAAGGAGACGGGCCCGGAGGCGCGCAGCGTCGGGACTCCGTCGCGCACGTCGATCGCCACGGCGGCGCGCGGCGCCCCCACGGCCGCCACCAGCCGCCCCAGAAGCTCCGGGTCGAGCGCCGCGGCCAGGCCGAACACGACCCGCGCGGCTCCCGCATCGACCAGCTCCCGCGCCCAGCCGGAGTCGTCCACGTTGCCGCCCACCTGCACGGCGACACCGGAAACCGCGCACACTCGCCGCACCAGCGCGCCGTTGTCGCCCCGGCCAAAGGCGCGATCCAGGTCGACCACGTGGATCCACGCCGCCCCCTCGGCGCGGAACGCCTCGGCGCGTGCGACCGGATCGGAGGCGCCGCCGGCTGGCTTAACGGGCGCGCGCGCCAGGCGGCCGCCCTCGATGTCGATCGCAGGGTAGATGTCCACGCCTAGTTATACCCGCAAAGAGGGTCAGTCGCTGCTCGCGGCGAGCGGGGGACGGGGACGGTAGTCGAGGAGACGGTCGTAGTAGATGCGGATGCTCTCGAACTCTGCGCGGCGCTCTGCGGGCACCGGCTCTCCCTGGCCGAAGCGCGCCGCCTGCCGCGGGTCGGTATGACGGCCGTTCTTGATGAATTCGTAGTGCACGTGGGGAGCGCTGGCGAGACCGGTCATGCCGGCAAACCCGATGCGCTGGCCCTGAGTCACGCGAACGCCCGCCCGGATGCCCGACGCAATGCGGTCGAGGTGTGCGTAGCGGGTCTCGATGTCCTTGGGATGCCTGATGACCACCACCCTCCCGTAGCCGCCCCACGTGCCCGCGCGCGTGACGACCCCGTCACCGGTCGCGACCACGTCGGTGCCCCGGCGCGCGGCGTAGTCGACGCCCAGATGGGGACGCCTCGTCTTGAGGATGGGATGGAACCGGCTGCGCGAGAAACCCGAGGAGATGTACTTGAACGCCACCGGATAGAGCTTGAACGCGCGCTTGAGCGAGCGTCCCTCGGCATCGTAGTAGTGGTTGAGCCCGTCCCGTCCCGTGATCACGTAGGCCGTGTTCTCCTCGCCGCGCGTCTCCACTCTGGCGGCGAGAACGCGCCCGTAGCGCACGTCCCCGAGCGGCGACGTGAGCCGCTCGTACAGCACCGTGAAGTGGTCGCCCGGATAGTTGTCACGCGTGAAGTCCACCACCCATCCGTACACGCCGTCACCCAGATCCCAAACCAGGAGGCGCCGCTGCTCGGGGGAGAGGACGGAGTCCGGTATGTACTCCTCCATGGCTTCGTACAGGGACGACTCGATGATCCCCGCCACCCTGCGCACCTCCACCGACCACAGGATCTCCTCCGACTCGCCGCGCCACGCCGCGCCCGAGTCGCGGCGCAGCACGAGGATGCGCTCGTCTCCCAGCCGCATGGTGACGCGGTCGGGTGTCTCCGACCCGATGGCGTAACGGAAGCCGAACACCTGGCCCGCCTTGACGCGGCGCCAGTTGATGCCGTCGGCCGCGTCGAGCAGGGCGACCAGATCGTTCCCTGCGATGTTGTGGCGCGCGAAGAGGGTCTGGGGGAATTCGTTGCGGCGCAGCGTATCGGCACGCTCCATGTAGGCCGTGGTGACCACTATGGGAGCCGCCACGGGCAGCGGTCGGTCGGACCACGCCTCCCCCGCCGTCCACACCAGCGTCACGATCAGCGCCAGCACGACGACGGCCAGCGGAAGTGCCTGCCGCCGCATCAGTCCATCTGGCGCCGGATGAAGGTCGGAATCTCCATCTCGGAGATCTCGGGCGCTTCGGCCCCCGGGTCGGCCGGCTGGGCGGCCGGCTTGGAGAACGGCTTGGCCGGCCGCTGCTGCTGCTGCTGCGGGAACGGCAGCACCCCCGCCGCCGTCCCCCCGCGCGCGAAGGGGCTCTCCTGCTGCTGGGCCGTCTTGTCGAACCCGGTGGCGATCACCGTCACGCGGATCTCGCCGTCCATTGCCGCATCGTGCACTGCGCCGAATATGATCTCCGCCTGATCGCCGGCGGCGTCGTGGATCACCTCACTGATCTGGTTGACCTCGCCCAGAGTCATGTCCTCGCCGCCGGTGATGTTGACGAGCACCCCGGTGGAGCCTGCGATCGAGACGCTGTCGAGCAGCGGGCTGGTGATGGCCTGCTGGGCCGCCTCCACCGCGCGGTCCTCGCCGCGCCCGATGCCCATGCCCATCAGCGCCGAGCCGCCGTTCTGCATCACCGTGCGCACATCGGCGAAGTCCACGTTCACCAGCCCCGTCACGCTGATCAGCGTCGAGATGCCCTGTGTGGCGTGCAGCAGGACTTCGTCGGCCTTCTTGAGCGCCTCCTGGAACGGGACGTTCTTGCCGACCACCGCCAGCAACCGCTCGTTCGGCACCACGATCATGGTGTCGACGTGCTTGCGCATCTCGGCGATGCCGATCTCGGCCTGGCGCATCCGCTTGCGTCCCTCGAACAGGAACGGCTTGGTCACGATGCCGACGGTGAGCGCGCCCACGTCGCGGGAGAGCTGCGCGATGATGGGAGCGGCCCCGGTCCCCGTGCCGCCACCCATGCCGCAGGTGACGAACACCAGGTCGGCGCCTTCGAGCACCCGGAGCGTGTCGTCCCGGTTCTCCTCGATGGCCTGCCGCCCGATCTCCGGCCGGGCCCCGGCACCCAGCCCGCGGGTGAGCTTCTTGCCGATCTGCACCTTCACGTCGGCGTTGTTGTGCATCAGCGCCTGCGCGTCGGTGTTGACCGAGATGAACTCACACCCGGAAAGCTGCTCCGCGATCATGCGGTTCACGGCGTTGCCACCACCACCGCCCACGCCGCACACCTTCATGTTCGCGTTCTTGGAAACCGTTTCCTCGAGTTCGAAGACCATGGGTCCCTCGTTCACGGCGGTTAGAAGAACTCCTGCAGCCAGCGCTTGACCGGGCCGAAAAGCCGTCCGGCGCCGGCGTACTCGTCTCCCTGAATATGCTGCGCGCCGTACATGGCGAGCCCGACGGGCTCCGCGTAGCGCGGCGACTGAACACTGTCCACGAGGCCGGTAATCCCGCTCTCCGGCACTCCACGCCTCACGGGCATGGCGAACACCTCTCGCCCCAGCTCGACCACCCCCGCGAGCTGGGCGCCTCCACCCGTCAGGATAACACCTGCGGGCAGCCTTCCCGCATACCCCGCTGTCTCCACCTGCGTGAGCACCAAGCCGAGGATCTCGTCCACGCGCTCCTGAATGATATGCGCGATGAGCTCCCGCTTGGCACCTCTGGCCCCCTGCCCCGGCGTTCCGGGCAGCTCGAGCATCTCGTCGGGGTTCACCCCCGGCGTGTAGGCCGAGCCCCAGCGCTCCTTGATCCGCTCGGCGTCGGCCTGCGGCACGCTCAGCCCCTGCACCAGATCGCTCGTGATCCGCGCGCCCGCGAACGGCAGCGAATCCACGAAGCGTAGCTTGCCCTCGTGAAATATCGCCACCGTGGTCGCGTCTCCGCCCACGTCTACCAGCGCGCAGCCCAGCTCCCGCTCGTCCTCGGTGAGCACGGCCAGCGACGCCGCCAGCGGCTCCAGCACCAGCTGGGCGACTCCGTAGCCGGCCTTCTTGACGGCGCGGCCCAGGTTGCGGGCGGCCTGCGTGTACACGCCGATGAGGCACATCTCCACCTCGAGCCTGAGGCCGGTCATCCCGACGGGGTCGCTGATGGCGCCCTGGTTGTCGACTTTGTACTCGAGTGGGATGGAGTGCATCAGCTCGTATCCGTCCCACAGCGATACGCGGCGCGCCACCTCGTCGACGCGGTCCACGTCCTGGCGCCGCACCTCGTCGCCGGTCACCGACGCGAGTCCGGTTTCCACCTTGGTGCGAACGTGCGCCGCGGACACGCCGCAGTACACCGTCGGCACCTTCACCCCGGCCATGCGCTCGGCGTCGCGCATTGCCGCGTCCACCGACCGGGCCGTCTCCTCGATGTCCCTCACTGCGCCGCCCTTGACGCCCGTCGTCTTCGCGAGCCCCACGCCGAGCACCCGCACCTTGGGTGTCTTTGCGTTGCCGCCGGCTTCCGCGATTATCGCGCAGGTCTTCGTACTGCCGAGGTCGAGCGCCCCGACCAGGAGCTCGCGCTTCATGCCCGCCCCCGGCGCACGACGACCCACCCCGCGTATCGGGCGTCGAGCGTGCCGAAATCACGGCCGGCCCGGTGCAGATGCCTGCGCACCGTCTCCACCGCGCGGATGTCCTCGATCGTCGGCTTGGCCCTGAGCAGCACCTGCTTCGCCCCCAGTTGAAGTACCACGGTCGCACCGGTGCCGCGCCGCGCTGCATCCACCCGCTGGAACAGTACCGAGTCGGCCGCGTGCACGCGCTCCAGCGCATCCGTCAGCAGCGAGTCGGCCCGCTCGATCACAGGCAGTTCGAATCCCGTCAGCGCCGGATCGTACGGCAGCGGACGCGCCTCGCCGTCGAGCGGCACCAGCCCCGCCGGTCCCGGCGCGAACGCCACCGGGATGCGCTCCACGAACGTCAGGCGCAGTGTCCCCGGCAGGCTGCGCCGCAGCTCCACGCGCTGCACGCCGGGAATCGCCGCCGCGCGTTGCTCCAGCTCGCCGGTCGGATCGAACAGATGCCGGTCCTGCGCGATCCGCAGCGTGGCCAGCACCTGTTCGGGCGCGAGGTAGCGCAGCCCGACCAGCTCCACCTGCCGCACCCGGAAGAACGCCACCCGCCGCAGTCCCACCGGAGCCAGCAGCACCGCTGCGGCCACCAGGCACGCGCCCAGCACCGCGAGGACGAGCCGCCGCTTCACGCCGCCGCGCTCGTGAGGCGGCGCAACAGGTCCCGCCCCACTTCCGTGATGTCGCCCGCTCCGAGGGTCAGCACCACGTCACCGTCGGCCACCACCTCGGCCAGGCGCGCCGTGAGCTCGTCGCGCCGTGGTACCCATTCCGCTTCGGCTCCGGCCCGTCGCGCCGCTTTCAGCACCTGCTTGCCCGATACTCCCGCGATCGGCGCCTCGCGCGCGGCGTACACGTCGGTGACCAGCGCCAGGTCGGCCATCGCCAGCCCGATCCCCATCGCGTCCCCCATGAGCCGCGTGCGCGAGTACAGGTGCGGTTGAAACACCGCCACCAGCCGCGCCTCGGGGTAGCTCTGCCGCGCCGCCGCGAGCGTGGCCACGACTTCCGACGGGTGGTGCGCGTAGTCGTCGACTACCGTCACGCCCCGCGCAGTGCCCAGCACCTCGAAGCGCCGGCCCACCCCCTCGAACTGCGCCAATCCCTCGAGGGCCGCTTTCGCGTCGGCCCCCACGGCCAGCGCCGCAGCGAGCGCCATACCCGCGTTGCGCAGGTTGTGCAGGCCGGGCACCCGGAGCACCAACCGGTGCCGCGTCCCGTCGGGCAGCGTGAGCCGCGCGGTGCTGGCATCCGCCTCGCGCGACACGTCGCTCAGCCTGAGGTCGCACCCCTCCGCCACGCCCACGCGCCACACGGGGACGTCGATGATCCGCCCGACCCTGCTCGCCCCGGCATCGTCGGCGCCGATCACGGCGCGCTCGGCCCGCTCGGCGAAGTCGGCGAACGCGCCCTCGAGCGCATCCACCGAACCCTCGTAGCACTCCAGGTGATCGGCTTCCACGTTGCCGATCAGCGCGACGGTCGGGTCGAGCTTGAGCAGTGCACGGTCGTACTCGTCGGCCTCTACGACGTACAGCTCGTCGCTCCCCAGCCGCGCGTTGCCCTCCCAGGCGGCGACCCGTCCGCCCACCAGCGCAGTCGGATCCCTGCCGGCCGCGGCCAGTGCCTGGCTGACCATCGCCGTGGTGGTCGTCTTGCCGTGAGTACCGCCCACGCCGATCACGGTGCGGCCACGCACCAACTCTGCGAGGGCATCAGCCCGGCCGATGACCGGGATGTCAGCCGCCCGGGCGGCAGCGAGCTCGGGGTGGTCCGGCCTCACCGCGGCCGTGTAAACCACTGCCCGCGAGCCACTTACGTGGCTTGCATCGTGCCCTGCAGATATGGTCGCACCCAGATCGGCCAGCTCGGCGGCGCCTTCTGGGTGGGTATCGCAACCGGTGACATGTGCCCCCCGGCGCATGGCGATGAGCGCCAGCGCACTCATACCCGCGCCGGCTATCCCCATGAAATGGATGGGCCGGGGATCGTCCGGGGCGTATAGGGGCATCTCGGGAAGCCAATATAAGGCGACCCCGAAAGTTACGAAAGCCCTTGGACTTAGCTCACTATGGCGAGGAGTTGGCGGGCGATGTTTTGGGATGCGTTCGGGTGCCCCCGGGCGGCCGCCGCGACCCCCATCTGTGTCAGCCGCTCGGGGTCCGCGAGGAGCCCCTGCACCTCCTCGGCCAGCCGTCCGCCCCCGAGCAAGGGGTCCGGCAGGTGGACCGCCGCCCCACCCCGGGCCAGGGCCTCCGCATTCTCAGACTGGTGCCCGGCCGCGGCGGTCGGAAGCGGGATCAGCACCGAGGGGAGGCCCCAGGCGCAGATCTCGGCGGTCGACATCGCGCCGGCGCGTGCCACCACCAGGTCGCAGGCAGCATAGGCCTGCCCGATCGGGTCCCAGAACGCCCGCAGGCGGCGCCGCGGCGGCAGGTCGAAGCCGCGGTACTGCTCCCACATGCCCATGCCCGTGCCCCATAGCACCACCACGTCGTCCAGCAGGCCCTCACTCAGCGCGGCGGCCACGGCGCGGTTGATGCTGCGTGCGCCCTGGCTGCCGCCCGTCACGAACACGACGCGGGCGTCGGTCGCAATCGACAGCTTCTCACGCGCGGCGGCCCGGTCAGTATGGGGGCTGGGCGGTGGCACGATCGGGTTGCCGAACTCGAACACCTCCGTTGCCGGGCCTGGCGAGAGATGGCGGCGTGCTTCGGGAAAGCCGAGGTGGATCTGACGCGCCCGGCGCGCCAGCCTCCGCGTGGTGAAACCTGGGTACGCGTTCTGCTCCTGCAGGGCCACGGGAATGCCGCGGCGCAGCGCTTGAGTCAGGATGGGGCCGGCCGCGTAACCGCCGGTGCCCACCGCGAGCACCGGCCGCTCCTCGGCGAGCACTCGGCTGCCCTCGCGCAGCAGGCGGGTCAGGATGAGGGGCCAGCGGAAGTTGCGCCACCAGGCGCGCCTGTGAATCGGCTCTGCCGGAAGCAGGTGATAGCGCCAGGGACGCGACGGCAGCAGCCTGGCCTCGACCCCGCGCTCGGCGCCCACCAGCACCGGCTCCACGTCACCACGCTCGGCGACCAGTGCGTCGGCCAGTGCCAGGGCGGGCATCAGATGCCCGCCGGTGCCCCCGCCCGCGATCAGGATCCGCATCAGCGCGTCTTGGCGCGGCGCGGGCCGCGCGCCACGCTGATGATGATGCCCGTCGCCACGAGCGAAATTATCAGGCTGGAGCGCCCGTACGAGACGAACGGCAGCGGGATACCGGTGGTCGGCACGACAGCCAGCGTGACACCGATGTGCAGCAGCGCGGCGATCCCGATCATGGCGGTGAGCCCGGTGGCGAGCAGCGTGCCGAAAGGATCAGCTGCGGTGCGCGCGATGCGGAAGCCGAGCCACAGATAGAGGGCCAGCAGCGCCAGCATCAGTGTGACTCCGAGGAATCCCCACTCCTCACCGATCGTGCTGAAGATGAAGTCGGAGTACGCGTACGGCAGATAGCCCAGCTTCTGCAGGCCCTCGCCGAAACCCACGCCGAGCCAGCGCCCGGCGCCGATGCCGATGAGAGACTGCTGGATCTGCCAGCTCGCCTCCTCCACGTCCCCACCCGCGCTCAGGAAGCTGACCATGCGGGCGAGGCGGTACTGTGCGCTCACGATCTCGTGCCACACCAGCGGCACCAGTACTATCCCGAGCAGCAGGAAATGCCCGATGCGCGCCCCGGCCGTGAACAGCACCACTCCGGCCAGCAGCAGAACGAGCGTCGCGGTAGAGAGATCCGGCTCCAGCACTATGAGCGCCGCCAGCGGCACCAGCACCACGATGAACGGCAGCAGGCCCCGCTTGAAGTCCCTCAGCGCGGCACCCTTGCGTACTGCCAGCATCGCGGCCCAGACCACGACGGCCAGCTTCGCGACTTCGGAGGGCTGCAGCGTGAGCGGACCGAGCGTGATCCAGCGCCGCGCGCCGTTCAGCTCGGGCGCGATCGCCCGCGTGAAGGGCAGCAGCGGCACCACGAGCAGCGCGGCCGCCACTCCCAGCAGGACCCACGCGTAGCGGCGCCACAGACCGTAGTCGAGGCGCGCCGCCAGCAGCAGCAGCGCCACACCGAGCAGCGCGCCGATCAGCTGGCGCGCCGCGAAGAAACCTCCGGAATGCCCCTCCTGCACCGCCCAGATACTCGAAGCCCCGTACACGGCAGCGATCCCGAACACCACCAGCGTCGCGGCGACGATGCCCAGCAGGCGGCCCTCCCACAGCGCGGGCGTCGTCGAACGGGCGCGCTTCATGCAGCCCCCGCCAGGTTCCTGAACCGCTCGCCCCGCTCTACGTAGCTGGAGAACTGATCGAAGCTGGCGCAGGCCGGCGACAGCAGCACGGCATCGCCCGGCCGGGCCAGCTCCGCCGCCCGGCGCACCGCATCGTCGAAGCTGGAGACCGTCTCGAGCTCGACCGCACCCGACAGCTCCCGCTCGATGGCCGGGGCCGCCTCACCGTACGCCACCGCGGCACGGCACCGCTCCCCGATCGCGCCAGCCAGCGGGGTGAACGATTCTCCCTTGGGGTGCCCTCCCATTATGACCACGTAGGGCCGCGTCATCGCCTGCAGTGCGACTCGCGCTGCCGACACGTTGGTCGCCTTCGAGTCGTTGATCCAGAGCACCTCGCCCACCGTGCGAACCGGCTCCAGGCGGTGCGCCGGCGCCCGGAACCCCGCCAGCCCCCCAGCGAGCCGCTCCGGCGATACGCCGGCGGCGTGCGCGGCCAGGGCGGCGGCCAGGGCATTGGCCACGTTGTGGTCGCCCATCAGCTGCAGCGCGTCGCGCGCCAGGAGCGGCGTGTCGCGCAGCATGAGCCGTCCCGCCGCTCGGTCGTACCATGCGTCGCTCGGCGACTCCAGACTGAAGCCGACGTGCGCTCCGGCCGCACCGTGCGCCAGCTGCTGTGCTGCGGAATCGTCCCGGTTCACGACCCACGTCGAGTCGTCGCCGGCGTTGCGAAACAGCAGCCGCTTGTCGGCGTAGTACGACTCCAGGTCCGAATACCGATCCAGGTGGTCCGGCGCCAGGTTGGTGAGCACCCCCACGGCCGGGGTGAGATGCGGCGAGTCGTGCAGCTGGAACGACGACACCTCTAGCGCGATCCACTCGGGGGGCTCGGCGTCAGCCGCGAGGTCGGTAAGCGGGCGCCCGATATTGCCCGCGGCCTCGGCGTCGAGCCCCCCCGCCTGAAGCAGATGCGCCGCCAGCGCCGTGGTCGTCGTCTTGCCGTTGGTGCCCGTAACGACCAGGAGTTTGCAGTTCTCCAGCGCGCGCACTCCGAGGTCCAGCTCCGCGACGATCTCCACCCCGGCGGCGCGTGCCGCCTGAAGCGGCGGCGCCTCGGGTGGCACGCCGGGCGACACCACTGCCGCCGCGGCGCGCGCGATGCGCTCCAGGTCGTGACGCCCCACGTCCACGTCGGCGCCCGCCCGGCGCAGCAGCTCGGCGGTCTCGTGCAGCGCTTCGGTGTCGGCCGCGTCGGAGGCGTACACCCGCAGGCCGTGCCCGGCCAGCCACCGGCCGGCGGCGAGGCCGCTGCGTCCTATCCCGATGACCGCCACCTCGCCGCCGAGCCAGCGATCGGGGATCATCGAATCTTGAGCGTGGAAAGCGCGAGCAGCGCGCAGAGGATCCCGATGATGTAGAACCGCGTGACCACCTTGGACTCGGGCCACCCCAGCTTCTCGAAGTGATGGTGCAGCGGCGCCATACGGAACACGCGGTGCTGTTCAGCGTACTCGCGGCCGCGGCGCCGCTTCTGCCACTTGAACGCACCCGTCTGGATTATCACCGAGAGCGCCTCGGCCACGAAGACCCCACCCACCAGGAGCAGCAGGAACTCAGACTTGAGCAGGATGGCTATCGTGCCGAACGCACCACCCACGGCGAGGCTGCCGGTGTCGCCCATGAACACCTGAGCGGGGTGCGCGTTGAACCAGAGGAACCCGAGGGCCGCGCCCATGAGTGACGCACAGAATATCGTCAACTCGCCCGCGCCGGGCAGGTAAAACACGAAGAGATATTCGGCGGAGTCCACGCGCCCGAACAGATAGGCGAATATGGCAAACGCGACGGCCGCCACGCCGGTCAGCCCAATGGCCAATCCGTCCAGCCCGTCAGTCAGGTTCACCGCGTTGCTGGTCCCGGTGAGAACCAGCGTGACGAAGCCCACGTACAGCAGCGGCGCCATCACGACCACCACGTACTTGAAGAACGGCAGCGTCGTCGAGCTTGCCGGCAGCGTATCCACCAGCGGCTGAAGCAGAAGATAGGTGCCCAGCACGACACCGAACGTCACCTGGCCGATCAGCTTGTGGCGTGCCACCAGGCCGCGCGGCTTGCCTGAGATGAACTTGAGGTAGTCGTCCACGAACCCGATGCAGCCCATCCACAGCGTGGCCGCGGCGGCCACCATCACGTAGCGATTGTCCAGCCGGGCCCAGAGCAGCGTGGGCACCAGCGTACCGATGAGGACGATGAGCCCCCCCATGGTGGGCGTGCCGCGCTTGGCCTGGTGCGATGCGGGCCCCTCTGCGCGGATCACCTGGCCCACGTTGCGGTCCTTCAGGCGCCGGATTATCGGCGGGCCGATCACGAACACCAGCACGATGGCCGTGACCGCCGCGCCACCTGCGCGAAAGCTGATGTAGTTGAAGAGATTGAAGGCGAAGAACCGATCGGCCAGCGGCACCAGGAAGTGATAGAGCACGGGCTACTCTCGGTCCGGGATGAGATGCCGAATGGCCCGCTCCATGCGGACGCCGCGCGATGCCTTCAGCAATACCAACTCGTCGCCTACCAGCCGCTCTGCCAAAAGCTCCCCCAAACTGGCGGGGTCGGCCGCTGTGAGCAACCGGTCGCCCAGCACCGCGCGGTGCGGCTCGAGCGCCGCTGCGAAAGCACCGACCGCACCCAGGAGGCTTGGCTTGGCAGCGATCACCCGCTCGGCCATCTCGCGGTGCAGCGCGTCGCTCTCGGCACCCAGCTCGAGCATCGTACCGAGCGCCACCGCGAGCGGCCGCTCGCCGCGCAGCGCCTCGGCCGTCTCCAGAGCCGCGGCCAGCGAAGCCGGGTTCGAGTTGTAGCAGTCGTTGAGCACCAGCAGGCTGCCGTGCTCGAGCAGCTCACAGCGCCCGCCCGGCAGTGAGAGCTCTGCGAGCGCGGCTGCAACGGCGGTGAGCTCCAGACCCAGCTGCTCCGCTGCCGCCAGCGCCAGCATGGTGTTCTCCACCTGGTGCCGGCCCACTGCCGGGATACTCACTTCGACGCCGCGGAACGAGACGACCGGCCTGCCGCGCCCGTCGAGCCGCCACTCATCGGGGCGCACGTCGGCTGCTGGCTCCACGCCCGCGGTCACCACGCGCTCGGCCACCTCGCGCGCGAGCTCGGCCAGTTGGGGCGGGCGGGTCCCGACCACGGCCGCCGCCGCTCCCTGCAGCAGAGCTGTCTTCTCGCGCAGCACGCCTTCCAGCGAGCCAAACCCCTCGACGTGTCCCGCGGCTACGTTGGTGACCACGGCCAGGCTCGGCTCGATCACGTCGCGCAGCCGCGCGATCTCGCCCGGTACGCTCGCCCCGGCCTCGACGACGAGCGCCTCGGTGGACGGGTCTGCGGCGAGGATCGTGAGCGGCACGCCGATCAGGTTGTTGAGGTTGCCGCTGGTCGCGTGCACGCTCCAGCGCGTGGCGAGAGCCAGGGCCAGCATCTCCTTGGTGGCGGTCTTGCCGTTGGTCCCGGTGACGGCCACGACGGGCCCCTGCACCTCGCGCCGCCTGTCGCGCGCCAGCAGCCCCAGGGCCTGCAGCGTGTCGTCCACCTCGAATACGGGAAATTCCTGGGGAATCGCGCTGCCGCGGCGAACCACGGCACCGGCCGCGCCGCTCTCCCGCGCGGCGGCGAGGTAGTCGTGCCCGTCGAAGCGCTCGCCCGTGAGAGCCACGAACAGGGCGCCCGGCTCGAGGGTGCGCGTATCGGTCGCAACGCCCGAGAACTCGAGCTTGGCCGGAGCAGCGCACCCCAGCACGCGTGCCACGCGCTGCGCCGTCCAGGCGCCCGGGTGCGCGCCCGCGTGAGCGCTCAAGTGTCCAGCCTCCAGCCCATCAGCTCCATCACGATCGCCCGCTCGTCGAAGGGCAGGCGCTCGGTGCCCAGCACCTGGTAATCCTCGTGTCCCTTCCCCGCGAGCAGGACGACGTCGTCCGCGCCGCACAGCTCCAGCGCGCGGCCTATCGCCTCGCGCCGGTCGGTAATGCGCTCGTGTGCCGCCCCCTCCATGCCCGTCTCGATCTCGTCGATGATCGCGTCCGGATTCTCGGTGCGCGGATTGTCGGAAGTGACGATGGCGAGGTCGGCTCCGCGCGCAGCGATCCGACCCATGATCGGGCGCTTGGCACGGTCCCGGTCGCCACCGGCGCCGAACAGCACGATCAGGCGTCCGGACGTCAGGGATGCCAGCGCAGCCAGCGCCCGCTCCAGGGCGTCGGGTGTGTGCGCGTAGTCGCGCAGCACGACCTTCGCACCGGCCGGGAGCCGCTCCATCCGCCCTGACACCTGCGGCGCCGTGGCGAGTCGCGTGGCGATTAGAGCGGGCGCTTCGCCCAGCGCCCACGCCGCGGCGGCGGCGGCCGTCGCATTGGCCACGTTGAAGTCACCCAGCAGAGGCGTCTCTACGGAGAGCGCTTCGCTCCCAAAGGCGAGCGTGAACCGGGCGCCCCGCGCGTCCAGCTCCACGTCGCTCGCGCGCACCTCCGCCCCCGCGCTGGTCCCGAACATCACCCTGCGTCCGCCGGGCCGCTCGGGCAGCTCGCGCCACGCGGCGTCGTCGGCGTTGACCACCTCCACACCGTCGGCTCGCAGCAGCCCAGACAGCTGCAGCTTCGCGGCGAGGTAGTTGGAGAGATCCCCGTGGTAGTCGAGATGCTCGTGGCTGAGGTTGGTATAGACGGCGGCCGCGAAGCCCATGCTCTCGAGGCGGCCCTGATCCAGCGCGTGCGACGACGCCTCCATCACCACCTTGGCGGCCCCACGCTGGCCGAGCTCGGCCAGGGCGCGCTGCAGCTCCACCGGTCCCGGCGTGGTGAGCACGCCGTAGCCGCCCAGCGCCTGGCCCGCACCGTCGAACGCGCCCACCGTGCCGATGGATCCGGCGTCACCTGCCGCGTTCAGGAGATGGCGCAGCAGTGCGACCGTGGTGGTCTTTCCGTTGGTGCCCGTCACGCCGATGAGCCGCAGTGCATCGCCGGGCCGGTCGTACCACTCGCGCGCCGCGATTCCAGTCGCGGCGCGTCCGTCCCGCACCACGACCTGCGGTATCGCAGCATCCACGCGCCGCGTGACCAGCGCCGCCGCCGCTCCACGTGCGGCCGCGTCGGCCACGTAGTCGTGCCCGTCCGCCGCGGTCCCGACCACGGCACAGAACAGAGTGCCCCGCTCTACCCGTCGCGAGTCGTCGGCCACGCCGCTGATTGCCGGCAGGGACTCCGGGTGCTCGATGAGCTGGTCCGCCTCGGCCAGGGCGGCGAGCACTGCGCCGAGACCGCTCACTGGCTGCCCCGTTGGCTCGCGTGCACGGTGACCAGCGTCCCTGCAGCAACTCTCGACCCGGGTGCTGGCTCTACGCTGCGCACCGTGCCCCAGCCGCGCACCCGCACGCGCAGTCCGGCTAAGTGCAGCTGGTGCGCCGCATCCCTCAGGCTGCGACCGGTCACGTCGGGGACGGGGCGCGGGGTCGCGGTGTCCGCCTGCAGCACGAGCGGCCACTCCACCACGTACGGTACCGTGCCCGCCGCTATAGCCGGGGCCGGAGCCTCCGGTTCGCGCTCTACGGTGAGGCGCCCACGGTCGAGTGCGTCGCTCTGCGCCGCCAGCAGCTGCTCCACCACCCCTCGCGTGATCGGCGCCGCAGTGAGGCGGGCGTAGACGCCCTGCGGATCGTCCAGTTTCACGACCATCACGAGCTGAGGATCGTCGGCCGGAAACAGCGAAGCGAAGCTCGCCGTGTACGAGTTAGTTATGTAGCCGCCCGGCCCGGCGCGGCGTGCCGTGCCGGTCTTTCCCGCCAGCTCGTAGCTCGTGAGCGCGGCCGTCTGCCCCGTCCCCCCGCGGTACACCACGCCCAGCAGCATCGCGCGCAACCTCGCCGCCACCTCCGCATCCACCACGCGCCGCACCGGATCCGGCTCGCGGCGGTAGATCACCCGGTCGTCGTCGGAGCGGATCTCTCGGATGAGGGTGGGCTGCATCATCACGCCGTCGTTCGCTATGGCGCCGTATGCCTGCGCCAGCTGCACCGCGGTCACCGCAACCTCGTAACCCATTGCCAGGCTCGCCGGTGTGGTGCCGCTCCACTCGTGGGGCAGCTTCAGGATGCCGGGAGACTCCGCCGGGTATTCCACCCCGGTGGGGGTACCCAGGCCGAAGTCGCGCAGGGCCAGGAACTGCAGCTCGGGACTGAGCCGCTCAGCGAACTTCACCGTACCGATGTTGCTCGACTGCTCGATGGCCGCCTGAAGCGTGAGCCAGCCGCTGGGGTGCTCGTCGGTGATCGTGCGGCCGCCCAGCCGATAGGTCCCCTCCTCCGCCCAGACGCTGTCTCCGGCGGCCGCCAGCCGGCCGCGCAGCAGGGCCGCGGCCGCGAACAGCTTGGCAGTGGAGCCGGGCTCGAACACGGCGGTGAAGGCGCTTGCCGCGCCGCGCCCCTGCGCGTCGAGCGATGCAACGGCGAGAATCTCGCCGGTACGGGGGTTGAGCACCACCACGTCGCCGCCCGCGGCGTCGTACTGTTCGATTCCGTCGGCGAGCGCCCGCTCCACGATCTCCTGGAGTCCGGCGTCGATCGACAGGTAAACGTCGTGGCCGGCAGCCGGGATGGCGCTCAGTCCGGAGGGCGCCTCGATCTCATTGCCGTGGCGGTCGACCAGCACCACGGACGTCCCCGCGGTGCCCGCCAGCAGCGAGTCCAGCGTGCGCTCCAGACCGCTGGCCGGACGGCCGTCGGCCCCCGGGCGCCCCACCACCGCGCGCGCCAGATCGGGGTCCGGGTAGAACCGCACCAGCTCCCGCTCGGGATACACGCCGCGCACGCCGCGCAGCGGCTGCACGTCGACCGCCGTGTACGGTCCGTGGAAGTAACCCCACGGCTCCGACAGTTCGCGCTGCACGACGCGGCGCGCCACTCCGAGCTCCCGCTCCAGCAGGCGCGCCGTTGCCTCGGCATCGCTCAGCTCGTTGGGCGCAACGCCCACATGGAACACCTCCTGAGTGAGCGCCAGCGGCATGCCGTTGCGGTCGTAGATCGTGCCGCGCCGGGCGTCGAGCACCTTGCGCTCGGTGCGCTGAGCCTGCGCGGTCGCGGCGTGGCGCGCTCCCTGGAACAGCTGCACCTGCGCGGCCCGGGCGAGCAGCGCCAGAACCGCGATGCCGAAGGCCGCCTGGACCACTTGGAGCCGGATCGCCGAGCGGGCCATGACCTAGCGCTCCCCGGGGGTCGAGAGAATCACGATCTCGCTGTCGGCGGGCAGCCGCAGCCCGAGCGACTCCGCGCGCGGAATCAGCACGGTCCTGCTCTCCGCCTGGCGGATGCGGCGCAGCAGCTCGGCCCGGCGAGCCTCGAGCAGCGAGCGATGGTTGCGCAGGGAATCGAGCTCGGCACCGGTCACGACCGCCGACGTCTGCCGCGCCACGACCCAGACCAGCACCGCGAGCACGAACAGCAGCCAGAGCGCCACCCAGACCCTCCCTCTAGGGCTCGCCATCAGTGCGGAACCCTCTCAGCTTTGCGCTGCGCGCGCGGGGGTTGGCCGCAATCTCGTCCTCCGACGGGAGAATCGGCTTGCGGGGGTCCACCGACCCGAGCGGACGTCCCCGGCAGGTGCACACCGGCTGGCGCGGCGGACAGACGCACGATCGGGCCCACTCCTTGAAGCAGTGCTTGACGATCCGATCCTCCCCGGAATGATAGCTAATCACGGCCAGCCGGCCGCCGGGGAGCAGGGCGTCGCGCAGGGCGGGCAGCGCCGCGGCGAGCTCGTCCAGCTCGTGGTTTAATGCGATCCGCACCGCCTGGAACAGGCGCGCGAACACGGGAGGGCCCGCCCGCGGCCCCTTCACGGCACGGATTGCGTTCACCAGGTCGTCGCTCACCGCAAAGGGGTGCCTGTGGCGGCGCCGCACCAGCTCGGAGGCGAGGCGGCGGGCCTGCGGTTCGTCGCCGAAGGCCGCGAAAAGGTGGGCCAGCTCCGCCTCGGGCTCCCGGTTGAGCAGGTCGGCAGCCGTGGCGCCCGATGCCTCCATGCGCATGTCGAGGGGCACGCCGGAGCGGAACGAGAATCCGCGCGAGTCCGAGTCGAGCTGCTCGGAGGAGACGCCCAGATCGAGGAGCACGAAGTCGGGCCGGAAGCGGCTCACGGCGCCCAGCACCGCCTCGGATCCGAAGCTCCCCTGCACCCACTCGACCCCCTCGCTTCCGAGGCGGCCCCGTGCCCGCTCCAGGGCGTCCGGGTCGCGGTCGGCCGCCAGCAGCTCGGCGCCGGCCTCGGCGAGGCGGGCAGCATGCCCCGCGCTCCCCACGGTAGCGTCCACTGCGCGGGCGCATCCCGCCGCGAGGCGGGCGACGGCGTCGGCGAGCACGGGCTCGTGGCGGGCAGTCATGTTCACAGGGGTAAAACAACGGCCCCGCGGCCGAAGCGCGCGGGGCCGGGACTCACTGCTCGTCCCTTGATTCCAGCGGGGCTGACGGGACTTGAACCCGCGGCCTCCGGTGTGACAGACCGGCACTCTAACCAAACTGAGCTACAGCCCCGAATCGTGACGGCGTGGCAATGTAGACGAGCCGGGGCTCGAATTCAAGCGCTCCCTCTATGGACACTCATAGGCCTGACGCAGGTTCGGAATGCGGTCCTCCATGGTCTGGAACCGCCCCAGAATCTGCTCGGCCGTCCCGGGTGACAGCTCGGCGCCGATGGTCATGGCCTGCTTGCCCCGAGCGATCATCCGCGCCTCCTCCTCCACCAGCTCGCAGGACTCCGACTCGGTGACCATCGGATCGAACTCGAACACCTTGAACATCAAGCCCAGTCCGAGGAAGAAGTTGCTCTGCGTCGTGAGCCGGCCCAGCACGTCGTATTGGACCGCCCGCTCGAGCCAGTCCACGGCCGTGTCGAACACCTGCCGCGTCTGCACCAGAGCCGATCCCTTCTGGTAATACATAACGGCCGCGTTCATCAGCACGGATGTGTCCTGCGGCGCGGCCTGGATGGCGGCGTCGAGGAACGCGCCGCCGCGCATCAGCCGGGCGGTGTCGAGCGGTGTCAGGGTGTCGATCACCATGCTCTCGAGCATGACACGGGCGCCGGCGAGCGCGCTGCGCACATCCGTCGGGTCCATCGAGAGCAGCAGCTCGTACACCGTGGCGGCCGAGTCGTTGTATACGCGTGCCGCGGCCGCGAGCGAGTCGGCGCGGTTCCGGTCCGTTTCCACCTCCGCCACGGCGCTGGCGGTGCTGGCCTCGGTAACCAGTGCGGTGGCGTGGGCCCGCAGCAGCGAACGCGACTCCGGTACCTGGAGCACTGCTTCACCCGACCACTCCAGCTGGGCCGTCGTGTTGCCGAGTGACTGAGCCGCACCGATGATCTGCTGGTAGAAGACCGAGTCGCCCACCAGGGAGCTGTCGATATCGTACTGCGCGGTGAGCGCGTCGAGCGCGCACTCCCACAGTCCGCCCTCAACACAGGCCCGGGCCTTGAGCTGCAGCATCTCCAGATCCGCGGGATTGGCCTCCAGCCACTCGTCCGCCAGCTCGCGGCCCACATCGAACTGGGCCGTCGTGATCGCGCCCGCGATCACGCCCATGCGGAGCTGGCGGTCGTTGGGCTTGGCGCGGCTTTGGTTGGCGAACGCCGCGAGCGCGGCCACCGAGTCGCCCTGCTGTCGGTACAGCCGCCCGAGGCGCTCCCAGGCGCGGTCCAGCAGCGAATCCCCGCGGACCGCCCGGAGCAGGTAGGCAATCTGGTTCTCCAACGGCTCGCCCATCACCTCCGACACGACCTCGGCGCACATCGCCGCGGACGGGTGATTCTGGTAGATCGCAAACGCCCGCTGCGCCCTTTCCATGGCGTCATCGAAGTCGCCCCGGTCGCGCTTCTCGGCGCACTCCCGCGCCCAGTTGGCGGCTTCCATCTGATGCTCGAGCGAATCGACCACCAGCTGCGCAAAGTCAACGGCGCCCACGTTGGTGCCCGACTCCACGGTGGTCCATCCGGAGAGGCCGGTGCGCCGCCGCACATCAACCATCCGCATGCGCAGCGCGGGTGCGTCTTCTTCCTGGCGCCACATCCAGCCGATGACGTATGCGTCGGAGCGCATGGCCTGGGCCAGGCGCTCAGCATCGGCCGGGTTGAGCGACACGTCACACTGGTAGGCCGACTCCTCGAGCACCCGGCAGATGTCCTCGCTGGTGATCGTGATGATCTGGCCCCGCAGTCGCGAAATCAGCTCGTCGCGCGTCTCACTGGCGACCTCCACCACGAACTCCTGGTCGCCCTCACCCTGAGACTGGGGAATCATGAACAGCAGGCGCTCTGTGGCGCGCCTCCGCGCGAGCTGCGCATCCGCGCTGCTCGGAACCACCGCAAGCGCTGTGGCCAGGGCGATTGCCCCGAACGCAGTCGTCGTAATCGTTCTATTCCACCGCACCGCTGTCATCCTCCGTTGAGAGTCTCGGGCCCTGGTGCCCGAGCGCATTTCGATGTCGGATGGGCGAAGAGGGATTCGAACCCCCGACTTCCTGCTTGTAAGGCAGGCGCTCTGGACCCCTGAGCTATTCGCCCGTGCGCCGGTCGCTCACAGCGCCAGCCCCAGCGGGAACAGCACGCAGTAGCCCAATACCAGCAGTATCGGGGCGAGCGTGGTCGATCCCTGAGCCAGCAGCAAGTAGCCAAAGCCCAGCGATGCCACAGCGGCGGTGAGGAGGATGACGTTCCTCCTGCGGAACCGCAGCCGCGCGGGCGACCCCTCTCTATTTAACATAGACACTCAGGCTAATCCCAGGTTCCGGGCCAGTCAAGCATTCGGGTTCCACTCCTCTTCGGGCACGAACCACCCATCCTCCAGTGCTTTACGGCGTTCCTCGTCGTGCCGGCGGCGGCGCGCCCAGAGGGCTACGAGAAGCAGTCCTGCGAGGGCCCAGAACACCGTCACGGAGCTGAAAATGAGGAGCCAGCCGTAGCGGCGGCGCAGGTCCCGCCGCCACATATCCTCGAACTGCCCCAGCGTGATCTGGTGCGTGGCCCTGAGCGCGAGGTCGAAGTCACCGCTGCCCCGCAGCGCCGCGATCAGCGGCTCGAGCCCGCGCTCCCCACCGAGCCGCTCCAGCAGGCGCACGGCCGTAGCTGCCAGGGCGTAGGATGCCCCGGCCTCCAGCGCCCCGCCCTGCCTCATGTAGCGGTCCAGCTCCTCTAAAGAAGGCACCACACCGCGCAGCACGATCCAGTTGACCTGCAGCGCCCTTCCCTCGTCCCACTCTCCTGCCGCGTGGGTCGCGTATCCCTCGTCGAACCAGCGGGGAACACGCCGCACCACGCTGTGCAGGGCGAGGTGCGCCAGCTCGTGGCGCAGGGTGGTGCGGTGGTTCGGCCCGAGCTTGAGCACGATGGTGCGCGACGCGGGGAACGCCGCGGCCGCCCCCCATTCGGGTATCCGTCCGCGCGTGAGGGAGTCGAACTGAGCGTCGCTGGTCGCGAGTACGATCCTTATCGGCTGATTCGGGGGATCGGGAATGCCTGGCCACGGGCCCTCACGATCGGCGAACTCACCCAGTTGGACTGCTGCCGCCCCACCGGACCAGTAGAGGACGGTGACGCGGCCCACGCGCACCATGGACGGCTCGGGCGCCTGGACGAGCAGCAGCAGAATGGCGGCTAGCGTAGCGGCTCCTGGCCCTGCGCGACCAGGTCCAGGGTCTCCTTGCAGCGCTTGCCCCAGGGGTTGAACTTGTTGGCATCGAACCCCTGCTGCCACGTCTGCTGGGCCGTCTCTTTTTCGCCGGCGAACCACTGCGACATGCCGAGCTCGAAGTAAGCCTCGATGAGGTTTGGGCCGAGCTTCAGCGTTTTTAAGAAGAACGTCTGCGCGTCCTCGTACATCTCGCGTTCCTGGTACACGAGGCCGAGGTAGTAATGCGCGTACAGCGTAGCCTTCTTGTCGTTGTCGAGCCGGATCGCCTTGGAGAGATGCTCGATGGCCTCACCGAAGATGCGCTTCTTGAGGCAGATGTAGCCCACGTTTATGCGGGCCAGGGAGTTGGCCGGCTCCTTCATCAGCACCATCTGGAACGTCCCCAGAGCCTCGTCGTACTGCTGGTTCAGCATCTGGGCCCAGCCCATCAGCGACTGGGCCTGCACGTCGTTGGGCGACAGGTCGATGGCCTTGCCCAGCGACTGGATGGCGCCGCCGTAGTCACCCAGCGATATGAGGCTCCAGCCCTTCTCGATGAACGTGGAGGCACCGAGGTGGTCCTGCATGACGGGGACCGCGCCGGTGAACTGCGGGGCGGTGTCACCGCTTTCACTCGCCGCGAGCTGCTTGTACCGGTCCACCAGTACGCGAATGTCTTCCTTCAGCGCGCTCAGGTCCGAGATCGTCTGATCCACCGTCTTGAACAGCCCGATGATGTCACGCTTGAGCTGCTCGCGCTGCCGTTCTTCCTGCTCGGAGTCGAGGCGGCGCATGATCTCGTCGTACTGCGCCCTTAGCGACGTGATCATCGAGTCACTCATGTGCTGCCTCCAACTTCAGCTGATCCAGGGCCAGGCGCTCTTTGGAAGAAAGCAGCTTGCCGGCCGCGAGCACCACCACGGTACGCGTGTCCAGCGTGACCACTCCGCTTATGTACTTCGCCGCCAGCCCCTGCACGATCTTGGGCGGTGGAGCGACGCGCTCGGCCGCCACCTTGAGCACCTCAAGCACCGCATCCACCACGACGCCGATCCGCTCGTTCTCGACCTCCAGGATCATGATGCGGGTCTCGTCACGCACCGGAGCTTCCGCACCGGTCCGCTTGCGCAAATCCACGACCGGTACAACCGCCTCGCCGTACGGCACCACGCCCTCCAGGTAATCGGGCGCCTTGGGGAGAGGTGAGGGCTCTTCGTAGCGGAGCACACGCTCCACCTGGAAGATGTTCACGGCGAAGTCGTGGCCGCCCAGCCGGAATGTGACCAGCTGAATCTCGTCGCCTGTACTCATCGCTGCTCGTCTGCGCTCACGGACACGAGTCGCTCCGCCAAAACGTCCATGTCGAGGACCGGGACCAGCCCCCCTTCCCGGTGCGCAACACCCCCGGCCCAGTGCAGCTCCCACCCGTCGGGCACCGGCTCGGGTTCCTCACGCACCACCGTGTCGGCATCGTCCACGGCCAGCACAACGAGCTGTTCGCCGCAGCGCGCGACCACC
The DNA here is from genome assembly GCA_039586895.1 of Gemmatimonadota bacterium. GTDB lineage: Bacteria > Gemmatimonadota > Gemmatimonadetes > Gemmatimonadales > GWC2-71-9 > WVYX01. Next base: position 17,654 of record JBDHJM010000004.1, on the reverse strand, counting down.
CCCGTCTCGAGCTTCTCGTCGGCGCCGCGGCCCCGCTCTATCAGCGCCGCGAGGTGCACCAGTGGACAGAACCGTCCCCCCACTCTGATGACTCCCAGCATGGCGGGGTGGCTGCCGGGAGCCGGGTAAACGGTCTCGAGGTCGAGCACCTGCCGCACATCGGCCAGCCGCAGCCCATACCGCGTGCCGCCCGCTTCGACCAAAAGATAGCCCTTCATTTCTGCGGGCGCCCCTCCATTCGGGCCGCGATGCGGCCGCCGATGTGCTCCAGCGACACGACCTCCTCGGCTCCTCCCGCATCGATCGCGGCCTGCGGCATTCCGAAGATGACCGACGTGCCCTCGTCCTGCGCGATGCCGCCTCCGCCCGCGTCGCGGATTGCCCGCAGGCCCTCGGCGCCGTCTCGTCCCATCCCGGTCAGCACCACGCCCAGCGACCGGTCTCCGAACAGCCTCGCCACCGACTTGAACAGGGGATCGGCGGCGGGACGCACGCCCCACACCGGCTGATCCTGGCTCAGACGGAGCTCCGGTCCGTCGTCCCCCGACTCGACCCGCATGTGGAAATCGCCCGGCGCCACGTAGGCCGTGTCGGCGAGCAGGGGCGTGCCGTCGCCGGCCTCGACCACACGCACGTGACTGGACGTGTCGAGCCGCTCGGCCAGGCTGCGCGTGAAGTGAGGCGGCATGTGCTGCACCACCACCACGGCGGTGTCCGCGCCGGTCGGAATGTGCGGCACGACCTCTGCCAGAGCCCGCGGTCCCCCGGTGCTCGCCGCAATCGCAACCGCGAAATGCGCCCGGTCCTTGACCCAGCCGCCCGAGATCCGCGCACGCGGCAGCGGCTCCGGCTCGCGTGCCAGGATCGGCACGCTGGTGAGGTCCGCCTGTTGCGCCTTTTCGAGCGCGCCTTCCAGCGCGGGCTGCAGCATTTCCATGGCGCCGCGCGTGGAGTCCTTCGGTTTGGCAACGATCTCCACCGCGCCCAGCTCGAGCGCGCGGATCGCTGCTTCGGTACCCGGACCGGCGTAGGCGCTCACCACCACGATGGGAAGCGGCGCCTCGCTCATGATGTACCCGATCGCGCCCAGTCCATCGAGATTGGGCATCTCGATGTCCATCGTCACGAGATCCGGCTCCAGCCGGTGCACCTTCTCGGCCGCATCGAGCCCGTCGCGCGCCGTGCCCACGACGCGGAACCGCCCCGAGCGCTGGATGATGTCCGACAGCACGCGCCTCATCAGGGCGCTGTCGTCCACGACGAGCACCGTGGCGGGCGCCGGGGTCATCCGGTCATACCGTGATCGGGTCCCGCCCGAACTGCCGCACAGTGACCTGCCCGCTGGCCAGATCGAACCACACCGAACGTCCCGCTCGCCCTCCCACGGCCTCGGCCACGACCGGAATGCCGGCCTTGCGCAGGGCCGAGCGGCAGGCCAGCACGTTGCGTTCGCCTATGTGCACGCTGCCCGTGGGGAGCAGGTCACCGAATATGGTGCTGCCGCCGACCAGCTTCGCCACGGTGCGCTGCAGCACGGCACCGTGCGCCTGCATCTCTGCAATGAGCACCGGCACCGCGGTATCCGCGGCCCGGATCGGGCCCTTGTCCGCGCGCGCCAACGACTGGGCGGGCAGCAGCACGTGGCCCATCGCACCAACGTGGCTCTCCGGATCGTACAGGATCACCGCGACGCAGCTCCCCAGGCCGAGCGCCATCAGCGTGCCCTCCCCGCTCGCCACCGCGCTCTGGCCCAGTCCGACCACCGTTCCGTTGTGGCGCGCGGTCACAGCAGCCGGTACACGCGCTCGCGCGCGTCCTCCACCGTCAGCTTGCTCTTGGCCGCCCCCACCAGCGACTCGACTTTGCCCAGCACCAGGTATCCGCCCGGAGCCAGCGCCCCCACGAACTTCTCGAACAGCCGCTCTTGCGTGGGCCGGTCGAAGTAGATGACCACGTTGCGGCAGATGATGAGATCGTAGGGCGGATCCGGGGGCGGCTCCCGCAGCAGATCGTGGCGCTGGAACCGCACCAGCGACCGCACGTCCGGCGCCACCGTGCGCGGATCCGAACCGGTCACGTAGCGCCGCACCAGACTGGGCGACATCTCGTCGAACGCCGCGGGCCGGTACTCGGCGACCTGCGCCCTGTCGAGACTGCCCTCGTCCAGATCGGTGGCGTCGACACGGGCCCGCGCGGGGCCCTCCGGCGTGCCGCGCCCGTGGTCCCACAGCAGCACTGCCAACGAGTACGGCTCCTCGCCCGACGCGCATCCCGCCGACCAGCACCGCACGGCGCCGTCGCGCTGCTCCCACAGCTGCGGCAGCACACGGTGCGCCAGCAGGCGCCACGTCTCTGCGTTGCGGAAGAACTTCGTGACGTTGATGGTGATCGAATCGAGCAGGCGCCCGTATTCCGCCGAGTCCCCGTCCAGCACGGTGGCGTACTGCTGGTAGGTGGCAACGCCGCACGCCCGCATGCGTACCGCGATGCGTCGCCTCAGGCATCCGGGCTTGTAGGCATCGCAGCCCAGGCCGCACACCCGGTCGATCCGCTCGAACAGGGCGAGCAGGCCGGGATCCGCGTCGGCAGCACTCACCCCAGCGCGCTCACTGTCTCCAGGTTGGTGCGTGCCAGCTCGTGCCCCGGGTTCAGCTCCAGCGTCTTGCGCCAGTACTCGGCCGCCTGCTCCCGGTCCAGCCGCTTGTACGCGATGTTGCCCAGCTTGAAGTACACGTCGTCGCCCAGGTGCGGCTGCAGCTTCACGGCTCGTTGGAACGCTTCCCACGCGTCGTCGTAGCGTCCCGAACGGTACAGCAGGTCACCCAGGTTCTTGGAGAGCTGCGGCAGCGACGGGTCATCACCGATCGCGTTGCGCAGGATCTCCTCCGCCTGCTCGGTATCGCCGAGCATCTCGAGCAGCACCGCCCGGTTGTTGCAGAGCACCACGTGGCCGGGGTGCGCCTCGAGACCCTCACGCAACACGACGTCCGCCTCCTCGACCCGCTCCTGGGCGGCGGCTGCGAGCGAGCGAGCCCAATACCACAGCGCACCGGGCATTGCGTTTCCTGCAACCTCGCGCGCGCGGTCCAGGCGTCCCGCTGCAACTTCGAAGTCCCCGCGGCGCAGCGCGTTCACCCCCCAGCTGGTCATCACGCCCGCGTTGCGCCGCGCCTTCGTAGCGGCCTCGGCGTACACGTCTTCGGCCTCGTCGAGTCGGCCGGCCTTCTCGTAGGCGAGCGCCAGGTTGTGCAGCACCGCCGGGCGCGATCCCCCCCTCTCGGCGGCTTCGTTGAAGTGGCGCGCCGCCTCCTGCCAGTGCGCCTGCTTGAGCGCAATCAGGCCGAGGTGGAAGTATGCCGCGCCTTCGGACGGCCGCAGGTCGGCCACCCGGCGGAACTCGCGGGTCGCCTCGTCCAGCATCCCGGTCTTGTAGAAGGCGATCCCCAGGTTGCGGTGCTCGTCCACGCGCGCGTCGCCGACCTCCTCGCGCTGGGCCTCGGTGCGCCCGGCTCGATGCGCGAAGCCCGCAGTGATCAGCCCGTACAGCGCCTTTCCCACGTCGAACTCCACCAGGCCGGAGTCCTCCACGAGGCGCGTGAAGTCGCGCGTGCCGTCGAGCAGCGGCACGATGCGCTCCTGATGGGGGGTGAGGGTGACCTGGGAGGAATCGATCCGGGCCTTGTCCACCGTGAAGATGAGATCGAGCGAAGGGATCTTCTTCTCGATCAGGCTCCACTCGTCGACGCGGCGCGCTCCCTCGAGCAGCAGCGATTCCGGGTTGATCTGCACCAGGAAATCCTGCTCTTCGGGAACCATGTCACTCTCGAAATTGAAGCTTCCCTGAGTCCAGGTGAACAGGAAGAACACGGCTTCCTCGATCTGGACCTGCATGAAGTGCTCCAGGTCCTCGCGGGATACCGCGCCCTGGTCCAGCAGGATCTCGCCCAGCCGCTTGTCGCGCTCGCGTCCCTGCTGCTCGATCGCGGCGATGAGCTGCTGCTGGGTGATCTTCTCGTTCTTGACCAGGATGTCGCCGAGTCGATCGCGCCGGTTGACCAGCGACGCGTACGTGATCAGGCCCTTGTCGAAGTAGATGTGGCCCAGGTTGGTGCGGTCGGTGACAGCGAGGCAGCCCGACTTCTGCCCCAGCGACAGGAGCTGCAGCACGTCGGCCAGCGACGCCTCCTTGAGACTGCCCTTGATGGCCACTACGCCAGCTCCTCGATCACGCGCTCCGCCGGATCGGGCCAGGCCCACACGACCTTCTCCTGGCTGCGCACGCTCGACACGGGCGAGAGCATCACCCCGGACGTGCGAACCGGTGTGGATACGCGCGGCCGGGCCGGCATCGCGCCCTCGATGAGCTCACGCGCCAGTGCGGCCGTGGGCGCCGTGCCCTGCGTCTCGGCGGCGCCCGCCACCCGCTGGATGAGCCCGAGCACCGCGCGCACCGAGTCGGCAGGACGTGCCGCCAGGTAGTCCGCAAGCTCGGCATCGGCGGCGCCGAACTGCCCCTCCAGCCGCTGGACCGCAATGGCTCGCCGCAGCTCGCGATCCGGCCCCGACATGGGAGCCACCAGGCCGCCGTCCATGCGCGACTTGAGCCGGTCCTCCAGACCCTCGACTTCGAGTGGTGCCTGCGCCAGCGAGAATACGATCTGCCGTCCGGCGCCGTGCAGCTCGTTGAACAAGTGGAACAGCTCCTCCTGCGCCCGCTCTTTGCCGGCGAGCAAGTGCGCGTCGTCCAGCAGGAGAGCCGTGGCCCGTTTGTAGCGGGCGCGCCACTGGTCCACCCGGTCGGCCTCGCCTGCCTCTACGAGCTCGTCGAGCAGCTGCTGCGCCGACAGGCACGCCACCAGCGCATCGGGCCGCCCGTGCAGCTCGTGCCCGATGGCGTGGAGCAGGTGTGTCTTGCCCACGCCGGTGCCGCCCACGAGCACGAGCGGGTTGTACTGGCCACCCGGCTTCTTCACGACCGCCTGCGCAGCGTTCAGGGCCACCGTGTTCGCGTCGCCCGGCACGAAGGCCTCCATGGACCAGGCAGCGGACGGCGCCGGCGGCGGTCCGACTTCCTCCAGCGCCGCGCGCACGAGCTGTTCCGCTTCGTCGGCCCGGTCCGGCTCGGTGAACACCGAGTCACCCGCCCGCTGCTCATCGATGCGTGCCATGGCGGCGTGCGCAGCCCGCAGCCGCTCCACGTCGCGCTCGAACTGACGCAGCAGCGGGTCCACCGCCACCGGAAGCTCCGAGTCGAGCAGCTCCGACAGCCGCGCCGTGTCGTATCCCTCGGCATCCCAGCGCCGGACCGCCTGTTCCAGGCGTGTGCGCCATGCCTCCACCTGCTCCGTGACCGTATGCGCCACGTCGGACAGGAAGTCCTGGAATTCGTCCGGGAGCGGAACCGGCGGCGCACCATCGGGCAAGGCGGGTGCGGGACCGGTGGTCATGGGCGGCTCGGTCCGCACCTCGTCGGCCAGGAGCTGCCTGGCACCGTCGGGCGTGATCGGCCCCTCGCTCACTGCCTGGTACGCCACGAGGCGGTTGAGCAGGCCCAGCAGCTCGCGCACGTTGGGCACCTCGAACTCCGCCACGGCGCCCAGCACGCCGTCCCCGAAGTGGGCGTCGCGTTCCTCGGCACGCCGCTGCAGGATCGCCAGCCGCGTTTCGAGGTCCGGCGGTCCGATGTCGACTACGAGTCCGCCCCCGAACCGCGACAGCAGACGCTCGTCCAGCTCCTCGATCTCCGAAGGTGGAGTGTCGCTGGTGAGCACGATCTGCTTGCCGGCCGGCTGGAGCTGTCCGATGAGGCGCAGCAGCTCCGCCTGCATGTCGCGCCGGTGCGTCAGGAACTGGACGTCGTCCACTAGGAGCAGGTCGAGGCGGTCGAGGCGGCTGCGATAGGCGTCGGCCTGCCCGGCTGCGACTGCGGCGTGGTACGTCTCCACGAACTCGTCAATCGTGAGGTACTCGAGGTGGAGCTCTGGGTTGAGCTGCTTGGCGTACTGCCCGACGGCGGTCAGCATGTGCGTCTTGCCGAGTCCGGTGGGACCGTAAACGAACAGGGGGTTGTAGGTGGTACCCGGCGACTCCGCCACGCTGCGGGCGGCGGTGGCCGCCAGACGGTTCCCCGCACCGACGACCAGCGAATCGAAGCTGAACCGCGGATTCAGCTCCTCGGTCACACCGGCTCCTCCTGGCTCAGCTTGCGCAGCACCATCTCGGACGCGGCCTTCAGCGTCTCGAACACTCCGGTGCCCTGCAGCGCGGCGGCCGCGAAGCTGGGCAGGTTCCAGAAATTGAGGGCCTCATCCAGCTCCTGCGTGGAGAGGATGAGATCGCTGGGCAGGTCCTGCTTGTTGTACTGGATTACGAGCGGTACACCCCGTGCATCCACTCCCTGCTCCACCAGGTTCGCCTGGAGGTTCTGCAGGCTCTCGATGTTCTCGTCGAGCTGCCGCGCCTGGCTGTCCGCCACGAACACGACCCCGTCGGCCCCCTGCAGCACCAGCTTGCGGGTCGCGTTGTAGTACACCTGCCCGGGAACCGTGTACAACTGGAACCGCGTCGTGAACCCGGAGATACTGCCCAGTTCCAGCGGCAGGAAATCGAAGAAGAGGGTGCGGTCCGTCTGGGTCGCGAGCGACACCATTCGTCCGCGCCGCTGCTCCGGCACCCGGCCGTAGATGTACTGCAGGTTGGTCGTCTTCCCGGACCTCCCCGGTCCGTAGTAGACGATCTTACACGTGATCTCGCGCGTGGTGAAATTGACCAGTGACACGACTCACCGTCCGAAAAGGCTAGCCAGGCTTCGATTCAATTCATCTTCGAAGTTCGCAGCCAGCACCGCTTGCGGCCGTTCCTCGACCGGCGCGGCCGCAACCAATCCCTCGACCAACTCATCGAAGAACAACTGCACCAGGCCGACCGAAGAGTCCGGCCCATAAACTACCAGCACCAGCAAGCGTCCGCGCGGGCTCTCGAAGTCACCCAGGAAGATCCCGTGCTGCACGCCCTGGTGGTTCAACGTAGCGAATCCCGGCTCGTCGAGAGCAGCCGCGCGATCTCCGTGCTCGACGCGACGATCGCCGCGCCCAGTGCCGCCGCCGACATCACGTCCACCGCTCGCGTGAACCCGTGCTGCGCCAGCACCTGCCCGGCGGGCGTCATCAGCAGCGTCAGCTGCGCGCCCGACTCGGACACGAACTGATCCAGCGGATCGAGGGTCCACGCCTCGACGGCCTTGGTCTGCCTCACGCGATGGCCTCGGCCGCGCGCAGCATCTCAAGCCGCACGAGTCCCACGTTCATGTCGGGCGCGCCAACCGCCACCACCAGGATTCCGTCGGGTGCCGGCACGACGATCAGCGTCCCCCCATCTCCCTGCAGGTGGAGGAAGTGCGGTATGCCGGCCGCAGCCGCCTCCATTGCCTGCCGGAACCGCTTCTGCAGGCTCGCCGCCAGAGCCGCGACGGCCTTTCCCCGCACGCCCTCCATCAGCGTTTCGGCCACGATCAGGCCGTCCTCGCCGGCCACCAGCATGGCGCCGCGCACCCCGCGCACCCGCGTGATCGAGTCGAGAGCCTGCTGGTAGCGAGTGCTCACAGCTCCTGGCCTTCCAGCCACTGGCGGGCCACGGCGCCCGCGCGCTCGGCAAGCATCGCCAGCCGCCCCGAAGGCACGCTGCGATCACGCTGAATCAGCAGCAGCGTGTCCGCAGTAGGCGGCGTCACGTACACGTTCCCGTCCGGCCCTTCGGTCACCAGCCACTGCCACTCGCCCAGGCCGAGCATGCGGGCAGTGCGCTCGGCTTCCTGTGCGGCCCCGGCGAGAAACGCGGCCACGGTGTCCGAGACATCGATTCCCTGCCCCCCTTCGATCCGTCCCCCCAGCACGCGGCCGCGGTCGTCCACCAGCAGGAGACCGTTCCCGGCGCCTTCCAGACCGGCGAAGATCGCGTCCTCGCCTTCCGGCCCGGCCGTCTCCACATCCGCGTCGGCTTCCGCGGCGGCCTCGGCCGCAGCGTTGCGCACCGTCTGCAGCGCTCGGATTACGCTCGGGTCGGCGGGATCGGAGGCGAGTGCGAGCTCCAGGTGTTCCAGCGCACCGTCCAGATCGCCCGCCCTGAAGTTGAGGAAGCCCAGGCCCTTGTGTGCACCCAGGTGGCGGGCGTCGCTGTCCAGCACGCGCTTCCACACCTGGACCGCCCGCCCGTAGTCACCGCCGTCGACCAGGATCCGGGCGTACAAATCGTGGGCTTCGATGAGCTCGGGGTGATGCTCCAGGCCGCCCAGCACGACCCGCTCGGCATGCTCCAGCTGCCCTCGCTGCCGCAGCGCCTCTGCCAGCTCCACGAAGACGAGGCTTGCCGGGTCCCGTGCCAGCTCGCCGCTCATCGCCTTTACGTCGCTAGCCATGAGACCTCGCGAGGAATGCCTGCAGCGTCTCCGCCGCCTGGACGGCTTCGCGCACGCGGTCCAGCTCCGCTGGATCCTCGTCGCCCTGCTCGCCGACCTTGATCCAACGCTGCCACCACTCCACCGCCTCGGCATGGCGGCCCTGCAATGCCAGGGCGTCGCCCAGCATGCGGTGCCCCGGCGTGAGCGCCGGGTCCTGGCGCAGCGCCCGCCGCAAATACTCCTCCGCGTCTCCGGCCTGCCCGGCCCGCAGCGCTACAGCGCCCGACAGCAGCAGTGCGGCGGGCTCGTGCGGGAACGCGACGCGCGCTTGGTCGGCCGCCTCCTGCGCCGTGGCCACGTCGCCCGCCTCCAGCGCCTCGTGCGCCCGCTCCACCAGCGCGTCGAGATCGCCGTGCTCGCTCCGCGCGGCGCGCGCTGCGGAGCGCTCCAGAACGCTGACGAGCCCCGCCGCCTCGAGCCCGAAGATGGTCTTCGCCACTTCGAAGTCGGAGCGGCTCATCAGCGAGGCTATGGCCTTGATGTCCCGTTCACCGTCGATGGCCGCCAGCATCTCCCACTCGGAGGGAAGCAGATCCAGCTGGCCCGCCTCGCCTTCGGGAGCCGCGGCGAGCGCGGGCACCACGCCCACGTCCGGGATCTTGCGTTCGATGCGCGACCACTCATCGATGCGGCGCGCGCCCTCCATGAGGACCGACTCGGTGGAGATGCGGATGGTGGCGTCCGCCGGCACCTGCCGGAGGGGACCCTCCTCGAACGAGAAGTAGCCCTCGCGCCAGTTCATGACCTCGAAGATCACTTCCTCGACCTGGAACCGTACCTGGCGCTCCAGATCGCGCGGCTCCAGCGCACCGATCTCGAGCAGGATCTCTCCCAGCCGCCGGCCATCCCCTTGCTGCTGCATGTCGCGTGCGCGCGACAGGTCTGCCTCGCTGATCTTGCCCGACTTGAGCAGCACTTCGCCCAGGGGGTGGGGATTGTTCTGCACTACTGCGTACACCACTGCGCCGCCGTCGAAGTAGACCGTGCCCTGGTTGTGGCGCAGCTTGGAAGTCACGGTCAGCACGCCCGTCTTGCGCGACAGGTCCAGCAGCTGGAACACGTCGTGGATGCCCAGTTCCTTGAGCGGGCCTTCGATGGCCATGGACTAGGCAACCTCCGACTTGAAGATGTGCTGCAGATCCAGGGCCGTGCGGGCGTGCTTGCGCGCCCGCTGCGCGTAAGGCCCCGAGGGATCCAGCGATATCACGCGCTCCCAGCGCTCCACCGCGGGTTGATAGCGGCGCTGCCGTGCGTAGCACACGCCGGTGAGGAACAGCGCAGCCACCTGCTTGCCGTCGTGCGCCAGCACCCGCTCGAGGGCTTCGAGAGCGGGCTCGGCCCGCCCGTCGTCGAGCAGCGACTGTCCCAGCACGAGGAGCGCATCCAGCGCGGAGGGGTCGGCCGTCAGCACGTCCACCATCAAGGCGATGGAGTCCTTGGGAAAGCCCTGCCTGCGGCGCAGGTCGGCCAGTGCCAGGGCGGCTTCGAAGAACGTGGGCAGCACATCGAGCGCCGCCCGGTAACAGTCCTCGGCGGCTTCCAGGCTGCCCTGCCGCTCGTGCAGCTTGCCCAGGTCGAGCTGCACCTGGATGAAGCGCGGATCCAGCTCCAGGGCGCCCTCGTAGGATCGCCGTGCCGCGCTCAGGTTGCCCATGCCGACCGCGATGTCGCCCTCCAGCTTGAGCAGGTCGGCCCGCTGCGGCGCCCGCTCCCTGGCCTGGCCCAGTGCCTCCAGTGCACTCGCAGCATCACCCGCCGCGAGCTGCGCCTCGGCCAGCGCCAGCAGAACGTCGCTGTCCTCCGGGCGCTCCGCCGCCAGGCGTGCGGCGTCGTCCACTGCCTCCGCCCCCCGGCCCAGCGCCAGCAGCTCGCGCAGCTCGCCAAGCCGCACCTCGGCCCGGTCGGGCTCGAGCTGTCGCGCCTCCCGGTAGCGCTCCAGAGCCTCACCGTGCAGCCCGCGGTGCGCGTATATCTCGCCCAGCAGCAGCTGGCCGTCCACCGCGCTCGCGCCCCGGCCGATGGCCCGCGTCGCCTCGGCCGCCGCGAGCTCGAACAGGCCCTTGTTGAGGTAGTCGCGGGCGAGGTCGAAGCGGTCTTCATGGCGCGCCGGGGCGGACTTGGCCGGCGCCTCGGCCAGCTCTGCGAACAGGTCGTCGAGCGAGCCCGGCTCGAAGCTCAGCCCCTGTGCGGCGAGGTCGGCCTCCACGTCCGCCGAGATCTCGGGCACCACCGAGATGGACGGGTCCTCGTACTGCACATCGATGGCCAGCCGGAATTTCTGCGCCACGTAGTATGGATCGAGCGTCTGCGCCCGGGTCACTGCACGCAGGGCCGCGTCGTAATCCCCCAAGTGCGACAGCGCGAAGCTCAGGTTGTAATGAGCTTCCGCCGACTGGGGATCCGCCTCGACGGCGCGGGCGAACGCGTTGCGGGCATCCTCCACCCGCTCGATCTCGTTGAGCACGAGTCCGATGCCGTTCCACGCGGCGCCCGATGCAGCATCGTCCTGCAGCACGCGTCGGAACGCCTGCAGTGCGAGCTGGTGCCGCTTGAGCCGCAGCAGCAGGAGCCCCAGGTTGAGCCGAGGTATGGCCAGCGCCGGCGCGTGCTCGGCCGCCGAGCGCAGCGTTTCGATCGCGTCTTCCGTGTTCCCGACCTGGGCCAGAGTTACGGCGAGGTTGTTCTCGGCCAGCCCATAGTCGGGCGCCAGCTCGGCCGCGCGGCGGTATGAGTCCAGAGCATCGTCGAAGCGGCCCAGCTGGTGCAGCACCACGCCGCGCTCGTTCCACAGCTTGGCAGACTCGGGCAGCTCCTCCACAAGGCGCTGGTAGTGCTCCAGGCCGGCGCCGTACTCGCCCTGGAGCAGATGCGCCTCTGCGATGGCCTGGAGCACCACGCGCCGGTCCTCGCCGCGGTCCAGCGCCAGCCGGTACTCGCGCAGCGCCTCGCTGTAGTAGCCCTGCTGCCGGAAGGCACGGCCCAGGTTGCAGTGCGCCAGCGCATCGGCGGGAGCCTCGGCCGGAGCCTCGACGTCCACTGCGGACGGCCGTGTGCGCTGCTCCGCGATGGACTCCAGCGTGAGGTTGGTCTGCGCCCGTCCCAGTGTTGGGTTCAGCTGGATCGCGCGCTTGGTCGCCGCGCGTGCGTCCTCGTGCCGTCCCAGGTCGCCAAGCACGAACGCCAGCTGGTAGTGTGCGTCCGCGTTGTCGGGGTTGAGCTCCGTGGCGCGCTCGAGCGCCGTCAGGGCCTCCTGATTGAGACCGCGGTTGTAGCGCACTTCGCCGAGGTAGTGGTAGATGACGCTGGAGCCGTCGTCGAGGGCTGCCGCGCGCTCGAGCCACTCCTGCGCATCCCCGAGATTGCCCTGCGTCTTCTCGGCCAGCCCGAGCTGGATCAGCGCGGCGACGTCGTCGGGGTTCTTGCTGATGAGAACCTGGAACTCGTCGGCCGCGGCGTCGTACTGCCCCAGCGATGCGTACGCGCGGCCCAGCTCCCAGCGCAGCTGAGCGTCCTCAGGCTCGGCCCGCAGCTTCTCCTTGAGCTCGGTTATGCGCTGGTCGTAGTAGCCCGACTCACGATAGGCGATCTCGAGGTTGCGCCGCGCAATGTGCATCTTCGGATCGAGTTCCAGCGCGCGCTGGAACTCCCCGATTGCGTCCTCGGTGAGGCCCTTGCGGAAGTACAGGACGCCCAGGTTGTTGTGCGCGCCGGCATCGGACGGATCGATGCGGCGCGCGAAGGACCGCAGAACGTCGCGGTCGCGTTCCGGGACGGCCCCGTGCGGCATACGCGTCAGCCCACGCGGATGGCGTCGAACACGGTCTTGAGGGAAGCCACGTCCGGCAGCAGCAGGAAATGACCGCGCAGCATCGAGTCCGCTTCCTGGAAGTGGAAGTTGGTCTCGACGCAGAACACCATGTCCTTGTCGCGCCCGAAGCTGAGCTGTGCAGTTGTCAGCACGGTGCCGGACAGATCGATCGCGAGGCTGGGCACCGACGGCAGCAGCATCATCCCCATGAAATCCGAGAGCGCGTTCATGTAGGCGCCGCCCAGTATGTTGCCTGCCTCTTTGAGCCCCGACTGCTCGAGGTCGCCGAACTCGGCGGTCTGCTTCGGCTCGCGGCGCAGCAGCAGGTCGCACAGCAGCTTGGCGTTGTCCTCAGGCAGCGTGAACAGCATCCGCCCGGTCAGGTCCCCCAGCATGTGCATCAGGACGGCGACGACGAGCTCATCTTCCTCGCCGAGCCGAGTGGGCACGTCCTCGAGCCGCGCCACGAAGATCTCCGGCACGCTGATCATGATGCGGCGGTCGGTGAGCTGGGACAGCGCGGTGGCGGCGTGCCCTGCCCCGATGTTGGCGACCTCCCGGAGCGCGTCGAGCTGCAAGTCCTTCAGTTCTAGCCCTTCTTCCATGTAGGCCTCCCTAAACCAGACCGCCTGCGTCCAGGATCAGCACCGGGCGTCCCTCCCCCAGGATCGTAGCCCCACTGAAGATGGGCAGCGTTCCCTCGGGCGGCGAAAAAGATTTCACTACGATTTCCTGCTGGCCCACGAGCTGGTCCACCACCAGCCCGGAGCGCCGCTCCCCTATCTGCAGCACGATCACCGGGCTGCGCGGCGGGCCGTCTCCCTCTATGTCGACCATGCGTCTGAGGTGCACCAGCGGCACCACGTCGTCGCGCAGCCGTATCGCATCGCGCCCGTCGACCCTGGTTACCTGCACGGTCCCCAGGTCCAGCGTCTCGGCCACGTGCGTCACGGGCAGAGCGTAGCGCTCCTCGCCCACCTTCGTGATGAGCGCCCGTACGATCGCCAGCGTCGTGGGAAGCCGCAGGGTGAACGCCGTGCCCCGCCCCAGCTCGGACTCGATCTCGAGCGCCCCGCCCAGGGCGCGCACCGCGTGGGCCACTGCGTCGATTCCCACACCGCGTCCCGAGACGTCGGACACCTCGTCGGCCGTGCTGATGTTGGCGCGCGACATCAGCCGCAGCAGCATCTCGTCACTAAGGTCTTCGACCTCTGCGTCGAGCAGCCCGCGCTCCTTGGCCTGCGCCAGGATGCCCGCCCGGTCGATCCCCTTGCCGTCATCTCTCACTCGGATCGCCACCGCGGCCCGCTCCCGCGCCGCGCTCAGCTCGATCACGCCCTCAGCCGCCTTACCGGCCGCGGCCCGCTCCTTGGGCGCCTCGATTCCGTGGTCGGCGGCGTTGCGCAGCATGTGAACCAGCGAGTCGCCGATTTCGTCGAGGATGGCTCGGTCCAGCTCGATCTCCTTGCCCTCGATCCGGAACGAGATCTGCTTGCCCAGCTTGCGCGCCAGGTCACGCACCAGCCGCGGGAACCGGTCGAAGACCTGCCACACCGGAGTCATGCGGGCCTGCACTATCTCGTTCTGCAGCTCACCGGAGAGCTGTGAGACGCGGATGGCAACGTCGTCCAACTCGGGGTCATCGCGCCGTGAGCTGAGCTCCGTCAGCCTGCCGCGCGCCGTGAGCAGCTCTCCGATCTGGTTCATGAGCGCATCGAGCCGGCGCAGGTCGACCCGAATGTGGCGCGCTTTGCCCCGCTCCTCCGGGCGCTCGGCAGCAGCCTCGAGCTCGCCGATCTCGACACGGTCGACCTCGCCCGCGGCGCGGATCTCCCGCTCGAGCTCCTCGTCGGTGACCTGGGTTTCGAGGCGGAACGCGAACGTCCCCAGGAACTCCTCGCTCTCGAACGCGGCGGTCGGAGGCTCCACGGCGTGCACCCGCCCCACGGCGTCGACCCGCTGCAGCACCAGCAGGGCCCGTGCTCCCTTGAGCGGCGACTCGGGACTCAGCACCACCCGCACCGCTCGGCCGGCTCCAGCCGGCGCAGCGATCACGGGCGCCGAAGGCCGCGCTGCGGCGGGGCGCTCCACCCCGGCACCCAGCTGCTTCGCGCTGCGGTCTATGGCTTTGACTATGTCGGCTAGGTCCAGCTCCGATTCGCGGCCGGCAACGGAGGCCGCGATTGCCTGGTCGAGTGCGTCGGCGCTGCGGAACAGCAGCTCGAGCACGTCTTCGGAGGGCGCGGTCTCGCCGCGGCGCAGGATGTCGAGCAGGTTCTCGGCACGGTGGGCGAGGTCGGCCACCTGGCCGTAGCCCATCGTGGCGGCCATGCCCTTCATCGTGTGCATGGCCCGGAAGATCCCGGCTACCGGCTCACTCGCCTCCGGATCCCGCTCCCACTCCAGCAGCAGCTGGTTGATGGTGGTGAGATGCTCCCGGCTTTCGGCGAGAAAGAGCTCCGCATACTGCGAGAGGTCCATGCCTACCCGAGGACCCGCTGCACGGCCTCCAGGACGCGGGAAGGCTGGAACGGCTTCACGACGAAGTCCTTCGCGCCCGCCTGAATCGCCTCCACTACCAACGCCTGCTGGCCCATCGCGCTGCACATCAGGATACGGGCCTCGGGATTTTCCTTCATGATCTCGCGCACCGCGTCGATCCCGCCCATGTCCGGCATCACGATGTCCATCGTGACGAGATCGGGCTTGAGCGTCCTGTACTGCTCGACCGCCTGGGTGCCCGTCTCGGCCTCGCCCACGACGTCGAAGCCGGCCTGGGTCAGAATGTCCGTGATCATGGTGCGCATGAAGATCGCGTCGTCACATACGAGCACCGTGTGGCTCACACTTCCTCCCTACAAGCTGAGAATTGGGGCAAGCAGTGCGTCGAGATCGAGCAGCACGAACGTCTGGTCGCCGTACCGCCCCACCGCCCTTGCGAGCGTCGGGTCCACCCCCGGCAACTCCTCCCGATCAGAGAGGTCCTCACCGAGCACGGCCTGAAGATCCATGACCTCGTCGACCTCGAATCCGAAGGACCGTCCCCCGACCTCGCACAACACAATAGTGCCGCTGCCCTCGGACCGGGCGTGACCCAGCGCACGCCGTCCGTCGACCAGCGGCACCAACTCGCCTCGCACGTTGATGAGCCCGGAGACCGCCTCGGCCGTGCCGGGGACACGGGTGGCCTCCTGGGTGGGCAGGATCTCGCGGACGGCCGAAACCTCGGCCCCGCACAGCCGATCGGCCACCCGAAAGACCAGGATCCGGACCCCCGCCAAGTCGCCCATCTTATTTGAAGAAGCCAAGATAGTCCAACAAGTTAGGGCGATCAAGCAAGCCCGAATCGTCCGCCGCGGCGGCCAGCGCGGGGCGCAGATCGGTGGGCCAATCCGAGTGAAATTGGCACCATTCGCCGCTGCCCGGATGGTGGAATCCGAGCACGGCAGCGTGCAGCGCCTGGCGCGGGGTGGCCTGCTCGACCTCGCGGGCCCGGGCCCGCTGGCTGCCGGTGGCCCGGCGGGCACCGCCGCCCCCGTAGACCGCATCCCCCACGACCGGGTGGCCCACATGGGCCAGGTGGACCCGCACCTGGTGCGTGCGCCCCGTCTCGAGCCGCACCCGGACCAGATCGCAGGTGTCGAAGCGGGCGGCCTGCTCCACATGGCTTCGCGCCGGGCGCCCGCCCGCCAGTACGGCCATCCGCTTGCGCTCCTTGGGATGCCGGGCCACCGGCGCGTCGACGTCGAGCGGGCCGTCGATGTGCCCCCACGCGAGTGCCGCATACACGCGCTCGATCTTGCGCCGGCTCAGGGCACCGGACAGAGTGCGGTGCGCGGCATCCGTCTTGGCCACGATGAGCAGGCCCGACGTGTCCTTGTCCAACCGGTGCACGATGCCGGGACGGCCCGCACTGCCGGAGGAGAGCGACGTGCCGCGGGCGGCGAGCGCGTTGAGCAGGGTGTCGTCCCAGTGTCCGGGTGCCGGGTGCACGACGAGTCCCGCCGGCTTGTCGAGCACCAGCAGCTCCTCGTCCTCGTGCACGACGGTGATGGGATGGTGGTGCGGCGTGAGCTCCCGGGCCGGTCTGGCGGCCGGCAGGGTCACGTCAATCCGGTCACCGTGCGCCAGCGTACGCGAGGCCCTCGCGCTCTCGTCGTTGACGCGCACCGCGCCTTCGGCAATGAGCCGGCCCACCAGGGTGCGGGACAGCGCCAGCTGGTCGGCCAGGAAACGGTCGAGCCGCTCCGTGGATGGAGCGCAGACTTGAAAGCTGAAGGTGCGGGGCTCAGACCCCGGCTGGACCGGCCTGTTCGGCGGGCTGCTGCTCATCACCGCGCCGCCCTTCCTGCCAGAAAACGGCCGCCAGCGCGAGTGCGCCGCAGGTCACCGCCATGTCGGCGACGTTGAAAGTGGGCCAGTGAAACGAGCCGATGTGGACGTCGATGAAGTCCACCACGCCGCGCGCGCTGCGGATGCGGTCCACCAGATTGCCCACCGCTCCACCGCACACCAGTCCAAGCGCGAGCAGGCGCGGCCAATGGGCGGAGGCCGTCTGACGGGCCAGCGTGCCCAGCACACCGAGCGCAACCAGCGCCAGGACCATGAAGATCCAGCGTGAGTACTCTCCCAGGTAGATGCCGAAGGCGGCGCCGGGATTGTAGACCAGCCTGAAGGTGAGCCATTGTCCCAGCACCGAGGTGGGGGCACTGGAGAGCGTCGCGACGGCGATCTGCTTCGTGATGAAATCGAGCACTACTACGGCGAGCGCGACCCCCCAGAACAGCGGCTGCCTATGCCCGCTTCCCATCTTCCTCTTTGGCCTTGCACTTGATGCACAGCCGTGCGTGTGGCAGCGCGTCCAGCCGCTCGAAGCTGATCTCCTCGCCGCACTCG
Organism: Gemmatimonadota bacterium; assembly: GCA_039586895.1. Taxonomy (GTDB): domain Bacteria; phylum Gemmatimonadota; class Gemmatimonadetes; order Gemmatimonadales; family GWC2-71-9; genus WVYX01. The sequence continues at coordinate 495 of JBDHJM010000004.1, read as the reverse complement.
TGGCACTGTCCGAACTGGTCTGGTGAGAAGTAGAGCCGCCGCAGCGCCTCGTTGACGTGCCACAGATAGCGCCCCTCTTTGGAGGCGAACAGGAACTGCTTCTCGCGCTCCATGGCGTCGGTGCCCTGATCGGCCATGTGGAACGAGTATGACGAGAGGTCGCCGTCGGAGGCCTGCAGCGTGCCGCTGAACTGCTCGTCGTAATGACCGAGCTCCTTGATGACGCGGCCGCGCTCCTCGAGGAGCCGTTTCTCCAGGTGTTCGAGCTGCTTCTTCTTCATCGGTTCACGTTCCCGCCTGACGCATGCCATGAATCTACCCAGTCGGGCCGCCGGCGCGCTTGAGTGCGATGACGACGCGGCGGCCGTCTATGTCTACCGTCTCCCTGAGATCCGGATCCGCCAGATCCGTCCCCGTGTCCATTTCGCGGGCCAGAGTCTCGCCGGCCACGAACTGCCGGTGCGCGCCGGCCGCCGCCAGCACTTCCCCGGCGCC
>JBDHJM010000028.1:0-44339 GCA_039586895.1 Gemmatimonadota bacterium | reverse complement strand
AGCCGCGGCTCCCGGCACAGGACGTTCAACAGCGCGGTCACGCACCGCAGGTCCAGCTGCGAGCCGGCCACCCGCTTGAGCTCCCGGACCACTCGCAGCAGCGGCAGGGGAGTGCGGTATGGCCGGGTCGTCGTCATTGCGTCGAAGGTGTCGGCGACGGCTATGATCCGTGCGGGAAGCGGTATGCAGTCGCCCTCGAGCCCGTCCGGGAAGCCGCGGCCGTCCATCCGCTCGTGGTGCCAACGCACCGCGGCGAGCACTCCGGGCCGGTCCTGGAACAGGGGCCGCAGAATCTGCTCCCCGATCACGGTGTGCCAGCCGAACTGGCGCCGCTCCTCGTCGGTCAGCGGCCCCTCCTTGGTCAGCAGCTCGTCGGGCACGCCGATCTTCCCTACGTCGTGCAGCTGGGCGGCGAGCTCCACCTGTTCCACTTCGCGCTTGGTGAGCCCCAGCTCGCGGGCAATCTCCGCGGCGTAGGCGCTCACCCGGGACGAGTGGGAGCGGGTGTACGCGTCCTTAGCCTGGAGTGCCTCGGCTACCGCACCCACTGCGCTCGCCAGGAGCTGGCGCTCGACGTCAGTCGGGGTCCCAGCGGAGGACCAATTTCTGCCGGCACCCTCTCGTGTCCGGCCTGGGTCAAAATGACCCACCCCCAGCACGGCCGGGTCGAGGCGCGTGGTGCATATCGGCCCGATCGTGACATCCGGCACAGCGTCTGGGGGGAACTGGGAGACAAACTTCACTTGGCGTCCTCCGCTGGGTGGTCCCAGATGTGCCGCCACCGTTGGCGGCACATCTCTTAACAGCAACGGCGGGGCCAGCCCGGCGAGAATGGAATAAGTCGTTGAGCAGCAGCCATTTGTTGCATACTGCCGTGGCTGGTGGGTGTGGAACGATTCGTGCGACGTGGTTCAAAAGGGACCACGAAGGGGATCGGTGACTCTTCCAACTGAGGCCCGCACGTGGCGTAAACGATCCGGGCATGACGCCCCGGCCGGGAAACCGGCCGCGGGGGGGGCGGCGCTGCTCGTGGTGCAGCTCTCCGACTCGTTCGCTGATCTGTGGGAGCAGCTGGGCCAGGATCTGGGCGTCCAGGTGCGGCTCGTGGCGCGGGGCGAAGCAATGGCGGTGGGGCAGGAGGCGGCAGCGGTGGTGCTCGCCGCGGGAGGGGCCGAGCGCGCGGCACTGGAGTGGCTGGACGGCCACGAGCCGCCCGCAACCGTCCCCGTGCTTGCGGTGGGCGCGGATCCGGGGCGGCGCATTGCGGCGCGCCTGGTAGGCCACGGCGCCACCGACTACTTCGCGATGCCGGAGGATCTCGAGATCCTCCGCAATGCGGTCGCCTCGGCCGTGGACCGGCACCGCGACGTGCTGCGGCGCAGCGCCGGAGGTGAAGGCGAGCAGCGATCCAGCGCGTTCGACGCCATCGTCGGCGAGAGCAAGGCCATCAAGGCCCTGCTGGCGCGGGCCGCCAGAGTACTCCCCCACGCCGAGGCGACAGCGCTGGTGGTGGGAGAGACCGGAACAGGCAAGGAGCTCCTGGCCCGCGCGATCCATCAAGGAGGGCCGCGGCGCCGCGCCCCGTTCGTGGCGGTCAACAGCTCCGCGCTGCCCAACCATCTGGTCGAATCTGAGCTGTTCGGGCACGAGCGGGGCGCTTTCACGGATGCGCACGCCGCCAAGCCCGGCCTGTTCGAGGTTGCCGAGGGCGGCACCCTGTTCCTGGATGAGATCGCCACCCTACCCATGGACCTGCAGGCCAAGCTCCTCCGGGTGCTGGAGGACAAGCAGGTGCGCCGCGTGGGAGGGACCAAGTCACGCCGGGTGAACGTCCGCATCATCGCGGCCACCAACGACGATCTGGAGGGAGCGGTGCAGGGCGACGCGTTCCGCCGCGACCTCTACTTCCGGCTCAGCGTGATAACGCTGGCGTTGCCGCCGCTCCGGGACCGCGGCGAGGACGTGATCCTCATCGCCGAGAAGCTGCTGGAGCGCATGGCCTCCGGGCACGACCTGCCCAAGCCGCAGCTGGACCAGGAGGCCCGCGCCGCGCTGCTGGGCTATCACTGGCCCGGCAACGTGCGAGAGCTCAAGAACGCGGTGGAGCGCGCCCTCCTTCTGTCCACTCCCGGAGAGCTGAGCCTCGGCGAGCTGGTGCCGGAGTCAACCGGGGAGTTCGCCGTGCCCGGGGGGCCGCTCCCGTTTCCGGCACGGCTGGACGACATCACCGCCGCCGCAGCCCACGCCACCCTGGACGTGTGCGAGGGCAACCGCTCCGAAGCGGCCCGCCGGCTGGGGATCTCGCGCCGCCGGCTGCGTAGGCTGCTCGGCCTGGAGGCCGGTCCGACAGACTGATCCGGTACGGCCCGCTGGCACGCTCCGCCCCGAGCTGGGTCGATTTGACCCAGGTGCCCCGCCAAAGGTCGATTCCCTAAAGCATTGTCGTAATTGACGTTGGAGCTGCCTCCCGCGAGGCACGCATTCTGCGTGGCTTCTTGAGTGGAAGCGGCGAGTCCTGGCCCTCTCGCTCAGGCCACCGGCTCCCGCACCGCGGTCCCGGGCAGAAACTCATGGAGGACTCTATGGCACCAAGGACGCTAGTGATCGCGCTGGGCGCGAGCGTGGTCGCCGCGGCCTGCACCGAATCCACCGGTCCACCGTTGGACGACCAGCTCCCGCCTCAGCAGGAACAGTTCGAGCAACTCACCGCTCCCGATGGTGCTCTGCGCGGCTTGCGCTGGGCGCTCGAGGACGGGGCGCCCGAGTTCGAGATCGTGGCGGGAGAGGAAGACGAGGGGGCCGGGGAGCTCGGTCTGGGTGTTGTCGCGGCGCCGCAATCCGGGCCGCCACGGCTCGACCGCTACGAGGTCAGCTTCTGGGCCGTGCGCGGCAAGCGCCGCTCCATTCAGATCAACTACGTGACGGACGACGGATTCCGTCCGTTCTTGCGATTCACGGTTCCACGATGGGCGCTGCACCGCCGGGCCGACGGGACGCGGATCCGGCGGGGCGAGGCTGTGCTCGTCACGGTGACCGTCAACCGGACCCAGCTCCGCGCCGATTTCGAGCCGTCCGGTTTGCAGTTCAGCAGGTGGAGTCCGGTCGTCCTGAAGATCTGGTACGGCGGAGCCGATTGGGACTTCAACGGCGACGGTGTGGTGGACGAGCAGGACGAGCGGAACAAGCGCCGGCTCAACCTGTGGTTCCAGGACGAGCCCGGTGCCGACTGGTACACCGTGCCGTCATACCATTCCCGGCGCGGGCAGTGGATCATCGCCTGGATGAGCCACTTCACAGGCGGGCAGGTCGGCTACTGATGAAAGACGCTCGCGAGTCACTGGCCATGCTGAATACAGTAAGAGAACTCACCGACACTGGTCAGCACGCTGCGGTCGTGGACTATCTGGGCCGCCAGCCCGATCCCGACATCGAGCAGTCTCCTTCGCTTGCGCTGCTGTACGGGACCGCGTTTGGCCGCATCGGCCGCGGGGCCGAGGGAGAACGCTGGGTCCAGGTGGCGCTGGAGCGCGCCCGGGAGAAAGGCGACCGCACCATCGAGGCAAGCGCGCTCAACGCGCTGGGTGGAATGGCGCTCGAGTCGGGCCGCGTCGACGAGGCGGCAGGCCGCCTGATGGAAGCGCTCCCCGAGGCCAAGCAGCAGAACGACCACAAGACCGTGGGGCTCTCGTCGAACAACCTCGGTTTGATTGCCAACCTGCGCGGAGATTATGGTCGTGCGGTGGGGTGGTACACGACCGCCTTGGCCGCATTCCAGCAGGCCGACGACCACAGCGGTATGGCAATGGTGCATCACAACATGGGACTCAACTTCCAGGACCAGGGCGATCTCGAGAAGGCCCTGGAGGAGTTCGAGTCGGCCGTCACCGAGGCCGTAGCCGCCGGCAACCGCCGGCTCGCCGCGGCCACGCGGGGCGGCCGGGCAGAGACGCGGCTGCTCCAGGGTGATGCGGAGTTCGCTCGCCGCGAGATCGAGCGCGTGCTGGCGGCCGAGCGCGAGCTGGGCGACGTGGTGAACGAGGCCGAGGATCTGCGCGTTCTCGCGGGGACCCTCGCCGAGTCGAACGGCACCGAACAGGCAGAGGAGCTCTTCAAGGACGTGATCCTGCGTGCCGAGCACCTCAACCGACCGGTGCTGGCGGCCCAGGCGGAGCGCGACCTCGCCCACCTGCTGCGCCGGCTGCGCCGCGACGACGAGGCCAAGGAGCACGCAAGGCAGGCGCGCGTGCGGTTCGAGCACGTCGGCGCGGCGGCCCAGGTCGAAAAGCTGGACAAGTTCCTGTCCGAAGGGGCGGCCAAGCACTAGTCCGCCCGGATCCCCCCGTCCCCCGGATGCGGAGCGCCCCGGCGGGGGGGCGCACTCCCAAGACCCTCACTCTCAGATTACGTTGCTTGCAGCCACCCGGTCCCCCCGGGACGGTGCAGTACGTTCATCGCGAGCGAAACGGAGCAGGGTTCATGACGCAGCGCGTGGTCATCTTGGGTGCGGCAGGGCGGGACTTCCACAACTTCAACGTCTACTTCCGCGACAATCCCGACTACGAGGTGGTCGCCTTTACGGCCACCCAGATACCGGACATCGAGGGACGGCGCTACCCGCCCGAGCTGGCCGGGGCCCGCTATCCGGACGGCATCCCGATAGAGCCCGAGGAGGAGCTCGAGCGGCTGATCCGGGAGCGCGCCATCGACCTGGCTGTGTTCAGCTATAGCGACGTGTCGCACGAGCACGTGATGCACGTGGGGTCGCGCGCCATGGCCGTAGGCGCCGATTACCTGCTGCTCGGCGCGCGGCACACGATGATCGAGTCGACGGTGCCGGTCGTGGCGGTCTGTGCGGCCCGCACGGGCGCGGGGAAGAGCCAGACCAGCCGGCGCGTGGCGGCTCTGCTGCGCGAGCGGGGCAAGCGGGTGGTGGTGGTGCGGCACCCCATGCCCTACGGCGACCTGGCCGCGCAGGCGGTGCAGCGGTTCGAGACCTACGACGACCTCGACAACCACGACGTGACCATCGAGGAGCGCGAGGAGTACGAGCCGCACTTGAGCGCGGGGTCGGTGGTCTACGCCGGGGTGGATTACGAGCGGATCCTGCGCCAGGCGGAGCAGGAGGCGGACGTCGTGATCTGGGACGGCGGCAACAACGACATGCCGTTCTACGCCCCCGACCTGTTCATAGTGGTCGTCGATCCCCACCGACCGGATCACGCCGCGCGGTACCACCCCGGTGAGGTCAATGTCCGCATGGCCGACGTCATCGTGATCAACAAGGTCGGCACGGCCGGTCTGGAGAACATCGAGACGGCGCGGCGCGTGGCGACGGACCTGAACGCGAGGGCCGTTGTGGTGGAGGCGGCGAGCCCCATCTACGTAGAGGACGGCGCTCAGATCAAGGACAAGCGGGTGCTGGTGATCGAGGACGGGCCCACGCTGACGCACGGTGAGATGGCCTACGGGGCCGGGTGGGTGGCTGCGCGGCGCTACGGCGCCGCCGAGATCGTCGATCCGCGGCCGTTCGCGGTCGGGTCGATCGCGGATACCTTCGAGAAGTACCCCACTACTGGAGCGGTGCTGCCGGCCATGGGATACGGAGACAAACAGGTCTCGGAGCTGGCGCAGACCATCCGGAGCGCCACCGTGGACCTGGTGATCGTGGCGACGCCGATAGATCTTCGCAAACTGATCAAGTTCGACAAGCCGGCGCTGCGGGTGCGCTACGAGCTGCAGGAGATCGGGGCGCCGACGCTTGCCGAGCTGCTGTCGCCCGTGTTGGCAGGGAAGGAGGGCGCGGCCGCGGCCGCGTCATAGCGATCGGGAGGATCCAGTGGCTTCCAAGGGCACGATCGGGATCCTGACCGGGGGCGGTGACGTCCCCGGTCTCAATCCGGCCATCAGGGCGGTCACCGTGCGGGCCCTGCGTGAGGGCTACCGTGTTCTCGGCATCCGCCGCGGGTGGGCGGGACTTGTGGACCTGATCCCGGAAACGGGTGCAGACAACAGCGCGCACGTGCTGGAGCTGACGGAGGACGCGGTGAACCGCGCCGGCCGCACCGGCGGCACGTTCCTTCACACGTCGCGCACCAGGCCGTCCCGGCTTCCCAAGGCGCTGGTTCCCGACCATCTCAGCGATGAGTACACCGACGAGGTCAACGATCTCACTCCCTCGGTGCTCGGCAATCTCGAGTTCCTCGGTGTCGACTTCCTGATACCCATCGGCGGCGATGACACGCTGAGCTACGCCCAGCGGCTGCACGACGAGGGAGTCAAGGTGGTAGCGGTCCCGAAGACGATGGACAACGACGTGCCGGGCACCGACTACTGCATTGGGTTCTCGACCTGCGTGACGCGCACGATCGAAATGACCCACGAGCTGCGGACTACCGCGGGGTCGCACGAACGGTTTCTAGTGATCGAAGTGTTCGGGCGCTACGCCGGCTACACGGCGCTGCTCCCCACCATGGCGGGCGCGGCGGACCGCTGCGTGATACCCGAGCATCCGTTCGAGATGGAGCAGTTGTGCGAGCTGCTCAGTTATGACCGCAACCGGAATCCGAGCAGCTATGCCGTTGCTCTGGTGTCCGAAGGCGCCCGCATGACCAAGGCCGACGCGATGACGTTTGCGGGCGACGAGAAGGACCAGTACGGGCACAGGAAGCTAGGCGGGATCGGCGACCGAGTGAGCGCGGCGTTGAAGGTATGCTCCCCCAGGCACAACCGGGGCCGCCGGGTTAACATCGTGGGCCAGCGGCTGGGCTACCTGGTGCGGTGTGGTGACCCGGATGCGCTCGACTCGATAGTGCCCATGGCGTTCGGCAACCTCGCCCTGGATCTGGTGCTCGCCAACACATTCGGGCGGCTGGTGAGCATACGCAACGGCGTATACGATAGCGTGCCGATCGATGTAGTCACCGGCCGCAAGAAGGTGATCGACGTTCAGAAGTACTACAACACAGAACGGCTGCGGCCGCGCTACAAGACGCTGCAGCGGCAACCACTCTTCATAATGACGAGCGATGTCTGACGCACTGAGAAACCAAGTCGAGGAGCTCTGGCCGGAGCTCGAGTGGATCGAAGGCCCGGAGCTCAGGGAGCAGGTCACGCAAACGTGGCTCAAGGCGTTCGAGCAGAGCCCCCTCGAGCCGGAAGACCTCAACAACATCCCCTTCACGCTGCTGGTGCCGAACTGCCCGGCGACGTTCATGGAGCACAAGCGCTGCGTGGTCCACATCGCGCGCGACGCTGCGAAGGCCATGCGGTCGTTCCTGGGCAGGGCGCTCGCGATCGACACGGACACGGTCATCGCTGGAGCGATCCTGGCAGACGTCGGCAAGCTGCTGGAGTACGAGAAGGAGGGGGGCGTCACCAAGCAGAGTGACCGGGGCAAGGCGCTGCGGCACCCCTTCACGGGGGTCGCACTGGCGCTGTCCTGCGGTGTGCCCGACGCCGTGTGCCACATAATCGCCACACATGCGGCCGAGGGCGACCTGGTCAAACGCAGCACCGAGGCCTACATCGTTCACCATGCGGATTTCATGAGTTACCTGCCGTTCAAGAACCTAGCCTAAACGGAGAGAGCGGATGTCGGAGACGATCACCGCCACGATGGCCCGGTGGGCCACGGGGCTGAAGTTCGGGGATTTGGGCCAGCAGGCCGTTCACGAGGCCAAGCGCTACCTGCTGGACTCGCTGGGATGTGCGTTCGGCGGATACCGCCAGGAGGACGCCGAGATCGCGCTCGGCGTGCTGGACGAGATCGGCGGCACCGGGCCGGCCACGATCCTGGGTTCCGGCACGAAGACCGACCCCGTGTCGGCTTCTCTGGCGAACGCGCTGATGGTGCGGGTGATGGACTACAACGATATCTACTGGCAGCAGGATCCATCGCACCCGTCCGACATCATCCCCGCCGCCATCGCATGCGGCGAGCGGGCGCAGCGCTCGGGAGAGGACCTCATTGTGGCCATCGTGCTCGGCCACGAGTTCGAGATGCGATTGTGTGAGGCCGCCTTCCCGGGAATCCGCGAGCGAGGCTGGCACCACGCGACGCTGACTGCGTTCGTTTCTCCGATCGTGGCGAGCTGGATGCTGGGGCTCTCGTGGGAGCAGTGCCAGCATGCGATCGGCATCTCGGCGTCGCGCCATGCCACGCTGGGAGCCGTGACAGCGGGCAAGCTGACGATGATGAAGAACACGGTGGACCCGATGGCCACGCAGAGCGGGGTGATGGCAGCCCTGCTGGCGGAGAAGGGCTACACCGGCCCCGAGCACGTGATCGACGGCAAAGAGGGGCTGGCGCACTGCTTCGGCCCGGAGTGGAAGCTCGAGGTGCTCGTCGACGGGCTCGGAGAATCGTGGCGCATTGAGCGCTGCGGCATGAAGGCGTTCCCGACCGAGGCGCTCACGCACGCGCCCATCTCGGCGGTGCTCGACATCATACACGAGCACGATCTGCAGCCGGACGACGTCGAGAAGGTGCACATCCGCTCGCTCGCCCGCGCCGCAGACATCCTGGCCGATCCGTCGAAGTACGATCCGCGCAGCAAGGAGACGGCGGACCACAGCCTGCCCTACGTGATCGCTGCAGCCATCGCGGAACGGCAGGTCACGCCGGCACAGTTCGAGCAGGCGAAGATCATGGACGAGCGCATACGGGCGCAGCTCAACAAGGTGGAAGTGGTCGCCGATCCCGAGATCGAGGCCGTGTTCCCGAAGCTCCAGCGGGTGGTGGTGACGATCAGGACCGCCGACGGCCGCGAGCTGACGAAGCAGCTCGACTATCCCAAGGGCGATCCGCGCAACCCGCTCACCGACGAGGAAGTCGAGCAGAAGTTCGATGCCCTGGCCACCCCTGTGCTGTCCGACGAAGGCAGAGCGAAGCTCAAGGACGCGGTGTGGAACCTCGAAAAGGTGGGGACGATCAACGAGCTGATGGATCACTGCCGGGCAGACAAGTAATCGGAGGCGGGAGTCGATTGGGCTCCCGGGAGAGCCATGGGACAGACGGTCGTCGAGAAGATCGCCCAGTCACACATGGTCGAGGGACCCGACAGGGCATTGCGGGCCGGTGACGTCGTCTCGCTGCGGCCGCGTCACGTGATGACGCACGACAACACCGCCGCAGTGATGAAGAAGTTCACCGCGATCGGCGCGGAGAGCATCCAGGACCCGCGCCAGCCGGTTTTTACGCTCGACCACGACATCCAGAACAAGTCGGAAGCCAACCTGGCCAAGTACCGGGACATCGAGGCGTTCGCCCGGGACCAGGGGGTGGACTTCTATCCCGCCGGCACAGGCATCGGGCACCAGATCATGATCGAGCAGGGCTACGTGATGCCGGGCGCGCTGGTCGTGGCCTCAGATTCCCACTCCAACATGTACGGCGCGATGGGTGCATTGGGCACACCGGTGGTGCGCACCGACGCCGCGGCCATCTGGGCCACCGGCGAGTTCTGGTGGCAGATCCCGCGCACCGTCCAGGTCGTGCTGCACCGGAAGCTGCGCGAGGGCGTGACGGGCAAGGACGTGATCGTGACGCTGTGCGGACTCTACAACCAAGGTGAAGTGCTGAATGCCGCGGTCGAGTTCACCGGGCCGGGTGCGGCGTCGCTCAGCATGGCCGCGCGCATGAGCATCTCCAACATGACGACGGAGTGGGGTGCTCTGGTCGGGTGGTTCCCGGCCGACGGAGCCACCATCCGCTGCCTGCGGCAGCGCCGCGAGCTGCTGGCGGCCCGCGGAGTCGACCGCCTCACTGAAGAGGCGATTGCGGCGTGCGAGGCCGATCCTCCGCTGCCGGACCAGGATGCGGGCTACGCCGCCCGGATCGATCTCGATCTGTCCGAGGTCAGTCCCCATGTATCGGGACCGGATTCGGTGCAGGTGATGCGCTCGGTGGCCGACATGGAGCAGGAGGGCGTTCCCATCCAGAAGGCTTACCTGGTGTCGTGCGTAAACAGCCGGCTGGAAGACCTGGAGGCCGCGGCTCGGGTGCTGCGCGGCAAGCGGGTGGCGGACGGGGTCGAGTTCTACGTTTCCGCGGCGAGCCGCGAGGTGCAGGAGGATGCCGAGGAGTCGGACGCCTGGAACGTCATCCTGGAGGCGGGTGCCAAGCCGCTGCCGCCGGGGTGCGGGCCCTGCATCGGGCTGGGCGCGGGACTGCTGGAGCCGGGCGAGGTGGGCATCTCCGCCACCAACCGCAACTTCAAGGGACGTATGGGGTCGCGCGACGCCCAGTGCTATCTCGCGAGTCCCGAGGTCGTTGCTGCGTCGGCCGTCGCGGGGCGCGTCGCCGGTCCCCACGCAACCGACGGCAAGGTTCCGGAGCGGCGCTTCTCGGAAGAGCCTGCCCCCGGCGCAGGGACGGAGACCGTAGCCATCCAGGCCGGCTTTCCGGAGCGGGTGGCGGGCCGGCTCGTGTTCGTGCCGCAGGACAACCTCAACACCGACGGTATATACGGGAAGGATTACACGTACAGGGAGGGGATGACCCGCGAGGAAATGGCTCGCGTCGTGATGGAGAACTACGATCCCGCTTTCGCGGAGCGGACGGCCGCGGGGGACGTGCTCGTGGGAGGCTGGAACTTCGGTACCGGTTCGAGCCGCGAGCAGGCGGCCACGGCCCTGATGGCCAAGGGCATCGCACTGGTGATCGCGGGCAGCTTCTCCCAGACGTATCTTCGCAACGCGTACAACAACGGGTTCCTCTGTATCCAATGCCCCGAGCTGGTGCGGCGCATCAAGGAGCACCACGCTGCGGAGCTCGAGGGAGGGGCGCCGACGCTGATCCCCGGTGACGAGCTGGACATCGACTTCGGAGCGAGCACTGCTGCCTATCGCGGCGAGACGTTCGGATTCGCGCCGCTCGGCTCGGTGCCGCAGGCGCTGGTGGTTGCCGGTGGGATAGAGAACCAGGTCAAGGCACGCCTGGGACTGGACTGAGAATCCACGGCCGCTCGGGGCAAGAGCCGATGCCGCGCGGCCGTTCAATCACGGAGGGGAGGAAGGCTCGAGATGGCTAAGCGAACCGTCGTGACGATGCCGGGTGACGGCATCGGACAGACCGTGCTGCCGGAGACGCTCCGCGTGCTGGATGCCGTGGGCTTCGACGCCGACTACGTGCACGCCGACATCGGGTGGGATTTCTGGATCAACGAAGGGAACCCACTGCCAGAACGGACCATAGCCCTCCTGCGGGAGCACAAGCTGGGGCTGTTCGGGGCCATCACCTCGAAGCCCAAGAGGGAGGCCAAGAAGGAGCTCAAGCCCGAGCTGCAGGATCAGGGCTTCGAGTACTTCAGTCCGATCGTCGCCATGCGGCAGCTCTTCAACCTCGACGTCTGCATCCGCCCGTGCCGCTCGTTCCAGGGCAACCCGCTCAACTTCGTGCGGCAGCAGGCCGGCGGCGGGCTCGACGAGCCGATGGTCGACGCCGTGGTGTTCCGGCAGAACACCGAGGGGCTGTACTGCGGCATCGAGTGGACCGATCCACCGCAGGTGGTGCGCAACGCCCTCGGGATCCACCCCAAGTACAAGATCTTCGCGGATACGCCGAGCCCGGATCTCGCGATCTCGATGCGGCTGTTCACACGCAATGCGTGCCGCCGCATCGTGCGGGGCGCGTTCGAGTACGCGAAGAAGCACGGCTACAAGTCTGTGACCATCGTGGAGAAGCCCAACGTGCTGCGCGAGACCTCCGGCATGATGGAGGAAGTGGCCCGCGAGGTGAAGCCCGACTACGACGGGATCGAGCACTGGTCTACCAACATCGACGCGCAGATGATGTGGCTCACCAAGAACCCGGAGGACTACGGTGTCATGGTGGCCGGCAACATGTTTGGCGACATCATCTCCGATGCGTTCGCTGGTCTCGTGGGAGGGCTGGGCTTCGCGTGCTCGGGCAACATCGGAGACGAGGTGGCGGTGTTCGAGCCCACTCACGGCTCGGCGCCGAAGTACGCCGAGCTGGACCCGCCCATCGTAAATCCGATCGCGATGGTGATGAGCGCGGCGATGATGCTGGATCATGTGGCCGAAACCGATAAGGCCAAGGCGCTGCGCGACGCAATCGCTGCGGTCGTGCGGGACGGCGAGGTGCGCACGTACGACATGATGCGGATTCCCGGCGGCGCCAAGGCCATTGGGAAGGGCGCTGCCACCACGACGCAGATGACCGACGCCATCATCGCGGCGCTGGGGTGAGGAGGTAGCAGCATGGCGGGAAGTGGCGAGGCGGGCCGCTCCGGCGACGATGTCCGCTCCGATCTCCACGTCGCCGTGGAGTTGGGCAGGTCCGGCGGCCTGAAGCTCGAGGCGGCCTCCAAGGTTGAGGCGTTTTACGGCGACTCCATTCGCGAGGCCGCCAAGCAGGTGCTCGAGACGCTGGGTGTCGAGCACGCGGCGGTGCGGCTCGACGACAAGGGCGCGCTCCCGTTCGTGATCGAGGCGCGGCTCGAGTCGGCCGTGCGCAGAGCCGGCGCCGCGGTCAAGGGTGACGCCCGTCCCGACTGTGCGGCGCGTCCTCCGCGCACCGCGCGTGACAGGCTGCGCCGCTCGCGTCTCTACCTGCCAGGCAACGAGCCCAAGTTCATGGTGAACGCCGGGCTGCACCGTCCCGACGCGGTGATCCTGGACCTGGAGGATTCGGTGCACCCGGCGGAGAAGGACGCCGCGCGCCTGCTGGTGCGCAACGCCCTGCGCTGCGTGGATTTTCAGGGCGCCGAACGCATGGTGCGCATCAACCAGCTTCCTCTGGGACTCGACGACCTCGAGGACATAGTGCCGGAGGCGCCGGATCTCATTCTGATTCCCAAGACGGAAGCCGCCGAGGAAGTGCGTCAGGTGCACGACCGCATAGGCCAGATCCAGCATGAGGAGGGTGGGGGTGACCCCATCTGGCTCATGCCGATCCTCGAGTCGGCGCTGGGGATCGAGAACGCGTTCCGCATCGCGATGGCGACGGACACGGTCGCCGCGGTCACTGTCGGCCTTGAGGATTACACGGCCGACCTGGGAGTCGTGAAGACCTCCGAGGGCAGCGAGTCGCAATACGCCCGCAGCCGGCTGGTCAACGCGGCCCGTGCGGCCGGCGTTCAGGCTATCGACTCCGTGTACGGCGACGTGGGCGACATGGACGGACTCCGCGCGTGGGGCAGGCGCTCCCGCGCCATGGGGTTCGACGGGATGGGGTGCATCCATCCGCGGCAGATCGAGCCGATCCACGAGGCGTTCGCCCCGAGTGGTGCCGAGATCGAGAGGGCGCTCAGGATAGTAGCGGCGTTCGAGGAGGCCGAGGCGAGGGGTCTGGGCGTCGTGAGCCTGGGCACGCGCATGGTCGATCCGCCGGTGGTGCTGCGGGCGCAGCGCGTGGTGGCTTACGCCCGGCAGGCAGGGCTGCTCGAGGAGGACGGCGCATGAGTCCGCGCGCGGCGAAGCAGAAGAAGGCGACTCTCGTGAAGAACGCGGTCGGCCGCAAGGTGCCGTCCGTCGTGAACGGACGCGACCAGGTGCCGTTCCAGGGCGTGGGTGCGCACCAGCCACAGGGAGCCAAACACGGACCATCGATCCGATCCTGCAAGGATTACCCGGCTAGCGGAGACAAGCGCGTCCCGGATCTTGCGACGGCGCTGAAGCAGTGCGGCCTGTCGGACGGGATGGTGATCTCCACGCACCACCACTTCCGCAACGGCGACAAGGTGGCGCTAATGGCCCTCGAGGCCGCCGCCGGCATGGGTGTCAAGGATCTCATGTGGTTCCCCAGCGCGTCGTTCCCGTGCCACGCACCGGTCATCGACCTGATGGACCGGGGGGTGGTGCACCACATCGAGGGCAGCATGAACGGGCCGCTGGGCGAGTACTGCTCCCGTGGCAGGATGCGCGGGTCCGGTGTGCTGCGCTCGCACGGGGGCAGGTGGCAGTCGGTGCAGGACGGAGAAGTGAAGATCGACGTGGCGGTGATTGCTGCCCCCACGGCCGACGCGTTCGGCAACTGCGACGGCTCGCACGGCCCGTCCGCGTGCGGTTCGCTCGGCTTCGCGCTGGCCGACTCGATGTATGCCGAGCACGTGATCGTGGTTACCGACAACTTGGTTCCGTTCCCGTGCATCCCGTGGCAGATCCAGGGCAACAACGTGGACTGTGTAGTCGAGGTCGATTCGGTCGGCGACCCGTCGCAGATCGTTTCCGGCACCACCCAGATCACGAAGAGCCCGAACCGCCTGCTCATTGCCGAGTACGTGGCCCGGTTCATGCGCGATGCCGGCATCATGCGCGACGGGTTCTCGTTCCAGGCGGGAGCGGGGGGCATCGCGCTGGCTTTCGTGCAGTTCCTGAAGGGCATGATGCAGCAGGCCGGGGTCAGGGCGCGGTTCGTGCGGGGCGGCTCGACGCAGTACCTCGTGGAGCTGCTCAACGAAGGGCTCACCGACTACATACTCGACGGACAGACCTTCGATTTGGCAGCGGTTGCATCGATCGGATCGGATCCGCGCCACGTGCCGACGTCACCTTTCACGTCGTACAACTTCCACGGCAAGGGGAACTTCGCGTCCATGGTCGATGCCACGGTGCTCGGCGCCACGGAAGTGGACGTGAACTTCAACGCGAATGTCGTCACGCACTCCGACGGCCTCCTACTGCACGGCATCGGGGGGTGGCAGAACTGCCTCACGGCGGGCTGCACCATCCTGGCTGTTCCGTCGTTCCGGGACCGCATCCCGGTGATCGTGAACGAAGTCACGACCGTGACGGGGCCGTCCGAGCTGATAGACGTGGTCGTGACGGAGCGGGGCATTGCCATCAACCCTCGGCGCGAGGACCTGCTGGAGAGTGTGCGCAGCTCCGACCTCCCGATCCGGCCCATCGCTGAGATCAGGGGGGAAGTCGAGGCCATAGTGGGCGGCCCGCCCCAGCCGCCCCGGCTGACGGACGAGCCGGTGGCAGTGGTCAAGTGGGTCGACGGCACCGTGCTCGACACGGTGTGGCGCGTGGCCGACTGAGTGGTCCCCGCGGTCCCAAAGAGGGAGGTTGGAATGATCTCACTGGTACAGCGCGACGACGTGGTGCCGGCGTGCCCGCACTGCTCCATCGATCTGCACGACGTTGCCTTCCGGGAGCTCTCGGGTTTCCTGGGACGGCGCTACGTCTACTTCTGCCCGCAGTGCCGCAAGGTGCTGGGCATCTCCCATCGCAAGGGTCTTTGGATGGGTTGAGTCGGCCTTAAGGCCCCTTTCATCCTTTCTTGAAGCTCGGCGCCCATAGTACTTCCATAACCCGCAGTGTCGGTCACGTCGGCGGAGGTGGGTATGGCTGGGATAGTGGGCTACGGCGCTTTCGTTCCTCGCAATCGAATCAAGTCCGAAGAAATCGCCCGGCAGTGGGGCAAGGATCCGGAGACAATACGCCGGGGCCTGCTGCTAGAGGAAAAGTCGGTGCCCGGCATCGACGAGGACACCATCACGATCTCGGTGGCGGCTGCGCGCGGCGCGCTGGAGCGCGCCGGGATCGATCCCCAGAAGATCGGAGCGGTCTACATCGGCTCCGAGTCCCATCCGTACGCGGTTAAGCCGAGCGGCACCGTGGTGGCGGATGCTCTCGGGATCGGCCCGGAGGTGCACGTCGCCGACTTCGAGTTCGCATGCAAGGCGGGCACCGAGGCCATGTTCGTGGCATACGGGTTGGTGGAGGCCGGCAAGGTCGAGTACGCGCTCGGTATCGGCGCGGACACATCGCAGGGCGCTCCCAACGATGCGCTCGAGTTCTCGGCATCGGCGGGGGGGGCGGCCTTCATCTTCGGCAAGAAGAACCCGCTCGCCGATGTGGTGGACACGTACAGCTACACGAGCGATACGCCGGACTTTTGGCGGCGCGAGGGGGAGTTCTACCCGCGGCACGGAGGGCGCTTCACCGGAGAGCCTGCGTATTTCAAGCACGTGCTCGCAGCCAGCCGCGGCATGCTCGAGAAGTCCGGCCTCAAGGCCGCCGACTTCCGCTACGCCGTGTTCCACATGCCCAACGGCAAGTTCCCCCTGGCGGCGGGCAAGCAGCTGGGCTTCAAGAAGGAGCAGCTCGAAACCGGGTGGGTGGTGAACACGATGGGCAATACCTACTCGGGATCCTCCCCCACCGGATTGGCGGCTATCCTGGACGTGGCGGAGCCGGACGACCTCATCCTGATCACGTCGTTCGGGTCCGGTGCAGGAAGCGACTCGTTCGTACTGCGGGCCACCAAGGAGCTGCCCAAGCGGAGGGGGCACGCACCCACTGTGCGGTCCATGCTGGACGGCCGCAGGCGCTACCTGACGTACGGCGAGTACGCCAAGGTGCGTGAGAAGATCATCGTAAATACCTGAGGCGCGATAGGAGGCAGTGATGCGTGAGGTGGCGATCGTCGCCGCGGGGATGACCCGGTTCGGAGAGCTCTGGCAGGCGAGCCTGCGCGACCTCTTCGTGGAGGCGGCGCTGGAGGCTCTGAGCGGCGCCAAGACGGATCACGTGGACGGCATCTACGTGGGCAACATGTCCGGCGGCCAGTTCGTGGGGCAGGAGCACCTGGGGCCCCTGATGGCCGACTACCTGGGAATGGCAGGTGTCGCTGCTGCCCGTGTCGAGTCGGCCTGTGCGTCGGGTGGCATGGCGCTGCGCGCGGCGTTCTTCGATGTGGCGTCGGGGGCGAGCGACCTTGTGATCGCGGCCGGGCTGGAGAAGATGAACGACGGCGCGGACGTGACGGCGGTGCTGGCCAGCGCGGCCGATCAGGAAACGGAAGCGTACCACGGGATCACGTTCCCGGGACTGTACGCGATGATCGCGCGAGCGCACATGGAGCAGTACGGGACCACAGAAGAGGATCTGGCTGCCGTATCGGTGAAGAACCACGAACACGGCGCGCTCAATCCCAAGGCGCAGTTCAGGCGCAAAGTGACCGCCGAGGAAGTGATGAAGTCCTCCCTGGTGGCCGCACCGCTGCGTCTGCTGCACTGCTCGCCGGTGAGCGACGGCGCCGCTGCCGTGCTGCTGTGCCCGCTGGAGCGGGCCAAAGAGTTCACCGACCAGCCGGTCCGCATCATGGGGAGTGGGGCCGCGACGGGATCCATGGCGCTGGCCGACCGGCAGGACCCGGCGTTCCTGGACGCAGTGAGCCTATCGGCAGGCCGGGCGTACAAGATGGCCGGGGTCAAGCCGTCAGACGTGGACGTGGCCGAGGTGCACGACTGCTTCTCGATCGCCGAGATCTGCGTCACCGAGGCGATGTGCTTCGTCGACCGGGGCAAGGGTGGTGAGGCGGCGCGGTCGGGGTTCACCTCGTTGGGTGGCAAGCTGCCCGTGAACACCAGCGGCGGCCTCAAGTCGAAGGGGCATCCCGTGGGAGCCACGGGCATCGCACAGACCATCGAGATCTTCGAGCAGCTGCGGGGTGAGTCGGGCGAGCGTCAGGTGAAGGACGCGCACATCGGACTCACTCAGAACATGGGTGGGTCGGGAGCGAGCTCCGTGATCCACGTATTCCAGAGGGTGTGAGCCATGCCGAGTCCCAGGTACTGGAGAGAGATACCGGGCCGTTACCGCCTGGAGGCGTCGCGCTGCTGCGGCTGCGGCCGCGTGTCCTATCCGTCGCGCCGCGTATGCCCTTCGTGTGGGGCCCAGGACTGGAAGGCGACGCACCTCTCGCCGCACGGCAAAGTGGTGACGTCCACGGTGATCCACGTCCCGCCAACCGATTTCCTGATGGAGGCGCCCTATGCGATGGCGGTGGTGGAGACGCCCGAGGGGGCCCGCCTGATGTTGCAGGTGGTCGACTGCGATCCCGACGAGGTGAAGCCGGGTACGGAGGTTTCGCTCGAGTTCCGGCTCATCCGGAAGGAAGGTCTGAGCGGCATTCTCTGCTACGGCCACAAGGCGGTGCCGGCCTGAGGCGAGTGCAGGAGGGAGCGATGCGCAAGGTTCGTGTCTGGGCGGAGCTCAGCGAGGAGGCGTATCACGCCTACGAAGGTGAGGCGCGCCGCCGCGGCGTGGAGCTCGAGGCCCTGGTGGAACAGACCGTGAACTGCCTGTTGCAGGAGCTGGAGCGGGAGGAGAACGAAGGAACGGACTACCCGATCGTGCCGTCGTGAGCTCCGCCCGAGCCTGACGGACACACAGCATCGGATGGCTGGAACCTCATATGATCATCCCAAGGCCGGCGCGTGCCGTGGCGGCACTCGCAGTCCTGGCTGCCTGTCCTAGCGCCGCCGTGGCCCAAGATACTGTGGTCACGCTGCCCGAGCCGTCGCATGACGGCAACGTCTCGCTGGAGCGGGCTCTGCACCGGCGCGAGTCGGTGCGGGACTTCACCGCACGATCCCTTTCGCAGGAACAGGTGTCCCAGCTGCTCTGGGCAGCGCAGGGGATCACGCGGCTGGACGGAGGCCGCACCGTCCCTTCGGCGGGAGGGCTCTATCCGCTGGAGCTCTATCTGGTCGTGGGTGACGTGGATGGGCTCGAATCCGGGCTGTACCGCTACCGTCCCGGAAGCCACGACCTCGTGCCGGTGGGCGCCGGCGACCATCGCTCGCAACTGGCGGCTGCCGCACTGCGCCAGAGCTGGATGCGCGAAGCACCGGTGACTCTCGTCTTCGCGGCTGTGTACGCGCGGACCACCGGCAAGTATGGCGAGCGCGGGCGCAAGTACGTGCACATGGAGGTCGGGCACGCCGCACAGAACGTGTACCTGGAGGCCGCGGCCATGGGGCTGGGCACCACCTTCGTCGGGGCGTTCCACGACAATCAGGTGAAGGGAATCCTCGGCCTTCCTGCGTCCGAGCACCCGCTGGGTCTCATGCCCGTGGGATGGCCCGAGTGACGGTTTGAACGTGCCAATGAGGAGCCACACATGCGTCATCTGCTGATAGCCGGTACCGCGGCCGCCGTTGCGCTGGCTGCGTGTGAACAGTCACCGCCGCCCGACGAGGCGGCAGTCTTCGGCGGCGTGCGCATATCCCCGGCCTCGCTAGAGATGTTTACGGCGCTGCCGGAGGGGCCGCCTCGGCTCGACCGCAACCCGATCACCGACGAGAAGGTCGAGCTCGGAAAGATGCTCTACCTGGATCCCCGGCTCTCGCGCAGCTGGCTCATCAGCTGCAACACCTGCCACAACCTGGGGCTGGGCGGTGTGGACCTGCTGCAGACTTCGGTGGGGCACGGCTGGCAGGAGGGCCCGCGCAACGCCCCCACCGTGCTCAACGCGGTGTACAACGTGGCGCAGTTCTGGGACGGCCGTGCGGCGGATCTGATGGAGCAGGCCCAGGGTCCGGTGCAGGCCGCGGTCGAGATGGCGAGCAACCCCGGTCGGGTCATCGCCACGCTCAAGAGCATACCGGAATACGTGGCTCTGTTCGAAGCCAGCTTCCCCGACGATCCGGACCCGGTGAGCTTCGACAACATGGCGAAGGCCATCGAGGCGTTCGAGGCCACTCTGGTGACTCCCAACGCGCCCTTCGACGAGTACCTCCGGGGCGACGAAGACGCGCTCGAGGTGAACGAGAAGGAGGGACTGGCTCTGTTCGTCGAGCGCGGGTGTGCGGGCTGCCACGGCGGCATGAACATGGGAGGCGCGGCGTACTATCCGTTCGGAGTAGTGGAGCGTCCCGGCGCCGACGTCCTGCCGCCGGGTGACAGGGGCCGCTACGAGGTGACCCAGAGCGATGCGGATCAGTACGTCTTCAAATCACCCACTCTGCGCAACGTGGCGCTGACGCCGCCCTATTTCCACTCGGGCGCCGTTTGGGAGCTGGGTGATGCAGTGGAGATCATGGGTGCGGCCCAGCTCGGCACCGCGCTCAGTGAAGAGGAGAAGGCCGCAGTAGTGGCATTCCTGGGCACACTGACCGGTGAGCAGCCCGAGGTGACCTATCCTGTGCTGCCGCCCCACACGGAGGCCACGCCGCTGCCGGACGTGGAAGCCGAAATCGGAGGGGCAGGGCACTAGCAGGAGCGGAGCCCGCCGCCTCGGCGGGGCAGGAAAGAAGAGGCGCCGCTCGAGTCATCGGGCGGCGCCTCTCTTTGGCGGCTCGTCGGCTGGAAGGGCAGCTACGAGTCGCCCTCCGGGTGCAGGAAGCCGTGCTCGTCGCTCTGCCGCAGCTTCTCCGTCAGGTCGGCAGAGGCCTTCTTGCGCCGCTCGGTTTCCTCGGGGTCGATGGCTGCCGTCGTCCAGTCGGGAGTGCCGTCGCCCGCGACCGCGACACGCAGAATCGTGCGGGGCTCCATACCGTCGGGGAGCTGGTCGAGCGGTACGGTGAAGGCCCGGCCGTGATCGTCGACGATCACGGCGTCGCTCTCATGGACGCGGTCCACCGCCAGATAGTGCTCGCCCTCCATAGGCTCCCCCCCGGGCTCCTCGTGCTCCAAAGCTAAGCTGCCCTCCCGGCCGGTGCTACTCTACTGCTGACACGGGGCGTTGGGTCGCGGCGCGGTATGCGCCTCTTTTCTGGTGAGCGCGGACGATAACCCGGGTGCGGGGCAAAAAGGAAGCGGGCCGGTACATGACCCGGCCCGCCGGTGTGTCGCTGGTCGGCGGCCGCTGGCTGCCCGACGCGGGACGCTCGGTGCTAGCCGCCCGTCCTGAGACGCACGGTGCCGTCCGACGTGCGGACCGAGAGCAGCGGCCCGCCGCCGTTCACCGCTCCGCGTGCCCAGCCGGCGCCCCTGGATCCGTCGAGCTGCAGGTCCGCGCCCAGCGACACCGTCTCCCCTCGCGCGTCCAGCTGAAATCCGAGGGAGGGGCCGGCGACGACGGTGACGTCGCCGTCTCCGGTGCGGATGCGTGCCTCCTGTGCCGTGCCCAGCTGCAGATACACATCGCCGTCGCCGGTGGACGCCTCGAGCGAGCCCGACACGTGCCGCAGGTGCAGGTCGCCGTCGCTGGTGTGCAGGGTGATGGCCGGCGCCTGGAGAGCCTCGGCGGACACGTCTCCGTCGGCGGTCCGCACGCTTATCTCGGGCCCCTTGAGCGAGCCCAGCTGCAGGTCGCCGTCCGAAGTGCGGGCGCTGATGCGGCCCTCCACATCCCCCAGCCACACGTCACCGTCGCCCGAGCGGACGTCGAGGTCGAACCTGGCGGGCACCGTGACACGCACCTCCACCCCCACTCCGTGATGGCGGCGCCACTCCCAGTCCTCGATGGCGGGGTTGTCGGACTCGACGATCAGATCGCCACCGTCGGCACGGATGTTGAACCGCATGCGCTCGACCACGGAGCGCCCCCACTCCTCGTCGCGGGCCCTCGCGTAGACCTTGACCGTCGCCTCGTTGCCGTCACCCGGCGCGACCCGGACGTCGCCGTAGTAGACGTCCATGAGGAGCCGCCCCCCTGGCTGCACCTCGAGCTGCCGCTCCAGGACGAGGAAGGTCTCGTGCCGAGTCTTGTCGTGCTCCTCGTGCTGCCGCGCCTCGCAGCAGGATGTGCCGGGGACGCGGAGCTCGGCGCCGGTGGCGACCCAGATGCCGAAAGCCCACAGGGTCCCGCCCAGCGCGAGGAGGGCAATGCGGTGGTCCTTAATGGAAATCTCCCGGTCGGTGCGATCACCCCGTTGGATACTGCGGGGTCCGGGAACGTTGCAGCGCTAGGACTCGGCCGGGCGTACCGGGATGCGCACGCGGGTGTGCTCCCACTCCAGCTTGAGGTCGACCACACCACCGGCGGCAGGCTCGGTTACGAACCTCATGGTCTCCACGTGCTGCTCCAGCCGCTCGCTGGCCACTTCGGCGCTTCCCAGCTCCTGCTCCTTCACCTTGTAGTTGTACTGCGCGATGTGACCCCACTGCGTAATCGACCGGTTGATGATCACGACCCAGCTCTGCTCGCCGGGAATCGTGTACAGCGAGTAGGTGCCGGGGTCCACGCGGATGTCGGCCACGTAGATAGGGGCCGTCGTGTGGATCATCGTGGGTTCGTTGGCCCCGGTGCGCCACAGCTTCCCGTAGGGCACCTCGTGGCCGCCGATCATGGTCCGGCCTCGGGCGGAAGGGCTGCCGTAGCAGATCTTCACCGACTGCCGTCCCACGCCGAACGTGAGCGAGTCGAGCGGGCTCTTGCGTTGCTCCAGCGGAAGCCGCTCCTCGTTCATCACGATGCACGTGGTGTCCGGCCCGCCCGGACCGACGGGGTGCGCCGGGCCCGAAACAGCGCCCGGAATGGCTGCGAGCAGCAGGCCAATGTTGGCTGCGATCATCCGTCCTCCTGCATCGATCGTCCCGGCCATGCGCCGGGCGCTGAAGCGAGTTTCCCCCGTCCTCGCCGGCCCATCCCTCTTCTGGTCTGACCAACGGTATACCCCGGTGGTTCCATCGGGGTTGCAGGCGTTCCCGAAAGCGGAACTTTTCTGTCGGATGCCCGTACCGTGAGGATAAGCACCGGTGGGTGCCTCCCGCACCGGCGTCGGCTCACACGCCCTTGGCCAAGAACGAACCATGATAGCTGGTTCCGGAGTCGCCCGTCTACCCTCCGGCGTGCCGCTCGCTTTGGGCTTCACGTCCCGCCATCTTTCTGCCCCATGCGAGAGCTTCAGGACCGCCTGAGCAGGGCCCTTGGGGGCCGCTACCGCCTGCTGCGAGAAATCGGACGCGGCGGGGCGGCCGTCATCTACCTCGCCGAGGACCTGAAGCACGACCGCCGGGTGGCCCTCAAGGTGTTCCGCCCGGACCTCGCCGCCGCCGTGGGCACGGACCGGTTCAACCGCGAGATCAAGCTGGCGGCGAAGCTTGCCCACCCCCACATCCTGCCCGTTCACGACTCCGGGGAAGCCGGCGGGTTCCTGTACTACGTGATGCCGGTGGTGGAGGGCGTATCGCTGCGGGAGCGCCTGGCGGAGCCGGGAGGAATGCCCTTAGCCGAGGTCTCGTCGCTGCTGCACGATGTGCTGGACGCGCTCGCCTATGCCCACGCGCGCGGCGTGGTTCATCGCGACATCAAGCCGGGCAACGTGATGCTGGCGGGACGGCACGCGCTCGTGACCGATTTCGGCGTGGCGAAGGCGCTCGCCGCCACCGCCGATTCGCCGGCCTCGGATACCGGGGAGCTGGTGCTCGGCACGCCGGCTTACATGGCGCCGGAGCAGGCTACCGCGGACCCCAACATCGACCACCGCGCCGATCTCTACTCGGTCGGCGTGCTGGCCTACGAGATGCTCACCGGCCGCACCCCGTTCCAGGGCGAGTCGCCGCAGGGAGTGCTGGCCGCGCACGTCTCGAAGCGGCCCGAGCCCGTGTCGCGCCACCGGCCCGACCTGCCGCCCGACCTGGCGGGACTGGTCATGAAGTGCCTCGAGAAGAGCCCGGCAGACCGCTGGCAGTCAGCCGAAGAGGCGCTCGAGGAGCTGGACCGGCTGGCGACCACCCCCTCGGGGGGGCTGGAGCGCGTCTCGGTGAGCGCGATGCCGGCGCTTGGCTTCTGGACTCCACGGCGTCAGCTGGCCGGAGCCGTGGCAGCGGTTGCGATCGTGCTGGCCGTGCTGGTGGGAGTGGTGCTGCGCCCCGGCCCCCTCGGGGGCTCCGCCCTGCCGGTCATCGTGGTGCTGCCGTTCGAGAACCTGGGCCCTGCCGAGGATCAGTTCTTTGCCAACGGCATTACGGATGCGATCACGGCGCGCCTGGCCACCCTGGGCACGCTGGGGGTCATCTCGCGCACCAGCGCCATGCAGTACCGCGAAACGGACCTCACACCCAGGGAGATCGGTGCCGAGCTGGGTGCCGACTACATCCTCGAAGGCACGATTCAGCGAGAGCGCCCCTCCGACCCGGCCAGCCGGGTGCGCATCATCCCCCAGCTCATCCGAACAACGGACGACACGCACGTGTGGGCTTCGGTCTACGACGAGGACATGACCGAGGTATTCCGAGTGCAGTCGGAGATCGCGGAGCGCGTGGCTCGCGCGATGGACGTCACGCTGGCCGAGCCGCAGCGCCGGCGCCTGGTGGGAGGACCGACCACCAATCTGCGGGCCTACGACCTGTACCTGAGGGGCCACGACTATCTGGAAGGGAACCGCGGCAGTGGCGACGCGAATGCGCGGCGGGATGCCATCGACCTGTTCGAGCAGGCGCTGGGCCTGGATCCCGAGTTTGCGCTGGCGTGGGCCGAGCAGGCCGTGGCCCACATGTGGCTCTACCGGTTCTACGTGGACCGCAATGATCGGCGTGCGCTGCTGGCCCGGGCGGCCATCGACACGGCGCTAGCTCTCGAGCCCGACCTGCCCACCGCCCACCTAGCACTCGGTCTGTATCACTACTGGGGACCGCAGCCCGACGGGGAACTGGCGCTGCAGGAGTTCAAGCATGTTGCCGAGCGCGAGCCCAACAACGCCTACGCCCGCACGCTGATAGCGGTGCTGCAGGCCACGCGGGGTGAGTGGGACGATGCGGTGGAGAACGCCTCGCTGGCCGTAGAGCTGGATCCGCGGGAGCCGGAGTGGGCCGTCAACGCGGGCGTCTTTCACCTGCTCACCCGGCGCTTCGAGGAAGCCGAGCGCTACCTCGACCTCGCGCTGGAACTGGCGCCGGACCTCGCGGTGGCCCACCAGAGCAAGATCTCGCTGCACCTGAGCTGGCGGGGCGACACGGCGCGGGCCAACGAGATGGTGCTCGACATGCTGCAGCAGGTCACGCCGGGCCAGGTGGCCCTCGCCCTGGTGCACGCCGCCCCCGAGCTGATAGTGGGCGGGAGCCACGATTCGATCTTCGATGCGCTCACGCCTGGGTCGTTCAGCGGGCCGCTGCCGTTCGACTACCTGCAGGCCAAGGCGGAGTTCTACCGGCTGCGCAACCGGGCCGAGCTGTCGCGGGCCTACTACGACTCCCTGGCGGCCGCCGCGCGCGAGACGCCCGCGAGTCCGGGAGACCCGGTGGTGGCGATGGTCCTGGGGCGTGCCTATGCCGCCATGGGAGAGCGCTCCCTGGCGCTGCGCCAGGCCGGCCTGCTCGAGTCGGATCTGCTGCGGCATGACGACGCGCTGCAGGACATTGGCGTGCGGCAGAACCTCGCGTGGATCTACGCGGTGCTGGGGGAGGACGATGCGGCCATCGACCACCTGGAGGCGCTGCTGGAGGTTCCTTCTCTCGTGTCGGTGCCCTACCTGCGGATTGCGGTCATCCCGGGCACGGTGCGCCAGCGTCCCCGGTTTCGGGCGCTGACGGTCGAGATGGCGTCCTTGGGTGTTGCGACCTCGGGGGTGCGGCGGGCCAGGCTGGCAGGTCTGAACAGGTAGGTCCGTCTCACAGCTTCACGTCACTGCCTGGATCCCGCCCTTTCAGCTCCTCCAGCACCTCGCGAGCCTCCGTCCTGCGCCGCTCGGTCTCCTCGTTATCGACGGTGGCGCGGCCCCAGTCGGGCGTACCCGCGTGGTTGACCGGCACCCGCAGGACCTTGCCCTCCGTGATCTCGCGGGGGAGCCGAGAGGTGGGGACGAGGACCTGCTGGCCGTCGTCGTCCACCAGCACGGCTGTGCGGTGCTGGATGCCGTCCACCGCGTAATGCCGCTCCGAGCTCATCATCCGCCTTCCCTTTGGCCTACCACTAAGTTACCGCCCGTTCGGCGTTTGGCCATTTGTGAGCCTCAGTAGGCGTACTCGGCGACGACCTCCCAGATGTCGTCTCGCAGTCGCGCGAAGTCACCACTGTTGCCCCACACGGGGTGGCGGCGCCCCATGTAGAATGACCGGCTGCCGTCGCGGCCGGAGCCGCTGTACACGACGACGCTGTCCCCGGCGCCGACCGCCGCCCCCTCGGGAAACTGATAGCACACGTCGCGCGCATCGCACACGCCCCATCCCCCAATATCCACTGCACCGGCCGTGTTGTTCTTCACCACGGCGTACTCACCGTTCAGGTTCTCGGTGTCATCGCCCGGCGCATCGGGGAAGACCCAGAGTGTGAGCGGAGCCGGAGCGGCATCTGCCGTAGCCGTTTCGACCGCAGCCGCCGCGAACCGGGTGCTCACCTCGAAGCCCCCATCCTGCGTACCGAGCACGGTAACGTCCCCGTGCAGATCGGTGCGGTACACAGTGCCCGTGGTCTCGTAGTAACGCAGGGCCCACGGGTGTGGGTGCCCATATGCGTTGCCGCGGCCCACCGTGACCACGACCACCTCGGGCTTCGAGGCCGCCAGCCAGGCGGGGGTGACGGCGTCCCGGCTGCCGTGGTGGGCTGCCTTGAGGAGCGTCACATCGGGCACGCCGAGGGCCAGGAAATGGTCGAGCTCCTCCGTCTCGGAGTCACCGGTGAGCAGCGCCCTGAACTCCCCGTACTCCAGCAGCAGCCCGATGGAGCGGTTGTTCTGGCCCGCTGCCCGCTCCGGCGGCGGGAGCACCGTGATGCGCGCGCTTCCCAGCTCGATCGTGCGCGCCGTGGCCTGCAGGTACACGATGTCGGAGCGGCGCACGACTTCCATCAAATGCCCGTAGGTGGAGGTCGTGTGGGCCTCCCCGTTGTCCATGTAGTAGCGGACCGGAAACGCCTGCAGCACGCCCGCCATGCCTCCGATGTGATCAGCGTGGGGATGTGTGGCGACCGCCAGGTCGATCGTGTCAACTCCGTAGCGCCGGTGCAGCGGTCCGGCGATCGGGCTCGGTCCCGCGTCGACGAGTGCGACCTTGCCTTCGGGTGACCGGATCAGGACCGCGTCGCCCTGGCCCACGTCGAGGAACGTGATCTGGAGCGCGTCGGCGTACTGTGACGATGCGGGTGTGCAGGCGGCAACGAGCGCTGCGAGCGCGACGGAGAAGGGGCGGTTTCTAGACATTTCCATCCGCAAGCTACAGAACCACGGACGGGGGCGGCAACCTGTAGGAACCTCTGTGCGTCTCACGGGTGGAAGAGGAGGCCTCCGGGGCCTTCCCGCGGGCCGCTAGTGCCCCTCCGGACGCCCGGGTAGATTGCGGGTGGCGTCACACTGAGACTTACACGTTTCCAGGCGGTGGACTTCATGAAGCGCTCGATACTCCCGATACTCGCCGCGGCGGTGGCCGTTTCGGCCTGCTCGTCCGGCATCAAGGTCCAGACAGACTACGATCCGGCTGCTGATTTTGACGCACTCCAGACCTACACGTGGGCGACGCGGCAGCCCACCAACCAGGACGACCCGCGGGTCTACAACGACCTGGTGGAGGGGCGGATCAAGCGGGCCACGGATCGGGTCCTGGAGGAGAAGGGCTTCCAGGAGGTCGCCAGCAACCCGGACTTCTGGATCGCGTGGCACGGTGACATCGACGGCAAGATGAGCATGACCACCGTGAACAGCGGCTACGGCTACGGCTGGGGCTGGTACGGGTACGGCGGTGTCGGTATGGGGACTTCCCAGACCTACGTCAACGAGTGGGATGAGGGCACTCTGCTGATCGACGTCGTCGATGCGTCCGCTGATCAGCTGGTGTGGCGCGGCAGCGCGACCATGGAGCTGCGCGAGTCACGCAACGCCGAGGAGGCCGAGGAGAACGCCTACAAGGTCCTGCAGAAGCTGCTCAAGGACTTCCCGCCGGGCGGCTAGTAGCGCGGCGCAGTCGTCGAACGGGCGCCCCTCGCTTGCGGAGCGGGGGGCGCTTCGTGCTTCTGGTCGTGCCAAGGGCATCTCGTAGCGCGCTCGCAGGCGGGGCCGCACGGCCCGCTAGCAGCAGGATCGCAGCGCCCGCGGCGCCAGCGCGGCTCAGCGCGGATCGCCGGCTCAGGGTGCCGCCTCTGTCTCTCCCGCGTCTTCCGTGCGAACCAGCTTCAGATCGGGCCGGCCCTTGGCCGCGAGCCACTGCATCACCTCCCACATGGCCTCGAGGTCCTCTCGGTTGTAGGCGACGATCATGTTCATCAGCGCCTCGCGCTCCAGCTCGTCCTGCGACTCGACGGCCTCTACGTAGCGCGCCATGGCCCACTCGCCGCTCGTCTCTGCCAGCTTGCGCTCGAAGCCGATGTACTGCTCCACGACCTTGAGGCTGTAGCTCGGCAGCGGCAGGGCGATGGACTCCTGCGCTATGGGCAGGCAGTCGAGCAGGTTGCCGAGCACGCGGGCGCCCACGCCCCCTGGGTCGCCGAACCGGTCCACGTAAAGCTGCAGGTTCGTCTTCTCGTAAGAATGCCAGTGCACGAACGGCAGGTCGCCGTACTCTTCGAAGACCTGTCCTGCCAGTTCCAGGAATCCAAGCCACCCGTTGTGGTCTCCGTCCGTGCCGAAGTCGGACAGGGCGTAGCGGAACTCGGTGGGCCGATCACCGAACACCTGGAGTCCCCAGAGATAGATCTTGGCCGGCTCCTGCAGTTGCGGCGGCATTCCCTCCAGGTCGAACATCACGTAGTTGGGATGCTCGGGCACCGCCGGCGGCTGGATCAGGATCTCGCGGTTCTCGGTGAGCGCGCGCGCCATGCGTAGCACGCTTGGTGCCCTCTTTCCCACACGCCAAGTGTGGGTCGCGGTGGGGCGGGTGAGGCGCGCCAGCCGGTCCTCGGTGAACAGCTCTACGAGCTTGGGGTAGGTCTCGACTCCGTCCTCGCGCAGCTCGTGCACCATCCACTGATCCACGCCGTACACCAGGGCCACGTCCTTGCGCTTCTCGGCCGCGGGCCAGCAGCGGTACTTGAACGGGCACTGCCCGCACTTGGTCCATCCCACCGGCTCGTAGGGCTCCTCCTTCGCCTGCCAGATATCTGCTATGGCCGCGAGCTCCTGCAGCGCCTGTCCGCCTCCCTTGTAGGCCAGCTCGACTATCTCGCCGGTGCCGCCGTACACCTCCAGCGCGGCGGGCGCCGTGCCGAAGGTGCGCCAGAACAGCCAGCCGTAGAGCTCGAGCTGGTGATGGATCTCGGGATGGTCCTTGTGCGTGATGCGGTGGGCGATCTTGCAGTCGCGAATGATGTATCCGTCGCCCCACCGGATCAGGAAGTCGGGGTCGCCGATCACCTCCCACCGCTTGCCTGCGATGTCGGTGTGGGCGCGCAGGGCGGGCTGGTAGATGACCTCCCGCGCGTCGGCCACCGCCTGCCGGGTGAGCCGCTCGCGCTCGTCGCGAGTGCCCGTGTCCAGTGCGACGACGTCGCCCAGGGAGGCGAGGTGTGCCAGCTCGTGCCGCCTGCCCAGGCGGCGCAGCACATCGGCGTACTCTCCCGGCACCGATTCCAGCTCTCCCCTGTGGCGCAGGTACACGCGCAGGGCGCAGCGCGAGGGCCTGTGATGGGTGTAGATGTCGGAGGCGGAGAGAGGCATGCCACAATCTAGCACCTCTCGGTTGAGCCCTCGCTCCTTGGCCCTGCTTGCTACGTGCGTGCGGTACGCAGACATTAGGCGCACTATGACGGCACACTCCCCCGGCTCCGGCCTCAGCGAGCGCGAGCGCCGTGTGCTCGCCGCGGTTTGCGACACACTGCTGCCCGCGATCGAGCGGGAGGACGACCTGGCCGGCTTCTTTGCGACGGGCGCACGCGCAGCCGGGACCGCCGGCCGGGTGGAGCACCTCATAGGGTCGCTGCAGGACCCGAGGGATCGAAGCCGTCTCAGGCTGCTCCTCGCCCTGCTCGGCCAGCCGCTGGCCAACCTGGTGACGAGCGGGCGGCCCCGCTCGTTCCCGGCGCTGTCGCCTGCGGCACGCGAGGCCGTGCTGCGCAGCTGGGCGCACTCGCGCGTGCCGCTGCGGCGCGCGGGTTTCCAGGCGCTCAAGCGTCTGGCGCACGTGGCCTACTACGGCTGGCCGGTGCAGGACGGCTCCCACCCAGCGTGGCGCGCCGCGGGATACCCCGGCCCATTGCCGCAGCCCGAGACCGAGGTCGCCCCGCTTCCGACGCACACGGTGGACCAGGACTCCACGATCGAGTGTGACGTCGTGATCGTCGGCTCCGGTGCCGGCGGCGGTGTGGTTGCCGGGGTGCTGGCCGCGGCTGGCCGCGACGTGGTGGTGGTCGAGAAGGGGCCCAACCCGAGCTCGCGGGACATGAGCCAGATCGAGGGCGAGATGCTGGGCCGCCTCTACCTCGAGGGCGGCTTGCTGATGACGCAGAGCGGCTCTATGCCGGTGCTGGCGGGGAGCTGCCTGGGCGGCGGCACGGTCATCAACTACACCACGAGCTTCCCGCTCCCCGAGCCGGTGCGGGCGGAGTGGGACGAAGCGTCGGGCCTGTCGCTGTTCACGAGCGGGCGCTTCACGGATTCGCTCGAGCGGGTTGCCGCCCGGCTCAACGTAGGCACGCGTTGGTCCACGCCCGGCCGCAGGGACGTCTTGCTCGAGCAGGGTCTGCGCCAGCTCGGCTGGCACGTGGGCGTGATCCCGCGCAGCGTCACCGACTGCCCCGAGGGTGTGGAGTGCGGCTTTTGCGGCTACGGGTGCCGCCACGGAGCGAAGAACACCACGGCGAGCACGTACCTGACGGACGCCGCGGCGGTGGGAGCGCGCCTGGTGGTCGGAGGGACGGTGCACCGGGTGATCATGGAGGGCGATCGCGCGCAAGGTGTGGAGGCCACCGTAGCCCGCGCCGACGGAACGTCGTGCAGGCTGACCGTGCGGGCGCAGCTCGTCGTGCTAGCCGCCGGAGCGATCCACACGCCGGCGGTACTCGCCCGCTCCGGGATCGGAAACCGGAACGTGGGGCGGAACCTAAGGCTGCACCCGGCGACGGCGGTGATGGGTGTGTTCGCCGATCGGGTGGACCCCTGGGTCGGGGCGCTCCAATCCCGCTACTCGGATCAGTTCGCCCTTCAGGAGGCTGGTTACGGGGCCAAGTTCGAGACGGCGCCCGCTCACTTCGCGCTTGCCGCCAGCGCCTTCGGCTGGGAGAGCGCCCGGCAGTTCAGGGAGGACGTGGCGCGGCTCGGTCACACGAGTCTGGTCGGAGTGCTGCTGCGCGACCGCGACACCGGCCGGGTCGCGGTCGGACGCGATGGGCGGCCCCGCATCCACTACGAGCTGTCACGCTTCGACATGGGCCACGTGCGCAGGGCGATACGCGGGGCCGCGCAGGTGCTTGCGAGTGCCGGCGCGGAGGAGATCTACACGCTGCAGACGCCGCCGGCCCGGGTGCGGCCCGGGAGCGGAAGCTGGCTGGACGAGTTCGCTGCAGCAGCCGACAGCCGCGGCTACCGCCGCGCGCGGCAGTCCTACATCTCGTTCCACCAGATGGGGACGGCCGCCATGGGCCGGGATCCCGCCCAATCGGTTACGGACGAAACCGGCGCAGTGCACGGGGCGCGCGGCGTCTACGTAGCGGACGCCGGCACCTTCCCCCGCTCCAGCGGAGTGAATCCCATGATCACGATCATGGCGATCGCGGACCACGTGGCCCGGGGGATCGCCGAGCGCTGGTAGCCGTTACGGCTCCCGCGCAGCCGGCGCGCGGCGGTCCTCGTAGGCTGGCCGCTGCGGAATGGGCGACGGCGTCGCTTCGATGAGGCGAATGGCCTCCTGTATCGCCCGCTCCAGCTGCGGCTCGCTGCCGCGGGCCAGCGCCGTGGGATCCTCAAGAACCTCGATGTCGGGATCCACTCCGTAGCCCTCTGCGAACCACTCGCCGTCCGGATCGTACATGCGGAACGTGGGCACCGTTACGACGCCCCCGTCGATCAGGCGAGGCGCGCCGGTAACGCCGATCAGGCCGCCCCAGGTGCGAGACCCGATGAGCGGGCCAACGCCGGCCTTCTTGAAGTAGTCGGGGAAGGCGTCGCCGCCGGAGCCGCTCCACCCGTTGATCAGCATGACCTTGGGGCCGAAGTGAGCGAACGGCGGCCAGGACCAATCCCTGCCGTCGCGCACCGCCCAAAACGCCAGAGGGTCACGGTTCAGCAGCTCCACGAACCGGTCGGGGATCTGCCCGCCGCTGTTCCAGCGCTCGTCGATGATCAGGCCGGGCTTGTCGATCTGGGCGCGCCACTGACGCAGCAGCTCCCTCTGTCCGTCTCTGCCCGTGCTGCGAACGTACACGTAGCCCACCCGGCCGCCGCTGGCGGCATCGACGGTGCTGCGGTTCGCCTCGATCCATGCCAGGTGCCTGAGCCGGGTCTCGCTGGGGAGCGTCTTGACCAGGACTTTGCGCGCGCCGTCGGCGCGGGGCCGGTCGTTGACGGTCAGCTCCACGGTCTGGCCCGCCAGGCCCTGGAAGGCCGCCCACGGGTCGGTGCCCGGATCCAGCGGCATCCCGTTAACCGCGAGCACGTAATCCCCTGCGCTCACCGCCACTCCCGGCCCGCTCAGGGGTGAGCGCACCTCCGCGTCCCACGGTGCGCCATCGATGATGTGTGCGATGCGGTAGGCTCCGTTCTCGAGCGACCAGTCCACACCCAGGAGGCCCACGCCGCGTTGAGCCGCGGATTCCGTATCTCCGCCGCCCCTGTACGTGTGCGATGCGTTCAACTCGCCGATCATCTCGCCGATCCCACCGCGTCACGGCGTCCTCGAGCAGGCGGCCGTAATGCTGGCGCGCCGCGTTCCAGTCGACGCCGTGCATGTTGGGATCGTAGAAGAAGTCACGCTCGAGCCGCCAGGCGTCGGCGAATATCTGGCGCCACTCGGCGCGCGGGTCCACCGGCGCCTCCATCTCGGCGGTTCGCAGAGGCTTCTCGATCTTCTGTCCCGGCTTGAGATCGATGATTGCAAAGCGGCGGTCGTCGCGCACCAGGAGCTTCTTGCCGTCCGCCGACAGCTCGTATCCATCAGCGTCGCCGATGACGGTCTTCTCCTCGCGCTCCTCCAGATCCCAGTAGACGATCGGGCTCTGCTCGCCGCCGCTCCCCGAGCGCGGCAGCCGGCGGAACAGGACCTTGCCGGACACCGCGCGCAGGTCGTTGTAGTTGCCGGCGTCCGGCGGCAGCACCGTTACGCGCCGTTCGAAGTCGGCCAGGTCGATCTGCACCGATCCATTGTCGTCGCCGTCGTCTTCACCTTCCGCCTCGCCGTCCGGCTCCTCTTCGTCACTGCGGGGAGCGAGCGGTGATGGGACGTCCAGACGCAGCGACGCGGCGGCGATGTTGGTCGCGTTGGGGTACACCCAGGTGTTGTCGAAGTCGCTGTAGACCGGCTGGAGGTTCCGGTTGGTGAGGAAGTAGAGGTAGTTGCCGTCGGGATCGAACACCGGCATCGCGTCGCTGTAGTAGCCTGCCGTCACCTGGTGCACCTGACCCGAGCGCGTGTCGAACAGGAAGACGCCGCTGTTTCTGTTCTCGAGATCGCGGTGATACGCGAGCCAGCGGCTGTCGGCCGACCAGCTGGGCCGGAACCAGTTCAATGCGCCTTGGTACCAGAACAGCGCCTGATCCACGTCCGTCGTACGGTCCTGTTCCATGTCGTAGATGCGGATCGTCATGGTCTGGTCGACGAACGCGAGCTTCTCCGAGTCGGGCGACCAGTGCGGGCGGTAGCGGTAGCCCGGTCCGTACTCGGTCAGCACCCGCTCCTCGCCCGACCCGTCCGCGGCCCGCACGGTGAGCTGGTACTCGCCGCTGCGGTCGCTCCAGTACGCCACCCACTGGCCGTCCGGCGACCACGCCGGGTAGCGCTCGGCGACGCCCGAGCTCGCAGTGATGTTGCGTACCGGACCATGCTCGGCCGGAACCGTGAACACGTCGCCGCGCGCCTCGAACACAGCACGTTGCCCGCTGGGTGAGATGCCGCCGTTGAAGATGAGGGCGGCCGCCTTCTCCATGCGGGGCCGCAGCGTAGTTTGGTCCGTCACGACCTCGACGCTGACCTCGCTGAGCGACTCGGAAGCCAGATCGAGCAGGTACAGCAGCCCGCCGGCCTGGAACACGATGTCCGACGGGCCGGCCGCCGGAAACGTCACGTCGACGTCGGTAAAGCGGGTCACCTGACGCACGTTGTCGGTGTCGAGGTCCAGCGCCCAGATGTTGTGGCGCTGGCGCTCACCCCGATCCGACAGGAAGTAGAGCGTGCGACCGTACCACATGGGCTGGCCGTCGTTGGCCGGGTCGTTGGTGATGTTGCGGGACTCGAGGGTCTCGAGATCGAACAGCCACACGTCCGTGGCCCAGCCGCCGCGGTAGCGCTTCCAAGTGCGGCTGTCGCGCGACTTCGGCGTGTAGGCCAGCGTGGTGCCGTCGGGCGAGAGGGTTCCGAACTCCCCATACGGCAGCGGCAGTTTCTCCGGCAGGCCGCCGCCGTCCCACACGCGGTAGAACTGTCTGAAGCGCTGGCGCCCGCTCTCCCGCGCCGATGCGAACAGCAGGGCGTCGCCCTCCGGATACCAGTCCAGCATGCGGTCGCCCATGGGGTGGTGCGTTACGCGCACCGGCTCGCCGCCCATCGTGGGCACGACGTAGATGTCCGTGTTGCCGTCGTAGTTCGCGCTGAACGCGATGCGCGAGCCGTCCGGCGAGAAGCGTGGGAAGGTCTCCTCGCCGGGAGGCGAGCTCAGGCGATGCGCCATGCCGCCGCTCTTGGGGACAATCCAGATGTCCCCCGCGTACACGAACGTTATGTGAGTCGCGGAGACGTCGGGGTAGCGGAACATACGCGCGTCGATCTGCGCCCCGAGGGGCTGCGCGGCGAGGGACGCCAGCGCGACTGCGAGTGCGGCTGCACGATGCATAGTGAGGCTCTCCTGTGCTGCTGCTTCGAATGCGGACCTTCGTACCGGGCTCTGGCCGCGGGCGGCGCGAGATACGGGCGCCACCGCGAACGGGGAGTTTCAGGAGCGGTAAATTACCGTGCTGGTACGGCTTATCAAAGCCGCCGATGTGGAGAACCGCAACTCATGGGGTGACAACAAGTTACGCCTTGAGCCGATGGGCCCTGTGCAAGGTGCCGGCCCTGGATCGTCATTGGGGATAGAACGCGAAAAGGAGCACACCATGTCCGCGAAGCGCGAACAGAGCATACGGTGCCGCCCCGTTCTGGGTGCCGTGCTGGGAATGCTGCTCGGCCTGCCGGCCGCCGCGGGGGCGCAGGACGTCCCCACGCTACAGTCTACGGGGCAGCAGCGGGAGAGCGTGGCGATCACGGTTTACAACCAGAATTTCGGGTTGGTACGGGAAGTGCGGGACGTGACCCTGGTTCGAGGGCAGATGGCGCTCGAGTACCGTGACGTCGCGGCGCAGATACAGCCCGAGACCGTGCACATCAGGGCGCTGGGCGGGGCGGGCGTAAGCGTGCTGGAGCAGAACTACCAGTACGACCTGCTCAACCCGCAGAAGCTGCTCGAGAAATACGTGGGCCGCACCGTGACCGTTTATCGGTACAACGAGAAGAACGGCCGCGACGAGCCCTTCGAGGCCGAGGTGCTCTCGGTGAACGGCGGGCCCATCCTCAGGATCGGCGACGAGATCACGTTCAACTTCCCGGGCCGCTTCTCGTTCCCGGAGATACCCGAGAACCTGATCGCCAAGCCCACGCTGGTGTGGCTGCTCGACTCCCGGGAATCGCGCCAGGAGCTGGAGGTGTCGTATCTGACCGGCGGCCTCAACTGGAAGGCCGACTACGTATTCGTGATCAACGAGGACGACACTCTGGGAGACCTCACCGGGTGGGTGACGCTCACCAACCAGAGCGGAACGACCTACGAGAACGCCCAGCTCAAGCTGGTGGCGGGAGACGTCCAGCGGGTCACCCCCCAGGGCCGCAGCCGCATGGAACGCGACGCGCTCATGGCGGCCGAGTCGTCGGCGGGCTTCGTGGAGGAGGGGTTCTTCGAGTACCACCTGTACACCCTGCAGCGCGCCACCACCCTGCGGCAGAACGAGCAGAAGCAGGTCACGCTGCTGGAAGCCGGTGACGTGGGCATCCAGAAGCGCCTCATCTTCTACGGACAGCAGTACTGGTACCGCGGTCAGTACGCACAGCTGCAGTCGAACCAGAAGGTGGGTGTCTATCTCGACTTCCAGAACAGCGAGGACAACAACCTGGGCATGCCGCTGCCGCGAGGGATCGTCCGGGTCTACAAGGCGGACCGGTCGGGTGCGCAGCAGTTCATCGGCGAGGACCAGATCGATCATACCCCGCGCGACGAGCGGGTGCGCATCAGGATGGGCGAGGCGTTCGATGTGGTCGGCGACAGGAGCCAGATGGACTTCCGCGTCCTCTCCAGCTGCGTGTCGGAGAGCGGCTGGGAGATCACGCTGCGCAACCACAAGGACGAAGACACTCAGGTCCAGGTGGTCGAGCCCGTGGGCGGCGACTGGGAGATCCTCCAGTCCAGCCACACATGGGAGAAGCTCGATGCGTTCACCTTCAAGTACACGGTGACCGTGCCGGCGCGGGGCGAGACTACCATTGAGTACCGGGTCAGGGTGAGGTGGTGTTAGCCGGGTGAGGCTCGCGAAAGGACGCGGTGCAGGCGGGGGCCCTCGGACTAGGGCCCCCGCCTCTGGTCATTGGGGACGGCATTGCTCCCCCTGCTGCACGAAGACCGCCGCAGCTGAAACCGCCACGGCGGCGCAGCCGTACGTGAGGCTGACCTCAACCCACCCCACTCATGGTACGACCGAGCACGGCTGTTCTGCTGATCACTCTTCTCGCAATTCCCCGGGCCGCGCACGCGCAGCAGGACTCGCTGCCGCAGGAGCGGCCCGACCCGAAACCAGGCTGCGGAGCCGCGCTCAACATCGGCGCAGGGTGCAGCGGCTTCAGCATCGGGAACTCCCACCGCTGGAACGGTCTGCGCATCAACTTCATGGACCGGCACGTCGAGCAGATCAACGGGCTCAACATCACGTTCTGGCGCTCCAATCGAAATTCGTGGGCAACCGTGAACGGGCTCTCGGCGGGCATAGCCCCGCAGGCCGGGTGGTATCACGGCGTGCAGCTCGGTGTCCTCGCAGTGGTCGCCGACAGCAGCATGACCGGTCTGTCGGCCGGGATCTTGGCGGTTGTCTCCGGCGCCTCGATGAGCGGGATCAACGTCGGCGGACTCGCGGCGGTGTCGGGCAGCTCGATGGAGGGGCTCAACGTGGGCGGGCTGGCGGCCGTCGGGGGCTCCTATATGGGGGGCGTCAACGTGGGGGGGCTCGCCGCGGTGGCCGGCTCCGACATGGCGGGGCTCAACGTCGGTGGACTGGCGACGATCGGAGGGGACGCGCTGTACGGCATCAGCGTGGCGGGACTCGCGACGATCGGCGGCACGAGCGCCACGGGGATCAACGTGGCCGGACTCTCCGTGGTCGGCGGCACCGATCTGACCGGATTCAACGTGGCGGGTCTCTCGGTGGTAGGCGGCACCAACCTGCGCGGGTTCAGCGTCGCAGGACTGAACGCCACCGGCGGTGTGGGCATCCAGGGCTTCGCAGCGGCCGTCGCTCACGTGCGGGCCGACAGCTCCATCCAGGGGTTCACGGCATCCCTGTGGAACCGAAGCGAAGACCACGCGGGAGTCGCGATCGGCTACGCCAACACGTTCACGGGCAGGCAGCAGGGACTGAGCATCGGGGTCGTGAACTACGCCGTGGAACTCGAGGGCGTGCAGATCGGACTGCTGAACATCGCCGAGAACAACAAGGGCATCTTCCGCGTCCTGCCCCTGATCAACGCACACTTCGACTGAGGTTCCCGGCGGCGGTGGCCCCATTCGGTCCCGCCGTTATCTTAGTGCCCGATCCGACCCCTGCAGATCGGGCCCATGAACGAAACGGCCAATGCATTGATCACGGAGCCAATGGCGGTCTTCGGCTACATAGCCGCGGTCGCCGCCGGCATCTTCCACATGAGCACGCTGCCCCGGCTCAGGAAGTTCTTCGATCTCACCCCCCCGGTCATCTACGCGTACTTCGTACCGACGATCTCGGCGACGCTGGGCATCATTCCCGGGTCGTCTCCCGTGTACGAGTGGATGACCCGCTACCTGCTCCTGGTCGCGCTGGTGCTCCTGATGCTCTCGGTGGACGTGAAGAGCATCCTGCGCCTGGGGCCCATGGCACTGTTCATGGTGGTCATGGGGTCGGTCGGCATCGTGCTCGGCGCGGTGATCTCGTTCCTCGTGTTCGGCTCATTTCTGCCGGACGAGTCTTGGAAGGCGTTCGCGGCCCTTTCGGGGAGCTGGATCGGCGGGACGGCCAACATGGTGGCGATCGCCGAGAGCGTGGGCACCCCCGATGCCCTGATGGGTCCGATCATCGTGATCGATACCGTGGTGGGGTACGGTTGGATGGGTGTGCTGCTGTTCTTCTCGGTCTGGCAGCACCGGTTCGACTCCAGGATCAAGGCGCACACCGAGAAGGTGGAGGAGACCAACCGGCGGCTTTCGGACGTCGCTGGGCACCGCCATCCACTTATCACCCCGACCGCCGTCATCATAGTGGGCATCGGATTCGGCAGCGCCGTGCTCGCAGCGGTCATTGGTGATTCGCTCCCCACGCTCGGCGACCCGACGATAATCAGCCACACGACGTGGGCCGTGCTCATCGTGGTGACGGGCGGGTTGGCACTCTCCTTCACGCCGGTGAGCCGGTTGGAGGAGTACGGCGCGTCCAACTTCGGCTACACCGCTCTGTACCTGCTGCTCGGTGCGATCGGGGCCCAGGCGAATCTCCGCGCGGTGCTGGAGGCGCCCGCCTTCTTTTTCGCCGGAGTGCTGTGGATCGCGGTGCACGGGTTGGTGCTGTTTGCCGCTGCCTTCTTTATTCGCGCCCCGCTGTTCTTCGTGGCCACCTCTAGCATGGCCAACATCGGCGGCGTGGCCTCGGCGCCGGTGGTTGCCGGGGTGTATCACCGGGCGATGGCTCCCGTGGGCCTCCTGATGGCGGTCGCGGGATACGTGCTCGGTATCTACGGTGCGCTGGTCGCGGCGTGGCTGCTGGGGGCTATAGCTGGGTAGACGGCGGCCGGACTCGACGGTCCGTGGAAGCCGATCCAACAGCGAACGGGGCCGCGTTGACCGCGGCCCCGTTCGCAGCGCCCTATGGCTTCCGCTCCCGGCGCCACCAGCTCGAGTGGATCTTGGCTTCGATGAGATCGTTGGCGGACAGGCCCTCGAAGTTGTGCTCCTCGAGCTCCTTCACGAAGTCGGCGTCTACGCCGTGGATGCGCATTCTGATGAGCGTCTCCGCGGCCACCTGCTCGTAGCCGACCCCGGCCATCTCCCGCACGAACGACGCGCTCACTCCGTGGATGCGCATGCGCCGCAGCATGCCGGCGGACAGGTCGTCGTAGCCCAGCGCCTCCATCTCGCGCACGAAGGCCGGGCTCACGCCGTGGATGCGCATCCGTACCAGGTCATCGGTGTCCAGATCCGTGAACCCGGCTTCGCGCATCTCTGAGACGAACTCGGCGCTCACGCCGTGGATCCGCATTCGGACCACGTCGTCTCCCGAGAGATGTGTGTAGCCCATGGCGCCCATCTCGTCGATGAACTCGGTGCTGACCCCGTGGATGCGGAACCGAACCAGGTCGTCGAACGTGAGGCG
This sequence comes from Gemmatimonadota bacterium, assembly GCA_039586895.1. Lineage (GTDB taxonomy): Bacteria > Gemmatimonadota > Gemmatimonadetes > Gemmatimonadales > GWC2-71-9 > WVYX01. Next base: position 4,992 of record JBDHJM010000028.1, on the reverse strand, counting down.
CTCGAACCCAGCGGCTGCCATCTGCTGCACGTAATCGGGGCTCACGCCGTGGATACGAGCTTTGCGCAGGTCGCTGACCGACATGTCGCGGAACCCGGCGGCGCGCATCTCGGCGATGAACTCCGGCGTCACCCCGTGAATGCGGAACCGGACCAGCTCACGGGCCGTAAGGTCCGAGTAGCCCTGCGCGGCCAGTGCGTCGACGAAATCCGGGCTCACGCCGTGGATCCGCATGCGGATCAGGTCGCGGGTCGAGAGGTCGTGATAGCCGCGCTCCTGCATGGCCGTGACGAAGCCAGTCGTCACATCCTGCAGGGTCATCGAGAACTGGTCGCGGGTGGTGATTCCCGAGTAGCCCATCCGCGCCATGGTCTCGATGTAGCTGTCGCTGCCGGTCCAGGTGAAGTCGCCCCAGGCCTCGTCCCCATCCTGGCTGCCCACGAACGAGATGGTGCCGGCCTCGCGCCGCAGCTCGAACTGGATGGCACCTTCACGGCCGCGCCGTAGGTCGAGACCCTCCAGGTCGCCGGCTCGGATGCTGCTGCCGTGATGGATGCGCTCGCCGTCGAAGCTCGCGCGCAGGTTGAGCTGGACCCACTCCGTGTCGTCCCAGTGGCGCAGCTCCGCCTCCCAGGTGCCCTCCAATAAGCGCCCTTGAGTCGGTGGCTGTTGAGCGAGCGGGATCAGCAGAACTGCCAGGGTGGGCAGCACGATGTGCGGTTTCATTTTGCGTTTCTCCGGAAGAGCGTGGCGGTCCTCACCCGTGTTTGATACCTGGACCGCCCGTTTGGTTGGGATCTCCTCTGGAGCGGCTGGGAGCGCCTGACTGGCTTGGGAGAGTCGGCTGGGGTGCGGCGGCGAGGGCCCGCCGCCGGGGCGAAGGGCCCGCCGCTCAGAGGTACGGTGCAGCCAGGCGGGCGATCCCGTCGCGCAGCTTCACAGGCAGCGGGCGGGAGTTCACCTCCTCCGCCGTCACCTCCCGGGCTCCCTGAAGCTTGACGTCGATGATGCGGTTGAGCTGGGCAGCCAGTGCGGTGTCGTATGCCTCCACCACGAGCTCGAAATTGAGCCGCAGGCTGCGGGGATCCCAGTTGGTGGATCCGAACAGGGCCCACCCGTCGTCCACGACCATCGCCTTGGAGTGATCGAACGGCGGCTTCGTGTAGTACACGCGGCAGCCGCGGTGCAGCACCTGCCACAGCTGGGCTGTGCTGGCCCACTGCACGAAGGCGAGGTTGTTCTTCTCGGGCAGCACGATCTCCACCTTCACGCCGCGCAGAGCGGTCACGTCCAGGGCGCTGATCAGGCTCTGGTCGGGCAGGAAGTAGGGAGTGACGATCCGCACCGAGCGGCGCGCGCAGGCGAGTGCACCCATCAGCACGAAGCGGGCCCGCTCGAAGTCCTCGTCGGGTCCGTCGTTCACGGCGCGGGCCGCCGCTGCGCCGGCGGGCTCGAGGGTGGGAAACCACCCGTCTCCGCCGAGCTGCTCGTGGGCGGTATACGCCCAGTCCTCGACGAACGTGCGCATCAGCTGCGCCACGACGGGTCCCTCCACCTGAAAGTGAAGGTCCTGCACCGGCTTTCCGGGATGCCGCTCGAGCAGGTGGCCCTCGCGGATGTTGATCCCGCCGGTGAACCCCACGCGGCCGTCCGCAATGAGGATCTTGCGGTGGTTGCGCAGGTTCACGTACGGCATGCGCCACGGGAGCACGGTGCGGCCGAACAGGCCGCAGGGCACACCGCGGTGCTTCAGCTCCTTCACGATCGAGGGCCGCGAATACCTGGCACCGACGGTGTCGACCAGCACCCGCACCGCCACGCCGCGCCGCACGGCGCGCTGCAGGGCGTCCACGAACAGCCCGCCGGCGTAGTCGCTGTCGAAGATGTAGGTGCTCAGCGCCAGCGTCCGCTCGGCGCGGTCAATTGCTTCGAGCATCCGCGGGAACGACTCGTCGCCGTCGAGCAGCGGGGCCACCGCGTTGCCCGCGGTGAGCGGACGTCCGGCCACCCGGTCCACCAGCTCGGCCAGGGTGTGGAGCTGCTGCACGTCCGCGGGCAGGGGCGCGCTCTTGGCCGACATGAGCAGGCGGGGGAACTCGGCCGATCCCAGCAGGCTCTGTGCGCGCTGCTCGGCCGCCTGGCGGCGGATCCGGTTGATTCCCAGCAGCGCGTAGAGGGCGGAGCCGACCACGGGGGCGAGCCATACCAGGCCCACCCAGCCGACGGCAGCCCGGCTGTCCCGCTTGTACAGCACCACGTGCGCCGACGTGATGACTGACAGCAGCACCGTCAGGATGACCGGGATCGTGCCCAGGGCCTCGATCAGCGTAGTGAGGGGTTCCACGGGATCAAAGATAGGGCAAAAGGGGACCTGCCGGGGCGGCCTCAATCCGCTGCAGCTCGTTGACGGGGTTACACATACGCGCGTTCGGGCCCTGGCTTCGGCGCGGCGACGGCCGTAACTTTGATGATCGCCATCCTGAGCAAAGGAATCCCGTTTCCTTGAGCGCCCTCCCAAGCCGTCTCCAGACCGTAGCGCCCCACTTCCGCGAGAGTGCGATTCACCGCGCGGGGGAGAACTGAGTATGGCCGAACTCATCGACCGGCTGCAGCAGATCGTCGGCGACACCTACCGCATCGAGAAGGAGCTGGGCGGCGGCGGGATGAGCCGCGTGTTCCTCGCCGAGGAAGTCGCGCTGGGCCGCCAGGTCGTGATCAAGGTGCTGCCGCCCGAGATGGCCGCCGACGTGAACCAGGAGCGGTTCAACCGAGAGATCCAGCTCGCCGCCAGGCTGCAGCATCCCCACGTCGTGCCGCTGCTTACCGCCGGTGCGGACGGCGACCTGCTGTACTACGTGATGCCGTTCATCAAGGGCGAGTCGCTGCGGGTGAAGCTGGCGCGCGAGGGCGAGCTCCCGGTGGGAGAGGCCCTGCGCATCCTGCGCGAGGTGACGGACGCGCTGGCCTACGCGCACCGCAACGGCGTCGTGCACCGCGACATAAAGCCCGACAACGTGCTGCTCTCCGAGGGGCACGCGGTCGTCACCGACTTCGGCGTGGCCAAGGCGGTGTCGGCGTCGAGCGGCTCCTCGTCCTCGCTCACGTCGCTGGGCATAGCTCTGGGGACTCCGGCCTACATGGCGCCGGAGCAGGCTGCAGCCGATCCTCATACCGACCACCGCGCCGACATCTACGCCGTGGGCGCGCTTGCGTACGAGATGTTCTGCGGCCGCCCGCCGTTCACTGCGGCCACGCCGCAGGCGGTCATGGCCGCCCACGTGACGGAAGCGCCGGAGCCGATGATGAGGCACCGCTCCACGGTGTCCGAGGGCCTCAACTCCCTGGTGCTGCGCTGTCTCGAGAAGAAGGCCGCCGACCGCTGGCAGAGCGCGGCCGAGCTGGTGCCGCAGTTCGATTCCTTTCTCACCCCGACCGCCGGATTGACGCCGGCCGGTACGTCTCCCGTCGCCGCGGTGAGCCTGGAGACAGCGGTGCGCCGCACCCACCCGGGCCGGGTCGCGGGCCTGTTCGCGCTGGCGGCTCTGGGCGCACTCGCAATCGTCTATCTGCTGGTGCTACAGCTGGGACTCCCCGACTGGGTCCTCTACGGCGCGATCGTACTGCTGGCAGCCGGTCTTCCGATCATGCTGCTGACAGGGAGGCACGAGCGGGAACGGGCCATCGCGCGGGCAACCGGTGTGATGACCGCCACCCCGGCCACCGGTGTCCAGCGTCACTTCACTTGGCGCAAGGCGCTGTGGGGCGGCGGGATCGCTTTTGGCGCGCTGGCCCTCGTGGCCACGGTGTACATGGCAATGCGCCTGCTCGGGGTCGGACCGGTGGGAACGCTGGTGGCTTCGGGCGTGCTCGAGGAGCGCGAGCGCCTGGTGCTGGCGCAGTTCGCAAACTCCGCACCTGACACCACGCTGGCAGTCACGGTCACAGAGCTGTTTCACATAGACCTCACGCAGTCGCCGACGGTGTCGGTGATGGAGGCCTCCCAGGTAGGGGCCGTGCTGCAGCGCATGGAGCGGGATCCCGAGGAGGCGCTCACCGTCGAGCTGGCCACCGAGGTGGCAGAGCGCGAGGGGATCAAGGCGGTGCTCGCCGGCGAGATACGGCCGCTGGGCAGCGGTTTCGTGCTGTCAGCCCGGCTCGTGGCCGTGGGAACCGGGGACGTGCTGTGGGCCAGCCGAGAGAATGCGGCCAGCGCCGACGAGGTGATCGGCGCGGTGGACCGCCTCTCGGCGAGCCTGCGGGAGAGGGTTGGAGAGTCACTGCGCACGATTCGGTCGGACCCGCCGCTGGAGCGAGTGACCACGCGATCGACCGTTGCGCTCCGGAAGCTGGTCGAGGGCACGCGTGCCAACGATCTCGGCGACCCCGATCGCGCCATGGCGCTGCTCGAAGAGGCTGTAGCCGAGGACTCCGGCTTTGCCATGGCATGGCGCAAGCTGGGGATCGTACTCAACAACACGGGCCGCGACTTCGAGGGCAGGGATTCGGCGCTCGCCACGGCGATGCGGCTGGGGGATCGGCTCACCGAGCGAGAGCGCTACCTCACCGAGGGCACGTACTACCAGCTCGTCGATAATGACGACCAGGCCGCGATCGCGGCGTACCGGTCGGTCCTCGACAAGTATCCCAACGACCGCATCGCGCTCAACAACCTGGCCAATATCTACCGCACCCTCGGGCGGGACGATGAGGCCCTGGAGCTGCAGCTTCGCTCGGTGGAGCTGGGACACGCGCCGGCGGTGACGTACCAGGGTGCCATCCTGTCGCTGTTCGAGATGGGACTCGCGGATTCCGCACGGCAGGTGCTCGAGCAGTACGCATCGGAGTACCCTGGACAGCCGGTCATGATGAACTTCCGCGCCCAGTTCGCGATCTCGAGCGGCCAATACGATTCGGCACAGGCGATCCTCGAGAGCCTGCAGGCGACCCAGCGCGGCAACCCCCAGTGGGAGATGTTGGCGGCCTTCCAGCTGT
>JBDHJM010000127.1:0-2018 GCA_039586895.1 Gemmatimonadota bacterium | reverse complement strand
CAATAGCATACAAATAAGGAAGTCCGATTGAACACAACAATACAGGCTGTTGAAAAAGTCGATATTGGGTGGATATTAGTTCTTGAAAATAGTGATTTGAGCCAAGAAAAAAGCATACTAAGATTATGCTTGATCAATCTTTTCAGATTTTGCCCCGCTGCTGTCATCACTCCTTCGATGTTCACCTTTATTAAACGCCTCAATCGAAAACGTCTCAACCGGTGAAATTCTTTGGCTTCCCCAAACAACGACTCGACCCACACACTTCGTTTGCGCATGGCCTTATGATATGTTTTGGTTTGGCGATAAGCTTCCGCTTTATCGAGATATTCCTGAAAGAATGAGCGGCTAATATACCGCCCGCTTTTGCTTCCAGTACATTCACCCTTTACTGGACAGACATTACACACTTCTGCTTTGGGCTTATACAGTAGAATTTGCTCCTTTTTTCGTCGGACGCAGTGTGGAAGAATTTTTCCCTGGGGGCAAATATAATGATCGTTCTCAGGATCATACTCAAAGAGTTTAGCTGGATAATATTTTGTGCGGTTGCTGAAATCAGGGGTGGGTAGATAGGCTTTGATGCCTCGCTTCTCAAAACCAGCAATATTTGGAATAGTGCCGTATCTGGCATCCCCTACAGCAAGCTTTGGCTCTATTTTCCATCTGGAACACACCCAATCTACTAAATCCAGAATAGGGGTGTTGTCCATGATTGAAGCAGGTGTCACCAGGGCGCTCAAAATGATGCGTGCTTTGCCTCCATCCACAACATAGTGGTCACAGTACCCCAAGACAGCACTACCTCCCCCTGAAGGGTGCATGGGAGCCGAATCTGGGTCAACAGGACATACCTGGTCGTCAGTGATGCGTTGGTAATTAGGTTTGCGGAAACCGTTGAGGCGCTTGCCATTGTACTTTGCGACCAGCTTGCCAAAGCCAAGCGCATCTTCTTCGAATTGATCAAATATTTGATTCAAGTGTTGTTGAGCTTTAAATTCTGTTCTCTCGATCATCCCTTTGATATTGGCATTTGCTTGCACCTTGGTGCTATCAAAATACAGTTCTTCCCCCCACACCAGCCCAGCTTCAATACACAATTCCACAATGTGTTCAAAGAACTGTTGGAAGACTTCTAGCCCATATCTTTCCCTGATCTTGCTCAAACTGCTATGGTCTGGAATTGGTTCATCCAGGTCATAACCGATAAACCAACGGTGTGCCAGGTTGAGATTGACTGTCTCCATCAATTGGCGTTCAGAGCGGACACCTTCAAAGAAAGCTATCAATTGCAGTTTGAAAAACACTACCGGATCAATGGAAGGACGCCCGATGCTTGAATAGAACTCATCTGCCAGATCGCGCACGAAGCTGAGATCAATACTTCGTTCCACTTGACGATAGAAGTTGTCTTCGGGAACCATATCTTCCAGAGAAATGTATTCGTGTTGCTTGAATTCTCTGTTTTTGCGACCGAGCATGATGCACCTCCGTCACAGATTCAAATGCTGTGCCATCGCCTGAAGTTCGTCGTCTGTAATACCCAAATAGCGTTGGGTATAGGCAATGCTTTCGTGGTTGAGTTTATGCATGATGAGCGCCAGGTCCACTCCGCTCATGCGAGCATTATAGCCCCAGGTCTTTTGAACAATCTTATTCCGGTCACGAATGGGTTCTTCAAAGTTTATAAAATCTTGTGAACATAATTTGTGTCAGTTTGCATTTTGTCCACTAAGAACAGACTAGCAAATTTGGACAAGAGAAGCAAGAGCCGATTTATCGGTCTTTTTCAGTCTGGAGGGAACACAAAAAGGATTTTGTTTATCGGTCCAATTGCAAAAATAGGTATAATGGCATCGGAGATAAATCACGTAACATTTAGAGGAGTAAGTTATGTCAGAAGAAAACAAAGCCCTGGCCCGTCGTGTTCTCGAAGACTTAGTGGTTAAAATGAACTTGGAAAAAATTGATGAACATTTTGCTGCAGATGTCATCGTCCATGTTCCCTTTCTCGAAAT
>JBDHJM010000082.1:0-8491 GCA_039586895.1 Gemmatimonadota bacterium | reverse complement strand
GAGCGGCGAGAGCAGGAAACCGAGCGCGAGGCCCGGGAGCAGGCGCGCCGCTTCCTGCTCGAGGCACGGCGCCGCGTGGAGGAGGCGCTCGGAGTGGCGCGCGCCGCCGTGAGCGAAGCGACCGCGAAGGAAGCCCGCCGTCTGGTGGAGCAGGGTGTGCAGGAGGAGGCCGACGCCCTCGCCAAACTGGAGGAGCAGGCCAAGAAGAAGGGATGGAAGGTGAAGGGCGGCGACGCGGCCCCTGAGCGGAGTTCCGAGCGGAGCCCCGAACGGAGCCCCGAACGGAGCTCCGAAAGGAGCCCCGAGCGCACGATCAGGCGCTCCAGCCGGCCCGCTCCGCACGCGGTCGTTCCCGAGCTCTCCTCCGAGCTCGACCTGCGCGGCAAGCGCGCGGACGAAGCCGAAGGAGAGGTGATCGCGGCGCTCGATGCGGCGGTGGTGGCCGACCTCCCGTTCCTGCGCATCATCCACGGCAAGGGCACGGGCGCGCTGCGCGCCGTGGTGCACGAGCTGCTGGAGCGGGACGGGCGCGTGGCGCGGTTCGAGCTCGCCGCGCCGCACCAGGGCGGCACCGGCGTCACGATCGTGGAGTTCCGCCCGTGACTCCGATTCCCGACGACATCATCGAGCAGGTGCGCGACGCCGCGGACCTGATCGAGATCATCGGCGAGCACGTGGAGCTCAAGCGTACCGGCTCGGACTACCGCGGACCGTGCCCGTTCCACGGTGGCAAGAACCGCAACTTCGCGGTGATCCCCAAGAAGGGGATGTTCTACTGCTTCGTGTGCCACGAAGCTGGCGACGTCTTCACGTTCTACATGAAGCGCCTGGGAATGGACTACCCGACCGCGGTGCGCGAGGTGGCGCGGCGGGTGGGGGTCGCGATCCCCGAGCGGCGCGCCAGCGGTCCCGACCCGCGCGAGCCCTTCTTCACGGCGGTGGCGGCGGCGGCGGAGTGGTACGCGCGGCGGCTGCGCGAGGGCGACGACGCGCGCCAGGCGCGCACTTACCTGGAGGAGCGTTCCTTCGATCTCGAGAAGCTGGGACCTCTCGGGCTCGGATTCGCCCCGAAGGGGGATGCGTTCGGGAAAGCGATGGAGCAGCTCGGGGTGAAGCAGGAGGTGCTCACAGAGGCCGGTCTGCTGGTGCGCCGCGATGACGGCGCGCTGCGGCCGCGCTTCTGGAACCGCCTGCTGTTCCCGATCCACGACCTGCGCGGGCGTGTGGTCGGCTTCGGCGGCCGCGTGCTGGGTGACGGCGAGCCAAAGTACCTCAACTCCCCAGAGACGCCGATCTTCCACAAGGGCACCCTGCTTTACAACCTGCACCACGCGAAGCACGCCATCCGCAAGCAGGAGCGCGCAGTGATCGTGGAGGGCTACTTCGACGTGCTGCGGCTGGTCGAGGCCGGTATCGAGGAGGTCGTGGCTCCGCTGGGCACGTCGCTCACGGCGGAGCAGGCCGCCCTGCTGAAGCGCTACGCGGCCAGCGTGGTGCTGCTGTACGACAACGATCCGGCGGGGCTGCGTGCCTCGTTCCGTGCGGCGGACGTGCTGCTGCGCGCCGGGCTGCGCGTGACGGTGGCGACCCTGCCGCCGGGCCAGGATCCGGACACGCTGGTCGTGGACGGCGGCGCCGATGCGGCACGGACCGTGCTCGACGACGCGCTCGACGTTTTCGAGCGCAAGCTGCAGCTGCTCGAGCGCAAGGGCTGGCTCGCCGACCTGGCCGGGCGGCGCCGAGCGCTCGACCGGCTGCTGCCCACGCTACGCGCCGCGAGCGACCAGGTGACCCGCGATCTGTACGTCACGCGCGGCGCCGAAGCGCTGGGCATATCGAGGGAGTCGGTGCAACAGGAGCTGGAACGGGGCCGCCGTCGGGCACCGCAGCCGCCGCCCCAGCGGCCCGAAGAACATGGAGCGGCTCCCGCAGGTGCGCCGCGCCGGGGGTCGCGGCCGGAGCGCGCTCTGGTGAGCGTGATGGTGCACGAGCCGGCCTGGCGCGGGCGCATCGCGGAGCGGCTGGAGGGCCTGGAGCTAAGCAGGGGGCCGGAGGCCGAGCTGCTGGGGCTGCTGGGCGGCGCCGATCAGGCGGTGTCCGGCAGCGAACTGTTGGAGGAAGTCGAAGGCGAAGCACGCAGTGTGATGGTGGAGGTTCTGGCGGAGCCGTGGGGCGCGCTCAACGTGGACGCGCTGGTGGACGGATCCCTCAAGAAGATCGAGAGCCGCGCACTCGTGGCGCGGCTCAGGGCCATCGACCGCCAGATCACGGTGGCCGACGAACAGGAAAAACTCGAGCTGGCCCGCGAGAAGGAATCGCTCAGCCGGCGTATCGCACAATTGGACCCTGGTTACTGGAACGTGATCACCAGACGGAGGAGCGGCAGTGCAACCTGAAATGGAGGCGCTACTCAAGCTGCAGGAGAAGGACAAGATCGTGATGGGTTTCGAGGCCGAGCGTGCGGCGCTCGAGCCGGAGCTGGAACAGCTGGACCAGGAGCTAGCGGGCGCGGAGGAAGCGACGGCCGCAGCCCAGGCGAGGGTCGAGGACGCTGACAAGCGGCGTGCCGAGTTGGAGGTGAAGATCGAATCCTATCGTGTCATGCAGGAGAGGCGGCGGCAGAAACTGGAGTGGGTGCGTGGCGCGAAGGAGGCGTCGAAGCTGATGGCCGAGCTGGATCTGGCCCGCAGCGTACTCGCGAAGGAAGAGGCGGAGTGGGTGCGGTCGGCCGACAAGGTGCAGGAGGCGACACGCGCGGCCGACGACTCTCAGGCTCTGCTGGAGGAGCTGCGTACCGCGCAGGCTCCGCGCCGCGAGGAGATAGCGGCCAAGCAGGCGGAGTGTGACGAGAAGCTCGGCGTGGCTCGGTCCGAGCGCGACGCGGTGGCCAAGGCGGTCAAACCTGCGCTGCAGGAGCGTTACCACCGGATACGGCAGGGACGCGCGCCCCTAGCGCTCTACCCGCTGCGCGGCGGAGCCTGTGGTCACTGCTTCACCGCCGTGCCGCTGCATCGGCGCCAGAAGATCGAGAACGGCGACGGCGTGGAGACCTGTGAGGCGTGTGGCGTGCTCGTCTACGCCGAGGGCGAATGACCGTCGGCCCGCTGCGGTGGGCCGTGGCGGCGCCCGTGGAGCCCGCTCTGGTCGAGGCGCTCGCGGGTGAACTGAACATTCCCCCCACCCTGGCCGCGCTCGTGGTGCAGCGCGGCTTCACCGCGCCGGATGCGGCGAAGGAGTTCCTGCGGCCCGAGCTGCAGGCGCTGAGCGACCCCTACCTGCTGCGGGACATGGACCGGGCCGTGGAGCTCGTGTGCGCCACTGTGAGCAAGGGCCTGCCCATCATGGTGCACGGCGATTACGACGTGGACGGCCAGTGCGCCACCGCAATGCTGACGCGCGTGCTGCGCGAGGCGGAGGCGGATGTGATCCCCTTCGTGCCGCATCGCATCCGCGACGGGTACGACTTCGGCCCGGCCGGCCTGAAGCACGCCGAAGAACAGGGTGTGGGGCTGATCCTCACGTGTGACTGCGGCACTACGGCCGTGGACACCGCCCAGGCTGCACGGGACAAAGGCATCGAGGTCGTCATCACGGATCACCACCTGCCGCGGGTGGTCGCGCCGGCCGGCGCCGTGGTCAACCCGCAGCATCCCGATGACACGTCGCCGCTGAAGCAGCTGTGCGGCACCGGCGTAGCGTTCAAGCTGGTTCAGGCGTTGGTGGCCGAGCTGGGCCTCCCCGACAACCTGCCGTTCCACTTCCTCGACCTCGTTGCGCTGGCCACGATCGCGGACGTGGTGCCGCTCACCGGGGAGAACCGCGCGCTGGTTCGCTTCGGGCTCAAGACGCTGGCGGCCTCGCGCTGGCCGGGCGTGCGGGCGCTGGTGGAATCGGCCGGCCTCAGGGGGAACAGCCTGCGCTCCGGACAGGTGAGCTTCATCCTCGCGCCCCGCCTCAACGCGGCGGGGCGCATTGGCGAGGCGATGGACGGGGTGGAGCTGCTGCTCACCGACGATCCCGAGAACGCCGCGGCGATGGCGCGGCGCCTCGAGGCGATCAACGCCGAGCGTCAGGCGGTGGACGTGCGCACGCTCGGCGAAGCGCTGGAGGACATCGAGCGCGACGTGGACCTGGACGCGGACTACGGAATCGTGCTGGCGCGCCAGGGCTGGCACGCCGGTGTCGTGGGCCTGGTGGCGTCGCGCGTGGTGGAGCGGTACCACAGGCCCACGATACTGGTGGCAATGGATGGGGAAGAGGGGCGCGGATCGGGCCGCAGCATTCCCGGATTCGATCTGCACGGCGCCCTGATAGACTGCGCCCCGCACCTCGTGCGCTACGGCGGACACAAGATGGCAGCGGGGCTCGAGGTCCGTGAGGACCGGATCGGAGCATTCCGCGCGGCGTTCAACGAAGTGGCGCGGCGCGAGCTGGGGCCCGACGACCTGATCCCGACGCAGCGGGTGGACGCCGTGGTGCCGCTGCACGAGATGGATGCCGATCTGGAGCGCCTGTTGCGCCACCTGGAGCCGTGCGGGCCGGGAAATCCGGCGCCGGTGTTCGGAGTGAGCGGCGCGCAGGCACGCGGGCAGCGTCAGGTGGGTAAGAACCACCTGCGCTTCACGCTGCGGGACGCAACGGGCAGCATCGGTGCGATCGCCTTCAACTGGGCCGACAGGGTGGCCCGCGACTGGTGGACGGAGCCGGTGGACGTGGCGCTCAGGCTCGAGCGCAACGAGTGGCGCGGGCGCAGCACGCTCCAGGCCAGGGTCGTGCAGATCAAGCCGGCGGGTTGAGCGGCGGAGGACGACGCACGTGCGCATCATCGCGGGCGAGTTCCGGGGCAGGAAGCTCAAGCAGATGGCGGGCAGGCGGGTGCGTCCCACCGCCGACCGGGTGCGCGAGGCGTGGCTCGGTGTCGTGCAGCCCCGTATCGCGGAGGCCAAGGTCGTGGACCTGTTCGCGGGATCGGGCGCGCTGGGGCTCGAGGCGCTGTCGCGGGGGGCCGCGAGCGCGGACTTCGTGGAGCTGATGCCGGCGGCGCTGCGCACCCTGCGGGCCAACGTGGCGGATCTGGGAGTCGGCGACCGGGCCCGCATTCGCCGCGCCGACGCCATCCGCTTCGCGGGCCGCCTGAAGGCCGGCGCGTACGACATCGCTTTTGCCGACCCGCCCTACGCGACCGACCACGCGGCGGAGTTGGTCGACATCTTCCGGCGGACGCCGTTTGCCGAGATCTTGGGAGTGGAGCACCGGGCCGCGCTCTCGCCGGGCGGCGACGAGACGCGGCGGTACGGCGATATCGCCCTAACCTTCTGTTACGCGCCATGACACGAAATGCGATCTACCCGGGATCATTCGACCCAGTCACCCGCGGCCACGAGGACATCGTGCGCCGCAGCCTCCACCTGGCCGACCGGCTGCTGGTGGCGGTGGCCGTGAACCAGGAGAAGGAGCCGCTGTTCACGCTCGAGGAGCGGGTCGAGTTCCTGAAGGTGGTGTTCGAGGGTGAGGAGCGGGTGGAGGTGTGCTCGTTCGACGGCCTGCTCGCCGAATTCGCCCGCGAGCGGGAAGCGCACATGATCATCCGCGGGCTGAGGGCGTTCAGTGACTTCGACTACGAGTCGCAGATGGCGCTCATGAACCGGCAGCTCCACCCCGATTTGGAGACAGTGTTTCTGGTGCCGGCGCTGCACCTCACCTACCTGAGCTCGAGCCTGGTACGCGAAGTGGCGCGCCTGCACGGAGACGTGAGCGCTCTGGTGCACCCGCTGGTGCACGAAGCGCTCGAGGCCAAGTTCGGAGCGTGAGGTTCCGCGAGCGGCTGCGCTCGCAGGCGGCGGCCTGCGGCAGTACCGTGGTTCTCGCCGAAGGGTGGGACGACCGGGTGCGCGCCGCAGCCGGGCAGCTCGAGAAGAACGGGATCGCCGAAGCGGTTCTGCTGGAGCGCTCTGCCGCGGGAGAGCCCAGCATCGGCCGGGTGGCGGACTGGCTGGCCGAGCGCAGGCCCGAAAAGGTGCGCGACGCGGCGCATGCCAGGGAGCTGGCGGCCGATCCGCTGCTCTTTGCGGCGGGCCTGGTGGCGCTGGGCGAGGCGGACGCAGCCGTGGGTGGGGCAGTGCATCCTACGGCCGACGTGGTGCGGGCGGCGCTGTGGGCCATCGGCCCGGCGCCTGGCATCACGACCGTCAGCAGCGCGTTCTACATGGCGTTCGACGAGACCGCGCAGGGCCCGCTGCTGCAGCTGGTGCGGGAGCGCTGCGACACAGGGACGGTGCTGACCTTCGCGGATTGCGGCGTGGTGCCGGAGCCCTCGGCCGAGCAGCTGGCGGAGATTGCCGTTGCCGCGGCGCGCGACCACCTGCCGCTGGTCGGCTTCGATCCGGTGGTGGCCTTCCTGTCGTACAGCACGAACGGCAGCGCCGGCGGGCCGCGGGTGGACAAGGTGCGCCGGGCGGTCGAGCTGTTCCGCCGGCTGGCGCCCGACATCCGCTGCGACGGCGAACTGCAGGGAGATGCAGCGCTGGTTCCGGCGGTCGCGGACCAAAAAGCGCCCTCTTCAGAGGTGGGCGGGTGCGCCAACGTGCTGGTGTTTCCCGACCTTGACAGCGGCAACATTGCATACAAACTGGTGCAACGCTTGGCTGGTGCGACTGCGACGGGCCCCATTTTGCAGGGGCTCGCGCGCCCGATGATGGATCTTTCCCGCAGCGCCACTACCGACGACGTCGTGGACGTCGCGGCGGTCGGTGTGTTACAGGGATCGGGGCCGGGCGGGCACCCACCCCAGGAGGAAGCATGAGCTTCACGGTGCGGAAGGACGACGCGAAGGGCGTCGTGGTGATCGGAGTGGACGGCCAGCTGATAGTGGGCAACCGGCACGACCTCAAGAAGAAGGTGCTGGACTCGATGGAGGCCGGCGAGCAGAAGTTCGTGATCGACTTCGCCGAGACGGGGTACATCGATTCCTCCGGGCTCGGCGTACTGGTCTCGCTTTCCAAGAAGATCCGCGAGGCGGGGGGCGACCTGCGCCTGGCCGGGCTCAACGACGACCTGCACACGCTGTTCGAGCTGACCAAGCTCGACACCCTCTTCACGATCATGGGCTCGGTGGAGGAGGCGGTCGGGGCGTTCTAGTCCAGTGACGGCTCCCCTCCGTCTGTACGTACGCCGTCGTGAGACGGACGTCACGGACGACGACGGCCACAGCGTACAGATCTCCCTGCGAGTGCCGACCGACCTCGACGTCGTCGAGGAAACGGTCGATCTCGTTGCGCGTCACTGCCTGGCGAGCGGTGTGGCGCCGCGTGCGGCACGGTTCGTGGTGCGCGTGGCGCTGTGCGAAGCGCTGGCCAACGCGATCCAGTACGGCAACCGGATGGACCCTTCCAAGCGTGTCGACGTCAAAGTAGAAGTGGGCGTGGACCGCGTCTCGCTGCAGGTGCGTGACGAGGGAACCGGCTTCGATCCCGCCAGCATTCCGGTTCCTACCGAGCCCGACCGCATCGACCTCGACCAGGGCCGCGGCCTGTTCATCATCCGCCAGCTCATGGACGAGGTCACCTTCAACGAACGGGGGAACTCGATCTGCATGATCATGCTCCGCGGCTAGACCGGCTCGACGCGATCCTGGGCGCGTTAAGCTCGATGGCGCGTTGCCGTCTGCGGCTGTGGCGGTACGGGCGGGGCAGGCTGCGTCCGGTGCTCGCGACTGCGGACGTGGAGCCGCCCCGCGTGGCGGTGGACGAGCACGGCGTGGTCACGCCGATCGAGCAGGACCGGTGGCTGGCCCGGATACCCGACACCGACGGCTACTGGTACGAGGTCGTGGATCCCGAGGGCGACCCCGACGAGGCGGCGGACACGCTGGCCCCGCTGCTGTCCAGCCTGATGGACAGGGAGCGCGACACGCTGCGCCTCGCCAAGCAGCTCGCGTCGCGTTACGAGGAGATCGAGCTGCTCTACACGATCAGCGAAACTCTGGGCCGCACCATCCGGCTCGACGCGGCGGCGCAGAAGATCCTCGGCGAGGTGAGCGGCGTGGTCGGAGCGCGCCGAGCGTCGATCTTCGTGCACGACGAGGCGGGCGCCGTGCTGCGGCCTGTGGCGGCGCTGGGCAAGGACGTGCTGAAGCTGCAGAACCTGCAGGTGGACGACCCCGAATCCATCACGGCGCGCGTGTTCCGCACCGGCGCCTCCGTGGTGCACGATCCGCGGGATCCCGACGACCCGAACCCGGCCGTGCACGACGACCGGGGCTACCGCGGCTCGGCCTATCTCTCGGTGCCGATCGTCTACCCCACGGCCAACGGCGAGAAGCGTCCCATAGGCGTGATCAACCTGACAGACCGGATCGGCACCGACGCGTTCAGCGGGGGCGAGCGGCGCCTCATCAGCGCCGTCGCGAGCCAGATCGGCGCCGCCATCGAGAACGCGCGCCTGGTGGAGCGTGACCTGCAGCAGCAGCGCGTGCAGAGTGAGCTGGAGCTGG
>JBDHJM010000081.1:0-8628 GCA_039586895.1 Gemmatimonadota bacterium | reverse complement strand
CTGAGAGATTCCTCCGGAGGTTCAGATGAAGCGAGTACTCCAGGTGTACTCCGTCCTGCTCATTCTGGCGGCTGTGGCCGCCGCCGGCTACCAGCTGGGCAGGTCGGACCAGGAAACCGGCGTCCGGCGGACCCTGATCCCCACCCTGTACGCCGCCGACGCCAACACGTACGTCGGCCTCGAGGCCGGAGCGATCCTGCCTCAGGATCTGCAGGTGGTCTCACCGACGGGAGTGGTGGAGGACAGGGAAGTCTACTATCCCGGCACCGAGGCGCTGGATCCTGATGAGATGCGGGTGATCGCCTGCGGCACCGGCATGCCCAACGCCCGCCCCAAGCAGGCCGCGGCATGCTGGCTGGTCGAGCTGGGCAACGGCGACAAGTTCCTGTTCGACATCGGCACGGGCTCGGCCGAGCGCATCTCGGCCCTCAAGATCCCCTACGACTACCTCGACAAGGTGTTCGTCGGACACCTGCACTCCGATCACTTCGGCGACATGGATGCGCTGTGGGTCGGCGGCGTGATCGCCAACCGGGTCCGCCCTCTCCGCGTGTGGGGGCCCTCCAGCAGCGCGCCCAAGTATGGCATCGCGTACGCGATGGAACACATGCAGGAGATGCTCAGCTGGGACGTCGACGGACGCATCGGTAATGTCGACACCCGCGGGCTCGAGCTCCACGTGACCGAGTTCGACTATCGCGGCGTCAACGAAGTCGTCTTTCAGGAGAACGGCGTCACGATCAGGTCGATTCCCGCGATCCACAGCTTTGACGGACCCGTGAGCTTCATCCTCGAGTGGAATGGGCTCAAGTTCGCGTACTCGAGCGACACGTTTCCTAATCGCTGGTGGCTCGAGCATGCCGTCGGTGCCGATATCGCTATTCACGAGTGCTTTGCGTCGCCCGAGACGATGATCGAGAAGCAGAAGTTCGAGCCGGTATCGGCCCTCGGCGTGGCCACACAGATCCACACGTCTCCGGCGCAGTTCGGCAAGGTCATGGCCGAGACGCGCCCGCGGATGGCCGTCGGCTACCACTTCTTCAACGATTTCGATACACAACCACTGGTGCTCCGTGACGTGCGCAAGACGTACGACGGTCCGCTGGCGCTGGCCACCGACTACATGGTCTTCAACGTGACGAAGGACGACATCCGTGTGCGCATGGCGGCCGTCGACGAGGACATCTGGCCTCCGCCGGCAACGGAGATGAAGCTGCCACCGAATCCCGATGATCGCGTGGCCTTCTTCTCCGACTTCATCTCGTCTGGGCGCGTGCCGTATTCCGAGGTCGTGAACGCGATCTACGACGAGATCAACGCGAAGTACGGCACCAACGTGCCGCACCCAGAAGGGGGGCGCTGAGATGCACGGACGGGTCAGGGCGGCAGCACGAGCGGTCGGTTTGACAGTTGTGCTCCTGATGGGCTTTCAGCAGGCGGCCAACGCCCAGGCACTGCTGATCATCCTGTTCGGCGACAAGCTCTCCACGGAGAAGTTCCAGCTCGGCATCAACGCCGACCTGGTGTTCTCGAGCCTCACGAACACCGGTGAAGCCAGCCCGCGCTTCAGCTGGGCGTTCGGGGCCTACGGCGAGATCAAGCTGAGCGACCACTGGCACCTTCAGCCCGAGCTCACCGTCAAGACGCCTGCCGGTGCCAAGGGCATGCCGATTACCACGCCAGGGAGCCCGTTCTCCTCGCCAACGGGTGATCCCACGCTCGACTCGATTGCCGCGGCAGGTACCGTAACGCGGTCAGCCAACTACCTGACGCTTCCGCTCCTGGTGAAGTACGTGACGGGGCCTCTCAACATCGGGCTGGGGGGATCGGTGGGCATCCTGACGGGATCATCTGACGAGCTGGTGAGCGACGTGGAGCGTGGCAGCCTCAACCTCAAGGCCAGTAATACGGACTCGCTAAACACGTTCGATGCCGGGCTCGTAGCCAGCCTGAGCTATGCATTCCGGCCCCAGAAGCGAATGCGTAGCCTGCGGCTCGACGCGAAGTTCTACTACGGACTCACGAACACCGTGAAGGATCACACCGGTGATGCGGTGCGGAACTGGATGCTGTTCGTGGGATTGGACATCCCGGTAGGTGGATCGGATGCGGCTGAGGCTGTGTCGGAGAACTAGATCCGGCCTCTGCCGGTGCAGGAGGTGATGCTATGATCGCGCGACCAGCACTGGTGGCCCTGGTAGTGGCGCTCCTACCGGGCTCGCTTGCCGCTCAGCAGCACGAGGAACGCGGGGAGCACGAGCCGCTGAGGCGTCACCAGCTCGCGGCGTTCACCGGCTTCACCTGGGTGCCCAAGGGAGAGCCGCACGAGGGCGACCCGCAGGGCACAGTCATCGTCCCGACGCTCGGTATCGACTACAGCTTCTGGATCACCCACCGGTTCGGTGTCGGTCTCTACAATGACTTCGAGCTTTCGAAGTACGTGGTGCAGACGCCCGCCGACACCACGATCCCCCGCGAGTACGCCTATGTCGGCGCACTCGTCGCGATTTGGGAGGCGGTACGCGGGTTGGAATTGTATGCGGGCCCCGGGGTTGAGCTGGAGAAGCACGAGAACTTCATCGTGCTCAAGCTGGGGCTGGAGTACGCATTCGCCCGCGCAAACGACTGGGTGACGGGCGTCGCGTTCGGCTACGACGTGAGGTTCGGCTCCGGCTTCACCAGAGAATACAACTCCTGGGCGCTGGGGATTTCGGTGGCCCGGAGGTTCTAGCGGGAACCGTAGCGGCGTGGGAGCGTGAAGTTGGTCTGCATGATCATCCTCGTGCCCCCTTTCGGACTGAAGATCCCCGTGTCGGCGGTTCAATTCCGTCCCTGGCCACTGTGCCGAGCCCGCACCGTGTGTGGGCTCTTTTCTGTGCTTGACTATCGCTTGACGGCCTCACGCGACGCTGTGCGCAACCATCGCGGGAGGAAGTCGTGCATCGTGTCGCATTCGTCGTCCTAGTTCTGTCCTGCACTGCCTCGCGCGCTTACGGAGCGCAGGCGCGTGACTTCTGCTTCTTCGCTGCGCCGCTCGAGCACTGCGGTTCCTTCCTGATCACCGAGGCCCATGCCCGCTACCGGGTGTCCTCAGGCGCGGGGCAGAGCGCCTTCTACCTCACGGCTGAAGCCGGCTGGATGAAGAACGTGGGCGACGCGGCCGTGGGCATCACGGTGTTCGCTGGCCACGACTTCGGGTTCGAGACGGGCCGGGCCGGCCTCAAGGGGCGCTACCGCAGGTGGCTGGGCAAAGCGCACCGGGTGGACTTGTCGGCCGGCCTGCTTCTCAGTTCGGAGGGAACCGGGATCTGGGGAGTAGCGGGGCCCGGGGTCGTGGCCGGGGTGGGGTACAGCCTGGGTGACTGGCTTCACGTCACCGCTGAGATGGACTACGCGCCGGCGGAGCGGGCCCCGGAGCCCTACTGCGACGCCGATCCGGTCGGAGTGTCGGGGTGTGAGTGGGCCTCGTTTTACGACGGCCCCACCACGCCGTCGCTGTACCTTGGGGCTGCGTTCGGGAAGAAGGCGGGGTTGGCCTCCTATGCGGTTGCGGCTCTCGTCGGGCTGCTCGCAGCGGCGGCTGGCTCGATGGACTTCGGGATGAGCCTGTCCATGTGAGATAGCAGCGTTACCACTATTTAATTATATGGTAGCACCACAAATGATGTGTCGGGCGCTATCGGCGTGCCTCAGCCGGAACCAGCCTCCACTTCGAGGGTGCTCACGTGCACGTTGAGGCCGTGGTTCACCCGCAGCCCCACCATGCCGTCGCACTCGAGGGCTGAGCGGGGCACGCTCGATACCTGCTCGCCGTTCACGTAGAAACTCACCGCGTCAGAGCCCACCTCGACTCCCAGCACGTTCTTGACCGCGTCCTCGCCCCCCTCCTGCGGCACAATTGACGCGTGCTCCGTCCACGGCACCACCACCTGGGTTTCGCTGCCGTGACGCGTCTTGACCAGGAACCGGCCGTCCTTGCGGATCAGGAAGTAGGCGTACGCCTGGTCTGCGCCGTCCAGCCGCCGTCCTCCAAAGAACACTCCGACTCCCTCGCGGCGCTCCCCAGGGAACAGGTGCACCTCCGAGCTGAGCCGGTACGAGCCGGTCGCGGTGCGGGCTGGATCGTAGAAGATCGCGGCGGGGCCGGTCGTGATGTGCCACCCGGGGGGCATTTCCACGAAGTACACGTCGGACTCGCTAGAGCCGGTCCGGTCCAGCCGGACCATCCAGTCGGCGGGCCGCTCTAGGTCCTGAGCCAGGGCCGCGGGTGCGAGCAGCAGCAGCGCGACGAACGAAAGGGGCATACGCATGGGGCCTCCGGGAGGAGAGGAAACCGCACCCTAACCAGGGGCATGGGCCGTGTCCAGGCGGTGGGGGGATCCCCTAGAAGGGAACATTCTCCACTGCCGTGGGTTTGCCGATGGAAGCACTCGGATTTCCCCATCCACGGCGGCAGGTACCCATGTCTTACTCTCGACCCTCTTACTCACGGTCCGCAGGTCTGGCTCTCGCGTTCGTGCTTATCGTCGGGCTAGCCTGCTCCGACAGCAGCGGTCCCGGTGGCGGCAACATGGGCGGCGACGGCGGCGGAGATGGTGACGGCGGCACGCCCACACTGTCCGGATCGGTGCAGCCCATCCTCAACTCGAGCTGCGCCGGATCAAGCTGTCACATCGGCAACGCGTCGCCCCCGCACGGCTTGAACCTCACCAGCGGTCAGACTCACGCGAACACCGTGGGCGTTCCCTCCGGACAGGTTCCCTCGATGAACCGCGTGCAGCCGGGGCAGCCGGACATGAGCTACCTGGTGCACATGGTCCAGGGAACCTTCGCTTCGGTGGGCGGCGCCGGTCCGCAGATGCCGCTCGGCGGCTCGGCGCTCAGCCAGAGCCAGATCAACACCATCCGTGACTGGATCACCGACGGTGCACCGAACAATTGAGTTTGCGGGTACTCGGTGGGCGGCCCCGCTGTCCCTGGCGGCGGCCCTCTCGTTGGCGCCCCTGGGGCAGGCGGCCGCCGAGCCGTTCCTGGCGCTGCGCACCGGGCTCAAGTGCTCGGCCTGCCATGTGAACCGCACCGGAGGCGGGGGACGCAACGGTTTCGGCAGCATATGGTCGCAAACCGAGCTGCCCATGCGCACGTTCGACGTTCGCAACCGCAACCTCGCCAGCTGGGTCGCCATCGGACTGGATTTCCGGGGCGCGTTCGACGCAGCGCTCACCAGCGGCGTCGAGCCCCGCACCGCGTTTGCGGTCAAGGAGTCGCAGGTGCAGCTCGAGGCGCGGCTGATCGACGACATCCTGACCTTCTACCTCGATCAGACCGTGGAGCCCGACCAGGCCAAGGCGCGCGAGGTGTTCGGCATGGCCGCCTGGAGACCGCTCAACGGCTACGCCAAGGTGGGGAAATTCCTGCTCCCCTACGGCTGGCGCTTGTGGGACGACCAGGAGTTCATCCGTTCGGCCACGAACTTCACCTACGCGACAGCCGATGTCGGTGTCGAGGTGGGAATCGAACCGGGCCCCTTGAGCTGGGCCGTATCGGTCACCAATGGCAGCTTCGGGGGGGCCGAGAGCAACGGTCCCAAGCTGGTTGCGACGAACGCCGTGCTCACCTTCAAGCGGTGGCGCATCGGTGCGTCCGCGGCCCGCAACGCGGAGTCCGGGAGGCACCGCGAGATCGTAGGCGCCTACGCCGGGTTTTCGGTGGGGCCTCTGGTGTTCCTGGGGGAGACCGACTTCGTGTTTGATTCCTTCGACGACACCACCTCGACCGATCGCGATCAGGTGGTGGCGTTCGTGGAGGGTGATTGGCTCATCACTCGAGGGCTCAACCTCAAGGCCACTTACGGCTTCCAGAATCCCTCGGCGAGCATCCGTAGCGGGGTGGGCGGAGCTCAAGGGGATAATCGTGGGCGCTCCCGCATCGGCCTCGAGGCATTCCCGGTTCCGTTCGTGCAGCTCTCCGGCTTCTGGGTCCGGTGGAACGAGGCGGACGAATCGGACGACCTGGATCTGATCACGCTGGAGGCACACGTCTACTTCTGAGCGAGCCGTAGCTTCGACTACCTGAGGCCCTCACGACTATGCCATGGCTCGTGCGGGCCTTAGCTTTGGGCGTTCGTGCGGGGCGGGGTGCTGCTCGCCGACCCGCCGCGCGGTCCGGCTGGGCTTCCCGGAGAGGCGTCGTCTCATGGGTCTGTACGTCCTCCTGTTCATCGAGATCATCGCGCAGTTGCTGGCGGTCGGGCTGGCGTTACGGCTAGCCCGGATCGGCGGCAGGCTGGCGCCGTGGGGAGCCGTTGCCGCGGCGATCGCCGTGCTCGCGCTGTGGCATTTCGTCGATGTCGTGCGGCTCGCCACCGAATCGATCGCGGCGCCCACGCTTGGCGGACAACTCGAAGACCTGATCCTCTCGCTGTTGCTCTTGCTCGGCCTCGCCCTCATGCTGCGCCGCTTTCACGTGACCCAGCAGGTAAGCAGCCGGGCATGGCGCCACGACCGCCGGCTGCGCTCCCTCATCGAGAACTCCCTCGACATCGTCACCGTGATCGACGCGTACGGTACGATTCTCTACGCGAGCCCCTCGACTCTGCGCACCCTCGGCTACGACCCGGAGGCGCTGCAGGGACGGAGCGTGTTCGACCTGGTGCACTCCGGCGACCTGGCGCGCGTGCGCGATTTTCTCGCCAGCCGGGTAAGCAGGCCGGGCGTTGCGCCCCTCATCGAATGCCGCATCCAGCGTGAGGACGGAGTCTGGCGCCACTTCGAGGTCGCGGGCAACAACCTGCTGAACGATCCCACGGTGCATGCCATCGTGGTGAACGCGCGGGACGTCACCCAGCGTCGCGAAGCCGAGCAGCGGCTGCACGCCAGCGAGCGGCGCTTCCGCCGCATGGTCGAGAATTCCTGGGACGTCTTCGCGATGGTGAACGCCGAGGGCGTCTTCGAGTTCATCAGCCCTTCCGTGAGGCGGGTGCTGGGACACGACCCGGCCGACTACGTGGGCCGCCCGATGTTCGAATTGGTGCACCCCGACGACATCCTCAAGCTGGGAGAGGCGTTCCGTGACGTCCTGAGCGAGCCGGGGAGGTCCATGGCGGTGGAGTTGCGGGGGAGGAACGCCGCAGGCGAGTGGCGCTGGCTGGATGCCGTGGGCACCAACCTGCTGGACGACCCCACGGTTGGGGCGGTGGTTGGGGTGTTCCGTGACAAGACCGAGCGGCGCCGAACGGAGGAAGCGCTGCGGTCCATCACCGAAGGTGTCTCCGGCGCCACCGGAACGGACTTCTTCCACTCCCTCGTCGTGCTGCTCACCCAGGTGCTCGGGGTCGAGTACGCACTCATTGCCGAGTTGTCGGGTGAGGACACCGGCCTGATCCACACGATCGCCGCCTGCGCGGCCGGCGAGATGCTCGAAGACTTCGAGCGCCCGCTGGAGGGCAGCCCCTGCGCCGACGTGCTCGCGCCGCGCACTTGCGGCTACTCCCGCCGTGTGAGGGAGCGGTTTCCCGACGATCGACTGCTCGCACAGCTCGAGGCGGAAAGCTACCTGGGCACGCCGCTGCTCGATTCCTCCGGCCGGGTCGTCGGACTGATCGCGGTGGTGGACAAGAAGCCGTTCGTGGAAGAACAGCTCGTGCGTTCCACGCTCGACATCTTCGCCCCTCGCGTTGCAGCCGAGCTGGAGCGAGCCAGGGCGGAGGAGGCGCTGCGCCGCTCCGAGGGCAGCTATCGCGCTCTGGTGGAGCACGCGATGTACGGGATCTACCGCTCCACGCCGGAGGGGCGCTTCGAGTCGGTCAACCCCGCCCTGGTGAGTATGCTGCGGTACGGGTCCGAGGAGGAACTGCTGGCGCTCAACATCGCGCGGGACGTGTACGCGGACCGAGACACGCGCGAGCAGCTCATCGAGCAACACCGGGACGCCGAGCAGATCGTGGGTATCGAGGTCGAGTGGAAGCGGAAGGACGGTGAGCCGTTCACCGTGCGCCTCAGCGGCCGGCCGGTGCGCGAGTCGGGGCGGGGGATCGTGGCCTTCGAGATGATCGCCGAGGACGTGACCGAGCGCCGCGTGTTGGAGGACCAGCTGCGGCACGCGCAGAAGATGGAGGCGATCGGACAGCTCACAGGCGGTATCGCGCACGACTTCAACAACCTGCTCACCGTGATCATGGCGAACGCCGACATGCTGGAGCGCGGACTGCCGGACGGCGACGGCGAGCTGATCGAAGACCTGACCGACCTGAGGCGCGCGGCGCAACGCGGCAGCGACATGGTGAAGAAGCTGCTTGGCTACAGCCGTAGGGGGATGATCGCGCTGCGGCCGCTCAACATCGCCACCGTGATCGCCGAAATGCTCCCCACCATGCGGCGCATCCTCCCGGAGCACATCGAGGTGCGGTTTCTGCCGCGAGGTGCCGAGGCGGTGGTGCAGGCCGACGAAGGCGCCCTCGAGCAGATCATGTTCAACCTGGCCACCAATGCGCGCGACGCGATGCCGGAGGGCGGCCTGCTGCGGATCGAGGTGAGCCACGTGCTGCTGGACGACGAGCACCACTCGGTGCGGGGCTGGGGCGGCGCCAGCGGGGAGTACGTGTACGTAGCCGTGACCGACACCGGCCAC
>JBDHJM010000080.1:0-8631 GCA_039586895.1 Gemmatimonadota bacterium | reverse complement strand
GACGTCGCCGGGGAGATCGTACGCGATGTGGTATTCGTCTCCCGGCAAGGTGACGAGCACCTGGGTCGAGTCCAGCAGCTTTGCGCGGGCGGAGGTGTCCCGTCCGGTAACGGACGCCGGCCGGAGCCGCACCGGCTCCACCGTCTCGACCAGACCGGCTACGGCAGCGTAATCCACCCGCCAGGCCCCCTTTGCCATGCGCAGCCTGATCCGAATCGAGTCGCGAGAGGCGGGCAGATGAATGAGCCGCACGTCGGCTGCAAGCGGCCCGGTCTCCATGACCGCACCGACGGACGCCCACCGGCCCTCGCCATCGCGCACCAGCACCTCGATGCCGCCCAGGGTGGAGATCAGGTTGCTGGCCCGCTGCTTTGTGGCGCTGTCTGCGCGCTCGAACTTGGCGAGCCACTCACCGACTGAGCTGCCCATGTACGCAAGCGCCTGATACAGCAGGTATGTGGGCAGCAGCGATTGGCGGGAGGCGAGCAGCAGTGCCGTCGAATCTCCCGGCACCGGGGGGAACGTGAGTTCGACGAACTCCTTCGCCGCAAGGTCGGTCGAGTCCGCCGCACTGAAACGCTCGCGTTGGTCGAACGCGCTCACCAGCTCGAGGCAGTGGCCCTCCGGAGCGATGCAGGAGACCGCTGACACCGGCTCCGCCACAGACCAGAAGGTCGACGCCTGATCGGCCAGCACGCGCCGCCCCGGCGTGCGCGGCAGCGCGAGCAGGTTGACGCTTCGTACCACGTGGGTTTCAAGGGCCTCGTTGGTCATGCGAAGCGTGAAGCGCCCGCCGGAGCCTCTCGCACGGTACAGAGCGTCTATGTCTGTGGCCTCCAGGCTGGGCGCAACGCTGGCCGAGAATCCCTCGGCCTGCAGCAGCTCACGCTCTCCATCCCTCACGTAGAACGTCGGGCACGATCCGAAGCAGGCCTTCGGGTTGGCGGCGCAGTACACCGTGAAGCCTGCGGTGATGCCAGTGAGCACCGCTAGCGCCGCGACACCCCCGGAGTTGTGCACCACGTTGGTCTCGAACAGCGCTACGGAATCGAGTGGCACGTACTGTGTGCCGCTCGTGGATTGGGAGCGGTCCGCCTCGTAGAGCCGGCCGCGGCCGCTCACGTCACTGGTCGACGGGTCCACGGTCCACTCGGACAGCACGTAGAGGGAGCCGTCCTTCATGTGCGCTTTGAGGAAAGGCGTTCCGGAGTCCACTGTCACCAGTGCCTCCGGGTGCACCAACTCGCGGTCGACCCGCTTGTTGCAGGCAAGCGCTCCGGCCAGGCCCGCCAGAACGAGCACAGAGAGCGTCCTCCCCGGGTTCATCGTCACCTCCGGCAGGGCTCGGGTGAAGGGCTGCCGCCCCGCGAATCCGCCCGCACCCTGCCGGAGCCGCGTCAAGCACTCGTCAAGTGCAGGAAACGGCGGTCACCGGGGTCCTCCGTAGGAGGACCCCGGTTGTGAGGTGGACGTGAACGGAGTGAGCCCTCCTAGCGGTCCCTCAGCTCCTGGATGACCCCCGCATCGACCCAGTAGGCGTCGTCGTTGCCCCGCCGGGAAGAGTTGAGGATCAGCTGGGCTCCGTCCGGAGTGACCAGAGAGCAGATCTCGTATGCCTCGGAGTTGACGGGCTCTCCCATGTTGACCGGTGTCGTCCAGTCGCCCGCTTCGTCGCGGTAGCTGATGTAGAGGTCCACGCCGCCCACCCCGCCCGGCCGGCGGTTGCCCGTGAATATCAGGTAGCCCTCGTCCGGTGCGATGAAGGGCGATCCTTCGCTCGCCTCCGTGTTGATCACAGGTCCGAGGTTCTCGGGCTGCTGCCACGTTCCGTCGGCGAAGCGCGACACGTAGACGTCTCCGCCGCCGAAGCCGCCGGGCGCGCCGGAGCCGAAGTAGATATTGCCGTTGACTGCTACCGAGAACTGCCAGTGCATCTCGATCGTGTTGGGGCCGCCCTCGATCATGTGCGGCTCCGACCAGCCGTCGGCAGTCCGGTCCACGTACCAGATGCGCTCGGCGCGGGAGCTGTCGGCAGGGCTGGGCCGGTACGACAGGAAGTACAGGCGCTCACCACCGGGATCGAAGAAGGGCTCGCCGTCGCCGGTAGTGAACTGCGAAAACGGGACGGGGGCCGGCTCCGTCCACCGGCCTCCTTCGATGAAGGAAGTGAAGAGCAGCGAGCGGGTGTAGCCCGACTCGTCGATGATGAACGAGCTGGACCAGTAGGCCTCGTCCCCGTCCGGCGAGAACGTGGGTACGCAGTGCTCGAAGCGGTGCGAGGCCACGATGTCCAGCGCGAACGGGACCGGCTCCCGCCCCGGCCGGGGCTGGCCCATGTAGGGTCCCCGCAGAACGGGGAAGTCGACGGGTGCGGTGCTCGCACCACGGGCGGCCAGTAGATCGACCACTCCGTCGTGGCCGCCTGCCTGCGCCATGTTGAGCGCGGAGTAGCCAGCCGCGCTGCGCACGTCGAGGGTCGCACCATGGTGGATCAGCATCTCCGCTGCCTCGGCGTGACCGTACTCGGCCGCGTAATGCAGGGGCGTGCGGCCATAGCGGTCCAGCTCGTCCACGTCCAAGCCCCGGTCCAGCAGGATTCCCACGATCTGTGCAGACCCTCCCTCACTGGCCGAGTGCAGTAGAGACCCGCCGCTCTCGTTGCGCGCCTCCACATCGATGTCGCCAGCGAGGAGCTTGAACAGGCGCACTAATCCCTTCTCGATGGCCATTGTCGCGAGAAAATCGGCGTCGCGTCCCGAGGTTGGCACGTCCGCCCCGCGATCCAGCAGCAGATCGACCAGGGCTCCGTGGCCGCGCCAGGCGGCCAGCTCGAGCGACGAGGTTTCATAGCGGTCTCGCGCGTTCACGTCGGCGCCGCCATCCAGCAGGATGGTGGCCAGCTCGACGCTACCGGTCTCCCGCGCCACCAGGAGCAGGGGCGTGCGGCCGTAGTCGTCCCGGATCTCCGTGTCCGCGCCGTGCGCGAGTAGCAGTTCGGCCACGCGTGGCTTGCTGCGCAGGGCTGCGTACGTCAGCGCGGTCTGCCCCCCGTGGCTCTGCGCGTTGATGTCGGCGCCGTGTTCCAGCAGCAGCTGCGCTACCTCCATGGAGCCGGAACCGGCCGCGTAGTGAAGCGGCGTGCGGTCGTGGTCGTCGGTGCTGTTGACCAGTTCGGCGTCTTGTTCGAGCAGGCTGGCTACCGTGGCCGCGTCTCCTTCTTGCGCGGCGTCACGGATGTCCTGGGCCTGAGCTGCGGAGAACGTGCCGGTGAGAGCCAGCAGCAGGCCGGCTCGGCAGATCGTGTGCATCGGTCCTCTCCTCCCCGAGGCGCGGCGGCCGTGGAGGCCGACGGCCCGCCCTCCTCCCGTGGCGGATGCATCGTGGCTTGTGGTTCTCGTCTCGATTCCACTACGCGCCGCGCCTCCCGGTGGTTCCCCTTCGCACCTTCGGACCCACCCTAGCGCAACTCGCCAATTCGGGATAAAACAGAGGTTGGGGGCGGCGGCCGGTTGGGGGACACCTCAGGCAAATGGGCGAGGATGGGCGAGACCAACCCGACGGGGTTCGAAGACGGACTGCGGCGCTTCCTGGATGATCTCCGTGCCGAAGGAGATCGTAGGTCGGGGCGTGAGCGTCGCCGCGCCGAGCGGCGCGTCGCCAACATCCCGGTGCGAAGAGAGCGTCGCTCCGGGCTCGACCGCCGCCGCGACGAGCGCCGCGTTCACCTGGACCGCAGGCGCCCGCAGGTCGAGCAGTTCACGTTCACGGAGAGCCGCATGATCCGGGAGATGGTCCAGGACCCGACCCGCCCGGGGGCGTGCCCGCTCTGTGAGGGCACCCTCCTGCTCGGGCCGGTGGAGACCCACGCCGGCGTGCGCATGCAGGACGTGGTGTGCACCAACTGCCGCCGCAGCACTCTGCTCGTGGACGGCTGAGCGCAGCTCGGGCGGATCGCGCCCGGAATCCAAGACAAGCGAAGGGCCCCTTGCGGGGCCCTTCTTCATGCCGCGAACCGCGGCGGTCGCGCTACTTCTTGCCCTTGTCGTGCGGCACGTTGACTTCGACCGAGCTCGATGCGCTGGCGCCAGTCGCATCTGTGGCTGTTGCGGTGATTGTATACTTGCGCCCGTCACCGCCGCCGGCCCGCTCAGCGCGGAGCTCGACGTCGAACGTGCCGTCGCCGTTGTCGGTGACCGACCAGTCGGGCGCGGTGTCGCCGTCACCGGTTCCGTTCTCAGGCTCGTCACTGGAGACCGACACTGACACGGTCAGGGAGCCGCAGCCGCCCGAAGACGCCACCGTCACGACCACCGTCTTCATCTTGTGGTTTGGGGGTCACAGCGTCTCGGTGTCCGCGGATGTGCTCACGGCGATGGGGGGTGCACCGAGGCCGGACGCCAAGATGTCGTACGGCGCCTCCCCGTTCGCATCCGGCGGGCCGGCGCCGAGCCAGTCGAAGACCGTAAGCGTGTAGAGGCCAGTGGCCGGTGCTGCTGTCACGATCTTCGGATCGGCCCAGGCGCCGCCCGTGCCGTGCGGGATACCGTTGTTGTCGTCTGCGGAGGCGACGAACGATAGGAACGCGTTGCCTGTGCTGAACGCGAACAGCCCGCCGGCGTTCGGCGTGATCCCGGTCCAAATGGAAGCCGC
This sequence comes from Gemmatimonadota bacterium, assembly GCA_039586895.1. GTDB lineage: Bacteria > Gemmatimonadota > Gemmatimonadetes > Gemmatimonadales > GWC2-71-9 > WVYX01. The sequence continues at coordinate 3,981 of JBDHJM010000080.1, read as the reverse complement.
CGGATCCATCGCGGAGGTGGTCCGGTGTACCTCAATGTCGATTGTCGCCCCGGCCACAGCGCAGAAGGACCAGTAGTCCCAGTCGCCGGACTCGAAGATGCTGCCGATCCTCACGCTGCCGCCCTGGCCGTGGCCGTTCACCAGGACGCCCTCGTAGGTGACCGGCGCCGGGTGGCTGCGTTGGGGGCCGCCGTCTGTCCGCAGCTCCTCAGCATGCCGTTGGAAGGCGTCGAGGGCGTCGGCTTTCAGCTGGGCGGCTTCGGCCTCGGCATCGTTGCTGGGCTGTGTGACGGGTGTCTCACCGCAGGCTGCCAACACCAGGGCAGTCGCGGTGATCGCGAGTTTACGAATCATGGTTCTTTCCTCCGGAGATGGTAGGAAGTAGGGCCGCGGAGGTTGCGCACAAGCACGGTAATAACCCTCAAGCCCGCTGAGGGCAACAAGAAGGGCCCCATCGCTGGGGCCCTTCTTGTTATGGACGTCTTATGTGGCTACCACCACCACCACCAGTGCCGCTTCCTCTTCTTGGGTTCCTTCACCAGCACCGCGTCGCATCCTTCAAAGTCCACGCCGTCCAGCGTTAGGCCCGTGACACAGGCCTCGGTGTCGCCCACCGCGAGCCCGGACTCCTGTGTGCGGTAGTGAGACACGAGATCCGGGAACCCGTCCCAGTTGATGTCCCACTTGTGCGCGCCGCGCCTGTGGGCCGGCTCCGCCTCTCCGGGACCGAACCGGAGCGTAGTGACGTCGACCGTCGTCACGTCGAAATCGGCACTGCCCAGGATGGCCACCGGGATCACGCCCCTGCTCGAGATGTTGATCGGGTTCCGGTTGCTCCAGGGCTTGATGTCGAGGTCGACGGTGATGAGCTCGGGCCCGAAGGTGCACGGGCCGAGGGTGACGTCGTAATCGGTGGACCCGTTCGGCTTGTAGCAGATGTTGGTGCCGTCGAGGTCAGTGATTGGGATGAGCTGCAGGTCCGGGTTTGACGAAGCCGTGTGCTCGTAGAGAGCCCCGGGACCCACGCCAACTGCGATCCCCACGTTCATGGGGCCGCCGTTATCGAGACCGTTGTAGCCGAACTGGATTGCGTTCGAGCCCTCAAAGAGCTGTATCTGGAACGTGTTGCTGTTAATCGGATAAAACTCTGTCACGTTGAGCCACGTGATGACGACCCTGCGGTTCGGCGCTGTTCCGAGGACGTTCCAGTACAAGTCGCCGATTCCAGGATTGGGGGCACCTGCGTCAGCCGGGTTGAAGTCCCCGTACAGGACGCCGAGAATCGGGTATCCATTGGCGTCCGGGATGCTCGAATTGAAGTTCGTGTTGCAGACCTCGAACGTGGCGTTCCCGTTCGAGTTGGCCGAAAGAGACGAGTACCCCACGCCGTAGAACTCGAACGTGAACGGCAGCGGCGTACCGAAGGGGAAATCGGCACAGTCGTCATCACCAACTGGAACGCCAGGGCTGTGTTCGAGCACAACTCCAAGATCCGACTCCCAGGACGGGGGCGGTGCAGCCGCGAGCGAGGGCGACGAGCTGAGGTACAGTTGCCGCATTGTCTGGAGGTCCTCCAGGGTCATCCCCGGCGGCAGCTGCTTGCCTTCGAGTGCATCCGGTGACAATGGCGTGCCGGCGTCCGGCGCTGCAGGCTCGGTGCTGTTCTCGCAGCCAGCTACGAGACCCACACATACCAAAGCCCAGAGAGGGTTGAAGATCCTAGAACGCATGCCGGTGCCTCCTCACAGTAGTTATCTCGGCAGTCGTCGCCCGTGCGGCTGCCGTCGGGAACTTGCGGCGCACATGGTTCACCATTCAGGCCAACTTGGCAATACCAAAGGCGTTAGGCCTTCGTTAGGGGTGTGAGCCGGTCCGAATCGACCCGACGCGCCAGAAAGTGGTGCGTTTCGGCGCACCCCCCGTCAAAACGCCGCACCTACCCCTTCTTCTCCTTCTCCTCTTTGTCCTTCACCGCCACTACGTCGCAGCCCTCGAACTCGATCCCGTCGAGCGTGAGGCCCGTGACGCACGCCTCGGTGTCGCCCACCGCGAGACCCGATTCCTGAGTGCGGTAGTGCGACACAAGGTCCAACAGGCCATCGCCGTTCGCGTCCTCCAGGTGACCGCCGGTCTTGTGGTCAGGCGCTGTTTCACCGGGGCCGAATGCCAGGGTGGTGACGTCCACCGTGGTCACGTCGAAGTCCGGGGTGCCCAGTATCGCCGCGGGGATGACGCCGTTGCTCTTCAGGTTGACCGGGTTCTCGTCGCTGCCCGGTTTGATGTCGAGGTCCACCAGGATGACCTCCGGCGGCTCCGGGAAGCACGGTCCCATCGTCACCTGGTAATCCCAGTTCTCATCGGGCAGGAAGCATATGTTGGTGCCGTCGAGATTCTCTCTAATGGCGACCCCTGAATCGATCGCCACGAATATCTGGCGGAAGTAGCTGAGGCTGATCCCTACGTACATGAGCGACGGAACAAAATCGTTGACTCCGTCGGTGGTCAGGCCGTTGTAACCGAATTGGATCGCGTTCGAGCCCTCGAAGAGCTGCAGCTGGAAGGTGTTGCTGCCGGCATCGGAATACTCCGGCAATGACTCCCACGTGATCACCAGCCGTCGGTTGGGCGCCTCTCCCAGCTGATTCTCCCAAACGGCTCCGCCCGCCTCGGGATTGAAATCCCCGTACAACACTCCGAGGATCTGCTTCTCGTCATCGGGGATCGGGGTCGGGCCCCACGCGAAGTTCTGCGGGTGGAACGTGGCGTTTCCGTTGGAGTTCATCCAAATGTCGCTGTATGGCCTTTCGTAATATTCGAACGTGAAACCCAGCTCGACGGACCGAGAGTCATCGTCACCCAGATCCCACCGGGTGCCGTAATCGCTCTCCCATGATGGCGGCGGCTCCACGTCCGCCAACGCTTCTATCGGAAGGCTGTTGTCGACAGCGAGGAGATCGGCCATCGTCATGCCCGGCGGCAGCTGCTTCGGACCGTCGCCGCCCGTCGGGTCGCCCGGTGCGTAAGGGCCGCCCGGCTCGCCTGCGGGTCCGCTCAAGCTTGTGGTATCCTCGCACCCGGTGAGCATGCCAGTGCAGATCAAGATCCACGCTGTTTTGCGAAGGTAGCTGCGCATTTGCATCTCCACCGCGGCACTGCTGCGGCTCTTTGCCCGGGATGCTTGGTCTTGCTTGGCTCGACACTTTGAAAGAGTGCGCATCGCAGTTTGCGAGTCACCGAGCCATGGCGGACGAAGCGTCGAACGCATAATTCACTTCGCTTTTCTACTCGACAACCCCATTAGCGTCAGCGAAACGTTAGTGTGATGCAGCGCACAAAACGCGTTTTTCCCTCTGAAAGCTGGTGCATTTTGACCCGCTCTTGCGCGCGCTTGAAACATGCCGCCAATTCTCCGTCATGACGGGTGAGATCGAACGACCCACTGCATTCACGAGCGTGCGCACCGAGCTTCTCGCCGGTTCTGTGACATTCCTCACAATGTCCTACATCATCTTCGTGCAGCCGGCGGTGCTGTCGGGTTCGATGTTCGACATCGATACGGGAATGGACTTCGGCGCGGTGACGGCGGCGACCTGTCTGGCCGCCGCGCTGGCGACTGCCATCATGGGGCTGTACGCGCGCTACCCAGTGGCGCTGGCTCCCGGGATGGGGCAGAACTTCTTCTTCGTCTTCAGCGCGATTCCGGTGGCAGCGGCCGCCGGTGCCGAGGAACCGTGGCGTGTGGCGCTCGGCGCGGTGTTCGTGGCGGGCATGGTGTTTCTGCTGATCACGGTGCTGGGGATTCGCGAGAAGCTGATGGACGCCGTGAGCCCGAGCATGAAGCAGGGCCTCGCCGTGGGCATCGGGATCTTCATAGCCTTCATCGGGCTCAAGAACGCACAGGTCGTAGTGGGCGACCCGGGTACGATGGTCAAGATGAACCCGACACTGGTGTCGCCGGACGTGTTGGTGTTCCTGACCGGT
>JBDHJM010000079.1:0-8796 GCA_039586895.1 Gemmatimonadota bacterium | reverse complement strand
GATGATCTTCCTGCTGTTCATGACCACGTGGGCCATGGTGCTGAATCTGGTGCGCTACTACAGCGACAGTCAGTCGGTGCTCCTGGCTGTGGGCGGCGCCATCTTCGTGCTGGAGCTATGGCTTGTATTCGAGGTGGTGGGAGCGGTGCGCAGTGCAGTGGCCGCCCGCCGCCGGGCGTAGCCGTTCGGTTGCTGAATCCGAATTCGAGGCGTACGTTCGTGATTCTCCGCAAGCAGAGAGGGCCACATACCCTACGATCCGCCTGACCCGCACGAGTTCAGCCCCCGCAGGCAGAGGCAGATCGGCTCCATGCTGGCCGAGCGGCCCGAGGCGCAGCGCATTCCGCGGCGCGAGATGCGGGGCCACACTGCCGTGATCACGGGCGGAGCGACCGGCCTCGGGCGGGCCATCGGCCTGGAGTTCGCTCGGCGCGGGGTGAACGTGGCCTTCAACTACATCGAGATGCCGGACCGTGACATCAGCGCACAGGCGCTGCTCACGGAAGCCGCCTTGCGCGACTGCGGCGTGGAGGTGTACAGCCAGCACTGCGACGTGCGGAACGCACATGCCGTGGAGCGGTTCGTGACCAAGGCCCGCGAGGAGCTGGGCGAGCTGCACTTCCTCGTCAACAACGCGGGCATCCACCACGATGGAGCTCTGTGGCGGCTCGCCGAGGACGCGTGGCGGGAGGTGATCGACACCAACCTCAACGGGACATTCAACTGCGTGCACGCGGTTGCTCCGCACATGCGGACCCAGCACTACGGCAAGATCGTGAACATCGCGTCCCACCAGGCCTACCGGCCGGGCTTCGGGGTGGCCAACTACGCGGCCAGCAAGGCGGCAGTGGTGGGTCTCACCAAATCCGCCGCCGTCGAGCTGGGGCCGTACAACGTCAATGTGAATGCCGTGGCGCCGGGCTTCGTGCGGACCGAGCTGATCGGAACGCTGCCTCCCGAGGTTCTGGCCGACGCCGAGGCGGGCTCCGTGCTGGGGCGCATCGCCGAGCCCGAGGACGTGGCCTCGGTCGCGGTGTTCCTGTGCTCGGATGAATCTCGACACATCACGGGACAGGTTATCTTTGTGGACGGAGGGCTCACCCTCCACTGACCGCCCGCCCGAGCCGGGCATGCGGCAGCCACAGGCATTCCAACTACCAAATGGGATCGGACGTGTCCAAGAGCCTGGTCAATATCGCGTTCGAAGGAAGCGTTGCGACGCTGACCCTCGATCACCCCCCGCTCAATGTCCTGAACATCGAGATGATGGAGCAGGTGAACGAGGCGCTTCTCGAGGTCAAGGGTCACGGGGGGCTCAAGGTCCTGGTGATCCGTGGCAAGGGCAAGGTGTTCTGCGCAGGCGTCGATGTCGCCGACCACACGCGAGACAAGGTCTCGCGCATGATCCAGGTCTTTCACCGCATCTTCGAGACCATCAGGCTGCTCGACGTGGTGGCCGTCGCGGCCGTGCATGGGCACGCCCTGGGAGGTGGCTTCGAGCTCGCCATCGGCTGCAACCTCGTCGTCGCGGCAGAGTCGGCCAAGTTCGGGGTGCCCGAGATCAAGCTCGGTGTGTTTCCGCCGCTGGCCTGCGTGGTGCTGCCGCGCGCGGCGCCGCGCCGCAAGGCGATGGAGTGGATCCTGACCGGCGAGAACATCACCGCCCGTGAGCTGGAGACCTACGGGCTGGTGAACCGGGTCTTCCCGGCCGCCGAGTTCGAGGATGGTCTGCAGCAGCTCATCGGGGAGCTCACCTCCAAGTCCGGACCGGTGCTGATGCTCGCCAAACGGGCACAGACCGAGTCGTACTACGCGGCGTACGAAGAGGCCCTGTACAAGGCCGAGAACTTGTATCTGCACGACCTCATGGCGCTGGACGACGCGCACGAGGGCATCCAGGCGTTCATGGAGAAGCGGGAGCCGAAATGGCGCGACACCTGATCGCAGGCGTCCTGCTGCTGGGGGCGATTGCCGCGGCTGGGTGCAGCAGCAAGGCGGAGCCCGAGGAGCCGGTCGAGCCCGAGTACATCACGGCGCCCCTGCCCACCGGAGGCATGGCGAGCCAGTCCGTCACTCTCTATCCCAACACCCTCGTGGCCGCGGAACAGAAGCTCGATTGGGAGGAGCTGATGGGCCCGCGTGCGGAGAGGGTGCGCTGGGCCGACAGCCTCATCAAGGTGTTCCTCGACGAGCGCGTGCCCGAAGTTGCCTGGGTGTGGCCCGAAGAGCTGCGGAGAATGGCGCGGCAGGCGCCCGGCATCCTGGCCAACCCGGACCAGATGGGCACCGCCCTGCTGCGCGGCCCCGACATCGTGCGCGTGCCCGACCCGCTGCGCAGCCAGATGCGCAACCTCACCGGCGTAACCGGCGACCGCTTCGCCCTGGTGCCGGCGGCCCTCGCGTTCTTCGAGACCGACGAGGAAGGTGTGGCCCGGGTAGAGTGGCACATCGTGCTCGTGGACGTGCGGGGCGGCAACGTGGAGTGGCGCACGATCGCTCATGGTGAGGGGACGGAGCCGCGTGCAGCGGCGTGGGATGCCCTCACCGAGCTGGTGCCCGGCCTGCCGTGACCTCACACCGCGTCACCCTGATCCCCGGCGACGGCATAGGGCCGGAGATCACTGCCGCGGTGCTCCGCGTGCTCGACTCAGCCGGGGTCGCCATCGAGTGGGACAAGCAGCTGGCCGGAGTGTCGGCCCTGGAAGAGACCGGCTCGCCGCTGCCCGACGCGACCGTGGAGAGCATCCGCGACACCGGCATCGCTCTCAAGGGACCTCTCACCACTCCAGTCGGGACCGGCTTCCGCTCGGTGAACGTGGCGCTGAGGCGTGAGTTCGACCTCTACGCCAACGTGCGCCCGGCCAAGACCATCATGCCCGGCGGCCGGTTCGAGGACGTGGACATCGTGCTGGTGCGCGAGAACACCGAGGGACTCTACATCGGGTTCGAGACCACCATCCCCGTGGGTGACGACCGCAAGGCCGTCGCGCAGTCCAACGCAGTGGTGACGCGGCGCGGCTGCGAGCGCATAGCACGGTTTGCGTTCGACTACGCCGAGAAGAACGGCCGCCGCAAGGTTACGATCTGCCACAAGGCCAACATCCTGAAGGCTGCCAGCGGGCTGTTCCTCGAGACCGCGCTTGATGTGTCGCGGGAGTACGAGGGACGCGTCGAGGTTGACGACGTCATCATCGACGCCGCGGCAATGAAGCTGGTGCTGGATCCGACCCAGTTCGACGTCATCGTCACGACCAACATGTTCGGCGACATTCTGAGCGACGAGATCGCCGGTCTGGTGGGAGGGCTGGGGCTGGCGCCCGGAGCGAACATTGGCGACCGGGCGGCTCTGTTCGAAGCGGTGCACGGGTCCGCCCCGGACATCGCGGGGCAGGGGGTGGCCAACCCCTCGGCGCTGTTGATGGCGGCCTGCCTGATGCTGGACCACTTGGGCGAGACAGAAATTGCGGACCGCGTGAGGCGCGCGCTGGAGGCGACCCTCGAGGACGGCTCCGTGCTCACGCCCGACCTGAAGGGCCATGCTGAGACGCTGGAATTCGCAGACGCCGTCACCCGGCGCATTGGTTGAGCACGAGTGCCCACGGTGCCACCGGCCGGTCGAGCTGCCGCTCGGAGCTTTGTGCGGGAGCTGCCGGCAGGACATCGAACGACGCGCTTCGCGCATCGGGCGGCTGGTCGCGGCCGTGTCCACCGTGCTGGTGGCCATCTACGTGCTGGTGCGGATGCCGCAGGACCCGGCGGCACGGTACGTTGGGGCGGTGGGCATAGCCGTGTGGTACATGCTTACCTACGTGGTCGTGAAGCGAACGCTGCGGGAGTACCTCAAGTGACCTGGGAGAGGCAGTGAGCCTGACCATCGTACATCTCTCGGACCTGCACTTCGGTTCGGTCGCCGATCTCGCCCAGATCGCGGCCGTGGAGGACCTGGTGCCGGACCTGGATCCGCGCCTGGTCGTCATATCGGGTGATTCGTCGCAGCGCAGCCGGCACGGGGAGTATCAGGCTGCGAAGGGGCTCGTGCGGGAGCTGGAGCGTACGGCTCCGGTGTTCATGATCCCCGGCAACCACGACGTACAGTGGTGGTGGCGGCCGTTCATCCCGTTCGCGTCTCAGATCAAGTACCGCAAGTACACTCGTTACTTCGGACCAGTTCTCAATCCCACCGTGAAGTTCCCCGAGGCCGTCGTGACCAGCGCGTTGACGTCGCACGGCGTCTCGTGGGGCTCGCTCACCTGGCGGCTGCGTGACCTGGCGGTCAAGGGGCACCTTCCCAAGTCGCAGATCGAGCACGCTCAGCGCGTGTTCTCCGCTGCCGATCCGGGGCAGGTGCGCGTGCTGGTGCTGCACCACAACGTGCTGCGCGGCGAAATCTCGCGCCGCATGGGGCTGGCTCGCTGGAAGCAGGCGCAGCGCCGCATTCTCGAGTCGGGCGCGGACCTGGTGCTGTGCGGCCACGATCACCAGGAGAACGCAGACCTGCTTGGTGGCAAGGTCGTGGTCTCGACGGCAGGCACGCTCTCGACCCGGTCGCGGGGCGGGAAGCCCTCGGTGTTCAACCGCATAGTGATCACGGAGGATGCGATCAACGTCGAGTTCTACCGCTGGGAATCCGATCGAATGCTGTTCAAGCGTTCGGACGTCTACACGTTCCCCCGTCCCGTGAGAGCGGATGCGCAGGAAGTCGCGGCGGGCGTGGGCTGAGGCCGCCGCGCGCGAGGCGGACGAGGCTCTCCTGAGGCGGCGCCTGGCCGAGGCCGGCCTCGATACCGAACGCCCCCTCGAGATACACGAGAATTCCACGGTGCTTGTGAGCCTGACGCCGCGGGGCGTGCTGCGGCTGCACCGAGGTTTCGCCTACGCATCGGACAAGGTGGTGCAGGCGCTGGCCGCGTTCGCCCATCCGGAGGCGGGCCCGGCGGACCAGCGGCGTGCCGAGCGGATGATCGTCGCGTTTCCCATCGACCAGTATGTGCGCCGCCGTGCCCGGCTGCGACCGCGCCGCGAGCGTCCGCGACCCGGTGACCGGCGGCTCTTGGGACGGCTGAAGGAGCTGCATCGAGAGCTCAACGAGCGCCATTTCGGAGGAGCCCTGGGCAGTATCGATCTGCGCATTTCGGGCCGGATGCGCACGTGCCTGGGAGAGCTCACTGTAGATTCGGAGAGCCACAGTGCGGTGGAGATCGCCATCAGCCGGCACCACCTGGAGTGCGATCCGTGGGACGAGGTAGTGCACACGCTGCTGCACGAAATGGTGCACCAATGGCAGGCAGAAGCGGGCCATGGAGCGGATCATGGGCCGGGCTTCCGCCGCAAGGCAAGAGAGGTCGGGATCGCGCCGGTGGCGACCCGGGACATTCGCGAGGTGCCGCCGCCGGCGAGCGCCGCGAGCTAGGGGGGACGATGCCGTTCGAGGGTGTGGATTTCTACGACGCCGATTCGCTGCTCACCGAGGAGGAGCGCGCGGTGCGCGACACGGTGCGGCGCTGGGTTGAGGATGCCCTGCTGCCGATCATCGGTGAGCATTACGTCGATCATCAGTTTCCGACGGAGCTCGTGTCGCAGATGGCCGAGCTCGGCGTATACGGCGCCAACCTGCCGGCGGAGTACGGCTGCGCCGAGCTGAACAACGTGGCCTACGGACTCATCATGCAGGAGCTCGAACGCGGCGACTCCGGCATTCGCTCGTTCGCGTCGGTGCAGGGCGCGCTGGTGATGTACCCGATATACACGTTCGGCTCGGAGGAGCAGCGCAAGGAATGGCTTCCGAAGATGGCGGCGGGCGAGGTGATCGGGTGCTTCGGGCTCACGGAGCCCGACTTCGGGTCGAACCCCGGTGGGCTCATCACGACGGCGCGAGAGGACGGCGATCACTGGGTGCTGAACGGAGCCAAGATGTGGATCACCAACGGCTCCATGGCGCACGTAGCCGTGATCTGGGCCAAGACCGGTGACCTGGACGACACGAAGTCGATTCGCGGCTTCATCGTGCCCACCGACACCCCGGGCTTCACGGCACGGGACCAGAAAGGCAAGCTGTCGCTCCTGGCGAGCGACACCAGCGAGCTCGTGCTGGAGGACGTCCGCGTGCCCAAGGACGCGATCATGCCCAACAGCAAGGGACTGCGCAGCCCGCTGATGTGCCTCACGCAGGCGCGCTACGGCATCGCCTGGGGTGCTGTTGGCGCCGCCATGGCGTGCTTCCACGAGGCGGTGGACTACGCGAAGAGCCGGGTGCAGTTCGACCGGCCCATAGCCGGATACCAGATCCAGCAGGCCCGCCTGGCAGAGATGCTGACCGAGATCACCAAGGCGCAGCTCCTCTGCGTGCAGCTGGGACGGCTCAAGGACCGGGACGAGGCCACGCCGCAGCAGGTCTCGCTCGCCAAACGGAACAATGTGAACATGGCGGCCGAGTGCGCGCGCGAGACGCGCCGGCTCCTGGGTGCCAGCGGCATCCTGGCCGAGTACCAGGCCATGCGGCACATGGCCAACCTGGAGAGCGTCTACACCTACGAGGGCACGCACGACGTCCACACGCTGATCCTGGGCGAGGCGATCACCGGAATGGGAGCCTTCTCGGGGAGCTGAGCGGGGCTGCCGGCGCCGGGAGGAACCCGCACCGGCGGAGGGGGTTGCAAGGGAGCACGGGGCGCGGCTCGGAGGCGCGCCCCGGTTGTTTCCCCCGACGACCCCGACAACGGAGGACCGTTTGCTACGGAGGACGACCGTGATACACCTGCTGCTTGCGTTGGCCCTCGTCATCGCGTGCGGGGACGGCACCGGCCCGGACGGTGGCAACGGCGACGGGAACGGGAACGGCGACGGAGACGTGACCCTGGCCGTGCAGGAGGTGGCAAGCGGACTGAGCCGGCCGGTACACCTGGCCGCGCCGTCAGGTGACGCGCGCCTGTTCGTGGTGGAGCAGCCGGGCCGCATCCGCATAGTCCAGAACGGTCAGCTGCTCGCGACCCCCTTCCTGGACATCACCTCGATCGTGCGCAGCACCGGCAACGAGCAGGGGCTGTTCTCGGTGGCGTTCCACCCGCAGTACTCCAGCAACGGCTTCTTCTACGTGAACTACACGAACACCAACGGCGATACGCGGGTGGCGCGCTTCACGGTGAGCGCCTCTCCCAATGTGGCCGACCCCGGCTCCCAGAAGATCATCCTCGCGGTGGCCCAGCCGGCCGGCAATCACAACGGGGGGCAGCTCGCCTTCGGACCGGACAACATGCTGTACGTAGGCATGGGAGACGGCGGCGGCGGGGGTGACCAGTTCGGGAACGGACAGAACCTGGGGACGCTGCTCGGCGCCCTGCTGCGTATCAACGTGGACGGCGGCGACCCCTACGCGGTGCCGCCGGACAACCCTTTCGGTGACGAGATCTGGGGCTTCGGCCTGCGCAATCCGTGGCGCTTCTCCTTCGATGCGGCGTCCTTCGACGCCTCTCAGCACAGGATCTACATCGGCGACGTAGGGCAGAGCACGTGGGAAGAGGTCAACGTCGCTCCCGCCAACTCGGCCGCTCGCAACTACGGCTGGAACGTCATGGAGGGGAACGACTGCTTCCAGGCTGCTACCTGCAACCAGACCGGCCTCACGCTGCCGGTCATCCAGTACGCAACCGGGTCGGAGGGCTGCTCGGTCATCGGCGGCCACGTATATCGCGGGGCGGCGATCCCCGAAGTCCAGGGGCACTACTTCTACTCCGACTGGTGCGGCGGCTGGCTGCGCAGCTTACGCTACGACGGCGCGCAGGCGGTAGACCGGCAGGAGTGGAACGTGGGCGATCTGGGGAACGTGCTCTCCTTCGGCCTGGACGGCGGCGGCGAGCTCTACGTCCTGTCGCAGAACGGCCGGGTCTATCGGCTCGTGAAGGCTTCCTGACACCGAGCGCCCCCGGGCTGTGGTGACGCAGCCCGGCGGTTAACATTGGGCCATGCCTGAGGCCGGCCGGCCGCTGCCGCTGCTGCGCGATCCCAACCTCCACGTGGTCTTCAGCGTCACGCTGATGGCCATCCTGGGCGTCTCCAGCATCACGCCCGCATTCCCGAAGATCGCAGGCGCCCTCGACGTATCGCCCCAGGCGGTGGGGCTGCTGATAGCCGTGTTTTCGCTGCCCGGTGCGGTGCTGACGCCGTTCCTCGGCGTGCTGGCGGACCGAGTAGGACGTCGCAAGGTGCTGGCGCCCTCGCTGTTCGTGTTCGCCGTGGCTGGTGTGGCCTGCGGCTTCGCGCGGGACTTCGAGATGCTGTTGGCATTGCGCCTGCTGCAGGGTGTCGGTGCCGCGGCGATGGGGGCCCTTAACCTCACCATCATCGGCGATCTGTACGACGGACACCGCCGCACCGAGGCGCTGGGCTACAACGCGGCGGTGCTGAGCGTGGGGACGGCAGTGTATCCCGCCGTAGGCGGGGTGCTGGCCATGCTCGCTTGGTATGCGCCGTTCTTCCTGCCGGTGCTCGCCGTGCCCGTGGGAGTGGCGGTGCTGGTGTTGTTGCGCAATCCCGAGCCGCAGGCGCCCGCCGATCTCAGAGCGTACCTCACGGGAGCGCTGCGTCTCATGCGCAGCCGGGTGGTGCTGTCGGTGTTCGCGGCCGGCCTGGTGACCTTCATACTGCTGTACGGAGCGTTCCTCACGTACCTGCCGTTCGTGCTGGAGGGCTCGTTCGGCGCGAGCGCTCTGGGGATCGGACTGGCAATGGCTGCGGCCTCCATCGCAACCGGGGTGGCTTCCTTCTACCTGGGACGGATGGCCCGGTCCTGGGGCGAGGGCA
>JBDHJM010000078.1:0-8814 GCA_039586895.1 Gemmatimonadota bacterium | reverse complement strand
CCTGTTTCCCGAAAGACGTGCGGGCCCTGGTCAAGACTGCCGACGAGAACGGAGTCTCGCTGGACGTGCTGAAGGCCGTTCAGGACGTGAACCAGCTTCAGAAGAAGAAGCTAGCGGCCAAGCTCAAGGCGGTTCTGGGCGACGATCTGAGCGGACGGAGTGTTGCGGTCTGGGGGCTGGCCTTCAAGGCCAAGACCGACGACATGCGGGAGAGCCCCGCAATTGATCTGATCGAGGAGCTGCTTGCCTCCGGCGCGGCGGTATGTGCTTACGATCCGGAAGCCAAGGAGAGCGCGCGGAGAGTGTTTGGCGACCGGATTCGGTACGTGAACCCGATGTACGACGCACTTGAGGGCGCCGATGCGCTGGTGATCGTCACCGAGTGGCTGGAGTTCCGCAATCCGGACTTTCCCCGCATGAAGCAGCTGCTCAAGCAGCCGATCATCGTGGATGGGCGCAATCTGTACGATCCCGAGAAGATGCAGTCGCTGGGGATCACGTACGTGAGCCGGGGACGGAGGTCGGTCTGATGCGGATCGTCGTTACGGGCGCCGCCGGCTTTCTGGGGTCGCACCTCACCGACCGGCTGCTGGGCGAGCGTCACGAAGTGATTGGCCTCGACAACCTCATTACGGGATCCCTCGACAATATCGCGCACCTGGAGGGGAACCCTCGTTTCGGCTTCGTCGAGCACGACGTCTCCCAGTTCATCGGGATCGACGGTCCGGTGGATGCCGTGTTCCACTTCGCCTCGCCGGCCAGCCCGATCGACTACCTGAAGCTTCCGATCCAGACCCTGAAGGTCGGCTCCCTCGGCACCCACAACACGTTGGGCCTGGCAAAGGCCAAGAAGGCGCGCTATCTGCTGGCCAGCACCTCGGAGGTGTACGGCGATCCTCTGGTGCATCCGCAGCCCGAGTCTTACTGGGGCAACGTGAATCCGATCGGGCCCCGCGGTGTGTACGACGAGGCCAAGCGCTTTGCCGAGGCCATGACGATGGCCTATTACCGCTACCACGGGATGGACACACGCATCGTGCGGATCTTCAACACGTACGGTCCGCGCATGCGGCCGCACGACGGGCGGGTCGTGAGCAACTTCATCGTGCAGGCTCTGGAGGGACAGCCGCTCACCATCTACGGCGACGGCTCCCAGAGCCGCTCTTTCTGCTACGTGGACGATCTCATCGAGGGGATCGTGCGTCTGTTCGAAGCAGGCGATTCCAACCCCACCAATGTCGGCAACCCCAACGAGTTCACGGTGCGGCAGCTGGCCGACATAGTGATCGAGCTGACCGGGTCCAAGTCCGAGATCGTTCACGAGGAGCTCCCCACCGACGACCCCAAGGTGCGCCAGCCCGACATCGGCCGCGCCAGGGGAGAGCTGGGTTGGGAGCCAGCCGTTGTGCTGGAGGATGGACTGCGACGCACCATCGAGTACTTCAGGAGCGTACTGGCGGCGTGACGCAGCACGTGCTCGTCACCGGAGGCGCAGGCTTCATCGGGAGCCAACTGTGCCGGCTCCTGCTTGAGGGCGGGCACCGGGTCACGGCGGTCGATTGCTTCGACGGCTACTACGACCCGGCGCTCAAGCGTGCGGCGCTGGATCCGCTGCAGGGCAACGAACGGTTTGCACTGGCCGAGCTGGACGTGCTGCGCCGCGGGCAGCTCGAGCGAGCGGCGGCCGGAGTGGATGCGATCGCGCACCTTACCGCGCGTCCGGGAGTGCGCTCCAGCTTCGCGGAGCCCGGGGTGCACGTGGCGCTGAACGTGGGCGGCACCGCTGCCGTGTTGGAGGCGGGTGCGCTCGCAGGGGTGCGGCGTTTCGTGGTGGCGTCTTCGTCGTCTGTATACGGCGAGAGCGTGCCGCCGTTCCGGGAGGACGCTGCGCCGCTGCGGCCGCTGTCGCCGTACGGGGTGTCGAAGCGTGCGGCGGAGCTGGTTTGTGCTGACGCGGCACAGCGGCTCGGCGTCTCGGTCGCAGTGCTGCGCCTGTTCTCGGTCTACGGGCCACGGCAGCGGCCCGATCAGGCCCTGATGCGGTTCGTGCACCGGCTGGCGGATGGAGGCCTGCTCGAGCGCTACGGCAACCCGCGCAGCGCGCGCGACTACACGCACGTAGAGGATGCGGCGCGCGGGATCCTGGCGGCACTGGAATGGACCGAGCACGACTCCGGTGCATGCGAGACATTCAATCTGGGGAGCGGCCGCCCGGTGGAGCTGGGCGAGCTCATTGAGCTGCTGGGAACAGCCGTAGGCAGGCGGCCGCGCGTGAGGCCGCGGCCGGCGCAGCGGGGAGACGCGAGGGTCACCCACGCCGATATCGGCAAGGCGCGAGCGGTCCTGGGCTATCATCCCCAGGTCGCCATAGAAGACGGGATCGCGCAGTTCGTCACCTGGCACGAGGACACGTATGGACGTCAGTCCCGCGCAACTGCTTGACCGCGCCCGGGAGCGCTTCGAGCTCCGCGACTACTACGGTGCGCTCTACCTGCTGCACGAGCTGATAGACGGCGGTCGGGCGTTCGCGGACGCATTCAACCTGCTGGGTCTCGCGTACGAGATGCTGGGGCGTCCCGAGCGGGCGCTCGAGGCCCTCGACCAGGCACTGGAGCTCAATCCGCACTACATCGAGGCACACGTGCACCGGGGTCTCGTGCTGGCGGAGCTGGGCCGGGGCGACGAGGCGGCCGACGCCTTCGAGGCCGCGCGCGCGAGCGGTGGCGAGGACCGCTCTGGCCTGCCGGCACACCACGCGTCCAAGCTGGCAAACATGCACGCGGAGCTGGGCGAGGCGTACGTGGAGGCGGGTGCCCTGGGCGAGGCCGTAGCGCAGTATGAGCGCGCGCTGGAGCTGGGGCCGAACTTCCACGACCTGAGGTTCCGGCTGGGCAGGCTGCTGCTCGACGCCGGGCGGTCGCTGGAGGCGCGCGAGGCGCTGGAGATCGTCATCGAGGCGCGCCCTGGGGCCGTGGACGCACGGGCAGTGTTCGGGCTCGCGTGCTTCCTGTCGGGGGACGCCGCGACGGCCCGCGAGGTTTGGGAGTCCTTGGATGAGGAGCACCCCGGCGACGTGAGAGTGAAGGCGTACCTGGGAATGCTGGGTCGTGGCGTTGCGCCGTAATCTGATCCTGGCGCTCGCAGCGGCACTCGTCACAGGCGCCTGCGTCGGAGCGGCGGCGGAGCACGAGCGGCTGGCCGACCGGGCCTACGCCGAGCGGCGCTACGCCGAAGCGCTCGTGGAGTACCGGCTCGCGCTGGTGAACCGCACGCCCAACGCAGCGCTGCGCGCCAAAGCCGGCGCCGCGGCATTGCACGCGGGGGAGCTGGCCGTGGCGGCCGAGGAGTACGTGGCGCTCGGGCAGGAGGGCGGCGAGGACCGGCGCGGTGAGGCCGCCGACGGTTTGGTGCGCGTGGCGAGCGCCGCCATCCGGCGCGGCGATCAGCAGTCCCTGGCGGCGGCCCTGGAGGGGCTGCAGCAGGCGGCTCCGGGCCGAGCTGTGGGCCGCTTCGCCAGCGAGCTGGCCGGCAGCGTCACGCCGCAGACACCCGAAGAGCTCGCCATCCTCGTCCATGCCGCGGCGGCGGCACCGGACGCACGGATGCTCGACTCGCTGATGTACGCGTACGGCGTCGCCCTGAGGCGACTGGGCCGCTGCGAGGAGGCGACTACTGTATACGAGAGCCTGCTGCGAAGGCAGCGGGCCCCGGCCGTCACCAGGGGCGCTCGCGACGGAGTCGTGTTGTGTGCGCTGCAGCTGGGCCGGCGCGCACTCGATCGAGGCCAGCCCACCGTCGCCGAGGAGTGGTACTCGCTGGCGGCGACTCGGGGTGGGGAGAGCCCGGGCGGTCGGGTGGCCTACGTGGGCCTGGGAGACGTGCGGTTCGCACTGGGCGACCTGCTCGGGGCGATGGAGGCGTACGAGCAGGCGCGGGCCGGTCTGTTCCCGGGGGACTCCATCTACGCCATAGTGCGGCAGCGGCTGAACCTGATCTCCGAAGCGGATTTCGTCAGGTAGGCGCGGCGCAATGCACGGAACAGGGACCGCTGCGAGGGTATTACTGCTCGGAATGAAAGCGCGCACATTTGCGGCGGCGGTGTTGGTGGTGGGAGCGGCGTGCTCGACGAGCTTCAACGCCGACCGTTACCCGACGCCCGAAGACAAGTACCAGGCCTCCATCGACTTCTACAACCGGGGGAAGTGCCAGCAAGCGGTGGAGGGCTTCCGGCTGCTCACCTTCGAGCTGGACGCGCTCGACCCTCGCATGGTTGACGTGCGCTTCTACATGGCCGAATGCACGCTCGACCAGGGCCAGGGGCTGGAGGCGGCACGCCTGTTCCGGCGCGTCTCCGACGAGTTCCCACGCAATCCGAGGGCGCCGCAGGCACTGCTCCGGGCGGGAGACTCCTACGCCACCCTGTGGAAGAAGCCGCAGCTCGACCCGACCTACGGCGAGACCGCCATGGCTACGTATCGGGAGCTGCTGTCCCGCTACCCCGCCAGCGAGGCGGCCGATTCGGCCAACGGCCGCATCTCGGCGCTCAACGAGTGGTTCGCCCGCAAGGGATACGAGAGCGGCAACTTCTACTACCGGCTCCGGGCCTACGATTCGGCGATCCTCTACCTCAAGGACGTGATCGCCCAGTATCCGCAGACGACCTACGCCCCGAGGGCGGTGGTGAAGCTCATCGAGGCGTACACGAAGATCGGATACGACGACGAGAAGCGGGAAATGTGCGACTACCTCCAGCTCTATTACCCGGACGCAGAGAAGGCGCGCCGCGTCTGCCCCGAGCAGTCCGCCTCCTCCTAGCCTGACATGCGCCGCGGCGTCTTCGGCGGCTCCTTCGACCCGGTCCACACCGGGCACCTGACCGTGGCTGCCGCAGCGGCGGACCGGCTCGAGCTGGACCGGCTGCATTTCGTGCCGGCGCTGACGCAGCCGTTCAAGGCGCGATTCCACCACGCTGAGCCGGCAGACCGGGTCGCCATGCTGCGGCTTGCACTGGAGGATCGGCGCTTTGTGCTGGACACCCGCGAGATCGAGCGCGAGGGCGTTTCCTACACGGTGGACACGCTGCGGGAGATGAGGGCTGAGTTTCCGGAGGACCGGTTATCTTTATTGATTGGCGCGGATGCGGCCCGCGACCTCCCCGGATGGCGGGAGGCCGGCGCGATCGCGGAGCTGGCGCGGGTGGTGGTGCTGACCCGTCCGGGCGTGGAGCCGCCGGCACATGTGTGGGTGGCCGAAGTGGTCGAAGTGCCGGCTGTGGACGTCTCGGCCAGCGAAATCCGGGCCAGAGTGGCAAGGAGCGAGACGATCGAGGGGATGGTGCCCGTCTCGGTCGCCGAGTACATAGAGTCGCACCGACTGTACCGCACAGGGGACTGATGCTCAAAACGCTGGTCACGAAGGTCATCGGGTCACGCTTCGAGCGGGAGCTCAAGCGCATCCAGCCGCTCATCGATACGATCCACGAGCACGAGGAGCGGCTGGGCGCACTCTCCGACGAGCAGGTTCAGGCGCAGACTCAGATGTTCCGCGACCGGCTCCAAGAGGAGCTGGGAGACCTGCGCGGGCGTCTGGCCGAGAAGAAGCAGCTGCGCCACGACTGTGCGGATCCCGAGGAGCGTGACGAGCTGAACAGGGAGGTCGGGGAGCTCGAGGAAGAGCTGAAGGGGGAGACCGCCAAGGCGCTCCATGAGCTGCTGCCCGAGGCTTTCGCCACGGTGCGGGAGGCGTGCCGCCGCCTGCTGGGCACCAAGGTCGTCGTGATCGGGCACGAGCTCGAGTGGGACATGGTGCCGTTCGACGTGCAGCTGATCGGCGGTGTGGTGCTGCACCAGGGGAAGATCGCCGAGATGGCCACCGGCGAGGGAAAGACCCTGGTGGCGACGCTTCCGCTGTACCTCAACGCGCTCGCCGGACACGGCGCGCACCTCGTGACGGTGAACAACTACCTGGCCCGGCGCGACTCCCAGTGGATGGGGCACGTGTTCAAGTTCCTGGGCCTCACGGTGGGCTGCCTCGACGACACCGAGCCGTCCAGCCCCGAACGCCGCGCCGCGTACGAGATGGACATTACGTACGGCACGAACAACGAGTTCGGCTTCGACTACCTGCGCGACAACATGGTGTTCTCGCTGGACCAGCGGGTCCAGCGCGAGCATTCGTTTGCGATCATCGACGAGGTGGACTCGATCCTGATCGACGAGGCACGCACGCCGCTCATCATCTCGGGACCGGCGGGCGGCGAGTCGGACCGCAAGTACGCGCAGTTCAACGCACAGGTGGTGAACCTGGTCCGCAAGCAGACTTCTGCGGTGAACCAGATCGTTGCCGGGGCAGAGAAGCTGATAGGCGACGACGGCGGCGAGCTGCCGTACGACGCCGGGGTGAAGTTCTACCAAGCGCAGCTCGGGATGCCCAAGAACAAGCGCCTCATGAAGTACCTGCAGGAGCCGCCCATCAAGCAGCTCGTCCAGCGCGTGGAGCTGGACCGGGTGGCCGACCGCAAGCTCCCCTCCAACCAGCAGCGGCTGGGGCAGGTGGAGGAGGACCTCTTCTTCGTGCTCGACGAGCGCGGCCACTCGGTGCACCTGACGGACAGGGGCGTCGAGCTGATGAGTCCCGACGACCCCAACCTGTTCGTGGTGCCCGACATATCGGAGGAGTTCGGCCGCATCGACCACGACGAGGACCTGAGCGCCGAGCAGAAGGTGGAGCGGCGCCAGAAGCTCGAGGCCGAGTACGCCGCCAAGAGCGAGAAGCTCCACATCATCCACAAGCTGCTGCAGGCCCACGCGCTGTACGAGAAGGACGTGGAGTACGTCGTACAGGAGGAGCAGATCTTCATCGTGGACGAGTTCACCGGCCGAATCATGCCGGGGCGCCGCTGGTCGGACGGGCTGCATCAGGCCATCGAGGCCAAGGAGGCCGTCACCGTGCGGGGCGAGACCCAGACGCTCGCCACGATCACGATTCAGAACTACTTCCGCATGTACGACAAGCTGGCGGGAATGACCGGTACTGCGGAGACTGAAGAGACGGAGTTCTTCCAGATCTACAAGCTGGACGTGATGGTCATTCCCACCAATCGGCCGGTGCGCAGGGTGGACGGGCACGACCTCATCTACAAGACGCGGCGCGAGAAGTACAACGCCATAATCGACGACGTGCAGCGCCAGCACGAGCGCGGGCTGCCGGTGCTGGTCGGCACGACCAGCGTGGAGGTGTCCGAGACCCTGGCGCGCATGCTCAAGCGGCGCGGTCTCAAGCACGAGGTACTGAACGCCAAGCAGCACCAGCGCGAGGCCGAGATCGTGACGCAGGCGGGCCGGTCGGGCTCGGTCACGATCGCCACCAACATGGCCGGCCGCGGCACCGACATCAAACTCGGCCCGCGGGTGAAGCAGTGCGAGGTGTGCGGCATCAAGGCGCGCGGTCTGGCGCCGTTCGGGCAGGTGATGGAGGCGGCCGACCTGTCTGCCGCCAAGCTCAAGGAGCTGGGCTGCAACGACGACCCCCCGTGCGGGCTCGTGGTGATCGGCACCGAGCGGCACGAGTCGCGCCGCATCGACCGGCAGCTGCGCGGCCGCTCGGGGCGGCAGGGCGATCCGGGCTCCTCGATGTTCTACCTGTCGCTGGAAGACGACCTGATGCGGCTGTTCGGGTCGGACCGCATCGCCAAGATCATGGAGAAGTCGGGTGCCGAGGAGGGTGAGGTCATCACCCACCCGCTGGTCACCCGGGCCATCGAGAACGCCCAGAAGCGCGTCGAGTACCAGAACTTCCAGTCACGCAAGCGGCTGCTCGAGTACGACGACGTGATGAACCAACAGCGCGAGGTGATCTACGCCGAGCGGCTGTTCGCGCTGGAGGGGGGCGAGGAGCTCAAGGCCGAAGTAACGCGGATGATCGACGACACGATGAAGCGGTTCGCCGACGAACACGGCGCCGAGAACCCGGAGGAGTGGGACCGCGAGGTCATCCGCAACGAGCTGCTGATGCGCTATCTGGTGTCGGCGCCCGACGTAATGGATCCCGAGAAGGTGCCGGACCCGGAGGCGCTGGAGGAGCTGCTGCAGACCGTGGGGCGGGAGGCGTTCCGCGCCAAGGTGTCCTCGTGGGAGGAGCTGGGACAGCGCCACAACGCGCCGGACATCGGCGAGAAGCTGCTGTCGCACCTGATGCTGCAGGTGCTGGACGAGAAGTGGAAGGACCACCTGTTCGAACTGGACCACCTGCGTCACGGCATCCAGTACCGCGCCTGGGGACAGAAGGACCCGCTGATCGAGTACAAGCGAGAAGCGTTCGAGATGTTCGTGGAGCTGATGACCGACATCAAATCCACGCTCACGGAGCGCTTCTTCAAGTTCCAGGTGCAGGTGGGCAGCCCGCCGCCCGACCGCCGCGCAGCGATTCCGACGCGGGCGGTGAAGCCGGATGCCGCGGCCTCGGAGGCCGACCTCATGGTGGGCGCCACCGCTCCCAAGGGACCGCCGCCGGAGGCGCTGCAGGCCACGCACGGCGAAGGCGGCGGGACGGATCAGCCGAAGACGCGCTCGGTGCCAAAGGTGGGGCGCAACGAGCCGTGTCCGTGCGGGTCGGGCAAGAAGTACAAGAAGTGCCACGGGGCTAACGCATAGCCACGGGTCATTTGTTGCGGGGAGCGGTGCGTCTCTCGCGGGCGCTTCCGACTCCGCAGCCCCTCCCAATCCACCGCCACACCACCCGCGGAAGCGCCCTTTAACGAGACGCACCGCCCCCCTTGGCACTTGGCCCGGTGCACGCGTTTAGCCCCGTGGGGCG
>JBDHJM010000027.1:0-55450 GCA_039586895.1 Gemmatimonadota bacterium | reverse complement strand
CGGCGCTCACGGGGCATTCCCCGCCGAGACCCGCCTGAGCACGGGTGGCGCCTCGGGATCACCCTGCGGCGGAGCCCAGCGCCAGATCTCCCAGCCTGGGTACTGCTGGAGCAGCACGGGATTCTCGTCGAACCGGTCGCGCGCGTACACGATGCCGCGGTCGAGGCCCACCGCGTTGCGCCAGCCGAGGCTCCCGTAGAGCGCGAGTCCTTCCCGGTCCCGCGCCATCTCGGCCATGCACTCGGCGGGCAGACCCCTTCGCGGCCGAAGGTGCAGCGTGGGATCGGGCCAGCCGGCCACCAGAGGTGCCGGCTCGACGACCGCGTCGTACATCCGCTGCAGGCTGTCGGTCACGGCCGGCGCAGGCATGCCGGCGCTCCACGCCGCCGCCGCGAATTGATGCAGGTCGCACGCGTCGAGCACGCGGTAGGCGCGCTCGGCCAGTCCCGGCTTCACACCCAAAACCCACAGCCGCGTGACGATGCGCGCGCCCCAGCTCTCGGGCACCAGCACCAGCGCCTGCTTCACCCCGGCAGCGGCTAGACCTCTCTCCGGATGCAGCTTGAGTGAAGCCAGCCCGGCGCGGTATGCGCGGAACCGGGCGGGCACGCCGTCGGCCCAGCCCCACAGGAGCACCACGACCACCGCGGCGGCGAGCGCGGCGTCCCAACGCACGAGCGCCCGACTGCGGCAGCGCGCTGCGTCCCAAGCCCAGAGCACCGCGCGGGCGGTGCCCAGCACGAGCGCCGGCGCGGCCACGTAGTAGAACCGAGGGCCCGGATAGAATCCCGAGTGCCAGTAGAAGAAGTAGAGCACCGGGCCGGCGATCAGCGCCGATGCCACGACCAGGTCGCCCTCTTCGGTGTGCCGCGCGAGCAGCGCCCATAAGCCGAGCGGGAGCAGCGCCGGGATGGACCACTCGAACAGGTAGATGTGCAGCCGGCGCACGGCAGCCACCACGTTGCTCAGCCCCACCAGCGGGGTGTACTCGTCGCCCCACACGTCCAGGTGAAACCCCAGGCCATGCTCGGCTCCGTACAGGGCCGTGTAGCCCAGCTTCCAGGGCGCGCCGTAGAGCACCCAGTTCAGGTGACCCAGCAGCGCCATCACCGGGAGGCCGCCCAACGCGAGCCACAGTGCCGGGCGCCACGCGCGCCTCGACGCGAGGTACACGAGCACGGGAACCGCCCCAGCCACCGCGTCGAGCGGCCTGGTCGCGGCGGCCGCAGCGAGCAGCAGGCCCGCCAGCACCCAGCGCCAGCGGGTCGCCGCTCCGGGGGCCCACACGCAGGCCCAGGCACCAAGGAGCAGCGTCACTGCGAGCGCGTGGTTCATGAACGTCGCCGACATGAACAGCACCCAGGCGCAAGTGGCCCAGAGGAACGCGGTGAGGCGCGCCGTGCTGCGGTCGTAGAGGCCCCGTGCCACGAGGTAGACGAGCGGCACGCTCGCCCCTCCGAGCAGCGGGTTTACCAGCCACTCGGCGCCCACGAGTGTACCCATGGCGAGGGCCACCGAGTGGCCCGGGGGAAACTGGGACACCCAGCCCGCCGGCGTGATCCACGTGTGCATGAACAGGAAGAACTCCGGACTCTCCGGGGCGGGCGCTGCAAGCCGCCCGGACGCGAACACCCGCGCCTGAAACAGCTGCGCCATCTCGTCCACCAGATGCGGATTCCCTGCGAACGCCACCCAGGTGGTGCAGGCCGCACCTACCGCCAGCAGCACGCCGCCGCCGCCGGCCACTGCCGCATCACCCCACCAGGGCCAGCGCGGCTCCGGCAGGCGCATCTGCGTCGCCAGCCTCCCGGCGATCACCGCCAGAACGACGACCACCACGAGACCGATGGCCCACGCCTCGAGATAGACACCCCAATCGGGACCGGGGTCGGGCGCCCTCACCCACCGCGGTATCGGGAGCAACGGCAGGAGCACGAGTGCCGCACCGGCCACCCACCACAGCACGCGCGCGGCCGTCCGCGTCACCGTGTCTTGGACTTGGGGGGAAACAGGTTGAAGCGCAGTATGTGCCACAGGGCGGCCATGCCGTCCCGCCAGTCGATCTTCTTGCCTTCGGCGTAGGTACGCCCGCTGTACGTGATCGGGACTTCCCAGATGCGGGCGCCCGCAGCGGACAGCCGGGCTGTGAGCTCCGGCTCGATGCCAAACCTGTTGGAGACCAGGGGCAGAGACTTCATCAGATCCGCCCGCACCATCTTGTAGCACGTCTCCATGTCGGTCAGGTTGAGGTCGGTGAGCATGTTGGACAGCAGCGTCAGGAAGCGGTTCCCCACCGAGTGCCAGAAGTACAGCACGCGGCGCGGGCCCGACTGGAAGCGGGATCCGTAGACGACGTCAGCCCTGTCGAGACGGATCGGCTCGAGCAGGATGGGGAACTCCATCGGATCGTACTCCAGGTCGGCGTCCTGGATCACGATGACGTGCCCTTTCGCAGCCTCGATCCCGGCCCGCACGGCCGCTCCCTTGCCCCTGTTCTCGGGCTGGTGGATCACCTGGTCGACGAGTCCCTCGGCGCGCAGGCGGTCGAGGATCTCACCCGTGCGGTCGGCGGAAGCGTCGTTCACACACACGATCTCGACCTTCAGGGGCACGTCTCGCAGCCGGCGCAGCGACTGCTCGATGGTCCCCTCCTCGTTATAGGCGGGCACCACCGCCGACACGACCAGGTCGTTCCAGTCGGCGGGCAGCGGCGCGCCGCGCCACGGCTCCCTATGCCGAGTCAGCTTCATAGCGCGCCAGCTTCCGGTAGAGCGTGGACGGATCGATGCCGAGGATGTCGGCGGCACGTGTCTTGTTGCCGCCCTCCGCCTGCAGTACCCACATGATGTACGCGCGCTCGATGGCCTCCAGGGTCGGGTTCTGCGGCGCCCGGTCCGCCACGATGGGCTGCACCTTCGGCATCGTCACCCGTTCGGGCAGATGCTCCGCCGCCACCCGCAGCTTCGGAGCCAGCAGCACGGCGTGCTCGAGCGCGTTTTCGAGCTCGCGCACGTTACCCGGCCAGTCGTAGGCCATGATCGCATCGAGCGCATCGTCGGTGAGGCCCTTGGTCTCCTGTGCCCGCTCAGCCGCTATCCGCTTGAGGAAGCCTTCTGCGAGGACCGGTATGTCCTCGCGGCGCGACCGTAGCGGCGGCAGGTGCATGGAGATGACGTTGAGCCGGTAGTAGAGGTCGGACCGGAAGGTGCCGCGCCGCATCTCCTCGTCGAGATCCCGGTTGGTCGCTGCTATCACGCGCACGTCCACCGCCACGGGTTCGGTGCCGCCCACCGGCAGCGCCTCGCGCTCCTGCAGTACGCGCAGCAGCTTCACCTGGGTCGACGGCTTCATCTCGGCTATCTCGTCCAGGAAGAAGGTGCCCCCCAGTGCGGCCGCGAACATGCCCTGTTTGTCGCGCACCGCTCCTGTGAACGCACCCTTCACGTGGCCGAACAGCTCCGACTCCAGCAGGCTCTCGGGCAGAGCGCCGCAGTTGATCGAGTAGAACGGCCCCTCGTTCCGCTCCGACAGCTCGTGGATGTAGCGTGCAACGACCTCCTTGCCGGTGCCGCTCTCTCCCAGGATGAGCACCGTGGACTCCGTGGGCGCCACCTGCTCGGACAGCTGGAGCACCTCCTGGAAGGTCCTCGCCTTGCCGATAGGCTTTGCGTGGCTCGAGCGTTCGCGCCGCCGGATCTCCTTCTTGAGGTGCTTGTTCTCGGAGCGCAGTGCCCTGCTCTCGGCCGCACGGCGGCAGATGGCCAGCAAGTCGTCGTTGGAAAACGGCTTCTGGATATAGTAGAACGCCCCCTGGTTGACGGCCTGGATGGCGCTCTGCAGCGAGGCCTGAGCGGTCATCAGGATGACCGGCAGCTCCGGGTCCTTCTTCTGCGCCGCCTCCAGAATGTCTATTCCGGTCACCTGCGGCATGCGGATGTCGGTCAGCACGATGTCGTGCCCGCCCTGGGCCAGCGTCTCCAGCCCCGCCCTGCCACCCTGCGCGGTCTCCGGAACGAACCCCTCCTTCTTGAGCAAAATGCGGAGGGTGTCCAGGATGCCCGACTCGTCATCTATGATCAGGATATTCGGCTTGTGCCGACTCACGCTGCGACCTCCGTAGTACCGCTCTTGGGTAGGAGCACGCTGAACACGGTGCCCTCACCGGGAGTGGATTCGACGAGGATGATCCCCCTGTGCGCCTCCACCGCCCGCTGGACGATGGCGAGCCCGAGGCCGGACCCGCCCACTCGGCCGCTCACGAACGGCTCGAACAGCCGCTCCCTCAGATCCTCCGGGATTCCGGGACCCTCGTCCCGGACCCGCAGCAGCACCGCGCTGCCGAGCGTCACCCCGGGGGGAAGCTCCGCGCTCCCCGCCTCCCGCACCTCCACCTGAACGCGGCTGGCGCCGTCCGTCGCCTGAACCGCGTTGAGCATCAGGTTCACCGCGACCCGGTGCAGCAGATCCTCGTCCCCCTCCAGGGGAGTCGGCTGCTGCGCCACTTCAATCTCGGCCTGCTCCGGGCAGTCGGGGTGCGTGCGCACCACTTCAGCCGCCTTCTCGGTCACACTGGCGAGGTCCACCGCCTGGCGGTTGGTCACCTGCACCCGGGAAAAGTCCAGAAACTCGGTGAGCAGGCGGCTCAGCCGGTCGCTCTCCCGCACCACGAGCTCGGCGAGGAAGCGCTCGTCCTCGTCCTCCCGCGCCGAGCTGGACAGCTGCTCGATGGAGGACCGGATCGATGCGAGCGGGTTCTTGATCTCGTGCGCCAGGGACGCCGAAAGCTCGGCTACGGCCTCGAGCCGCTCGGTCCGCAGGTGCAGCTCCTCGAGCTGCTTCTGGTCCGAGATGTCGGTGAAGATGGCCGTCACCGAAGGTGTGCTCGCGTCATCCATGTCGATGCTCGTCGTGGTGACGCCGATGGGGTATGACCTATCGCCGATCCGGACCGTGCCCTCAGCGCGCAGCGTGCGACGCCCGGCCTGGGTGAGGACGATGGTGCGCAGCAGCTCCGGCGCCCTGTCTCCCAGCAGGTCCTCCAACGGCCGGCCCACCGCGTCGCTGGCCGCGAAGCCGAGGAGCTGCACGGCGGCGGGGTTCGCGTACAGCAATCTCCCCGCGCCGTCCACCGTCACGACGCCGCTGTTGATGGCCTGCAGGATATCGCTCGCCTCGAGCTTGAGGCGCTGCACTTCCTGCTCCAGCACCTGGCGCTGCTTGGTCATCACCCTCACCCGGCTTGCGATGACGCCGGTGGCGACGAACACCACCACGAACACCGCTATCTGAAGCCAGATTGCGACCGAGAGCTGCACCGGCTGCCACCAGATGATGTCCGCCAGGTACAGCAGGCTCGCGAGGCTGGTGATAAGCAAGCTCGATGCCAGCGGCATCATCACCGAGCTCACGGCGATGACCAGGACGTACAGGGCCGGGAACTGGCTGGCCGGTCCCTCGGTCACGTGGACCACCGTCGTCACCAGCGCCAGGTCGAACAGGGCCTGCGCGTAGAGGAACGTCGCGCCCGGCTCGGCCCCGCGAATGTGGGTGTACCAAATCGAGAGTGAGGTGACGATTACGGTCGCGATGGCCGCGATCGCGAGGATGAGGATCGTGTCTGGCGGAACCGCGCTGATGTTCACGGCCGCAGCCACGAACACCACGATTGCGACCGTCACCCGCCCCAGGTACACCCACCGCAGCAGGCCCCTGACCGAGGGGATGTGATCGGCGACGCGCCCCGCCCCGGAGCCCTCCCGGGAGCCTCCGCCTACCCAGCGCATGGCCTACAGTATCCGGCAGACTCTGGCAAAATGCAATACTCCGGAATGCTCAGAATGCATGAGTCAGTAAGGTCTTCCGGAAGTCCCGGCGCCGCCGTGTCTTGCGCCACACTATCGGGCGGGAGGGGACCGCCCGGGGGCCCTGGTCCAGCTACGGCTCCAGGGCCCGCTTGAGATGGTCCGCCACGGTCTTCAGCACCTTGACCCGGGCCCAGCGCTTGTCGTTGGATTCCACCAGGATCCACGGGGCTTGCTCCGAGCTCGTGCGCTCGATCATGTCGCAGGCCGCCGCCTCGTAAGCGTCCCACTTCTCCCGGTTGCGCCAGTCCTCTTCGGTGAGCTTGTACTGCTTGTAAGGCGTGACGCGCCGCTTCTCGAAGCGGCGCAGCTGCTCCTCGGCACTGATGGCGAGCCAGAACTTGAGGACGACGGTGCCGGATTCGGTCAGCTGATCCTCGAAATCGTTGATCTCGGCATAAGCCCGCCGCCACTCCTCCCGCTCGGCAAACCCCTCGATGCGCTCCACCAGCACGCGCCCGTACCAGGAGCGGTCGTACACGGTCACGTGACCCTGCCGGGGGAGGTTGCGCCAGAAGCGCCACAGGTAGGGGTGAGCCGACTCTTCGTCCGTGGGCGCCCCCACCGAGATCACGCGGTACTGCCGTGAGTCCATCGACTGGGTTATCCGGCGGATGGTGCCGCCCTTGCCTGCAGCGTCCGGCCCCTCGAACACCAGGATCATGGAGTGAGGCGTCTCGTACAGCTCGCGCGCCAGCCGCCCGAGCCGCAGCTGGTAGCGGTTGCGCTTCTTCCTATAGTCCTCGTACTCCAGGGTTTTGCCCAGGTCGAGCTGGCGGATGATGTTCACCTTGCGCGGCTTGGGCAGTGCCGGCGTGCGCTTCTCGTCGCCGGACTCGCCCTGTGCGGCACCGGCGAGCGCGCTGCGCAGGCTGCGCGCCAGGATCGTTCCCACGGTGACGTCGCGGTACCGGTCGTCGGCCGCCTCGACTACGAACCACGGCGCCACACCGGTGCTGGTCAGCCTGATTGCCGCCTCCGACACCTCACGGAACTCGTCGTAGCGCTTCACGTACTTCAGCGTCCGCTTGGAGACCATCCACTTGCGCTCGGGGTCGTCCAGCACCTTCCGCAGCCGCTTGCTGTGCAGCTTCTTGGCGAGGTGGAGCCAGAACTTCACGACGGGGACCCCCTCCGAGTGAAGCATCTGCTCCTGGTCGCTGATGCGGCGCATCTCCCGCTCGAATGCCATCTCGTCGATCCGGCCGAACACACGGTCCACTATGGGGTCGGTGTACCACGAGCCGAGCAGCACGGCCATCTTCCCGCGCGCCGGGAGCGCGCGCCAGAAGCGCCAAGCAGGCGGGCGCTCACCTTCCTCGTCGGTCGGGTCGCCGAACGCGTACGCCTCCACCCCGCGCGCGTCCAGCCATTCGAGCAGGCGGTTCATGACCTCGCCCTTCCCCACCCCTTCGACACCACCGACAATGACTACCGGAGCCAGGCTCGACCCGGCGACCTCGAGCTGGGCCTCGAGCAGCTCGGCGCGCAGCTTCGGCACCTCTTCCTTGTACGCCGCCTTCGATATCTTGCTGCCTACTTCCGCCGCTTCGAACATATCTCTGCCTCCGGGCGCACCGCGTTGGGTCTCAGACCAAACGGGGCCGGCCAACTGGGCCGGCCCCGCAGGGCGCTCCGGCGAGCGCGCTGGCTCACCCTGTCATCTTCGTGACGTTCTGGGCAGCCGGCCCCTTCTCGCCCTGTACCATTTCGAACTCGACTGCCTCACCTTCGGCAAGCGAGCGGAAGCCGTCTCCCTGAATCGCCGAATAGTGCACGAAACAGTCGCGTTCACCCTCGTCGGGCGTGATGAACCCGAACCCCTTGGCGTCGTTGAACCATTTTACTTTGCCGGTTTGCTTCATGTACCGCGCTCCATCAAGTGTTGGACGTTTGCCTGTGCTTACTGCACCGCGTTGATCATGTCGAAGATCGGCAGGTACATCGCGACGATCATGCCGCCGACCACCACACCGAGTACGACGATCATGACCGGCTCCATCAGTGAGAGCAGGGCGCTCACCGCAGCGTCGACCTCGTCGTCGTAGAAGTCCGCGATCTTGGACAGCATCTCGTCCAGACCACCGGTCGCCTCACCCACCGCGATCATGGAAGTCACCATGGGCGGGAACACCTTGGACTTCTCCAGCGGTCCGGCGATGGTCTCACCGCCCGCGATCGATCCGCGGGACTCCATGACCGCGTCGTGAATCACCCGGTTGCCCGCCGTCCGCGCCGTGATCTCGAGACCTTCGAGAATCGACACACCCGACGAGAGCAGCGTGCCGAGCGTGCGGGTGAACCGCGACACTGCCGACTTGCGCAGCATGTCGCCCAGCACGGGCATCTTGAGTAGCATCTTGTCGATCACCAGCCTGCCGCCGTCCGTGGCGTAGTACTGCTTGATGGCGAAGAACCCTGCGATGCCCACGAGCAGCATCAGCCACCAGAATCCCTGCAGGATCTGGCTCATCATGATCACGATCCGGGTCGGGAGCGGCAGCTCGAGGTTCACCGATGCGAACATGCTCTCGAAGGTCGGGATCACGAAGATGAGCAGTACGAGGACCGCAATGGCGGCGACCGAGAAGATCACGGCCGGGTAGATCATCGCGCCCTTCACCTTCCTCACGATGGCGTCGTTCTTCTCGAGGAAGGTGGCCAGGCGCAGCAGGATCGTGTCCAGGATACCGCCCGCCTCACCTGCGGCAACCATGTTCACGTAGAGCTGGCTGAAGGCGCCCTTGTGCTTGTCCAGAGCGTCGGCCAGCGTGTTGCCGCTCTCCACGTCGTAAACCACCTGCCGCGTCACGTCCGACAGCGCCTTGTTCTCGGACTGCTGGACCAGAATGTCCAGTGCCTGCACCAGCGGCAGTCCGGAGTTGATCATCGTTGCGAACTGTCGGGTGAAGATGACGATGTCGCGCGTCGGAATGCCGCGGGCCCGCTTCTTCTTTTGCTGCTCGCGGACCCGGACGACCATCATCCGGTTCTGACGCAGGTGCTTGACGACGTCCTCGCGCGACGGAAGATCGACCGTACCCTTGGTCTCTTCGCCCGTCGCCGTGCGCGCCGTGTACTCGAATACTGGCATAATGCTACTCCTAGGTGTTCACCTAGTGGGTTACCGCCGTCCCGCCATGGCCTTTGAGCTCCCCGCCTCGTCCGGTACGTCTTCTCCGACCGCGCGCAGGAACTCGTTCTGGTCCGGCGCGACCCGCAGGCACTCTTCGAGCGTCACCTGCCGGCCCATGTAAAGCTGGTACAACGAATCCATAAGCGTCTGCATACCGTGCTTCTTCCCGGCCTGCATGGCCGAGTAGATCTGGTGCACTTTGTCGTCGCGGATGAGCGCGCGGATCGCCGGCGTTGCCACCATGATCTCGCACGCCATCACGCGTCCCTTGCCGCTGCTCCGCGGCATCAGGATCTGGGTGACGACCCCCTCGAGCACGAAGGCCAGCTGGGCGCGGACCTGTGACTGCTGGTGAGAGGGGAATACGTCGATGATGCGGTTGATCGTCTCCGCGGCGGAGTTCGTGTGCAGCGTGGCGAACGCGAGGTGGCCCGTCTCGGCGATCGTGAGCGCGGCCTGAATCGTCTCCAGGTCCCGCATCTCACCCACGAGCACGATGTCCGGGTCCTGCCGCAGGGCATACTTGAGAGCGTTGCCGAACGACTTGGTGTCGGTTCCGACCTCGCGCTGATTGACGATGCACCCCTGGTGGCGATGGATGAACTCGATCGGGTCCTCGATCGTGATGATGTGGCCCCGCCGCTCCTTGTTGATCTTGTCGATCATAGCCGCGAGCGAAGTGGACTTACCCGAGCCCGTTGGTCCCGTCACCAGCACCAGCCCGCGGGGGCGCTCTGCCAGCTTCTGCAGGATCGGAGGCAGGCCGAGCTCGTCGAACGTCTTGATGCTGAAGGGAATCTGCCGGATCACCAGGGAAACGCAGCCGCGCTGCTTGAAGCAGTTGCCGCGGAACCGCGCCAGGTTCTGGATCCCGAACGAGAAGTCCAGCTCGTCCTCGTTCTCGAACCGCTTCTTCTGGTTGTCGGTCAGCACCGAGTACGCTATCTGCAGCGTGTCCTTCGGCGTGAGCTGATGATCGACGTTCGAGTTGGTTATGTCCCCGTCCACCCGCAGCTTGGGCCGCTCGCCCGCCGTGATGTGGAGGTCCGACGCTTCCCGCTTGATCATCTCCTCCAGCAGGTCGCGCAGGTTGACCGCTCCGGTGCCGCCCGATTCAGCCGTCATTTGCCCCTTACTCCGCGGTTTCCTTCACGATCTCTTCGAGAGTCGTGATGCCCCGTTTGAGCTTCATCAGCCCGTCCATACGCAGAGTCAGCATGCCCTCTTCGACCGCCTGGTCCTTCAGCTCGGCAGTGGACGCCCCTCTCAGGATCATGCGGCGCAGCTCTGGCGACAGGGCCATCACTTCATACAGCCCCTGCCGGCCCTTGTACCCGGTCTTGCCGCACTGCTCGCAGCCAACGCCGGTGTAGAACGTGACGTCGGCGGCTTCCTTCTTGGAGATGCCCAGAGCGTGCAGCTCCTCGTCCGTGTACTCCCTCTCCTCCTTGCAGTTGCCGCACACCCGCCGCACCAGTCGCTGCGCGACGATGAGGTTCACGGCGCTCGCCACGTTGAACGGCTCGATTCCCATGTCGATCATTCGGGTGATCGTCGAGGGTGCATCGTTCGTGTGCAGCGTGGACAGCACGAGGTGTCCGGTGAGCGCGGCCTTGATGGCGATGCTGCCCGTTTCCAGATCGCGGATCTCACCGACCATGATGATGTTGGGATCCTGCCGGAGGAATGCCTTCAGGGCCGCCGCGAACGTCATCCCGATCTCGGTCCGCACGAGGACCTGATTGATGCCGTGGATGTTGTACTCCACGGGGTCCTCGGCGGTCATGATGTTCACGTCGATCTGGTTGACTCGCGACAGCGCAGAATAGAGCGTAGTCGTCTTCCCCGACCCCGTAGGCCCGGTCACCAGCACCATGCCGTAGGGGTTGAGGATATTGCTCATCAGATCTTCCTCGGCCTTGGGCTCGAAGCCGAACTTCTGCAGGTCGAGGGTGAGGTTGCCCTTGTCGAGGATTCGCAGCACGATCTTCTCGCCGAAGATCACGGGCAGGGTGGACACTCGGAAGTCGATCACCCGGTTGCCCATCTTCATCTTGATCCGCCCGTCCTGAGGCACACGCCGCTCGGCGATGTTCAGGTTGGACATGATCTTGACGCGGCTGGTGAGGGCAGCCTTCAGCTTGGCCGGCGGCTTCATGACCTCCAGCAGCGAGCCGTCGATCCGGTACCGCACGCGCAGCTCCTTCTCGAACGGTTCGATGTGGACGTCGCTGGCACCCCGCTTTACCGCATCGCTCAGGATGCCGTTGATCAGCTTCACGACCGGCGCGTCGTCCGCGACCGTGACCGCGCCGGCGTCGTCCTCGTCCTCCTCCTCGACGATCTCGAGGTCTTCATCCTCCTCGATGTCCTTGAGGATCGTCTGGAGCTGCACGTCGGTCTGTTCGTAGTAGCGCTCGATGGCCTCGCGCAGCGTGTACTCGCCGGCTATCACCGGAAAGATGTCGAACCGCGTGATGAACTTGAGGTCGTCGATCACGGTGACGTTTGTCGGATCGGCCATCGCCACCGTCAGGGTGCGCCCCTCGCGCTTCAGCGGCAGCACGGTGTGTCGCACCGCCACGTCGCCGGGGACCATCTTGATGACCTTATCGTCCACCTCGAACCGGGACAGGTCGACCGCCGGCACGCGGTACTGCCGGGCCAGCATCTTGGTGATCTCGATTTCCTGGACCAGCCCGAGCTTCACCAGCGTGTAGCCCAGCCGGTTGCCCGTCCCCCGCTGCTGCTCAAGAGCCTCCTTGAGCTGCTCGCGGGTGATGAGACCCTCGCGGACCAACAGGTCGCCTAACCGTTCAGTACTTGCCGCAGCGGTAGCCATGGACTGCTTTGGAGGGGTTGGGGATGTCCAAATCCTTTGGGCGCAACGAGTAACGAGCTAAAGTACGACCCCCCGCAGGGGTGTCAAGGGACACGAACCCGACCTCTCAGTCGCTCGATCGTCTTCGCTCCGATCCCCGGCACCCGGAGCAGATCCTCCAGGCTTCCGTAGGGACCCCGCCGGCGCCGATCCTCGACGATGGCGCGCGCCCGAGCAGGACCGATGGCCGGAAGGTGCGCGAGGTCCTCGGCCGTGGCTGTGTTAAGCGTCACAACCCGGGGCTGCTGCTGAACTTGGCGGGCCCCGATCCGGCTCGAGAATGCGGCGTGCGGTCTCACGGACTCGAGCAGGGCCGGGCCCACTCCGGGGACGCGATCCAGCCCCTCCAGCGATCCGAAGGGCCCGTGCGCCTCCCGATGGGCCACGATCCGGGCCGCGAGCGCGGGCCCTACCCGGGGCAGGCGCGCGAGCTCGGCGGCCGGAGCCCTGTCCAGATCGATCCGCTCTCGGCGCCCCAGCGGACGGGCGAGCCTGCCAGCGGCGGCGGCCACGGAGTCCTGCCTGGGCCTCTCTCGGTCAATGGGACGGTAGCCTACGGAGCCTGCCGGCGTTCCCGGCGCGAGGAGCAGACGCACCAGCAGGCCCGCGGCGGCGAGGAGCAGAAGGATGACCGCCGCGCGGCGGTCGTCGGCGGTGGCAGGCATGACCTACGGTGCCGGGCCGCGGACGGACCGCGGTACCCCGATTCCTGCAGCCGCAGGACCGAGTGTTGCGAGGCGGAGGCGGGGTTATCTCAGCAGAGCCACCGCAACATCACCGACGATCTCCAGGCTCTCGGCGGAGATCTTGTCAATGGTATCGTCGGTCGTGTGCCAGTACGGCGGCAGCGGACACTGGATGACGTCGATCGCGCGCACACCTGCCTCGAGCAGGGGGATGTGGTCGTCGGTCACCACGGTGCTCATGTCACGGCGGAAGACCCGCCCGTATCCCATCTCGTGGGCCCGGTTCCACACCCGGTCCACCACCTCCGGCGCACCGGTCTGCGAGTTTGCCTCCCGACAGATCTGGAGATCCCGGTCGCCCACCATGTCCCACACGACGGCGAACAGAGGGAACGCGTCGGGGTCGAGCATCGCGGCATAGTGGCTCGAGCCCAGCAGCACGTCTTGCCGCGGAGTGAAGTCGCCGTAGTCCTCTCCGTCCACGAACACCAGGTCCACTCCCACCGCCGGCGGCGTAAGCTGCAGCGCGTCGGCCACGCCCAGCAGCACCGCGACCCCCGACGCTCCGTCGTTGGCTCCGGGCACCGGCATCTGCTGCTGTCCCAGATTCGCACTGCGGTCCGCCTTGGGTCGCGTGTCCCAGTGCGCCACGTACAGGATCCGGTCGGGGAGCTCGGTACGGAACCGGCCCACGAAGTTGCGCAGCTCGAGCAGCTTGCCGTCGGCGGCGAGGTGCGTGAACTCCTGCACTTCAACGGAGTCGGCACGCGCCTGCAGCTGCGCCAGGATCCAGTCGCCGGTCCGGCGATGGCCCTCGCTGTTGGGCACCCTGGGTCCAAAGGCCATCTGCGCCTCGATGTACTGCAGGGCCGCCTCTCCATCGAACTCGCCCTGTGCCGCCGCTCCGCCCGTGCATCCCGACGCCGCGAGCAGCAGGATTCCGGCTCTCATTCTCATCGCAGTTGGCCCGCGCGGAAATTCAGTTCAGCGTAGATCGTGAATATCATCTGTGTCGTCCTGCGCGAAGTCTGGCGCTGGTCGTTCAGAATGTAGCTGAACGTCATGCCGCCCCGCATTCTTTCGCTGAAACCCGTGTCCATCCGGATATCCAGCTGCTCGCGGCGGCTGTCGGAGATCGTAGTGCAGTCCGTCCCGCCCGTCTGCAGCAGGCACACTGCCTGAACCGACTGACCGTAGGACAACGTGGTCTGGATCCGGTTCGGCAGCCGCAGAATGCCCCCGGGGAATCCCCACGAGAAGTTCGCGTTGGCGGTCCAGTCGTCGCGCTCGCTCTCGGTCACGTTGCCGGCCGTGATCGTCTCCTGCTTCGAGCCGGCGTAGCGGCCCGACAGCGTGATGCCGGCGGGGAACGAGAACGTCAGGGACGGCTCAACGAACTGCGCTCTGTTCTCCCGGGTCACCGCGGTCGTGCCTTCGGAGCCGCTGAGGGCGGCCGGCTGCACGGTAGACGTCTTCGTTTCACGGAAGTTGAACTGCGCGGTGATGCTGGAGAGCACCCGGCGCAGCCCCCAGGTCGGACTGTACACCCAGGAGAAATTGAGGGACGGCCATTCCTTGTTGCGGTCCTCGATCTGCTGCTGCTGGTCTCCCCGCCGCGACCATCCCGTGGTGACGAGGTTGCGGTAGTTCATGCGGAACTGACCGCCCAGAGGCAGCCTGGTTCCCACCGAGAACAGGACTTGCTCGGCGTCGCCCGTCGCCGTGGCCGGGACGCCGTCGTACTGGCGGAAATCAGACAGCCCTCCCAGCGCCAGCCGGTAGCCGAGATCCGCCTTGAACGGGGCTCGGTCGAAGCTCGAGCGCAGGGTCCGGTCCCACGTGAGATCGGCGGGCAGGATGCCGCGGAACAGGGACCCCATGAGGCTGGAATCCCCCGCGATCCCCCCGACCAGCCGGGCCAGGTCCAGCGTGGCGCCGAACTCCGTGCGCCGCGAGTTCGTGATAGTCTCTGCAACCTTGAACGCACCGGCGGTGTCTCCCTCCACCCGCACCGGCTTCTGCTGGTTTGGATCGCGGTTGAAGGTGTACGTAGTGGCGAGGAGGAAGCGGGGCCTGAGCCAGCTGCTGACGACTGGTGCCAGGTTGAGTGACGTGGTGAGCGTGTGCAGGCGCTCGAATCCCACGTCCTTGCCCAGGAACTCGTTGCTCTCCCGCTTGAGCAGCCGCCCCACCGCGGTCGTGTCACCATAATCCTGCAGGTCCCTGGTGCTGGCCCAGTTCACCCGCAGCGAGAATGACGAGTACGGCCGGAAACCAAAGCCCGCTGTGTTGCGCCACGTGTTCACGATGCTCGGCAGCGCAGTGAGCGACGTATCGACGGCGAGGTGCACCGGTACGCGGAACGTGAACCGTTCCGTTCGGTTGTCGGTCAGGGTGGAGGCGAAAGTGAGCTGGAACGGATTCCAGCGGAAACGCGACGTCCGCAGCGCCTGCCCGAACTCGCTCTGGCTGATCCAGTCCGGCAGCGAGTTCACGAAATTCACGAAGAACCCCGGAGCCCCGGCCCAGGTGCGGGCCCCGGGATTGTGGTTGTACGCAGCGCGATACTGTCGGTTGCGTGTCGTGGCACTGCTCAGCGAAGTCGTGTTGGTGGCGTTGTCGCCCCTCACCTGCAGGATCACAGGGTCCAGCAGCGCACGTTCCAGCAAGGTTGCGCCCCGCCTGGAGCGCTGCAGGGTCACGTCCCAGGCCGTGGCGGACGACTTGGGCTGCCTCAGGTTCGTCAGTGCGTCCCCCAGGATGTCCGTGTTGGCCAGGAAGAACGGATCCTGGTTCGTGGTGCGGTACTGGAAGTTCACTGGGATGGCGAGTCCCCAAGACGCGGGCAGCAGCTTGTCGAAGCGGAACAGTCCGCCGATCCTGAACGCCGCATCGGTTATGTATGTAGGCCGCTGGTCGATCTGCCTGAACCGGTCGTCCGTGCGGGTGAAGCCGAGATCGAAATCGAACACGTCCGCGCCCGACAGCCGGATGTCGAGGGCCGTAGCGTAGCCGGCATCATCCACGACGTCGCTGAGCCGGATGTCGTCCACCCAGACTTCGGCAGGTTCGACCGTGGTGGTTTCGGCCACGCGCAGGATTCCCACCGCGACCTCCGAGACCCGCGCGAGGTTGGGCGGCGTGACTGCCGGATCCCTCACCTGCACCAGATAGCGTCCGGTGGAATCGCACGCGACGTACGCCGTGCTGTCACCCAGGCCGCACGCTGCCGCCCCGGAAGGTGGCTCGCCGGACAGCCAGCGCTGCTCGATCTCGGCCCGGAGCACGAGCCACGTGGCGAGGTCGATCCTGACCTCCGGCTCCCAGCTGTCCGTGTTCGCCGGGACGTGGTAGAAGTAGAAGTTGTCTTCGTCCCGCCCCGCCTTGATGAAGAACTCCAGATCGCCACTCTGCCCCCAGCCCGCTCCGCGCCCGCGCGCCCAAACGCGCAGCGTCCTGTAGTTGAGGAAGTTCTTGTCGGCCTCCCCGGTGAATCGGATGAACGCCTCGGCCCGCTCACCGTCGCGCAGATCGGAGGCAAGCACGCGCAGGGACTGCTCGTTGATCTGTATCACTCCGAGCTCGAACCCCTGCCCCGCCTGTTCCGGAAGGTCGGTGCTGCCCGGGGGGGGCTCGTAGCCGAGCTGCTGGTCCTCGGTGCTCGCGATCGTTACGCGCACCTCGCCGTGGAACTCCCCCACCTTGCCGCCGATGCCCTGGATGGGCGTCTCGGTGCGCTTCAGCCACGGAGCGCCGACCAGCCGCATGCGGGCGAGCGCGACGAAGAACTCCTCTTCACCCTGGGCACCCTGGTCCGGCGTCACCATGAGCATCCGGAACGCCTGCACCTGGCGGATGTTCGGCGTGCCGACCTCGGACGTGTCCACCCGGAACGGAATCCGGTACAGCTTCCATGTGAGGGGCCGCCCGAGGCCGTCAAGGTGGGTGACGCCGTCCCGCACGTAGAAGCGGGGGTCCCCGACGGGGAACACGTAGCGGAAGACGTCCTCTTCCACCACGCCCAGGACCTTGTCGAGCCGGTTGTCGCCGTTGAGGTCCTCGGTACTCAGCCGCCTGTTGAACCGCGTGCAGTTCACGGCCAGGTCGCCCAGGGGGAACACGGCCAGGCCAACCACGGCATTCAGGTCGCACATGGGGAAGTCGGAGATCGTCTGGCCCGAGGTCCCGTCGACGATCGAATCCAGCAGATCGCCCAGGATGCCGATGTCGTCGGTCTGGGCGTTGTAGGTGTTGGTCACC
The DNA here is from genome assembly GCA_039586895.1 of Gemmatimonadota bacterium. GTDB lineage: Bacteria > Gemmatimonadota > Gemmatimonadetes > Gemmatimonadales > GWC2-71-9 > WVYX01. The sequence goes on along the minus strand of JBDHJM010000027.1, from coordinate 38,626 downwards.
GTATCACGCTCGCCGTTGAGCGCGTCCAGGCCCACGAGCCTGAAACCCGTGAACGTGGTATCGCCGCTGCTCACGAAGAACGAGTCCGGCGCCGTGCCGGGTACGTCCTCCTGGATGGTGCCGAAGTCGAACACCAGGATCGCGTTCTGCTGGCGCGCCGTCTCTTCGGCATCCTCGAGCATCCAGAACTCAAGGAACTCCACGCGTGAGAGGTCCACCCCGACCCCGGAGCCGAATCCGAACGGCTGCGTGACGCTGCGCCAGCGCGGCCCGGGCGTGTGCGGCAGGAACCAGCGGGGCCGTCCCGTGCGCGGGTCCGGAGCCCCGCCAACCGTGTCGGGCTTCATCGAGAGCCACAGCACGGGCTCCACCGAAACGCCCTGACCTACCGTGACGATGGTCGAGTCGATCTCCTGCGGCTCGAAGGTGAGCGCCCCCGTGCTGGTCGCGACCGCGTTCTGCCACACCATGGGCACCACGTCGAGTTCGAAGAACTCCCCGCCCGGCCTCAAGTGGCTGGCAGGGATGCCCTGACCCGAGGTCGGCCTGCTCCCCAGTTGGAAATCGGTGTCGACCAGCCTGATCTTGAGCGACGACTCGCCCTGGAAGTCGTCCACGTAGGCGATCCCCGTGCTGTTCGGGTTGGGCTTCGAGAGCGCGACTTCGCCGTCAATGGTCAGGCGCGACGCCACGTCGGTCTCGATGAGCGGCAGCGCGTTCAGCAGGGCTGTGAGCCCGTCGGGCTGGAACTGCAGCTCGGCCGTGATGCCGCCCATGAAACCGGCCTGCGGCTCGAAGCCCAGCTGCGGGCGGGTGAAGTTGGTGCGGTCGCGCTGCATCAGCCCCATCAAGTGGATCCGCGAGTCGCGGCCCAGGTTCAGTGTGCTGGCCAGCCCGAACAGGGTCTTCGGCGCCGCATCGAACAGCTGATTCTCCTCGAACTGGGCCTCGATCTCCGTAGGGCCGGCAAACAACGAGTCGGGATTGAGGAACGTGACCTGGCCCAGCGAGTATTCGATGTCGTAATCCTCGCCGCGCACCAGCTGGCGGGTCCCGATGAACAGCTTCTCGCTCTGATCACGGATCTGAATCGCGCCCAGGCTCAGGGTGGAGCGGTCGCCCGAACCGGTGGCGTCGTAGCCGAACCGCAGGTTGAACTTGGTGGCCGGCCCTTCCGTGAGGCGCAGAAACGTGGGGACCTTGTACAGCGAGTCATTCAGGTCCCCCTGAGCCAGGCGCGCGCTGTCCGCAAAGGGAGTGGCGTGGGGGAACACCAGGTACGATTCGCGGATCGGCGCGCCGTTGGCGGGATCCCTCAGCCGCGGGAAGATGCGGTTGAACTCGTCGATGGTCGACGGATCCACGACCACCGACAGCCCCAGGATCGAGAGGTAGGTGCCTTCCTGTTGGAGGGGCCGCTCCGACTCGTTCCCCACGATCGTGAGTCCCAGCGTGGAGCGATCCATATCGCTGCCGCCCACGCGGTACACGTTGCGCATCTCGTAGAAGTAGGTGGGCACACCGGTTCCGGAGCGCGGCTCGTGGATCAGCTGCAGGGTGTCCCCTGTGCCGTTCACCGCCGGAAACGTTCCCACAGTGTCGCCCGAAGCCGTGATGAACGAGACGGCCAGGAAGTCGTCGGTGCCCAGTCGTGTTGCCAGCGCGAACCATACGCCCGACGGATCCAGGTAGTAGTCGCGCCCCTCCACCAGCTGCTCCCACGCGAACGGCCCCACGCGCTGCGGGCTGTCCTCCCGGATCGCCACGGCGTCGACGCCCCCGATGTTCGAGTTGCTCTCCTGCCTGCCACCCTGCGCCCTCAGCCGGTAGATGCGTACCGCGGTGGGCCGGATCGTCTCGGGCACGTTGTCTCGGTTGATGTTGAGGATGTCGACTTCGGGGTAGGAAGGCAGAGCCAGCGGGTTGACCACGTAGAAGAATCGGCCGGCCTCGAAATCCAGATCCCTCAGCTCGAAGCTGACCGGCTGCGTGGTGGCATCACCCACCCGGAAGGTGCGGTTCCGCACCGCCGAGCCTTTCTGCTGGGCGAATATCCCGGTGAACTCCAGCGGGCCTACCTGTGCATCGGCCATAACGCCGAACGAGTTGGAGGGGATGGCAGCCGTGATGAAGCGCGTTGCCGGTGGACGGAAGGTCACATTTCCCACTTCGACGCGCCGCAGGATCTCATCCTCGAGGCCCTGATACCAGACGTTGATGTTGTTGTTGACGCTGAACTCACGCTGGTTGTCGAAGTCCACGTTCACGTGGAACCGGTCGCTCACGATCCCGCCGGCGAGCACACGGAACTGCTCATCGAAGCTCGGGGTCGGAAACCCTCCCTGGCATCCCGCTGCCGCGTTGTTGGCCTGATCGGCGGTGCAGTTGGCGTTGCGCAGCCGGTCGAACCGCATCTCGATCCGGCCGCGCAGGTCGATTCCCAGGTCGGCATAGCTGGCCAGGGCGGCGAAGGTGCGGGGACCCTCGGGATCCGCCAGGTCGGCCGGGCGCGGAATCGCGATGCGCGGGCGCCCCGGGGCCGCGGCAGGCTCCACCAGGCCCACGGACACCAGGAGGTAGGCCTGGAAGCGGGCCCGGCGCTCGTTGGATATCCGCTCCCTGGTCTCGCGCGCCCAGCGCTCCGCCACCAGCCCCGGCGTCGAGCGCGGCCCCAGCCAGCCGCCCGGCTCCAGCGCCGGGTAGCGCCGCAGCTCCAGCGTGTCCTGCACAGGAAAGCGCAGGGTACCCAGGCGTGCGGGCGCACCGGCCTCCTGCGCCGCGAGCGAGCCGGCCGCCGCTGAGGCGAGGATGAGGGCGAAAGCTACGCGGAAGGCGGACACTTTCGGCGTGACGGCGGGTATCCCTTGCAAGTGGTGAAGTGCGCCAATATACTGTCTCAAGTCATTACACGATAGTAGCTTACGCTATTCGATGAAGATCCTGCCACGCTACCTGCTCAAGCAGCACGCGATGCCGTTCGTGTTCGCGCTGACCGTGCTCACGAGCTTCGAGTTGCTGCGCCAGATCGCCCGCCGCCTGGGCGACCTGCTGGGCAAGGGTCTGCCCTGGACCATCATTGTCGAGTTCTTCGCGCTGACCATCCCGTTCCTCATCGCCATCACCCTCTCGATGGCCGTGCTGGTGGCGGTCCTCTACACGTGGAGCAGGATGACGGGCGATCATGAGCTCACGGCGATCCGCGCGGGAGGGGTATCGCTCGGACAGCTCATCCGGCCGCTCCTGGTGGCCGCGGCCGGCGTGGCCTGCGTGTCATTCCTGTTTGGCGATCAGGTGCTGCCGCGCACCAACCACCGACTGCGCACCCTGATGACGGATATCTACCGCCAGAAACCCACCTTCTCGCTCAAGGAACACGTCATCAACGAGGTGCAGAGGGGGCGCGTCCTGCTGCGCGCCGCGCAGATCGATCAGGCGACCTACCGGATGCGCGACGTCACGCTCTACAACCTCACGGAGCAGAGCCGCACCATCTACGCCGACAGCGGCTACCTGGCGTTCGCCCCCGGGGGGGAGGACCTCCGGCTCACGCTGTACGACGGCGCCATACATGAGTTTGACCGCGAAGACCCCAGCATGTTCCAGTTGACGGCCTTCTCCAGGCAGGAGGTGATGATCCAGGGGGTGGGGAGCGAGTTCGCGCGCCGCGAGGGGGACGACTACCGGGGCGACCGGGAGATGGGCGTGTGCCAGCTGGAGCAGGTGGCCATGGGCGCCAGGCAGGACGCCGAGAAGACAGAGCTGCAGGCGGAATTGGCCGCCAGAAACGGCCTGCGCAGTCTGGTGGGGCTTCCGCCGCTGGATGCCGACACGACCCCCGTCGTGCGCGGGCCCGGCCTGTACTGCCGCGCGCTTGGCCTGCTGGCTTCGTGGCTGCGGCCCCAGGAACTGGAGGCGCAGGAGGGCCGCGCTGCACCCAGCAGGGCGGCCCAGGACTCGACCGTCCGCGAGCTGACCGAGCAGTTCAACGAGCCCGCCCGCCGCGCCTTCGTGACCGGCGTAGTACCTCAGAACCGGGGCACCGACGTGCGCCTGCTGAGGGACAGGGCGCGCGCGGCGCGTGTCCGCGAGGCCGTCTATCTGGTCGAGCTGCACAAGAAATACGCGATTGCGGCAGCATGCATCGTGTTCGTGCTCATGGGCGTGCCGTTGGCCGTGCGGTTCCCCCGTGGCGGGGTGGGCCTGGCTCTTGGAGCGGGCCTGGCCGTGTTCGGCACCTACTACGTCGGGCTCATCGCGGGCGAGTCGGCCGCCAACCGACTCATCATCTCACCCTTCCTGGCCATGTGGGCCGCGAACATTCTGTTCGGCACCGCGGGCATCGTAGGGCTGCTGTGGGTGCGCCGCCTCGGCACGGGTCCGCGCCGCCCGGGAAGGGCAGGCCTGAGGGCGGCACTGGCCCGGGTGGCCAAGCGATGAAACCCCAGATCCTCGACCGGTACCTACTGCGTGAGTGGGTGAAGATATTCCTGCTCTCGGCCCTCGGCTTGCCGCTCTTCGTGATCCTCATCGAGCTGGCCGAGAAGCTGGACGACTATCTCATCAAGGACCTGGAGCCCTCGGCGATCCTGCTGGCGCATTTCTTCAGCCTGCCGGAGCGCATGTTCCTCATCCTCCCCGCAGCAGTTCTGTTCGCGACCGTGTTCAGTATCGGCAATCTCAACCGCCACTCCGAGCTGGCCGCGGCCAAGGCCTCGGGCCGCAGCATGCACCGCATGATCATTCCGGTGCTGCTGGTGGCTCTCTTGGCCACCGGGCTGGATCTCGTCATCGGCGAGCTGGCTCCGCCCGCTACACGGCGGCAGCTCGAACTGTTGGGAGAGCTGGAGCAGCGCTCCCAGCGGGCACGCTACAACTTCGTGTACCGCGCCGAGGAGGGCTGGACCTATACCGTGCGCCATCTCAACGTCACGCGCCGCCGCATGCAGGACGTGGTACTCGAGCGGGAGGGCACCGGGGGGGATTACCCGACGCTGGCGGCGCAAGCGCGGCGCGCCCTGTTCAACGATCCCCTCGGCACCTGGTCGATGCAGGACGGCCGGTTCCGCATCATCGAGGGAACCGACCGCGCGTTCACGTTCGTGTTCGACTCGCTGCGTCTGGCCAGCCTGGTGGAGGCGCCGAGCGAGCTCCTGGTCGAGCCAAAGAAGCCGCAGGAGATGCGCTACGCGGAGCTCAACCGCTACGTGGACGCACTGGAGCGCTCGGGCGGCGACCCCCGGCTGCTCCGGGTGGAGCAGGCCCTCAAGATCTCGGTGCCGGTCACCTGCATCATAATCGCCATCTTCTCGATCCCGCTGGTGCTGTCGGGGCCGCGCGGCGGCGGTGCGTTCGGTGTGGCCGTGAGCCTGGGGACCGCGGTGACCTTCCTGGTGCTGGTGCAGCTCTCCCGCACGGTGGGCTCGGGCGGGCTCGTTCCTCCCACGCTGGCGGCGTGGCTTCCCAACATCGGGTTCGGTGCAGTGGGACTGTGGATGCTGCGGAAGGCGCCGACCTAGCCCTTACTTGGCCGACAGCTCCAGCGCGACGTCGGCCGCCGCCACCGAGTGCGTGAGCGCACCGATCGACACGTAGTCCACTCCGGCCTCGGCATACTCGCGCACGTTGTCGAGTGTGATCCCGCCCGACGCTTCCACCTCGATTCCCGGCCTGAGGCCGCGCGCCGCCTCGACCCAGCTGCGCAGCGTCTCGGGCGGCTGGTTGTCGATCAGGAGCCGGGTGGCTCCCGCCCGGCATGCCTCCTCCAACTGCTCGAGGGACTCGACCTCCACGTAGAGCTGCGTCACGCCGCGGCGGCGCGCGGCCTTCAGCGTTTCGCCGAGCTCGCCGCCGGAACGCTCCAGCGCCAGCCAGTGGTTGTCCTTGAACAGCAGCTCGCCGGCCAGATCCAGCCGGTGCAGCCCGCCGCCGCCCGCCAGCACCGAGCTCACGTCGAGACCGCGCAGCCCGGGGGCTGTCTTGCGCGTGTGCAGCACCGAGCAGCCTGCTGCGCCCACGGCATCCACGTAGGCCCGGGTGGCCGTGGCAATGCCGCATGCCCGCTGCAGCAGGTTGAGCATGGGCCGCTCGGCGCGCAGCACCGCCGCTAGCGAGCCCCGCACTCTGCCGATGGCGCTCCCTGCACCGACGGCAGCACCGTCGCTTGCCGTCCACTCCACAGTGCAGTCGGCCGCCTCGGCCACGGCTGCTGCGTACAGCGTGCCGGCCACTGTCCCGCCGTCCCTGTACTCCACCACGCCGACCACCGGTTCGGCGGCCGCCGCCAGCGTGTCGGTGGTGACGTCGCTCTTGCCGTCCTCGGCCAGCGCGAGAGCAGCCACGCGGCGGGCATCGTCGTGCATGTCGGGAATCGGGCCGGCCGCAGCGGAGTCCGGCATTCGTCGCCTCAGCCTATGGAGACCATGCGGTCGAGCGCGGCGCGCGCCCGCTCCGCGGTCTCCTCCGGCACCGTGACCAGGAACTGGTCCTTCACCAGCGAGTCGTGCACACTCTCCAGAGTGATGGTCTTCATGTAGGCGCACAGAGCCTTGCGGTCGGCTGGGTAGAATTCCTTATCGGGCGCCTGCTGCTGCAGCCGGTGGATGATTTCCACCTCGGTGGCCACGATGAAGCTGGGAGCCGGACTCCGCTTCGCGTACCGCACCATTCCCTCGGTGGACTCGATGTGCACTCCCTTGGGATCGATGTCGCCCATACCCATCTCATAGATGAGCTGACCCGCGCAGGCGCACTCCGGATGGACCAGCACCTCGGCCTCGGGATGCTCGCGCCGCGCGGCGTTGACGGAGCGTGCGCGGATGTCCTTGTGCACGTGACACTCGCCCATCCACACCTCGACCCGGCGGTCGGGACGGCTGCGCTTCACGTGGGCGCCCAGGAAGAAGTCGGGCAGGAACAGGATGCCGCGGTCCTCGGGTATGGCATCGATGACCGCGAGCACGTTCCCGCTGGTGCAGCAGTAGTCCAGCTCCGCCTTCACTTCGGCGGTGGTGTTCACGTACCCGACCGCGATGTAGTCGGGGAACTCCTGGCGCCAGCGCCGCACGTCCTCACCGGTGATCCCGTCCGCCAGGGAGCACCCGGCACGCATGTCGGGAAGCAGCACACGCCGCCGCGGTGAGAGGATGGCTGCGGTCTCGGCCATGAAGTGCACGCCGCAGAACACGATCACGTCGGCGTCGGTAGCTGCGGCCTCGCGCGACAGCCCCAGGGAGTCGCCGACGTAGTCCGCCACGTCCTGGACCTCCGGACGCTGGTAGCTGTGGGCGAGGAGCACGGCATTGCGCTGCTCGGCGAGAGCGCGGATCTCTCGCTGCAGCTCCTCGATTTGGGCGGGGGTGAGCGCGGTCTCCTCGATGACCGGCAAGGCAAGCGACATCTGCCCTACACCTTCCTTACAGCGGTGCTCGACACTCGCGGCCGCTCTCAGGCGGCCGGACTCGCAGATTATCCTCCCCGGGGCCCAGAATCAAGCCGTCGAGAGTTGCCGTCACGCGGCCGCCCGGGGCCGTTTGGCGGACCGCAGCCGGGCCGTTAGCTTCGGACGACTCGCCTGGGGAGGCCCATGGATTCCTACGGCTGGCTGTCGATTCTGCCGCCCATCGTGGCTATCGGGCTCGCGATCAAAACCAAGCAGGTGTACCTCTCGCTCGCCCTGTTCGTGTGGCTGGGGTGGACCATCATGAGCGGATGGAATCCTGTGGCGGGCCTCGTGGCCTCGGTCGACGCATACGTCGCCGCTGTCACGGACGCCGACAACGCCCGCGTGCTGATGTTCAGCGTGCTGATCGGCTCCATGATCACGCTCACCCAGGCGTCGGGGGGGATGGAGGGATTCGTGGGCGGCGTGGAGCAGGCAGGCCTCGCCCGTTCGAAGCGCTCGGTGGGGCTGATCACCACCGGCGTGAGCATGTCGGTGTTCCTGGAATCCAACTTCGGGCTGCTCGTGTCGGGCTCGGTTGCGCGCCCCCTGTACGACAAGTTCCGCATTTCGCGCGAGAAGCTGAGCTACGTGATCGACGCCACCTGTTCGCCCAAGTGCATCCTCATCGGCAGCCTGCTGCCGCTGAACGCGTGGGGCGCGTACGTGGCGGCACTTCTCATCGCGCAGGGCATAGACCGGCCCGCGACGATCCTGGTGGCGGCCGTGCCGCTCAACTTCTACGCCGTGCTCGCCCTGCTGCTGGCGCTCGTTGTGGTCCTCACCGGGTGGAACATCGGCCCCATGAAAGAGGCGGAGCGCCGGGTAGAGGAAGAAGGCAAGCTGCTGCGGGACGGTGCCAAGCCGATGGTCTCGGCCGAGGTGTCTGGAGAGCGGGCCAAGGAGGGAGTGCCGCGGCGCGGAGTCAACATGGTCCTGCCCATCGCCACCATGGTGCTCACCGTGCCGGTGGTCCTGTGGCTCACGGGTGACGGCGACCTCTCGGCGGGCAGCGGCTCGCAGGCCGTGCTGTGGGGCGTGATCGTGGGCGTGCTGATGGCGGTCGTGTCGTACCGGCTCCAGGGAATCCTCACCATCGAGGAGTCCACCCAGGAGATCATCAAGGGCATACAGGGACTCGTCCCCCTGGTGATCGTGCTCTCGCTGGCGTTCACCATCGGCGCCACCACGCGCGCGCTGGGCACCGGAGTGTTCGTGGCGCAGGCGGCCCAGGCTACGATGCCTGTGTGGATCGTCCCCACGCTCGTGTTCCTTTTGGCATGCTTCATCGCGTTCTCCACGGGGACGTCGTGGGGCACGTTCGCCATCATGATCCCCATCGTGATCCCGATGGTGGAGCTGCTGGACCTGCACCCGGCACTGACGGTGGCGGCCGCGCTGGGCGGCGGCATCTTCGGCGACCACTGCTCGCCGATATCCGACACCACCATCGTCGCGTCGATGGCATCGGCCACCGACCACATCGACCACGTGCGCACCCAGCTGCCCTACGCTCTGCTGGCGGCCGGCGGCGCCACAGTGCTGTTCATGGTGTTCGGGATGGTGCTGTAGGGACCCAGGCGAGGCCGGGGACCCCCGGCCGAGCCCCCGACCTTGTACCGCGCCGCCCCACGAGCGAGCTTTCCAGCCATGAAAACCCTCAGCCGACTCGCCCTCGCGACGGCCGGCTTCGCCTACGCGCTCATCGTCCTGGGCTTCGTGGTGCGTATCACGGGCTCCGGCATGGGCTGCGGCGACGACTGGCCGCTGTGCAACGGGAAGCTCATCCCGTCATTCGACTCCGTCGAAACCGTCATCGAGTACCTGCACCGGATAGCTGCTCTCGGGCTTTCCGGGCTGACCGTCGCAGTCGTCGTGTACGCGGCGCGCCTGCGCGGCACCCCGGGCGGCTCGGGCCCGGGCGGCACCGACCGCCCGGCGTACCTGGCGGCGGGCCTGCTCGTGCTGCAGTCGCTGCTGGGCGCGGTGGCCGTGTGGCTGGAGCTGCCGCCGCACGCAGTGGTGCTGCACCTGGGCACCGCCATGGCACTGCTGGCCACCCTGCTGGTGCTGGGGCTCAGGGCCGGTGTGGCAGCAGGCTCCATCGCAGCTCCTCCAACCGCTGCCCCACCGTCGCGTGGCGGGATCATAGCGGCGGCGGTCCTGGCGGCGGTCGTCATCCTGATGGGGGGCATGACGGCCACGACCGGCGCCGCGCCGGCCTGCCAGGGGTTCCCGCTGTGCAACGGCCAGATCTGGCCCTCGGACGCCGGCGGCGGCCTGCAGCACATCCACTGGACGCACCGGCTGCTCGCATACGCCCTGTTCCTCCACGTGCTGGGCCTGGGACTCGGCCTCAAGCGCAAAGGGGCGGCACGGCGCATCCTGAGGGCAGCCTGGGTAACCGTGGGTTTGACGGTGGCTCAGGTGGCGGTAGGGGCTTTGATGGTGCTCACCCAGCTGTCACCGCACTCACGCGGGCTGCACGCCGCGCTGGGGACGGCGGTTTGGGCGGCGCTGGTCTGGCTGCTCTGGCTCACCGTGAGCGGGAGCCGAGCGGGAGCCCGCGAAGGGGCCGCAGCGGCGCAGGCTGCCTAGCGGATCCGCTGCAGCCGCGGCAGGCTGACTGACGGACCCGCGTGGATGGCGGGGGGTGAAGCGGGAGGGAGGATGAGGATGCGGAACGTGAGCAGGTGGTGGACTGCAGGGGCGCTCGCCGCTGCACAGCTCATGGTGGTCACGGGCTGCGGCGATGTTCAGGGACCGACCGCGACGCTGGAGAGCGTCGCGGTGCAACCCAATCCACACAACGTCATCAGCGCCGTCTCGGTGGTCACCGGGGCCGGGTTTGATTCTGCCTTCGTGCGCTACTGGCAGGAGGGCGGTACTGTGCTGGAGTCACCGCCGTACGCGTTCGAGGACGGGGTGGCGCGGGTGCCGGTGCTGGGGCTCTTCCCGTCGACCACCTACCTCGTCGAGACCAGCCTGGTGCTGGGCGATTCGATAGTCGCTGGGGTGGACACGGTCGAGATCCAGACCGACACACTGCCCGACTGGATTCCTGCGATAGGGGCGTTCGGCACGGACACGACGCCAGGTTTCGTCCTGCTGTCCCTGCCGGGCGGGCCGCTGATCGTGGACAACACGGGCCGCGTAGTGTGGTACAAGCACGTGCCGGACGGCACCATCAACAACTTCCAGGCCCATCCCAACGGGCGCTACACCCTCTTGGGGGTCGCCGACACGGGGGGAAGGCAGTTCACGGTCCTCGACGAACTCGGCAACGAGGAGCGGATACTCGGGTGTGCCGGCTACCGCACGCGCGCGCACGAGGCCCGCATGGAGGCCGACGGCAGCGTGTGGCTGCTGTGCAACGAGAACCGGATTATGGATCTGACCGCTTACGGAGGGTTCGACTCGGCTGACGTCCAGGGAACGGTTGTGCAGCACATCGACGCCGCCAGCACAGTGGTGTACGAGTGGAACACCTTCGACCACTTCGACATCACGGACCTCCGCCGGATACCCAGCAGCCCCAACGTGAACTTCACGCACGGCAACGCTCTCGACTTCGACGCCGACGGTAATCTGCTGCTCTGCTTCCGCGCCCTCGCCGAGGTCACCAAGGTGGACAGGACCACAGGTGAGGTGATTTGGCGCTTCGGAGGCAAGCGCAACGAGTTCACTGTCCTCAGCGACCCAGATTGGGCGTTCATGTTTCAACATGGGCTGCGGTCTGCTGGAGCCGGCTGGATCCAACTGTTCGACAACCGAGCAAACGCCCCGTCTCGGTTCATCCGCTATCTCATCGATCCCGAGCACAGGACCGCGGTGCTCGCTGTCGACTTCAGGGACGCTCCGGATTCTCACAGCCGCACCGGGGGCAGCACGCAGTATCTCTCGAACGGCCACACCCTGATCTCGTTCGGCCGCGCCGGCAGGGTCGTCGAGGTGGATGAGACGGGGAGCCGGGCCTGGGAGCTCACGGGCCTCGACGGGATCTACGCGTTCCGCGCACAGCGCGTCCAATCGCTATACCGGCCCGGCGCCGCCGACCCCACCCACTGAGGCCGATCCAACTCCAGGGCCACACGGCCGCCAGCGGCTCCTTCGAAGGGCTCCGGGGTAGCAAACCCGACCTCATGAGTCCAATATGGAGGATGCACGTGCGTGAGCTGGGTCGTTGGGCGGCCGTCGCGGCCACCATGGCGGCGTTCACTGGCTGCGGCGAAGACCAGGGGCCGACCGCGACGCTCGAGAGCGTCGTAGTGGAACCCAACCCACATAACGTCATCAGTGCCGTCTCGGTGGTCACCGGGGCCGGGTTCGATTCCGCCTTCGTGCGCTACTGGGAGGAGGGCGGCGCGGTACTGGAATCGCCGCCCTATCCGCTCGAGGAGGGGGTGGCACGAGTGCCGGTGCTGGGACTGGAGCCGGCAACCACCTACCTGGTCGAGACCAATCTCGTGTTGGGTGACTCGGTGTTCGCCGGTGTGGACACCTCGGAGTTCGTTGCAGGCACCCTACCGGCCTGGATCCCCGCGCTTGCAGCCCAGGGGTCCGACACCACCCCGGGGTTCGTGACGCTTTCACTGCCGGATGGCCCGGTGATCATCGACAACGCGGGCCGTGTAGTGTGGTACAAGGAGCGGCCCGACGGGACGCTCAACTCCTTCCAAGCCCACCCCAACGGACGCTACACGCTGCTCGGCCTGAGCGACTCCGTTCGCGTGTTCAGCATGCTGAACGAGCTGGGCGACGAGATCGGGATTCTGCAGTGCGCAGGACGTCCGACCCGGTTCCACGAAATCATGATGGAGGCGGACGACACGGCGTGGCTGCTCTGCGACGAAACCCGGATCATGGATCTTTCAGGCGTGGGTGGCCTCGACTCCGCGAATGTAACGGCCACCGTCGTCCAGCATCTGAGCCCGGAAGGCGAGCTCATGTTCGAGTGGAACGCGTTCGATCACTTCGATATCACGGACCTTGTAGTGATTCCTACCGGTCCGAACGTGAACTTCACGCACGGCAACGGCATCGACTTCGATCACGACGGGAACCTCCTGTTGTCGTTCCGCAGCCTCAACGAGGTGACGAAGGTCGACAAGGTCACCGGCGAGGTGATGTGGCGCTTCGGAGGCAAGCGTAGCCAGTTCTCTCTGATGAACGACCCCGACTCCGGGTTCGCGCGCCAGCACGGGGTGCGGCGGGCCGGACCCGGGATGGTCCAGCTGCTGGACAACGGCTTCTCGCCGCCGTCCCAGGGCGAGCGCTACATCCTCAATCCGGTCACGAAGACGGCGATACTGACGGTGGCGTTCTTCGACACACCAGACAGGTTCGCCACGGTGGGAGGGAGCACCCAGTACTTCACGAACGGGCACGCCTTGATCTCATTCGGGCGCGGAGCCGCAGTGGTGGAGTTCGACGAATCCGGCAACCGTGCGTGGGAGGTGACCGGGATCGACGGTCTCTACGTCTTCCGGGCTCAGCGGATTGGATCGCTGTACGCCCCAGGCAGGGGGGATCCGACCCGCTAAACGGGACAGGCAAAGTCGAGGGAGAGCAGAGGCAATGCGAGCGCCCCCGGTTCCCGGAGGAACCGGAGGCGCTCCTTTATTGTGTGGCCGGCGGAATCCTACCGTAGCCCGCCGGTATCAACCCGTGCCGATTAGGACGGCGTCGGGAACACCTCGATTTGGTAGTAGAATGGATCCGGCACGTCGTGCGGGTCGTACACCTCGATGAGGATCATGTAGGCTCCCGCCGTCATCGCCGCTCCATCCCACGACTCCGGGTTGGCGCCCGTCGCCATCGCGAACCCTGTAATATCACCGCCGTAGCTGAACGAGCCCGTGCAGCCCGACAACACGAAGACGTCGATGTCTGCGTCTTCACCGGTTCCACCCCAGCCGATCCGGAAGGTGTTGTCGCCGGCAGGCACTGTCACGCACCAGAAGTCGCGGCCGTCGTCACTCGCCGAAGAGCCCCTGTTGATCACCCCGATACCGAATGTGGCCGTCGTCAATGTCCCGCCAGCGGGCACATCGGTGTCGTTGGCCGGCTCGTCGTCGTCCTGCGTCAGAGCAACCGGATCGGCCAGGACGAGTGTAGTCGGAAACTGGCCCAGGAACAGGACATCCGTGATCGTGACCTCGGCCTCCGCAACTGCGGCCGCGGCCGACCAGGAGAACACCATCTCGGTCGAAGTCAGGCTGAGAACATCAGCCGACGCCCCGTCCACCAGCACCTCGCTGGTGCCCGAGGTGTCGAACTCCACGACCGGATCGGCGGTGACGGTCACCACGTCGGTGCGGCCCGTCGAGTTGACGGACGCCGATCCCGGGAACGTCTCCGGGAACACCAGCGTTGTGATGTCTGCAGTCTCGGTGACTCCTTCCGCGGCAGCCGAAACCACCGCCTCACCGGGCGCGACGCCCTTGACGAAGAAGTTCAACCGCGGCGAAGGATTGGCCGTGATGACCGAGTCGACCGCAGCCGTCGCCACGGCGGCGTCGCTGGAGGAAACCGTCGGCAGCGGCGCTATCGGGTTCCCCTGGTTGTCCAGCGTGCGCGCAGTGACCGAAGCCGAATCACCCGGCACCAGCTGCAGATAGGTGCGCGTGGTCTGGACGCGCGCCGCCCCGGTGCGGAGATCCGCCGTGGGATCCGACGCGCAACCGGTGGCAAACGCGAGCCCCAGGCAAGCCACCCCAAATAGAAGTCGGTTCATATGCTCCTCACTCCCTAGGATTTGCGGCTTCAGCCGCGATCGATCAAAAATTCTCGACCCTCTGCAAATCATCCGGTGCCAGGAGGGCCTCCCAATTCGAACGTGTCGGCTCTCGCAGGTTGTTCGTGAACACCAAGGCCCAGTTGCCGAAGCCAGTCTCGTCCACGAACACGTACTTGTAACCTCCGGCGCGGCCGGACATGTAACGCCACACCTCCCATGGATACTGTCCGCGCGGAACCGCCTCCTGCAGGTGAAACTCTGGTTCGCCATAGCGGATCAGAATCCGTCCGCGGTCGGTGCGCCAGCCCGGGGTGGCGGCCCTGCCGCCCTCCCTGAACCGCCGATTGGCCTCCGCGACGAGCACGTAGTACCCGTCGGCGGCCTCGTTGGCCGTGGTGCCGGGCGTGGGGTCGCGCTTGCGCCAGAACTGCTCCATGTAGTTGCGCTTCCCCTCGAGAGAAAGGGACTCGAAGATCCCCTCCTCGTCCGACTCCATGATGTGGATCAGCGGGCCGTACGCCGAGTCCAGCTGCAGCTCGGTCATGTACGCGAACCGGCTCGCCTCCTCCGTCGCCGTCTGCGCCAGGGCAGCCTCGGTATCGAAACTGGCCATCGAAAACTCGGCGCGGCGCCGGACTTCGCCGGCAGGCAACTGCACCGCTAGCTCGAGCCGGTACTCACCAGGTGGCAACCCGGTCAGGTTCAGCCCACTGTGGGCCACCCCACCCGCCGCCGGAACCGCTACCTCCAGCGGCGGTGCCGCGACCAATTCCCGGTCGCCGGCTCCCAGAACTCGAGCCACCAAAGTCGCCGTGGCCGCCTGTCCCGGATACAGCTCCAAGTAGTAGAACAGGCCGGCCTGGCGCGGCGTCAGCACGGGACCGGCCGCAGCGGTGAAGAAGATCGCACCCTTCTTGATCTCCCCAGGTCCCGCCACCCGATCCTCCGGGTCACCACGCCGCATCCCCGGCGCCAGGAGCAGGTCGGATGCCGGAGGCGCCGCCGCAAAGGCCTGCACCTCGGTCGTCCGCCGCATCACGCGTCCCGACGCCGAATCGGTCACCGCCACCTCGATGGTGTACTCCCCTGGCTGTGCGCCGAAGCTGAAGTACTCCACCGCCGAGGTTCCCGCTACGCGCAGCACGGCATTCGACACCGACTGCGACCACCGGTCCTCGAACAGCACCAGTCCGGTGCTGTCCCGCACCGACACGCCGATGATGTATGCACCGCCTCCGCCCTCAGTGAGCGGCTGCACCAGGGAAAACGGAACCCTGGCAAACGCATCCACCAGCGTCGTGCCGCCACGGTAGAACCGCACGGCGACCACTTCCACATCCCCATCTGTCTGAACCGCGTGCCAACCGCTCAGGGCGGGGGCCACGGCCAGTGCGAGAGCCCAACCCAGTTTACGCATGCCAAAGAGCCTGGGCTGGGAGCGGCGCGGACGCCGCCCCCAGCCTCGTGAACCGCCTACCAGTAGAACACCGCGCTCCAATAGTGCGTGGCGCCCAGGATACCCATGTTCCGGTACGCGTAGTCCAGCGAAAGGCCGAACCCGCTGCCCCGGTCCCACATAAGCGCACCACCGAGCCCCAGACCGTCCATCCCCTCGCTCGAGGTGAGGTCACTCTGGAAGCCCGCAGCTCCCGTCAGGGAGATGTTGTTGTCCGGCTGATACTGGTAGCCACCTCGCAGCATCACGCCAAAGCCCGACTGGCTGATGTTGGGAAGGGCGAACTCCAGAGAGCCGCCCGCCGAGAGGTCGCTGTTGTTCGGCTGGGTGAACTCACCGAGCACGGTGAGGCGGCTCGCCGCCGTGTTCACGAAGTCGAACGCCACGCCGAACCGGAATACCACCGGCAGGTTCCATTCCTTGGTCCGCAGCCGCGCCTCCGCATCCTCCTGCGGAATGTTCTGCTGATCCAGAGGAGCCTCACGAGCTACAGCGGCTCCCAGCGGGGAGCCGTTATGCTGGATCGCGGGCCCGAGGTTCTGAATCACGAACGACGCTGAAATCGGCCGCTCACCGATCCGGGCGTGGAAATTGGTGCCGAAGTCGAACGCCCAGGTGCTGCCGCCCACATCCGCCAGATTGTCCGAAATCACCTTGCCGGTGACACCCGCCGAGAAGCGGTCGGAGAAGTTCTGGGCGTAGGTGAGGCCGACGAAGAACTGCGACACGCCGTAAGTGCTGCCGTCGCCGTCGGGGTTCTCGATGGTGTACACGGGCTGATCCGAAAACCCGTAGCTGCCGGCCTGCAGGCCGAGAGCGCGTGCGCCACCACCAAACGGGAAACCGACACCCACCCAGTTGTAGCGCGTATCGGCTACATAGGAATAGGTGGAGATCATTGCTCCGGGGCGGTCCATCAACGCAATACCGGATGGGTTCCAGTACAGCGCATCGATGTCCTTCGCGATGGCAGCGTACGGACCGCCGAGCGCCGCACCCCTCGCACCTGCGCCGAGGAGCAGGAACTCGCCAGCGGTGGTGCCGTACGCGGTGTTGTCGATGTCGGACTGAGCATTCGCGGGCGAAGCCGCGAACAGGCCGATCACCGCAACGGCACACATCGCTCGAATAAACAGACGCTTCATAGGTGCCTCCGTTTCGGCGGGGCGGGGCCCCTCGGCCCCGCCCGCCGCTGGTGTCCTGTTACTGCGCGAAGTTCACCACCGTGAACCGGCCGGTAGTCTCCTGCCCGGTCGCGGTCTCGACGTGGAAGAAGTACACGCCGCTGGCCACGATCTGGTTGTTCCGGTTCCGGAGGTCCCAGTCCAACGTGCCACCGCCAGCAGGATCGTTGTGCTCCAGTATCTGCACCAGGATCCCGCTCACCGAATAGATGCGAACGATTGCCTGGTTAGGCAGGTTCACGAACTGCAGCAACGTTGTCACGTAGTACGGATCCGGCACCGTGTGCACCAGCGTGAGATCCACCTCTAGGGTGTCATCCACTACCGCCGGCGCTCCAACGGTCGCCACCAGCCTCAGCCCCGGAATCGGGACGTTGGAGCTCTGGGGCGCGTAGGAGTAGGCGCCGCTCGCGTCCTGGCTGACCAGGCCGTTGTAATCCCGCAGCGTCCACACCGTGCCAGCGGCAGGTATGGCCGTAGTGTTGAAGTAGTACGGCGCGCCGTTGATCCACATGCCGAATCCCTGGCCCTCCGTACCGTTGGTGTGGTCACCGTCGGTGTCGGTCGGCAGAAGACCGCCGGCCGCCGTGATCGAGTTGAACCACACCCGCGTTGCGCAGCCCGTCTGGTTCCAGTTGCCCATGCCAACGAAGCAGGCACCCTGGGGCCAGTCCTCGTACGTGATGAGGCCGTCAGGGGTCGGTACCGACGTCTTGCAGCCCGCGCATGAGTTGTCGCCAATGAAGCCCCAACCCACGCGGTTCTGCTCCTGGAACGTCATCGGAACGTTGTGCGTGACGTCGATGACGGAGTCCAGTCCACCGCTGGCGCCCCAGTACAGCTTGATGTCGGCGGCGCGCTGCGTGTGGTACATGGTCTGCATCGGGCGCCGCGTGTGGGCGTCCGCGTTCTCCCAGGGTGCGAACGGCGCCGGCTGGTAGATCGCCGTGACACCGCTCAGAGCACCGTGCCCGCCCTGCAGGGTCGGGTCGGCGGTCGTCTCGTTGTCGCCGTCGAACCAGCGCGAGCCTCCCTGGTCAACCGGCCCGACAGCGTCGTTCAGCGCCGGATCCTGCGCGGCGAAGAACGCGCCCTCCACCTGCGGGTGCCAGTCAGCCGACGTGGAGTTGTACGTCACCTCACTGATGACGACGACGGCCTGTACCTCGCCGGCCAGGGGAATCCCCTCCAGACCGATCTCAGCCGCCTTGGTCTGGTCGGCGGTCAGACCCACCTTCAGCGGTCCAATCGCCGGATCGTCGGAAACCTCCTCCTGCCCCAGCGGACAACCGCCACCGGGGTGCACGAAGCTGACCTCCTGAGTGCCGGTAGGCCCGGTCACCGTCATGTAGTAGGTGCACTCGTGGTAGTACTCGGGGAACACCGAGTCGATCTGGAACGTCGCCGTCTGGCCCTCGATGAGGAGCCCGGCGGCAAACAGCTCGCCGGCGAAGGGCTGCAGCGCTGCGGTCGGCGGAGCCGGCCCGCTGAACGTTCCCGTCGTTGCATCGATAGTCGGGTGCGGAGCTGCAGGATCCAGCTCGTTGCCATCCCGGTCCAGCAGCGCCCACGTGATGCCCTCGGGGGCGATCACGTTCGACGCCGTGCTGCGCGGCACGATGGTCTGCGTCACGCGCGCGCTCTCCAGCGAGCTGGGACCTGACTTCAGTGAGTTCACGTCGAACGCCGTCACGGCGTAGTGGTACGTGAACGCGTTCCGGACGGCCCGATCAACGTACGCAAAAGGAACGCCGGTGTTCGCGAAGGCCGGGAAGCCGTTGCTCGACGCCACCGAATCCGACGCGGTGATGAAGATCGTACCGTCGGTCAGTGGCACGCGGCCGCCGCTGAAGCAGTCGGCAGCACCGCCGGGGCCCGTGCAGCCGCCCAGCACCTGAACGAACGGCGTGCCGATGTCGTGAGACTCTGTCTCACCGGCACCCGTGCCGCCCGCATTGTAGAAGTCGGCCGGACAGCCGCTGGTCACGTCCAGCTCCGGCGCACACAGGTTGCCGTAGTCGAACGCGCCGGTGGCGTCCACGAAGGACGTTCCGGCATAGTCGAACTGCGCGATCAGCTCCAGCTGTGCTGCCGTGCGACCGCGGTAGATCCGGTAGCCCTCAACGTCCAACAGGCGGAAGTTGGGATCGTACAGCGGAGACAGCGGGTCGCTGGCGATCGCGTGGAAGGGATCGCCCAGCGTCTCGCTGGTCGACTGCTCCCACACCACGGTCACCTCGTTGTCGCCCGCCACCAGGTAGAACGTCGGCGGGTCGGGCGCGAAGGGCAGCAGGAACTTGTTGTCGAACACCGCCTGCGCCACCATGGCCTTGTCCAGCAGCGAGCCGGGCACCGAGAGCACCTCGTCCTGCTCGATCTCGGCGCTGCCGTCGGTGTCGGCGTGCCCAAGCCATCCGGCTATTTCGTCCACCTGCCGGACGCAGGGACCCAGCCCGAGCGAACCGTTGTCCGGGTTGGCGTCGCACTGGTTGGCAGCGATCGAATCGCCGGTGTACGGGGTGAACGGCTTGACGTCGCCGCCCACGCCGCCGGCCGCCGTAAGGGGCGCGGCCACGGGCGCGGCGTGGATGTAGGCCACGACGATCGTCCCGCTGCCGCCGGGCGGCAGCGTGATCGTGGGCCCGCCAGACGACTGGAAGAACCGCACGTCGTCATCGTTCTGGAACAAGAAGCAGAGCTTGCGCTCGATGGGATTCGCCACGTTGCAGGGGAAGTCGCCCTGTGCCGGGTCGTTGTTTCCCGACAGGTAGCGCCACATCTGGACCACGCCAGTGGGGTCCGGCATTGCGCCGGGCACCGCGTTGTACGTGGTGGAGAACAGCGAGAGCCCAACCTCGTTGCCCGATACGGGATCCGTCGGGCTCAGGAGGTACTTCACCCCGATGAACCCGGGCGCCGCCGCAAACGGCGGGCCGTTGATGGCCGGCGGGTACTGCCAGTTGGTCTCGAGGAAGTTGGACTTGTAGGCGATGGCCATCTGGAACGGCAGGATCGCCGAACCATAGTTGGCGCGTGCGTCCCCTACGTCCGGATCCATGAAGAACGCGTTGTAGAACTCGGTGATCTCGTAACCCCCGAAGGGAATGTCCACACCGAACCGGTCCTCGGCGCCCTGGACGTAGTCCACGGCGATGTCATGGATGCTGTCCCGGATGGCCGGATCCAGCCCAGCGTAGGCAGCCGGGTCCTCAGCCGAGATGTTGTAGAAGGTGAAGACGAAGTAAACGATGTCCTCATTGCCGCTCGGGAAGTTCCACCCCATGGCCCGCTCTTCCACAAGCACTCCAAGGGGGTGCTCCCGGGCGCCGGCCAGGGTCGGGTTGCCGTCCCAGGTCCGGTTCCAGAGGTCCTGCTGAGAAACGCTCTGGCGGCCGATGAGGATGGAGCTGAAGATCGCCGTGTCGCGGACGATGGCCTGGTCCGGCCAGTTCGCCGCGTCGTCCGGATCCAGCGAGTTGTAGACCAGTGACACCGGGTCGCCCGCGCCCTGGTCGCCGCGCGGGTCCATGAAGAACACCCCGGTTGTGTCGCTGGCCCATTCGAAGCCTGCATCGCTCGGGATGATCCCGGCGAGCTGCAGTCCCGAGTTGAAGATGTATCCGTTGGGGCTTCCCTTGGGCCAGAAGCCTCCTGGTACGGTGGACGAGTTCGTCGGATCGACGCACAGCTCGCCCAGAGCATTGACTCCGCAGAAGACGTTGTTCACCTCAAGCAGGCTGAACAACAGCGCGCTGAGCTGAATGCGGTTGCGCGCCCGGGCGTCTTCGTTTTCCCTGGCCTGAGCGGCCGGGATTGCGAAGCCTCCAAGGAGCGCTAGCGCAACGCCAATGCGGAGTGCGCGGGTAAACGAGTTTGTCCTCATAGTCATCCGATCCCTCAGGTGTTGTTTCTCCTAGCGGGCGGCGGAACCGGGTATGGCCGGCCGCCGCCCGCAGCGCATTTCATCTATTAGAAAGCCAACTCAACGCCCAGCCGGATGTGCAGCGGCGTGCCGTTGAAGGTCTGGACACCGTCGAAACGGTTGTACCAGACGGTCATGGCTGCCTCGTACTCGTCGAGGTCATACAGACCGTTGCCGTCGCCGAACCGCGCCTCGGCCTTCTGTACCAGCACGCAGTCGGCAGGACCGCCTGAACCACCCCATGCGGAGCCGGAGAAGCAGTCACGGACATCGAATGCCTCGAGTCCGTTGGCGGCATCCACGGTGGTCCGGCCGGCGCCCGCGTCCGTCCGCAGGCGGGACAGCTCGGCCGTGATGGCGGTCTCGAAGTCTTGCTCGTTCACGACGTCACCGGTCTCGGCAAACACGCCGAGCACGTTCGTGACATTGAACAGGTTCCGGAAGTCGGCGTAGAGCGTCCAGTCGGTTGGTCCGAGGCGGAAGCCCTTCGTCACCCGGAGATCGAACCAGTACTGCCACGGCAGCTCGGACGCGTTCAGCACGTCGTCCTGACGCTCGGATATCAGCCCGAACGCCGTGCCACCGAACGCCTCCTGGCCGTTACCGGTGTTGACCAGCCTCGTGTAAGGCAGGCCGCTGATGATGCGCCACCTGAAGAACAGGCCGCCGTTGCGGAGCAGCTCGCCATACCACGAACCGCGCTGGAAGTCGCCGGGCCAGTTGAAGGCCATCGAGCCCACGATGTTGTGGGTCCGGTCGTCGTCCGTGCGCGTGATCGCCTGCGGCGGGTCGAGCCGCTCGCCGGTTACCTGCGAAACCTGACGGGCATTCGTGGTCAGGTAGCTGAACGGGTTGGAGCCCGTTCCCTTGGCGGACTGGAACGTGTATGCCGCCTGGCCGTTGAACCAGTTGCCGGCCCGGAACAGCAGGCTGACGTCGAACCCCTTGATGTTCCCGAAGTCGGCGTTGGTCAGCACGTTGACCGGCGTGATGCGCTGGTTCAGCGGATCGAAGAAGTCGACCAACCGGTACGCCAGGTCGGCGACCTTGTCCTTATTGAACGCCGAAATGTCGAACACTAGGTCGCGCGTGAAAGCGTGCCGGATGCCGAACTCGAACAGGATGGACTTCCCGTGCCGCACGTCACCACCAAACGAGTCGTTGGTGTTGGTGATCGTGATGTCGTTGTTCTTCGCCTGCAGCACGTTGTCGAACGGCGGAGACTGCACCTGGTGCGCGTACGACAGCCGGAAGTTGGTCCGGTCGGTGACCGGGAACGAAACCCGGAGCCGCGGCGACCAGGCGGTGTGCGACTTCGAGGTCTGCCAGACGAAGTTGTCGATCGCGTCCGGCGCGTCACATTCGGCACCCGAGCAGGCCATGTCCTCGGCCGTGAGGTCGGGGTCGTAGGCCGGGTGCGTGAATATGCGTGACGGCGTCAGCGGGAAGAAGCCGTTGATGTTGTACTGGTCCCAGCGCAGCCCGAGCTCCAGCACCACGTCGCCCAGGTCCAGCCGGTCCTGAATGTAGGCGGCCCAGCGCGTGGGGCTGTCAGAGTACGCATCCTGGAAGATCTGGCGGTTGTAGCTGCCCGCCGAATGCTCCTGGAGCTGTCCGCTCAGGCCCTCCACGCCGAACTTGAGCCGGTTGTACCGGTCGAACTGCCAGTCGACGTTGAGGCGGCCCAGGATTCTCCGCTCGTCATTGAGGAACCACGCGTTGCCGCCGGCGTCGTTCAGCCCGCCGGTGGAGAAGCCGGTCGTGAGGGCGTACGGGTTCATCCGGTACGCCTGGTTGTAGCGCAGGTCGTCACGTCCCAGATACGGCATACGGGTGCCCAGGTTGTCCTGGACGTTCTTCATCAGCCGGTCCCAGTCGTCCTGCGACTTGAGCTGGGTGACCGACCGGTCCCCGTTGTCGTCCGGCGAGTAATTGTCGAAGTCCACCACGAACTGCATCGGCGAGAAGTCGATGCCCATGTTCGGCGAGCGGTGGTCCATCTCCCACTCGCGGGTCAAGGCGCCCTGGCGGAACTTGTCCGTTTGGTACGAGAGGTTCAGGTCGAACGCCAGCTCCGTCTCGGCCGTGCGGAACACCTGCTGCACCCAGTTCAGGATGAAAACCTGGGAGTTGGCCCTGTTCCCGCCGTAGGCCTGCGGGTTGTACATCATGGCCCCGGGCGTGAGCCGGTTCTGGTCCTGATCCCACAGACCGGAGACGCTAACACGCGAGCCCTGACCGTAGGTGTAGGTCAGCTTGGCGTTGGCCCGCCAGTTGGTCTGGAAGTCGTACGGGCGGCGGCGGCCCTGGCACTCGAAGCCGAGGTTGCTGGCCGCGTCGCACTGCCCGGTGAACTGCACGAACTCCGGGATGTCCAGCGCGATCGAGTCACCGGTGGTCGCATCCGCGATGGTGATCGTCGTGTCCAGCGGTCCCAGGGTGTACTCGGGCACGTTCTCCCAGCCCTTGCCGCGCCGGTCGGACACGTTGCCCTGCACCAGGCCGCTGACGAAGAACGTCAGGTTGCCGAAGATCGGCCCGCTGAGCGATCCCTCGAAGCGGTTGAAGCCAGCGCTGATCGTGTTGCCGAAGATCTCGTCGGTCTCGGCCAGCAGGGTCCCCTGGAAGCGGGGGCCGCCGGTCCGCGTGACCAGCGAGATCACGCCTGACTGGGCGTCGCCGAACTCGGCGTCCATGGCGCCCGTTGTCACCGACGCCTCTTCCAGCGCGTTGGTGCCGGTGTTCAGCTGGGTCTGGCCCGAGCCCAGCCGCCGAACCGGTACGCCGTCGATGTAGACGACGGCCTCACCGGGCCGGCCGCCCCGGATCGACAGGCCGCTCAGGTTGCCCTGAGTGCCCTGCACGACGCCGGGCTGGAGGTCGATCACGTTGGCCACGTCGTCGACCGGCAACTGGTCGATGTTGTCGCCGGTGGCAATCGACTTCGACGCCACCTGGTCACGCGGCACGATCGGTGTTTCTGCCGCCGTGATCGTGATCGCCTCGATGGCTACCGCGCCCGACAACCCGAAGTTCACGGTCAGCGTCTGGTCTGACAGAACGCGGATACCGCGGACCTCTGCCGGCTGGTAGCCAATGAATTGTGCCCGGAGGTCGTAAGTACCTGCGGGCACGTTGTTAAAGAAGTAAAACCCCGTCTCGTTCGTGAGCGCCGCAAATGCGGTCCCCAGAATGAAGACCTGAGCATTCGCGACGGGCTGGCCAGTCGGGTCGATCACAGTTCCCTGGATCTTCCCGGTGGCTCCCTGCGCCCCGAGCTCGGTGGCCCCGAACGCTAGCAGGGCGGCCGCAGCCAGGACCCTCGCTACTCGTCCAAAGGCAATTCGACGATTCTCTGTCATGGACTCTTCCTCCATAGACATGGACCCCTAAGACACTACGGTTTGGCAACTTAGCGCCACACCACCGATACTACGCGCCATGGTCCCAGCTCGCGGCAGGGAACCTAGGTGAGGGAAGGAATCGTGATGTGGGTTGGGAAATGGAAGCTGACAAAGCTGTTACGTGTTTTTCACCTCCGTGGCTGACACGGCCAGTATGTGGCCAATGTTTGCGTCTGTCAAGCAGACCCTCCCGAAAAGGAACCGAAATTCTCGGCTTTCGTCACTCTGGCACTTCCGGGCGGTCTTCACACCAGAATCTGTGTCTGTGGAGCCGCCGGAGTCACTTCCGGACCGTTGGCGCGCACGACGACGTTGATTTCGCTGCGCACGCCGAACCGACCGGTCAGATACACGCCGGGCTCCACCGAGAAGGCCACCCCGTCGAGCAGCTCGCGCACATCGTGCGTCTCGAAGTCGTCCAGGTGGGGCCCCGACCCGTGCAGACTGAGATCGATCGAGTGTCCCGTGCGGTGGGTGAACGCTTCGGCGAACCCGTGAGTCGCCAACACGCCCCTCGCGACGTTGTCCAGCGCAGCTCCATTGATGCGCTCGCCGGCGGCGGCCGCTTCGCGCAGCCGCTCGACCACCCCGTCGCGCGCCTCGCGCACCGCGTCCCACACCTGGCGCACCGGATCGGGGGGCGCCCCGCCCGCGTGGGCCATCCAGGTCTGATCCGCCCACACCGTGTTGGGCGAGAAGCGGCCCCACAGGTCCAGCAGGATCACGTCTCCGGCCGCCAGGATCCGGTCGTCCTCCGGAGTGGGAGAGAAGTGCGGATCCGAGGAGTGGGCTCCGAACGCAACGATCGGTGCGTCCTCGGTTTCCAGGCCCACCGCCGCCATGCGCTCCAGCACCCGCCGCTGCACCGCCACCTCGCCGGCCGTGCCGACCTGGCCCAGTACCTCCTGCAGGGTGGTGCGCGCGATCTCGGCGATCAGCTCGGCCGCCTTGCGGTGATCTTCCGACTCTGCGGCCGACCAGCGCGACGCGAACTCAGTGACCAGCGGCGCCGAAGAGACGATGGTGGCTCCGAGGCGGCGCAGCAGCTCCACCACTCCGGAGGGCACCAGATCGAGGTACGGCACCGCATTCTCCGGCGACGTCTCCATCGCGATGCGCCGGCCTCCCACCATCTCCAGCAGCTGCTGGTGCAGCTCCTGCCACGTGGTGTAGGTGTCGAACTCGCCGAAGAACTCTCCCACGGCACTCTTGTCGAGCCAGTGCACCAGGGCGCGGGCCGGCCCCACGGCGGGGAGCCACACGAACACGCGGCGCGTCAGCATCCCGGTGTCACCCAGCAGGCGGCGCGCAATCGGGTTGCTGTCATGGAAGTCGTAGACGAGCCAGCCGTCCAGCCCCCGCTGCTTCAGCGAGTCGGCCAACCGCTCGAGATCTATCTGCCCCATGGCTCTAGCTCCTCAGGTTCCCGCTGTATGCCAGCGGCACTCCGGCGCGCCGTTCGTCTCGCAAGCGGGATGCATCACCGCCCCGTCGAAATCCGTGAACCTCCGCAGCAGCGCCGCTACTGCCGAGCCATACAGACTGCAGGCCGAGCCGTCGGAGGTGGCCTGCGCCGACGGCAGGCCCTGCGACACCGCCTTCACCCCGGTGCCGTCACGGCTCAACGTCACCCCGAAGGTGCCCTCCGCTGCTCGGCGCACCAGGGAGAACCCGTAGCGGCTGCGGGCGAACCCCGGCAGAATGCGCCACGCCGCACGCGACAGGATGGAAATGGAGCGCACCGCGTGCGCCGCCGCCCTGCGCCCCGCATCGGCGAACACGAGGGCCGCGTCGCCGCGGCGCCCCGCCAGCCGCAGCAACGCCGCGACCTCCCCCGCCTCGAGCCTGGCTCCCCTGCCCGCCAGCCCGGCATAGCGCTCGATCTGGGCGGCCACCGTGCGGCTGGTGCCGAGCCGCTTGCTCGAAAGCTCCGCCTCGTACTCGGTGGGCTGCTCGGACGTTGGAGCGTCCAAGTGCCGCATGGCCTCGAGCACCGCAAGCGGAATTATGGCGTGGACCGGTCGCGCGGGGCGGTCGTCCATTGGTGTGTGGTGAGGGTGTGTGAGTACGGCGCGCAAGTTAGCCGTGATGATGCACTGATTCCAGTAGGCCGTTGCGCCGCCTGTCCCGCGGGGCGATTGTACCGGTCACCACTGCTTCTATTTCGAATCAGGAACGCCGCAGCGTGAGCGACACTTCCGGCCCGCGGAGAGAGGCCTTCGAAGCGGAGGCCCTGCCGCACCTCGACACCGTCTACCGGGTGGCACTGCGCCTCTCGGGCAACGAGGCGCAGGCCGAAGATCTGGCACAGGAAACCATGCTGAAGGCGTATCGCTCCTGGCACCAGTACAAGCCGGGAACCAACGTGCGCGCCTGGCTCCTCACGATCCTGCGCCACACGTTCATCAACGAGTACCGCAAGGCCCGCCGCCGGGCCACCGAAGTGGACGTGACGCGCATCGAGTCGTTCACGGTGTTCGAGGACGTCCAGGAGAAGGACCCTGAAGGAAAGTTCTTCGACCAGATAGTGGACGAGGACGTGCTTCAGGCCATCGACCGCCTGCCCGACGAGTTCCGGGAGACGCTGGTCCTGAGCGACGTCGAGGGCCTGCCGTATGCCGAGATCGCCGAGATCACCGAGGTGCCGGTCGGCACGGTGAAGTCACGGCTGTTCCGGGCGCGCCAGGCGCTGCAACGCGAGCTGTACGACTACGCGGTGGAGATGGGCTACATCAAGAGGCGAGACGAATGACCGACGGGCAACAGAACATCGACTGCTTGGAGGCGCTGGACCGCCTCTACGAGTACCTCGACGAGGAGCTGACGCCGGTCAGGGCCGAGGAGGTGCGGCAGCACCTCGAGAAGTGCGCGCCCTGCCTTGCCGTCTCCCAATTCGAGTCGGCCTACCTCAAGTTCCTGGAAGCCCGGGCCAAGGCGCGCGAGGCGCCGGAGGCGCTCCGCAAGCGGCTCCTGGAGCGGCTGCTCTTCGAGCCCGACGAACCCGCCGGTCCATGAGCATTGCGGCCGCGGTCGCGCTGGCCGGCGGCCTGGCCCTCATCGGACGCGCCCTCGGCTGGCTGACAGTCGGGGGCGCTGTCGCAGCTGCCCTGGTGGGGAGCGCCGTCTTCAGCGGCGCGGGTCTGCCGGGCGCGGCCCTGCTTGCCCTGTTCTTCGTATCCGGCAGCCTGCTCACCTATGCGCTGGGACCCGTTCCGGGGGCGCTCGACGCCGCCCCGGGCAAGGGCCGCACCGCCCGTCAGGTGACGGCCAACGGCGGCTGGGCCGGGCTCGGAGCGCTGGCCGTCGCCGCCGGGAGCGCGGCAGGCTGGCCGCTCATCATTGGCGCGCTGGCCGCGGCCCAGGCCGACACGTGGGCCACCGAGATCGGCATGCGGTCCGGAGCCAGGCCGCGGCTGATCACCACCGGCCGGCCCGTGCCGCCGGGCACGTCGGGCGGGATCACTGCGCGGGGCACCCTGGGAGGCCTGCTCGGGGCCGCGGCCATGGCGGGCCTGGCGTTGGCGCTGGGGGCATCGGGGCCGGCGGCAGCCGCGGGCGCGGCCGGAGGCGCCGCCGGCCTGGTGCTGGACTCCCTGCTGGGAGCCTCCTGGCAGGCGATGTACCGCTGCGAGAGCTGCGGCGCGGACACCGAGTGCGCGGTGCACCGCTGCGGCTTAGCTGCACGGCTGGTGCGGGGCTGGGACTGGCTGGACAACGACGCCGTGAACCTGGCGGCGTCGGGGGCGGGGGCGGGTGTGGGCCTGGGGGTCTGGCTGCTAGCCCTGTACGTATTTCCTTAATCTATAGAATAAGGAAGCCGCATACCCCGTCACGATCACCGCCGTCACTACGTAGGCGGCGACCATGTATGCCCCGTTGTCAGGATACTCCATCCACGATCTCCTCTTCCTTCAGCTCCTGCAGAACAGTCAGCGCATAGCGCAGCAGCAGGAACCCTATGTAGAGCACGGTACAGACCGCCACCGAGCTGAGCAACGTCACCAGCATCACGCCGGGCAGCCCCGGCCGTTCCGGCTTCATGAGGACCGGCTCCGGGTGCAGCGTGCGGAACCAGTACACCGTCACGTGAATGAAGGGCACCAGCACGAGTGCCATCACACCCATCACGGCCGAGAACCGCGCCCGCACCTCGGGGTCGTGCAGCGCGCCGCGCAGCACCAGGTACCCCACGAAGAGCAGGAAGATGAACAGGGTAGACGTGAGCCGCGCGTCCCAGCTCCACCAGGTGCCCCACACCGGCTTGCCCCACAGGGGTCCCGTCGTGAGCATCACGAGCGAGAAGGCCACGCCCACCTCGGCCGACGAGCTGGCTATGAGGTCCAGCTTGCGGTCCCGCATGATCAGGTACAACAGGCTGAGCACTCCGGTCACCAGGAATGCGAGCAGCGCGGCCCAGGCCATCGGGGCATGCACGTAGAAGATCTTCTGCGCCGGCCCCTGGAACCGCTCGACCGGCGTGAACATCAGCGCCCGGAGGTAGATCCCAGCCAGGCCCAGCAGGGCCAGCCCGGTGACTACTGCACCACGGCGCGCGGCCCGCAACGCGCTTTCACGGCGTGTCATTCTTCCAGTATAGCCTCGAAGAGAAACAGGGAGAACGTGGAGAATACGATCACGAACGCGGCCAGCAAGCTAAGCCACCCCGACACCTCGCTCAAGGGACGGTTCGCCAGAATGCCGCGCGTGAGCTGCACCGCCGCCACGATGGGCGGAAACAGGAAGGGCAGCAGCAGCACCGGCAGCATCACCTCGGAGAACCGGGTGCGCACCACCATGGCGCTGAACAGCGTCCCCACCGATACGAAGCCGACCGTGGCAAGCCCGATCACGAGCAGCAGCAGCGGCAGCTGGCGCCAGATCGGCACGTCGTAGAACAGCACGAACACCGGCACCGCCGTCAGCTCCACCGTTCCCACGAAGATCAGGCTCCCCAGGACCTTGCCCAGGAAGATCTCGGTGGCACCCGCCGGCGTGAGCCGCACCCCGTCGATGGCGCGGTTGCCCATCTCGAGCGCAAAGGCCCGATTGAGACCCAGCATGCCGGCGAACGTGAAGGTCACCCACAGAGCGCCGGGGGCCAGGTCGAGATCCCCCACGGCCGTCTTGTCGCGGGCGAAGTAGAGAATAGTGAGCACCAGCAGGGCGAAGACCAGCGACGAGAAGAACGCCGTCTTGGTGCGCCGCTCGACCAGCAGGTCCTTGCCGGCGATCGCCAGAAGCGGGCCCAGGCCGCTAGCCACTGCTCGCAAGCTCCCGGTAGCGGTCCACGACCTTGGCGGCGTCCCCCTCGCACGGCTCGATCGCCGCCAGGCGGCCGGTCACCATGTACCCTACCCGGTGGGCGGTGCCCACCAGCTCCACCAGCTGGTGCGTGGCGATCATGAGCCCCACACCGCGCGCCTCGAGCTCGCCCAGCACGTCGATCACGGTGCGCGAGGCAGCATCGTCCAGGCCGGTGAGCGGCTCGTCGAGCAGCAGCACCCGCGGCTCGTGCATCAGCGCACGCGCTATGGCCAGGCGCTGCAGCATGCCCCGGCTGAAGGTGCCGATCCGCTCGTCACGCACGTGGGCCAGCCCCATGCGCTCCAACAGATCGTCGATGCGCTGCCGGATGCTGAGCCCGTGCAGCCGCGCGAAAAAGGTGAGGTTCTCACGGGCCGTGAGAGCGTCGTACATCATCGTGTGGTGGGCCACCATGCCTACCGCCCCACCCAGCTTCACGCTCCCCTTGCTGGGCCGCAGCAGCCCGGACACCACGCGCAGCAGTGTGGTCTTGCCGGCGCCGTTGCCGCCCACCAGCAGCACCGCCTCGCCCGGCGCCACCTGCAGCGACACCTGACGCAGCACCCAGCGGTGCCCGAAGCGGCGCGAGACGTCCTGTACGGTGACCGCCGGCTCAGCCTGCGGCATCGATCCGCTCCCCGAGCTCGTCCAGGCCGTACGGCTTCACCAAGTAGCCGCTGTGTCCCATTCCGAGGACTTCCACAAGCGGCTCGACGCTGGTGTAGGCGGTCGTGATGACGACGGGCAGATCGGGGTGGAGCTTGCGGATCTGGCGCAGCAGGTCGATGCCGTCGGTGTCCGGGAGGCGCATGTCGAGGACGATGATGTCCGGATGGAAAGAGGAAAGCTGGGGCAGCGCCTCCGCCCCGGTCCCCGCGAACGCCATCTCGTACCGCGACTCGAAGTAACGGCCGTAGGCGCTGCGGAGGTCCGCTTCGTCCTCGATGAAGAGGACCCGGCGAAGAGATTCAGAGGAATTCATGCCAGCAAGCCGTGCAAATATAGCACAGCCCTGGCTTAGGCGGGCGCGCCGTCCTCGATCTCGAAGAGGTGCTCCATCTTGGCGAGCGCCAGCACGCCGCGTGTCTCCTCGGTCGCGCCGCGCAGGCACACCGGCGTGCCGTCCCGGGCCGCCCTGCGGCGCACCAGGATCAGAGCGCGCAGCCCCGCGCTGTCGACTCGCTCCGTGACGGTGAGATCCACCACGAGCCGCCCCGGAGCCTCCCCGAAGCTGTCCAGCAGCGCGACTGCAGCGGTGCGGAAGGCCTCGGCCTGTTCCAGGTCGAGTCGCTCCGGCGCTGCCAGTACGTGTTCACGAGGTCGATGAGCCACCCCTGCGTCGGTCTCCTCGAGGCACGCCCGGCCCGGGAATTCGAGCGTCCCCCTGCAAGGAATAGGCTGCAAAATTCGGGCGCCTGGGGCCGTGACAGACGGCACGAAGCCCAAGGCGGCCGTGACCGCGGATCAGGCCCCGGCGGAGCCCTCCCGCGGCACCTCCCAAAGGCCCGCCAGGGCGGCAATGAAGGTCAGGCAGATGAGGACCGCGGATATCACGCACCATTGGCACCAGGCGTGGATCACCGCGGCCTCCAGATAGGTAAGGTATGCGCTGTAGGCGACGCCCAGCCCGGACAGCGCAATCAGTGCCAGGGTGGGCTCGCGCCGCTCCACCCAGCGGGGCTGGATCCCCACCAGGCTCACGGCCAGGATGGCCAGGTAACCGATCAACCCGAGAAGGGCCACCGGGATGCCGAGGAAGTAGGCGTACTCGGACAGCTGCACAGTCTCGCATCCGCCGTCGAAGCACACCAGCTCGCCCAGCACCCCGATCTTCCACAGCCAGAGATAGACCGAAATGAGCAGCCCGATGAGGGCCAGCACCGCTGCGGCCATGCGGTGCTTCACTGTTGCAGCCGCCGCTCCGCCCGCTCGACCAGCGCCACCACGCTGTCGTACGGAAGCGAGCCAATCACCAGCAGGTCACCGATGACGAAGCTCGGAGTAGAGCTCACTCCCACCGCCAGGCCCTCCTGGTACGAGGCCTGGATCTGCCCCACGTAGCGCTGCTCGTCCATGCAGTCGTCGTACTGGCCCATGTCGAGACCCACCGCGCGCGCGTAGTCGCGGATGCGGCGGCCGGGACGCCGGTCGCGTGCCCACCGAGCCTGGTTGTAGAAGATCTGCTCTTGCATCTCCCAGAACCGCCCCTGCTCGCCCGCGCAGGCCGCCGCGTGATGGGCTGCGGGAGAGTTGGGGTGTCCCTGCAGCGGGAAGTCACGGAAGCGCCAGCGCACCCGTCCCGACGCCACCAGCCGGTCCCTGATGTCGGGACCCGTCAGGATCGAGAAGTGGGCGCAGGCGCCGCACTCAAAATCGGCGTACTCCACGATCTCCACTGCCGCCGAGTCGCTGCCCATCACCCAGCCCTCGAATCCGGCCGCGTTCACGGGCACCGGCCCCGCCTCGCGAGCGGCGGTCCGGGCGGCGTTGCTCTGTCGCACCATCCAGATGGCAATCAGGCCACCGATCGCGATCAATCCGAGTGCGATGTAGAAGAACCTCAGGCTTCGTTGCTGCGTCATTCTTCCCACTCCCTGTCTTCGTCGAATTCGAGGGACTCCATCCGCTCTTGCGCCTGTTCCACGATGCGCCGGCTGTCGGCGATCTCGGGCGTATCGTAAGTGGAGCGCACCTCGTAGTGAAACAGTTCGCTGCGGGCGTCACCCATGAGCTTGATCAGTTCGGGTCCCGCCGCGAGCAGTGCGTCCTCGTCTTCGAGCTCGCGGATCCGCGCCGCAATCGCGCGCAGCAGCTCCACCAGACGCCTGGCGCGGGCTGGGTCGTAGATTGGCTCGCTCATGTGATGCTCCCCCCGGGGACCGGACATCCTGCGGAGCGTCCTGAACCGCCGTCAGTTATTGCCGACTGCAATTTACGCACTCTTACAGCACCGTGTGCAGCGGATTGCACCGGGCGCCGGGCCTATGTACAATTGTTACCAACGAAACTCGCATTGCAAAGGAATCACTGGATGAGCAAGAAGCGGATCCAGAAGGCTGACTCGGGATCGGCCCTCGACAAGGCACGGGATGAACTCTACAGCCATATCCTCCGCTGCGGGGTTTTGGGCGCCCAAAACGACCACCAGCAGGAGTGGTTCGACGACACCATCGAGTACATGGCCGAGCGGTACCCGACGCTCTCGGAAGCCGAGTTGAACGATCTGCGGCAGCTGGGCGAGCGATACTGCCAGCCGGTCATCCAGAACCAGCCTCCGGTCGGCGCCACCAGCTGACGGGCGCAACTAGCGCCCGCCGGCAGGTAGGGATACCCCGCTCTGGAAGCGGGGTTCTTTTTTTCTGGACCTGCCGGCCGGCTAGCGTCCAGTACGGACCTGGAAGCCGGCCGCGAAGCGCAGTCCCCCTGCTACGCCCACCTCAGCGAACAGCCCGGTGCGGCCGCCCGGGTTCGTCTCTCGTCGGACGTGAGCGTCACCGCGATGCCTGCCCCCGCATAGGGGGCGACACCGTGCCGCTTGTACGGGTTGAGATGGTACGAGAGCAGCAGCTCGCCGCGGCCCGCAAACACCTGCTCCGCCGACCCCGCGCTCAGCGTGAGGCCCACTCGGGTGCGCCCCGCCGTGCGATACGCGGCGCCGAGGCCGCCGCCGTAGAACTCGGAGCCGGTCACGGTCGCTATCCCCTGCGCCTGCACCTCGAACGTCCCCTGCGCGGCCAGGGGCTGCGCCGCCCCGGCGAGAGCCACGCCGAGCGCAGCGGCCAGGGCCAGCACAACACCGCTGCTACGCAAGCTCGACTTCGTAGTCGACCGCGATGTCGGGGGCCAGCGATGCCACGACCGAGCAATACTTCTCGAGCGACAGCGAGACGGCCCGCTCCGCCTTGGAGCCGTCGATTCCCTCGCCGGCGATTCGAAACGTGAAGCGCAGCGCAGTGTAGCGGCGCGGATCCTCGTCACGCCGCGTCCCCTGCACCGCCACGTCCAGCGACTTCAGAGCGACCCGCATCTTCTTCAGGATCAGCACCACGTCGGCAGCGGTGCAACCGGCGGCCGCCAGCAGCAGGGCCTGCATCGGACTCGGCCCGGCCGCTCCGTCTCCGTCTATCGCGACGGCCGGTGTCTCGGGCTCAGTCCCCGCACCGTCGAAGCGCAGGCCCTTGCCGCTCCAGCTGAGCGCGACGGCCCTCGTCTGCGGCATCAGTGCCTCCTCCGTGTGGTGAGCCCGATCATGATGCGCTGCCGGCGGAACGCGTCCTGCGGGTGGTACTCCACGAGCCAGTTGATCTCGTCCCGCAGCCGCATCTCGAATCCCAGTACGAACTGGACCCACAGCGCCGGACACTCGGGATCCAGCTCGCACTCGTCGCGTCCGAACAGACCGAGGCCCATCCCCACGTAGGGTATGGCCACCGCCGTGTCGGGCGTGAACCGGTAGACGAACTCGAAGTTGCCCACGTACGTGTTGTCGCCCCCGAACACCCCGATGTCGGCCGAGAGGCGCATGCGCAGGGGCTCGATCAGCAGGTACCCCACGTCCGCGGTCGCACTGGCCACCATCTGGCCTTCCCCCTCGAAGTCGGCTCCGATGCGGGTCCCGAAGCCGAACAGGCCGATCTTGATCCAGGGCGCCCGTGATTCCTCGGTGACCGGCTCGAACGGCTCCGGCTCGTCCTGGGCGGAGAGAGGCGCTGCGAGAGCCAGCGCGAGCAGTGGAAGTGAGGGACGCATACGCGGGTACCTCATAGATAACCCTTCACCTGCTCCGTGCGAAGCGCGTGTAGTCGGCGATGGCGTACACCGATATCGCGGCCGTGGCCCATGCAAGCGGCCGCACCAGCTCCGACCCCGCGAGGAATGCGAGCAGCGTGAGCAGCTGGGCCACCGTGACGGCCTTGCCCCCGGCCCGTGCGGGCAGGGTGGTGGGGCGCCGCCTGATCCAGGTGGTCAGGAACGCGATCAGCGCCACGATGTCACGCAGCAGCACGCCCAGCACCTCAAGCGGTGCGAGCACGGTGCTGCGGACCACCACCACGAATGCAGCCGCGATGAAGATCTTGTCGCACACCGGGTCCAGCACGACTCCCAGCCGCGACCCCCCGATACGGCGCGCCCAGATCCCGTCCAGGAAGTCCGAGAGGGCGGCGAGCCCGAGCACCACCAGCCGGCCGCCCACTCCCTGCACTACGAGGAACGCACCCGCAAGCGGGATGCGCAGCAGCGAGAGGAGGTCCGGCGCGCGAACGAGTGGTCTTGGTTGCCGCGTCTCCATTACACCAGTAGGTTGGGTTTCCCTGGGTCGAACCCGGCC
Organism: Gemmatimonadota bacterium; assembly: GCA_039586895.1. GTDB lineage: Bacteria > Gemmatimonadota > Gemmatimonadetes > Gemmatimonadales > GWC2-71-9 > WVYX01. Next base: position 3,850 of record JBDHJM010000027.1, on the reverse strand, counting down.
GCTGGAGGCCGCATGGACGTCTCACTCATCAAGCAGGCCCGCATCTTCGCAGACCTCGAGGACGACGAGCTGCAGCGCGTCGCCGACATCTGCAAAGAGCAGCAGTTCAGATCCGGCAAGACGATCTTCAAGGAAGGCGATCCGGGCAACCGCCTGTTCATAATCTCCGAGGGAGAGGTGCGCATTTCCCGTGACGTCCCCGGCTCCGGCGAGGAGGCACTGACCGTGCTCAAGCCCGGCGCCTGCTTCGGAGAGATGGCCGTGTTCGACCGCTCGGAGCGCTCCACCGATGCGATCGCCAACAAGGACTGCACTCTGGTCACCATCACCCGGTCCGACTTCGAGATGCTGCTCGATTTCGACCGCGATCTCGGCTTCAAGATCCTGTGGTCGGTGGTGCGGCTGCTGAGCGAGCGGCTCCGCATCACGAACGACAATCTGCGCTCGTTCCTGGCCATGTCGATGTTCTAGGGCGCAGCGGCGCTCGAACCGCTCGCGCCCCGCACCACGAACTCGGCCCTCAGCTCCTCGCGGAACGCAGCCTCCGCCACCCGAACCACGTCCTCGCCGGAAACATCGCGCAGGCGCCCGGGCACGTCCTCCAGCTCACCCAGCACTCCGTGCACCCAGGCCTCCAGCACCTCGCCGGCCACGGCGCTGCCGCGCTGCCGTCCCACTTCGACGGTCCCGGCCGCGTAGTTGCGGGCCCGCTCCAGCTCGTCCGGCTGCGGGGGCTCCAGGAACACGCGCTGCAGCTCCGCCAGCATCGTATCGCGCGCCTCCGCCTCGCGCTCCGGTGACGTGGCGATGTAGGTGAGTACCGCACCGGCGCGGCGCGCCAGCCACGGCAGGGCTGCCACCGTGTAGGCCAGAGACCGCCGCTCCCGCAGCTCCTCGAACAGGCGCCCGGCCAAGCCGCTCAGCAGCGCCCGCAGCACGGCCTGCGGGTAGCGGTCCGGCGAGCCGAACGGCGCCGCGGGAAAGGCCATCGCCAGTGCCGTCTGCTCCTTGTCTCGGCCCTCGGCGCCCCGGCCCGGGCGCCATTGGACCGCCCGCTCCCCCGACTCGGGCGCGGCCGGGGCGGGCCAGTGGGCGAGCGGCTCCAGGGCGTCGAGCAGCTCCTCCCGTTCCAGGTCGCCCACTGCCACGGCCACCGCTCGGCGCCCGGCCAGGGCACCGGCCCAGGCGCGCACGCGCTCGGGGGCCAGCGCCAGCAGCTGGTCGGGCTCTCCCAGGGCCGGCAGGCCGTAGGCATCCTCGGGAAATGCCTGGTGCAGCACCCGCTGGATCGGGTAGCGGAACATGTCGTCCCGCACCCGCCGCGCGTCGCTCGCCTGGAGCGCACGCTCTCGCACCACGTCGTCCTCCTGCAGGCCGGGCTCGAGCGCCACGATGCGCAGCAGCCGCGCAGCTTCCTCTGCGGCGTCAGCCCGCACCGTCAGGCCCCACCCCATCACCTCCGAGCCAACGGCGGGCGCCACCCCACCGCCCAGACGCTCGGCCATCTGCGCCAGTTCCTCGCCGGAGCGGCCACCCGCTCCGCGCAGTGCCGAGCGAGCCAGGAGCCACGATATCCCCGCGCTGTCGGCCGTTTCGGCGGCTGGCGGCCCCGGAACTCGCAGCAGGATCGTCACCAGTCCGGTGCCGCTGCCCGGCCGCACCAACAGATCGATTCCCGCCTCGGCGCGGTGGCTCACGGCACCGACCTGCACGACCTTCCCGCCCCGCGAGCCGCGCGGCGAGTCCGCGACCGGGGGCACGGAGTCGGCCACCGACGTCACACGTGCGGGCCACGCCGGGGGCCATGCCGTCTCGTGCCGCGTCGTCACTCCCCGCGGCAGGTAGAACACCGCTGACGCCGCCTCGACGACGAGGTACTCGCGAGCGACGCGGCGCACGTCGTCGGCGCCGACCTCCATCGCGCGCCGGAACAGCTCGTCCGTCAGGCGATAGTCCCCCAGCGCCTCGGCTTCGCACAGCATCGACGCGCGGCCGTCCATCCCCTCGAGGCGGCGCGCCCACTGGGTCGCCACCAGGGCCCGCGCCCGCTCCAGCTCCGGCTCGGCGGGTCCCTCCTCGGCCAGGGCAGCCGTCAGTTCCCCCGCCCGGCTTACGGCCGCATCCACCCGTTCCGGGTCGCCCTCGAGCGAGAGCTCGAACACGCCCACCTCGGTCGGCGTGTAGTGTGACGCGTGTGCACTGGCAGCGAGTCCGGGCAGGCGCACCGCCCGGTACAGACGCGATCCCCGCCCGCCGCCGAGCACCACCCCGGCCAGGTCGAGCGCCGCGGCGTCCGGGTGCAGGGTGCCCACCGTGCGCCACCCCACGTTCACGAGCGGGCGCTCCAAATCACCGTGCAGCACACGGATCGCGCCGTCAGCGCCATCGGGCTCCGGGGGAGAGCCCGGCACCGCCGCCGCGGCCCGCGACCAGCCCCCGTACACGTCCGCTGCCGCATCCAGCGCCCGCTCCGGGTCCAGGTCGCCGACGATTCCGACGACCACCCGCCCCGGCGCGTAGCGCGTGGCGTGGTAGCTGCGCACGTCGTCGGCGGTGAGCCTGCGCAGCCCCTCAACGGTGCCTATGCGCCAGCGCCGCATGCGGTGCACCCGGAACAGCAGCTCGTAGAGTCCCTCGGCGGCGACGGCAGCCGGAGTGTCGAGCTTGCGCCTGGCCTCCTGAACGATGACTTCGAGCTCGCGGCCCAGCTCGTCCGTGTCCAGTGCGGCGTGCATCAGCGCATCCGCCTGGATGTCCAGCGCGCGCTCGAGCCCGCCCGCCGCCGACGGGAGCACCGTGTAGTAGACGGTCTTGTCGTAGATGGTGCCGGCGTTGATATACCCGCCGAGCAGCTGCGTCTCACGCGCCACGTCACCCGGACCCCGGCGTGCCGTGCCCTTGAAGTACATGTGCTCCAGCACGTGGGCGATCCCCACCCACTCGTCCGGCTCGTCGAAGTAGCCGGCCTTCACGTGGGTCACTACGGCTACAACGGGCGCCGAAGCGCGCCGCTCCACCAGCAGGGTGAGGCCGTTGGGCAGAACTCGGCGGGCGACGTCGGCGGTCCAGGTCATGGCGGCCTACGTTATCAGCCCCCAGGCGCCAGGCGGCCGCCTGAGGGCTGTGTCGAACGGGGGCGCTGGGCGGCTCGTCCGCTCAGCGCAGGATCTTCAGGAGGCCGGCCGCGGCCGCCCCCTGCACGAAGCTCTCCGCGTCTGTTATGGGGACGATGACGCCGGTCTCCTGTCTGCTGCGCTGCGCTACGCGCTCCATGTACTGCGCGAGCGACGCACGCGAGCCCTCGCGGTCGTCCATCTTCATCTGCAGCACGATCTCGTCCCACGTGCCCGCGTAAGTGACGCCGGTGGTGGTGCAGACACGGTGCAGCTCTGCCGCATGGCGGCGCTGCATACCCTGCAGCTCCGTGAGCAGAGTGCCGAAGAGCTCCAGCTGGCGCGGATCGCGGATCGTGCCGTCGGGCTGCATCGCCGCAATCTCGGCCAGCATCCGGTCGAGCGCATCGGGCTCTCCGCCCAGCTCGCCCAGCCGGCGCTGCCACGGTACGAGCTCGGGGTCGTCGTCGCGCAGGCGGTATATGGACTTCTTCAGCTCCACCGTGCGCCACAGCGCGAGCTCATCGAAGTGTTCGGACGGGTCCGTCTGCTCGAAGTGGAACAGGCAGGCCTCGTACTCCCCGCGGTCGTACAGCAGGTTGCCGAGGTAGACGCGCGCCTCGCTGTGCGTCTCGTCCAGGTCGAGGGCCTGACGCAGCCAGTAGAGAGCTGTCTCCTCGTCTCCCAGGCGGTGCGCCGCGTAGCCGAGGCAGGCAGCCGCCTCGGTGGAACTGTCG
>JBDHJM010000077.1:0-8870 GCA_039586895.1 Gemmatimonadota bacterium | reverse complement strand
GAAGACGCCCTCCAGCCGGTCCACCAGTCCGTCCCGGGCCAGCAGCAGCACCACTATGGATGCGATCAGCATGATGGGGTACTCGATGCGGATCGTCTGGCGCTGCACGGGAATCGCCGCGATCACCGCCGTCACACCTAGGATGGCGCCGAGATTGAAGACGCTGGAGCCGATCACGTTGGCGTACGCGATGTCGGTGGAGCCGCGCGCCGCGGCGGTGAAGCTCACGGCCAGCTCCGGCAGGCTGGTTCCCATCGCAACGACGGTGAGCGCAACCACCGTGACCGAGATGCGCGCCAACAGCGCAATGGCCGTCGCGCCGCGCACCAGGTAGTGGCCCCCGCCGTACAGGACCACCAGACCGGCCACCAGCTCGAGCAGAGAGATCAGCACGGCGCTACGCCTCGCGCTCCACGGGTGCCCCGTGCCGCTCGAGCCACTCGTCGAGCGGCACGGTGCGCTTGAGCGCCGCAGGCTTGCGGCGGAACCACGCGAGCAGCAGGAGCGTCTCGTCTATCGCGTCCGGCGGGATCGGGCCGGGCTCGCCGCCGTTCCCGGAGTGCTCGGCCACCAGCGCGCGGAACGCCTCCATCTCGATCGGCGTGTGCGGTGCGGGCGCGGTCGCACGCACGGTGGCACGGCGGATCACGTACACGCGGTCGTCCCCGTACGCACCGGGATCGTTGTACACGAAGCTGAGGTTCTCGATCGCGCTGTGAGCACGGGTGCAGGCGCCGAGCAGCCAGGTCAGCGCGTCGAACCGGTCGCGCCACCAGCCGGCGCGTTCGAAGTCATCGCGCTCGCTGGCGGCGGTCATCTCCCGCACCACATGGTCCAGCGGCTCGACCGCACGGGCTTCCAGGAAGTCAGTCGCCGCCTGCACCCGGCTGCGATAGTCGGTTTCCGGCACGAATCCCGCGCACGGGCCGGTGCACGTGCCGATCTCGTGCCGCAGGCAGGCCGCGCGGCGCTCTCCCTCAGCGAACAGGTCGCCCTGGTCGGGATACACCATCGGCATGTTTATCGCGCAGTCCCTGAGGCCCAGCAGGTCGTTGAGGACCTTCACCGTGTCCTTGAGCCGCGCCACGCCCACGAACGGCCCGTAGTGCTGCACCTCGTCGCTGCCCACGGTGCCGCCCACGTAGATCTTGGGCGCAGCTCCGGCCGACACCTTGATGAAGCCGGCGCGGCGGCGGCGGTTCATGCGCACGTTGAACACCGGGCGGTAACGCCGGATCTGGCGCAGCTCGCTCAGCAGCGCGGCGAACTCCGACGGCACGTAATCCCACTGGATGTCGGAGGCCGCGTGCAGGATGCGCGCGCTCTTGTCCTCCGGGTACTTGGCGCGGAAGTACGACAGCAGCCGGGAGCGCAGCTGCTTGGCCTTGCCCACGTACACGACGCGGCCGGTGGGGTCGATCATGCGGTACACGGCGGGGCGGTTCTCGGCGAGCGCCCGCACCCGGCGCCTGAGCAGGTCCAGGTCGCCGAGCGGTAGTGCGAGGGCCCGGGCTAGCGCCATCCCCTCAACGAGCGGATGTAGTGGTGCAGCGCCAGGAACTTCTCGTAGCCGATGGGCTCCTTGCGCTTGCGGCCCAGCTCGGCCAGCAGCTCGCGCATGCGGCCGCGCCGCACCACGTAGAAGCGGAACGTCTCAGCGAAGTCCTCCAGGGGGTGGGTCGCCGCGTACGCGCTCACGTACTGCGGCTTCACCGTGCTCACGCGGCGGCGCTGGAAGCTCACCCACGCGTCGTCACGCACCCGGTACGCCTTGTGCACCTCGCCGAACACGCGCCTGAACACCTCGCTCCTGGTCCACGACCAGTGATGGTACAGGAAGCTGTGGCCCAGCTCGTGGCAGATGAGCCCCACCAGTGTGTTCCAAGGAATCTCGCCGCGCCCCGGCGCTTCGTGCACGTAATCCCAATCGATCTCGATGATCTTGGGAAACTTGGGGTCCACACCCGATACGCCGGGCCGCAGCACCACGCGGTAGCCCCAGTCCTTCACCCCCGAGACCTGCAACAGCCGGCGCACCCTGGTCAGCGCACGGGGGATGAGGTCCTGTCCGGTGGCGTCCTCTCCGCACCAGGGACAGGTGTCCATCCAGTCGTCGACGCCGCGCTCGCAGTGAGGGCACGCGCCGTCGGACCAGTCGTCCTCCCAGTCCTGCTCCTTGCCGCACCAAGGACAGTAGGGCATCGGGTACTGCACGCCTCCGCCGCAGCCCCAGTCGCACTTGCCGTCGAAACGGAAGCCCTTGGGTGCCTTCATCGGCTTCTCCCGGGAGAAGCCCTCCTCGTAGATGTCGGCGCTGCACCACGGGCAGAAGCTGTAGAAGTCGGATACGACCCAGCCGCACTTGTAGCACTCCGCGTCCGTCGCCGGCGGCTCGTCGCGCCAAGCCTGCTTGCGGGCGCACGAGGGGCAGTAGGGCCAGAAGCGTTTGAGCTCGTGGCCGCAGCGGCAGCGCAGCTCCGGTGTGGGTACCGGGTGCCAGGACTTCCGTTTACGCGCGGCGCTCATACCTCGAGAGTGCCTCCTTCACGAGCCGGTCGATGAAGGCGTAGTAGTCCATGCCTGCCTTCTCGGCCGCGTTTGCCGTGTCGTGTCCGAACGAAATGAACGGGTTCGCGTTCACCTCCACCACGCACGCCTCGTCGTCGTCAGTGAGCCGCACGTCGATGCGGGCATAGTCCCTGAGCCACAGAGCGCGGAACGCGGTGCGGCAGGTGCTCTCGATGTTCTCCTGCGCCGTCTGCGAGAGCGGTCGCGCGAACACGTTCTTGATGCCCCTGCGCTCGCGGTAGGGCACGTCCCACTTGGCCGACTTGGTGGCGATGCGCTCCTCCGGCTTGGTCTTCTCCTTGTCGAACACCATCTCTATGATGGGCAAGAACTCGAGCCTCTCGGCGTTGCCCAGCACGCTCACGTACAGCTCGCGTCCCTCCACGAACTCCTCTGCTATGGCGGGCTGCGTGAAGCTCTCGTGGATGAACTTGACGCGCTCCTTCAGTGCGTCGAGGTCCTGCACGACCGAGGCCTGTGCGATCCCGGCGGAAGCGTCCTCCAGCAGCGGCTTCACGAACAGCGGGAACGGAATGTCGGGCGCCTCGTCCACCTCTTCGGTGACGCGGTAGGTTCTGAACCGCGGCACCCGCACCCCGTGCCACGCCAGCACCTTCTTGCTCATCGCCTTGTTGCGGGTGGTGATGAGCGCGATCGGCGGCGAGCCCGTGTAGTGGTATCCCTCGGCCTCCATCAGGGCGGGGAAGATGTAGTCGAGCCGCGGCCGATCGTGGAACGCCTCGGAGCAGTTGAACACCAGGTCGGGGTTGAACTCGGCCAGCCGCTCGAACATGTGGTGCATGTCGTCGTGCACGCCGACGAGCAGGACCTCGTGGTCGTACTCCATCAGCGCCTCGGCCACCTCGTACTCCGGCTCGTCCACCTCCGCGGCGACCTCTTGCTTGTAGTCCTCGTCCTCCCAGCCGTCGTTCGGGGTGTCGAACACAACGGCAATCTTCATTGGCGGCGTCCCTGGCAGCGCCAGCAGAACGTCGTGGCGCGCCCGTCGATCGCGTGTGTGGTGGCGAGCGTGGCGCCGCAGCGCCTGCACGGCTCACCGCCGCGTCCGTACGCCTGGAGCTCGAACTGGTACGATCCCGTCTCGCCCGTGCCGGTGCGGTAGTCCCGCAGGGTGGTGCCCTGCGAGTCTATCGCCTCCTGCAGCACCGCCTGAACCTCTGCGTGCAGCTGCTCGAGCCGGGCGGCATCCACTCGGTCGGCCCGGCGTGAGGGGTCGATGCCGGCGCGGTACAGCGCCTCGTTGGCATAGATGTTTCCCACCCCCGCCAGCAGCCGCTGGTCCATCAGGGCCTTCTTGATGGCCTGGCGGGTGGAGCGCATCCGCTCGACGAACGCCGCCGCAGTGAAATCGGCTTCCAGGGGCTCGGGACCGATGCGCGCAGTATAGGACTGCCAGCCCTTTTCGTCCAACAGCCAGATCGTCCCGAGGCGGCGCACGTCGCGGTACACCAGGCGCTCGCCGCGCCCGATGGCGGCCTCGAGCACTGCGTAGCGGCGCTCGGCAACCCGCAACCGGCGGTCGTACACGATCAGGTTGCCGGTCATGCGGGGCTGGATCACCATGCGGTGACCGCTCTCGAGTCCGACCACCACGTGCTTGGCCCGGCGGTACACGGTGGTCACTCGGGCCCGGTGCAGTACGCGCAGCAGCCGCGCCGCGCTCACTTGGCGCAGCACGTCTTTGTGATGGAGTTTCGGATTGGAGATGGTGCGGCCCGCGAGCCTGGGCTCCAGGTCGCGGACGATCGTCTCGACCTCAGGCAGCTCCGGCACGCGCTACCTCGCGCCAAGCGATGTCCCTGCGGTACTGGCGCCCCTCGAACTGGATCTGCTGTGCCAGCGAGCGGCTGACCTCGGCCGCCTCCGTTACGTCGCGCCCCAGTCCCGTGGCGCTCAGCACGCGGCCGCCCGACGCGCGGAGCACGCCCGCGTCGTCCAGCTTGGTGCCGGCGTGGAACAGCAGGGTGTTGGGCGGCAGCTCGGCGGGGAGCGTGATCTCCGCTCCCTTGGTGGGTGACGCCGGATAACCGGGTGCCGCCACCACCGTGGTGACGGCGGCCCGTGCGGCCGGCCACACCGAGGGCGGCGCCCACGATTCGCCGGCGGCAATGCGCCACAGGTGCTCCGCCAGATCCAGGTCCGCCGCTGGAAGCACCACCTGCGCCTCGGGGTCGCCGAAGCGGCAGTTGAACTCCAGCACCTTGAAGGTGCCGTCGTCGCCCAGCATGAGCCCGGCGTAGAGCACACCGCTGTAGGGCGCACCGCGGCCGGCCAGCTCGGCCAGCACCGGCCGGATGACGTCGCGCTCGACCTGCTGCAGCAGCGAGTCGCTCGCGATGGAGACGGGGGTGTAGGCCCCCATGCCTCCGGTGTTGGGTCCGGTGTCGCCCTCGCCGATCCGTTTGTGGTCCTGGGAGGCGGGCAGCAGCATCACCTGCTCCCCGTTGGTGAGTGCGAGTATGGAGAGCTCCTCGCCCGCGAGGTACTCCTCGACCACCACCGTACTGCCGGCGTCACCGAACTTGCCGCCGAACATGTCGCGCGCGGCAGCCGACGCATCGGCGCGGGTCTCGCATACGATGGCGCCCTTGCCGGCGGCGAGTCCCGATGCCTTCACCACCAGGGGCTCGTCGTGGGATGCGATGTAGTCGAGTGCGGCTGCCTCGTCGGTGAACGTGCGGCTGGCGGCCGTGGGAACTCCCGCCGCGAACATGATTTCCTTGGCGAACGCCTTGGAGCCCTCGATGCGCGCCGCTGCGGCACTGGGTCCGAACGCCCGGTGTCCCGCCGCGGCGAGGTCGTCCACCAGGCCGGCCACGAGCGGTGCCTCGGGGCCGATCACGGTGAGGTCGATGCCGTGCTGCTCGACCGCACCGATGACTGCTGCGTGGTCGCTGGGATCGACGGCGAGGTTGGTGCCCACTGCTGCGGTGCCCGGATTGCCGGGTGCGCAGAAAACCGTCGCCGAGCGCGAGAGGGCCCAGCACAGCACGTGCTCGCGCCCTCCGCCCCCGACGACGAGTGCCTTCACTACTTCTTTCCCTTGCCCTTGAACGCGTCGGTGAACGCCGACGCCGCCTTCTTGGCGGCTTCGGTCATCTGCGACACGGTCTCCTTGGCTCCGTCGGCGTAGTGCCGTGCGGCCTCGCCGATGTCGGCTGTGATGGGCCGCTCCTTCTCTTCTTCGCCGCTGTGCGTGTATTCGCCGCCCAGCATTCGCTCGTAGTGGCCGTCGTCGATCCAGGCCTGCAGCTCGGCCGCACGCAGGGTGTGGAACGGGTGAGTCATCCCCAGCACGTTCAGGACCTTGTAGATGGCGTCCACCGGTCCGCCCATCTCCTTGTATTCCCGCGCCTGCTCCATGAACTCGTTGAGGTCCATCTCGCTCATGTCGCCGCCCCCGGCGAGCTTGAGGAACAGCCGCATCGATGCCACCGGGTCTTGGCTGGCGAGCAGCCCGGCCCGGTCGGACGACAGCTCACTTTTTCGGTACCACTCCAGCAAAGCGAGCTTGATCGGCAGCAGCACGATCCCGGCCAGGAACGGCAGGTTCTGGAAGCCGAGCGTGAGAATCAGGATGGTGACCGTGCGGTACAGGGCGTGGCCGCTCATCACGTGGCCCAGCTCGTGGCCCAGCAGGACGCGCATCTCGTCGTCGTCCAGCAGGTTCACCGCGCCGGAGTTGATCACGATGAACGGGTGATCCATCCCGAATGCGCCGGCGTTGACTACCGGCGTCTGCGAGACGTAGAGCTCGGGCTGCTCGGCCCAGTCCATGGTGGTGCACACCTCGGTCATGAGCCCGTGCAGCCGGGGGAACTGCTTGGGGCCCACTCTGACCGCGTTCGCCTGGAAGATCAGACGGATGCCGCGTTCGCCGAAGAAGCCCACGATCTTCTTGACTGCCTCATTGAAGCCGGGCACCGCACGGACAGCCTGCAGTGCGGCGCGGTCGGCAGGATGCTCCCAGCTGACTGCGGCGATGTCGCTCAGCACCTTGCGCGAGCGGGCCGAGGGAACGCCGGTACCTTCGGTCATCTTATCCTCCAGAATGTGCGCGTCGCCGGCGCGAGTCGCCGGCCGCTAGACCGTACGCGCCCGTGGTCGGGCGGTTTCACCCTCCCGGGCGCCTTCACAACGCGCGTCAGCCTGCCGGGGTTGCCCCCATGGCCCGGTCCAGATCGGCGATCAGGTCCTCCGTGTCCTCGATTCCCACCGAGAGCCGCACCAGCCCATCGGTGAGCCCCATCTCGTCGCGCATTTCCTTGGGGACCGACGCGTGGGTCATGGACGCCGGATGCCCGATCAGGCTCTCGACTCCGCCCAGCGATTCCGCCAGCGCGAACAGCCGGGTGCGCTCCACGACGGCACGGGCACGCTCCAGGGAGCCCAGGTCCAGGGAGATCATCCCCCCGAAACCGGTCATCTGGCGGCAGGCCAGCTCGTGCTGCGGATGGTCGGGCAAGCCGGGGTAGTAGACCTTCTCGACGGCCGGGTGCTCGGCCAGCCACTGGGCGATCGCCCGGCCCGAGCGGTCGTGCTGGGCCATGCGCACGGGGAGGGTCTTGGTGCCCCGCAGCGTGAGCCAGCAGTCCAGCGGCCCCGGAACCGCGCCCGCAGCGTTCTGGATGAACCCCAGCTGTTCCGCCAGGTCGTCGCGCGTGGTCAGCACGGCCCCGCCCACCACGTCGCTGTGCCCGTTGAGGTATTTCGTGGTCGAGTGCACCACGACCTCGGCGCCCAGCTCGATGGGCCGCTGCAGCACGGGCGTCGCGAACGTGTTGTCCACCACCAGCACTGCACCCTTGGTGCGGCACAAGTCCGCAGCCGCCTGCAGGTCGGTGAGGCGCATCATCGGGTTGGTGGGCGTTTCCACGAACACCATCTTCGTCTTCGCCGTGAGCGCGGCCTCGACGTTGGCCAGGTCGCGCGTGTCCACGAAGGTGAAATCGAGTCCCAGCCGGTCGAACACCATCGTCATGATGCGATGGGTGCCCCCGTACACGTTGTCGCCGCAGATCACGTGGTCGCCCGACGAGAGCAGCTTGAGGACCGCATCGGTCGCGGCCATGCCCGAGGCGAACGCCAGGCCGTGCGCCGCGCCCTCCAGCGCCGCCAGGTTGCGCTCCAGCGCGTCGCGCGTCGGATTGCGCGTGCGGGCGTACTCGAAGCCCTTGTGCCTGCCCAGGGCGGGCTGCTGGTAGGTCGAGGTCTGGTAGATCGGCGTCATGATGGCGCCCGCGGGATCGTCCTCGGGGCGCTGCCCGGCGTGAACGGCACGGGTGGCGAGCTTGGTCTGGAGATCTTCGTCGAACACGCGGGTCATGGGCAGCTCGTTGGCGGGCGGCACCGGGAACCTATACCGGGCGGCACGGGCCGGGCAACCGCGCCTCGGGCCTCGCAGCACGACCCTGTTCGATTAGGTTTGTCGCATGAGTGACACGCTCATGCGGAGCATCTCCGGTGTGCGCGGGATCGTGGACCGGGACCTCACCACCGAAGTCGTGGCCCGCTACGCCGGGGCGTTCGGCCGCCTGGTCGCGACCGACGAGCGGCACTCCGTGGTGCTCGCGCGGGACTCCCGCGAGTCGGGGCCGGCCTTCGCGGCCGCGGCACGCGAGGCGCTGCTCGCCGCCGGTAGCGACGTGGTCGAGTGCGGCCTGATCCCCACGCCGACGGCCCAGCTCGCCGTGGAGCACCACCGAGCGGCGGGCGGGATAATCGTCACTGCCAGCCACAATCCGGTGGAGTGGAACGCCCTCAAGTTCGTGGGGCCCGACGGCCTGTTCCTGGACCGGGACACGGTGGAGCGGCTGTTCCAGCTGGTGGACTCGGACGAGCCGGACTCGGGGGTCGGGACGGACGGCGCCCAGGTGCACGCCGACCCGGACGCGGTGGATCGTCACATCGAAGCTGTATTGAACCTGCCGTACGTGGACGTGGACACAATACGGTCGCGCGGGTTCACGGTTGCGCTCGACTGCGTGCGCGGGGCGGGCGGGGTGATCCTGCCGCAGCTGCTGGAGCGGCTCGGCTGCACCGTGGTCGGCATCGACCTGGAGCCGGACGGGAGGTTCCCCCGGGCGCCCGAGCCGGTGCCGGCCAACCTGGGGGCCCTGGCCGGAGCGGTGCGGGGGAGCGGAGCCGACTTGGGGCTGGCGTCAGATCCCGACGCCGACCGGCTGGCCCTGGTGGACGAGACGGGCCAGGCAATCGGAGAGGATTACACGCTCGCCCTCGGCGTGCGGGCCGTGCTGCAGCAGCGGGTTGGGCCGGTGGTG
>JBDHJM010000003.1:0-94849 GCA_039586895.1 Gemmatimonadota bacterium | reverse complement strand
CAGCTCCGCGTACGCCAGCCCGACATGGAGCTCCACCGCGTTGGGGTAGAGCCCGATTCCTTCTCTGAGTTCTCTAACCGCCTCCTCGTACTGGCCCTCGTTGTACAGCTGATGGGCGCGTTCCGCGTACTCGTCTGAGCTGAGGAAGGGGTCCGACATTAGCCGGGCCTCCATGGGAAGGTTGCGCAACAATAAAACGCAACCGCTGATCGCACAAGCGGTTGCGCCTCTCGGGGGTGGTCCGGACCGGGCCAGAAGCCGGCACCGGCTCCGGCACGGAGGCGGCCCAGCCGGGGTCCGCCCGGCCGGCCGCCTCGCTTAATCGTCTCACTGTACTCCGCCCCTCAGAAGGGCGAAGGCCTGCTGATCGAGATCTGCTCGATGTGGATCTTCCACAGGTTGTCGTTCGGGTCCTTCACCCACACCAGGCTCCCGTGACCGGCTGACACCGGCTGCCGCAGCCCGCCCGCCGCCACGATGTCAGTCGAGTGGCGGAAGTACGAGACCGCGACGCCCGGCCCGAGAATCTGACTGGTGGGGTCCTGGAGCACGAAGTTCATGTAGTTGATGGAGCCGTAGAACGCTCGCGTATCCGCCTCCATCTGCTCGATCCCCTCGCTCCGGTTGCCGTTCGACCAAAGCACCCTGGTCTCCGGGGAGTACAGCTCCAGCAGGCTGTCCACCTGCGCATTGTTCGTCACCCGGACCCAGGTGGCCAAACGGTCCGCGACCGCCTGCTGCTCGAGCATCTGTTCACGCTGTGTCATGCCGCCCGTGCAGGCGAGGAGCGTCGCGCAGGCCACGGCGAGCATCAGCTTGGACCGCACCATAACAGCACTCCCTTCCGAAAACGCGTTGGTTTCAGACTCTCTGAAAATTATGGCCGCACCAACTTGCGTCAATGCACACCTCGGCGTAGCGTAACTCGCCCTCCCGCGCAACCAACAACCTAGGACGCCCTATGGCACAGGTCCGTTCTTCGTTCGCCCTAGCGCTGCAGGACTACCGCGGGATTCGCCCGGGCATCGCGATCACGGTCGCGGCCATCGCGCTGGTGGCCGCCATTGCCCTCGGCCTGGTGCACATCGTGCAGCTCGGCCGGTCGGGCTCGACCTTGGAAGAGGGGCGCCGCACCATGCGCACCCTCCACAGCTACAACGCCGCCATCGAGGTCTGGCGCAAGATGGCCGCGCCGGAGGCGGAGGAGATGTTCCCCGGGATGGTCGACCTGCGGGACAGCATAGCGACCGCCCTGCGGGAGCAGTTCACCGCCCTCCAGGGAGAGCTCGCCGACACGGTGGACCAGAAGCTCGTGGGCGAGGTTCTGGCCGACCTCAACCGGCCGGAGCAGGCCACGATCGTGGGTGCGGAGCTGGGAGTTCGCGGCCGCGCGGCCATGATCGTGCTGACTGCAAGGCAGGATTCAGCGCTGTTCCGTGCGGCGGGGGATTTTCAGCAGTCGCAGCTCCACGCGGCGATCCTGATCGGGCTCGCCGTGGTGGCCGCGGGTATTCTGATAATCCCGATGTCGTGGGTGTACGTCCGGTTCAAGCGAGGACAGCCTATCTAGCGTGACGAAGTTCTCGTCGTACCACAAGCGCCTGTTCGTCTTTCTCAGCGTCGCGACCTTCTTCGAAGGCTACGACTTCACGGCGCTGAGCCAGATCCTGCCCAACCTCCGCGCTGACATGGGGCTGTCGGAGGCACAGGGCGGGATGCTGGGGTCTGTCATCAGCATCGGCACCATAGTCGCATTCGTGCTGGTGCGCCTCGCCGACCGATGGGGCCGCAAGCAGGTCCTGGCGCTCACGATTCTCGGCTATGCCGGCTTCACGTTCCTCACCGGCCTGTCCCGGACGCCCTACGACTTCGCGCTGTTCCAGTTCACCGCCCGCATATTCCTTATAGCGGAGTGGGCGCTGTGCATGGTGATCGCCGCGGAGGAGTACCCGGCCGAGAAGCGCGGCATGGTGATCGGCATCATTCAGGCCTTCAACTCGCTGGGCTCGATCACCTGCGCGGCCGTGGTGCCGTTCCTGCTGAACACACAGTTCGGATGGCGCTCGGTGTATTTCGTCGGGGTGATCCCGCTGCTGCTCCTCGCCTACGCGCGGCGCGGTCTGAGGGAGACCGAGCGGTTCGCCGACTACAAGCAGCAGGGCGGCAAGCGTCACAGCCTGTTTGCCATATTCAAGACTCCACACAGGAAGCGTGTCCTCCAGATGGCCCTGATCTGGGGCCTCACATACGTGTGCACCAACACCGCCGTGCTGTTCTGGAAGGAGTTCGCCGTGGGCGAGCGGGGCTTCACCGACGCCGCGGTGGGCAAGGCGGTGGCAATCGCGTCGCTCGCCGCCCTGCCGTTCGTGTTCAGCATCGGCAAGCTGCTGGACAAGTGGGGCAGGCGCCGGGGCGCCGTGCTCATCTACGGGGTGTGCGCCGTGTTCGTGGTGCTGGCGTACCAGATGCACGACTTCTGGCAGCTCACCTTCTGTCTCTCGGCCGCCATCTTCGCCGCGATCGCGCTGCTGGCCCTGCTCAACGCCTACACCACCGAGCTGTTCCCTACCGATATGCGTGCGGACGCTTTCGCCTGGTCCAACAACCTGCTGGGCCGCATCGGGTACGTCATTGCCCCCGGCCTGGTGGGCTGGGCGGCCGGCCACATCGGGTGGGGCAACGCCGTGTCCCTCACGGCGATCGCCGTGATCTTCGCCCTCATCCTCATCCTGGCACTGCTGCCTGAAACCAGCGGGCGCGAGCTGGAAGAGACCGCACGCGTCTAGGCGACCGCCGCGGCCCCGGGACAATCGGCGAGGCCTCGAAAGCACCATCTACTGGTGCTATGCGCCGCCATACCTTATGGTGGAGCCGATTCCCGACCAGAGAGGTCGCCCCCGTGACCGTGAAGCTCGACGTCGTCAAAGAAGCCCTGTCCAGCCGCTACCAAGTCGAGCGCCCGCTCGGTCACGGCGGGATGGCCACGGTGTTCTACGGTACTGAGGAGCCCGCGGGCGGACCCGTGGCGATCAAGGTGCTGCGCCCCGAGTTCGCGGCCACCATGCTCGCCGACCGGTTCCACCAGGAGATCGAGTTCCTGGCCACGCTCGAGCATCCCAACATCCTCCCGATGCTGGAGTCGGACGTTGCCGGATCGCTCGTGTACTACGTAATGCCGTACGCGGAAGGCGGCTCGCTCAAGGAGGTGCTGACCGAGCGCCGCTACCTGGGAGTGGAAGAGACGCTGCGCATCACGCGGGACGTTGGAGCGGCGCTCGATCACGCCCACGCCCGCAACGTGATGCACCGCGACATCAAACCGGGCAACATCATGTTCATCCATGACCGAACGGTGATCGGCGACTTCGGTGTGGCCCGAGCGATCGTGAAGGCGGGCGGCGAACGGCTCTCCACCAGCGGTCTGATCGTGGGTACCCCCGCCTACATGAGCCCCGAGCAGGCCGCGGGCCGCGCCACTCTCGACCACCGCGCCGACATCTACGCGCTGGCCTGCCTCGCCTACGAGATGCTCGCCGGCGAGCCGCCCTTCACCGGACGCACCGCGCAGGCCATCATGGCGCGCCAGGTGAAGGAGCACCCCCCGTCACTTCGCGTGGTGCGCAAGGAAGTGCCGCAGCACATGGAGGACGCCCTCATGCGCGCCTTGGCCAAAGTCCCGGAGGAGCGGCCGGCGACCGCGGGTGAGATGGTGGCGGGGATGGTGGGGGCGTAGGGCGCCCCCACCGTCGGTCGTTTCTTTAATCCCCCAAATTGCAGCAGCCGAATCTGACGCAGGTCCACCAGGCCGCGGCGTCCCGATCCTTGTGTACCCACCTTGCTAGCGCGTGGCGGTAGCCGTACTCAGGATGCACGCAGACGCTGATTCTCGCATCTGTGCCCTCTCCTGACTCCTTGTGGACTATCCTCGCTCTCGCGCGGCCAGAATTGGCTGAAACTTGTGCGTAACCGTACACGAAGATGTAGTGAGTGCCCGGCGCCAGCTGCACCTGCCGCTCCCCGTCCCAAATCACGTGGCCGCCGCACGGCCTGTCATCGAGGCTTTCTTCGATCTCAATCTTCGCCGTGATGCGTCCGGGGCTGTAACGGCTGATATCATCGTACGCATTCTGATGCGCGTGCCGCTCGGGTGAGATCGTGCCGATGCACTCCGTGACGCGCATTCCGTTCTGTTTGTAGTCCAGAATCTGCCTGTCGTTCGACCCGATTACACCGCTGTCGAAGAAGCCTAATGAGTCGAGCGCTCTTCCCCAATTACGTAGGGTGGTGTCATGGAATTCTGGGGTCGATCTCACGTCGAATTCCGCTAACTCCAATGGGCTTTGTGCGCGCAGCGGAACGGTAGTGACCGCGAACATCAGGGCCACGATTGCGAGCATGCTCTTAACCGGAAGGCTAGTGTTCATCGCGCTCCTCCTTGTGCCCAATGGGCGTCTTTGCGCCTGCTCCCTCAGACTTCCGCCAGACCCTCTCTCGTTCCCGCCCTACGAATCCGCAATTGCCCGCGCCCTCACCACCACTTCCCTGAGTTCCTCTACCTCGACACCCCCCCACAACACCACCACAGGCGCCGCCCACCTTCTTGCCGTTGCGTCATCCCCGACCGCGGCGGCCAACTCGGCCCTCAGCGCCATCGCGCGCACAATACATCCGGCTTGCGGCATCTGTGTCACCAAGTCGGTTCCAAGACCGCGCAGCGCTCCCAGTGTACGATCCAGCCGACGCACCGCTGCTACGGTATCGCCCACTTGCAGGAGAATCCACGCTTCCACGTATATACCGTCGATCGAGGCGTCTCCGGGACGCTGATCGACGCGTAGAGAATCCAGCCTCAGGATCTGCGCTCGCACGCCCAGCGTGTCCCCTGCTACGAATGCAGACTGTAAGCGCTGCATGTAGCTGAGCTGCAGACAGCGCTCGTCGGATGAGGCGCGCTGCAAAACGGGAAAGCCGACGCTGAGCGGATACCACAGTACGCGACAGATCGTACGTTCCGCCTCTCCAGGCATCGCGTGAATCGATGTGAGCTCCTCCAGCCGTGAGGCGGCTGCGCCTATGCTGTCACGGGGCGCACCGAGTGACGCATATGCGATGAGGCGCTGGCGCGCTTCCACGATTGGAAGCGCGATCCCCCCGAATCCCTCCATCGTGTCAGCCTGCACCACAGGCGCAGCAGCAGCAGCAAGCTCGGCTGCGCGATTCGGCATTCCCAGAAGCTCTGCAATGCCAGCCAGCTCCTGAGCCCGTTCCATGGTCGGCTCTCTTGCCAGCTGGAGCGCATTCCTTGCCACTTGATGCGCGTCTTCGAAGTGCTGGGCCTTCACAAGGAGCCGCACTTCAATTACATCAGCGGCCAGACTATCGTCGGCACTGCGCGCTAGGCGACGCGCTTCACGGGCTGCCGCCAGCGCCGATCGCCGCTCCCCCCGGCCCTCCAATGCACCGTCGAGCTCCAGGCTTCGCGCCATGGCGCGAAGCGGAGCTGAGGAATCCGGAAACGCGTCAGCCCAATCCCGCACCACGACCCGCAACCGCCCACGAACCCAGTCGACGGCCTCATTCTGGGTGGCCGACTTCGTTCCGGGCGCCGAGTTCATAAGATCAAGTGCGGGGTGGGGAACGAATGCCAACGTGTCGCCGACAAACTCTGCCCACGAGGCAAACAGACCGGTGTCCGGCGGAAGTGCATATCCCGAACGCAGATAGTTGGGCTGGGCGTAGTACGCGAGTACGTCTGCAACGCCCGCGAAGGCCTTGCCTGCGATCGCAAAGGTGTAGGATGGAACAACCTCGATGGCTTGCTGGTAGGCGTTCAAAGCGCCGTGATGACCGCTTCGGTACCGCCACTGTGACGGACTGCTTTCATCACGTACCACGATCTTGTCGAGCCACTGGCAGTCGCCCAGGCCCAGCCATCCACTGAAGTTGTTCGAGTCTGCCGCGACTATCGCCTCGAAGTGTTCACACGCTTGCGGGAACTGATCCTGCGCCAAGCTCAGGAGCCCCAGCGCCAACTCATTATGCGGCGGCTCGAGCGAGTCCCGCAGCTGTGCGGCGCGCCGTGCCGCCATGATCCACTGATCTGCCGCGTCCCTGGCCCACCACTTCACCCGGGCCAGCTCCAGCTGCGCCTCCGCGAAGTTGGGATCTTCCTCAACGGCTCTCCGGAACCCCTCCTCCGCAGCCCTGAGATCCCAGAAGCGAAGGGCCTGCCGTCCCTCCACATAGGCAAGGTCCGCCTCGTCCGAGGCAGAACCGCGCACGGTGATTGATCCCCCACCCAGATCGAACAGGCGCTCGACAAGCCTCGCAACGGATTCAGCGACCGCGCTGCCAGCCCCCACCCAGCCGGTCGCACGATCCACCATCCGACCGGTTCGAACGTCATACACCCAGGTGATCACCTCCGTGGAGTCATCGAGAGGGATCAGCGCATAGACGATTGCGCGACCTGCGCCGAGCGCGCGCGCAATCGCGAGCCAGTCGGCAACCGTCTCGGCGCCCCCCGCACGCGACAATCGGTCAATTACCCTAGTGCTCTCTTCGAGCGTGATCCCCGGTACCCTACGGACCGCACTCTGAAGGGCGACGTTCACCGCCATGCTCTCCGATGGTGTGACGGTTCCGCTACTCTCGCGGACTGCGCCGACCACATAGTGCCCCGGCCTCAGACTCTCTCCCCTGAACACTCCCGGCCACACAAGCAGTGCTACCAGCGCTGCCACCACGACCGCCGCCGCACTGGTGACCGTCGCCCACACCCACCGCTTCACCCTGCGCACCCGCGCCGCCGCAGACAGCCGTGTGAGGGCCTGCGAGAATTGGTGCGCACTCGTGAACCGATCGGCCGGCACCTTCTCGAGGCTCTTCTCGATGGCGTGCTCGACGGCCGGCGGCACACTGGGCCGGACTATGTGCAGGCGAGGCGGCGTCTCGCTGATCTGCTTGGCCACCACCGCCTGTGGCGTCGGGCCGGTGAACGGCGTCTCGCCCGCCAGCATCTCATACAGCACGCAACCGAGGGAGTAGATGTCGCTGCGTGAATCCAGGTCCACCGACCCTGCGGCTTGCTCGGGACTCATGTAGGGCGGAGTGCCGATGGCCAGGCCGGAGTCGGTCAGGGCCGTCCCGCCCGCTTGGCTGACGGCCCGAGCGATGCCGAAGTCGGCCACGATCGCCTGGTCGCCGGAGAGCAGGATGTTCTCCGGCTTGATGTCGCGGTGTACAACACCGTGGCTGTGCGCGTACCCCAGCGCTTCCGATACGTCGCGGCTGATCTGCACGGCGTCTTCGAGCGGCAGCTGCTTCTCGCGCTCGAGCCGGTCGCGCAAGCTCTCGCCTTCCACGTACGGCATCACGTAGTACAGGAGCCCGTCGGCCTGGCCCGACTCGTACAGCGGCAGGACGTGGGGATGCTGCAGCCTGGCGGCTATCTGGATTTCGCGCAGGAAGCGCTCGGCTCCGAGCGAAGCGCTCAGCTCGGGCCGGAGCACCTTGATGGCGACGGAGCGGTCGAGCTTTCGATCGTGGGCGAGGAAGACGATCGCCATCCCCCCGCGCCCGAGCTCGTGCTCGACCTCGTACCGGTCACCGAGGCTCTCTCTCAGTTTCTCGGAGATGTCCATTGCCACCTCCCCCCCCAAGCAGGTGGCGAAAACTGACTTATACGTGCCGTCGTCCGGGTTCGCTAGATGCGAACCCGAATCCGGACAACATCACTCCTGACTCGTGGGGGACCGTCGGCCCCATGGCGGACCCTACAGCTCCACCACCTCCCCCAGCCCCTCTGCCTCCGCCCGCTCCATGGCCCGTGCCCCGGCGCACAGGTCCTGCACCGCCACGCCCACCGACTTGAAGAGGGTTATCTGGTCGTCATCCACGCGGCCGCGGGCCGCTGTATTCACGACCTCGCCGAGCTCGATCAGCTCGCGCTCGTCAACGAGCCCATCCCTCACGGCGGCTATGACCTCCCCGGCCTCGGCGAGCGATGCCTGGCGCTGGTCCACCACCACCCGGGCCCGGCCCACCAGTTCCGGATCGAGTTCCTGCATTTCGGGCGTGAAGGAGCCCACTGCGTTGATGTGGGTGCCCGCCGCGACATCGTCCGGGCCGAGGACGGGCTCGGCCGAGGAGGTGGCCGTGCACACGATGTCAGCTTCGGCGCAGGCCTCCCGTGCCGAGTCCGCCAGCTGGATGGTATCCGGAACGCCCTCGACCCCCGCCATCTCCGTCGCGAAGGCCTCTGCACCGGGCCTATCTAATGAATAGACGGAGACGGACTCGATACGGCGCACGGTGCACACAGCATGGAGCTGGGTGCGGGCCTGCACGCCGGACCCGATCACAGCCGCGTGTCGCGCGTCCGTCCGCGCCAGCAGCTCCGTGGCCAGCCCGCTGGCCGCGCCGGTGCGCAGGGCGGTGAGTGCGGTGCCCTCCAGCAGGGCCGCCGGTGCTCCAGTCTCGGGATCGAACAGCAGCACCGCGGCGTGCACCAGCGGGCGCCCCGCACGGGGATTGCGGGGGTACACCGTCACGAACTTGCCGCCCAGCCCGAACGGCACGTCGCAGCGCGCCGACATCACCAGCGCCACGCCTTCCTGGCCCGATACCGGAATGCTCGCGCGCAGCGGCAGGTCGGCCTTCCCGGCCGAGAGCTGCCCGAACGCATCTCGCATCGCATCGATGGCGTCCCGCATGGTGAGCGCGCGCCTCACGTCGGCGCCCGAGAGCACTCTGAGCTGGGTCATTTCTTCTCCGGGTGGCGCGGCAAGTTCGATCGCATAACATTCCCCCGCACTCGCGCACCTGCAACACCACGGGATCCCTATGACTGGATTCTACCTCGCGATGTTCGTGCTTCCCGCGGCGATTATTGCCGCGGCCTTCGTGCTGGCCCGCCTCACGCGCAAGCGGCAAGGATGATGCAGGAAACCGCAGCGGCCATAGAGGTCTCCGCCAACCCATGGGCGGTGGCTTCGTTCGCGGGCTACGTGGCGATCGTGTTCGGGATCGGTGCCCTGTCGGCGCGCTTCTCGTCGGCCGGCGTGGGTCACTTCTTCGTGGGCGGCCGCAAGATGCACCGGTTCGTGGTCGCCCTCTCCGCCGTGGTGTCCGGCCGCAGCGGGTGGCTGCTGCTCGGAGTGACGGGCATGGCGTTCGTGCGCGGGGCGGGCGCGGTGTGGGCGGTAGTCGGCTACATCGTGGCCGAGATGTTCCTCTTCCTGTTCTACGCCCGCAGGCTGCGCCACTTTGCCGAGGCCTACGACTGCGTCACCGTGCCCGACTTCTATGCCGCGCGGTTCGGCGATCGCGACGGGCTGCTGCGCACGGTGCTGATCGTGATCATCCTGATCTTCATGGTGGGTTACGTGTCGGCGCAGTTCGTGGCAGGCGGCAAGGCGTTCGCCGGCAGTTTCGGCCTCAGCCCCACCACCGGTGTGCTGCTCACCGCCGCCATCGTGGTGGTCTACACCAGCGTGGGCGGCTTCCTGGCCGTGAGTCTGAGCGACACGCTGCAGGCCTGCATCATGATCGCGGCGCTCGTGGTCGTGCCGCTCACGGCCGTGCTCGACCGTGGCGGACTCGACGTGGTGCTCATCCAGCTGCAGGCGCTCGACCCGAGCATGATCGATCCGGTCGCGCTCTCGGCGGGTGTCGCGATCGGGTTCCTGGGAATCGGTCTGGGCTCCCCGGGCAACCCGCACATCATCGTGCGCTACATGTCGATCGCCGACCCCGACCAGCTGCGCTACTCGGCGGTCGTTGGAACCATCTGGAACGTGGTGATGGCGTGGGGCGCGCTGTTCATCGGCTTGGTGGGGCGCGTCTATTTCCCGGACGTCGCAATGCTGCCGGACGGCGACACCGAGCAGCTCTATCCGATCCTGGCACAGCAGCAGCTGCACCCGGTGTTCTTCGGCGTGGTGGTGGCGTCGATCTTCGCGGCGATCATCTCGACCGCGGATTCCCAACTGCTGGTCGCCGCTTCCAGCGTCGTGCGCGACTTCTACGAGAAGATCCTGTGCCGCGACCGGCAGGTCTCGCAGAAGCGCCTCGTGCTGTACAGCCGCGTCGTGGTGCTGCTGCTGGTGATCGGGGCGCTCGTGTTCGGCGTGCTTGCCGAGGAGCTGGTGTTCTGGCTGGTGCTGTTCGCGTGGGCCGGACTGGGCGCGTCCATCGGGCCCACCTCCATCCTGGCGCTGTACTGGCGGGGCACCACGCGGGCCGGTGTGATCGCGGGACTGCTCACGGGAACTGCCGTGACCATCGTCTGGGAGAAGACGCCACAGCTGGCACCCCTGATGTACGAGCTGGTGCCGGCCTTCTTCGCGGCGCTTCTGGCTACCCTGCTGGTGAGCCGCCTGACCCGGCCGCCGGGGGACACGGATCGGCTGTTCGCGGCCATGAAGCCCTAAAGTCGAGGGCCCCGATCGGCATTGCCGACGGGCCCTCGAATGACCTTTCAGAACGTCAGCGCGTGCGGCTAGCGCTCCATCACGAGCCGCAGCGTTGCCGACACCTCACCACTGCCGAAGTCGAACGAAATCCCGACCGTCGCGTTGATGGTCAGCTCGTCACCACGCAGGTCGAAAGACCCGCGCCACGGGTCGTGTGGGTCGTCGTCCAGAGTGATCGTAATGCTGCTCTCGTCGATCGTGATCTGGCCGGATATGTCCTGGGTGGGCGACAATGTGGTTTCCTTCAGCGTGCCCTCGAAACGGCCGTTGTTGGTCACGTCGAGGGTCAGCACGAAGCCGAAGTTGCTCACGGCGTCGAGGGACTGGCTGGTATTGGCCGGATTGGTGAACACGGCCTCGCTCGCCTCCCAGTGACCCGCCAGGTCCGATATGACGGGGTCGTCGCCGCCGGTCCCGAGCGAATCGCTGCACCCAGCTGCTATCCCCGCGGCGACGGCCGCGGCCGACAGGGCGCGTAGTAATCTCATTGCAGTTCCCCCTTCGCGTTCAGTCCAGCCCCCCCGAGGCTCTCCTCCGAGCACCAAAGGTAACGGTATTGGCGTGCCTTGCTCTACCCCATAAACAGCGAAAGGCCCCGCCGGGGTTGCCGGCGGGGCCTGGGCTTAGGGCGCTCGGCGAGCGCTGCGCCCGGCGCGTTCTACGCCTTCTCGAGCACGACGGTCAAGACGGCGTCCTCTTCGACATCGTCATCGTCGAAGTCGAACGACTCGTCGTCATCCCGCACCGTCAGCGTGTTGCCGTCGAAGTTGACGATGTCCATCGTGTACGAATCCTCCCCTGTCGGAGTGAACGTAATCACTCCGTTGGCCACGGTGAGCGTACCGAGTTCGATATCATCGCCTTCGATAGGATCCGTGAGGGTGGCCACGTAGCCACCTTCGGCGTTGATCACCATGCTGAACCCGAATCCCAAATCGACGACGTCCACGCCCGTGCCGCCGGCAACGGGAGTGAACACGGCCGAAGTGGCATCCCACGAACCCACCAGGTCGGCCAGCGCGACTTCGGTCGGGGCGGTGGAGTCGCTGCACGCAACGGCCATTGCAGCAGCCAGCGCGGCCGCAGTAAACAGACGGGGCAACCTCATTGCTTCCCTCCAGCTATGGTTTGGGCGCTCCCAACGATCCGATGCAGCGCAGGCTGCACCAGCGTCGCCACGAGGCGGACGTACGGGAACACCAGTTCAATGTACCGCATGACGGGGGCAGAATGGTGACCGATTCGGTAGCCCTCTGTAACTCAGGTCACGGTGTAACCCAGGTCACAAAAGCCGGGAGGCAATGTAGACGGCGGCCGTTCCGCCCAGCAGGACCAGTCCGACCCAGGAGAGCGCCAGCATGCGGCGGCTGGGGCGGTGCTCCGGCGCCACCTCGGGCGACGTCACGGCGCGGAGGTTGAGGTAGCCGAGGACGGGCGCCGTGAGGAAGGAGATTATGGTCGCGAAGTCGATGAGGGTGGTCAGGTTTCCGACGAACAGCCACAGGACTGCGACGCTGGCCAGCGCAAGCACTCCGAGCGCGATCCAGTACACGCGGCCCGCCGTCGGCACCCCGCGCTCGTCGCTGTGGCCCGGCGCCAGGTTGACCCAGGTGCGCTCTATGGCACGCGGGAACCCGTCCACCACCGTGACCGAGGTGGACAGCATCGTGGTGAGCACGGCTACAAGCACGATGGGCCGGGTCCAGGCGCCCAGGGTGCTCGCGTAGAGGTCCACCAGCTGGGTGGAAAAAACCGTCCCCGCCGCGCTGAAGCTGGCGCCGGAGCCGAACATCACACCCGCGCCGAGAACCAGGAAGCCGAACGCGAGCAGGCCGGTGCCGGCGTAGCCGATGCCGAAATCCAGCCGCGCCATGGCCACGCTGGTACGCGTCCCGGCGGCACGGTCCTTGGCCAGGGTCCACAGCGAGCTCCACACGGCGATGTCGATTGCCGAGGGCATCCATCCCACCAGAGCCAGGATGAACGCGAACGGCACGAGGCCGGCTCCGTCGCCGATTCCCGGCAGCAGAGTCAGCGTCGATCCGTCCACCCGGCCGACCGCCACGAATGCCGCCGCCAGCGTGGATGCCGCCAGCAGCGCCAGGATGATCTTCACGGCCTTGTCGAGCAGCGGGAACTGTCCCACCCCGAGCATCAGCGTGCAGCCCAGCAGCAGCAGTGCTCCCATTAGCGGGAGCGGCAGCTCGATCCCGAACGCGTAGTTCAGCAGGAACGATGTGAACAGAACGATGGCCGACTGGATGATCACCGAGGTGGTGACAGTGATGAAGAAATAGAGCCACAGCGCCCAGCGCCCGATGTGGCGGTATCCCTCCACGAGGCTCATCCCGGTGGCGGCCGCGTAGCGCGGACCGTACTCGAAGAACGGGTACTTGAGGATGAGCGCGAGCAGCATCACCCCGGCCAGGCCGAGCCCCGCCATGGCTCCCGCCCGGGTGGACTGCACCAGGTGGGATACACCGATGGCGGCGGCGGCCCACAGCAGGCCGGGTCCGAAGCTGCGCCAGAAGCGCATCAGCCGATCGTGCTGTTGGATGCTCATGGAGGCGCTAAGGATGCATTACGGGAGCACCAAATAGAAGGCCCCGCGGCGTCGTGCCGCGGGGCCTTCGCTCTGTCTTTCGTGCGCCGGCTGCTACCAGTCACCCCGGTTCCCGTCCGAGTCCAGGAGCATTCCCTCCATGCGGAAGTCGGTGAGCAGCAGCAGCTCGATGTCGCCGTCGAACGCCTCGATCTCCATCTGGGCGCTGCCCTGCCCCAGCGTGAAGTTGAAGCGGCGCCCGCGCATCCTCTCCGGCAGCGTGACGGGGAACTCCGTCTCGAAGTCGCCGTCGAACGTGGCAACCGTCACGCGCACGCTGGCGCCCTCGGGGATCATCACGGTGACGTCACCATCGTGCGTCGTCATCAGGTACTCACCCTGTGCAGCCACCGGTCCGGCAAACCAGACATCTCCGTCTACCGAAGAGGCCTCCACATAGGTGGACTGGACGTTCGCCAGGCGGATGTCTCCATCGGTGGTTTCCGCCACGATGTCACCCGTGCCGCCTTCGACGATGATCTCGCCGTCCATCGAGAGCAGCCGCATCTTGCCCTGCACGTCTTGGACATTGATGTCGCCCTCGACGGTACGGGCGGTGAGCTGGCCGCGCACGCCGCGCAGCATGATGTCACCCTCGCTCACCTTCACCGTCACCGCTCCGGCGGTGCCGTCCAGCGTCACGTCGGTATAAGGGCCGCCCAGCTCCAGGGCCATCTGAGCCGGCACCCACAGCTCGAAGTCCACGATGGACGGAGTTCGCGGGTGCTCTACATCGACGTGCACGTGGTCATCGTCAATCTCGACCTCGAACTCGTCGGCCCAGCGAGCCCATGAGTTGGCGCGCACCCTCACCTCGGCCGCGGTCTCATCGACCACGATCCCGTCGCGCCGTGAGTGGTCGGCCTTGACCCGGACCTCGTTGCGGTCCCACGTGTGGACCATGATCTCGCCCGAGAAGTTGCTCACGTCGAGCCGCTTGCTGGTGTCCACGGCAAACGTCGTGTCCGTGTCTTGCATGGGGGTGACCGCTATCAACGCCCCAGTCAATGCGTGAAGAAACAGCATGGGTATCCTCTCCTAGCTCCTTCGGTAACCCGCCATCGCGGCGGCATTCCGCAGCAGTGTCAGCTTGGTCTTCATCATTCCCGTGTAGTGGTCGGCCAGGTACGCGCTGTTCGGATCGCGCGCCAGGGCCTCCCGGGCCTCCGTGATGGCGCGGTCTATGACCAGGAGCTTCTCCTGGAGCACGCGCACGGTCACGCTGTCGAGTTCGCGTTCCTGCAGCAGCACCTGCTCGAGCTGGGCGATCGCCGCGCCGTAGCGCTCGGCGGCCAGGATGGCCGTCTCCGAGGCCCTACCGGCTCCGGGCTCGAAGCTCGCGGCAACCGGGGCCGAGGCCATCTCGGGTGCCGTGGTGCGGCCCAGCCACCAGCTCCCGCCGGCAACCGCGGCCAGCAGGAATCCAGCTGCCGCGGCGTAGGGGAGCCGGAAGACCCGCCGCCGCCGCACCACGCGGTGGGCACCGGTCCGCTCCCGGATCACCGACTCGACGCGGGGCCAAACGTCCACCCGCGGCGGGCGGCCCTGGTAGCTCTCCGCCCACGAAGTCACGCCGCGGAGCTGGGCAAGGGCGGTGCGGCACCCGGCACACCCCTCGAGGTGCTCCTCCAGCCGGGCCCGCTCCGCCTCTCCCAGCTCCCCGTCCAGGTAGTCCGAGAGACGATCTGTCCATTCGTCGTGCATCGTCCCGCTCCTCAGGCCTCGAAGTAGCCGCGCAACGCCATCCGGGCGTGGTGCAGCTGCGATCGCGAGGTCCCTGTCGTTATTCCCAGCATATTTCCGATTTCCGAGTGCTTGTAGCCGGCCATGTCGTGCAGCACGAATACCTCTCGCGCCTTGGGCGGCAGTCCGTCCACCGCCGCCTCCAAATCCACCGCCAATCCCGGGGTGGCTGCCCCGCCGGAGGCCCGGCCCAGCTCCAGCTCGGAGCCCGAGTGGCGGTCCTCCCACTTCCGGGCCGACTCCCGCTTCCGCAGGATGACGTTCGTCGCCAGCCGGTGCAGCCAAGTCGAGAAGGCAGCCTGGCCCTTGAACGTGTCCAGCTTGTCCCACACACGGATGAACACGTCCTGGAGCACGTCCTCCACGTCGTCGTGCCCCAGAAGCCACCGCGCCAGCGAGTGGATGCGATCCACGTGCCGTCGGTAGAGCCGCTCGAACGCCTGCGTGTCGCCGGAAACGGCGAACTCAACGTCGATGGCGTCCTGGTCTGCTCGAGCCCGTTGCAGATCGTTGGTCAGGGTCAGCACTCCACTCCGGCCGCTGGCTTCCGACCAGTTAGATACAGGTGAACGCGGGAAACGCTGTAATGGGCCCCCAGGAGCCCCAAACGGCAAGGCGGACCGGACATCAGCTGCCCGATCCGCCCCGGAATTGGGGCCGTTTCCGGCCCCGGGGGCCGGCCCGCAGCCGGCGCCGACCGGCTGCGGCCGGGCCGGGAGCTACATGGACGTGGCGGCCAGCGAGGCCCCGAACAGGTCCCGGTTCAGCCGGGCGATGAAGTCCAGGCTGATCTCTGCCGGGCACACGGCGTGGCACTCGCCGTGGTTGGTGCAGGTGCCGAGGCCCTCGTCGTCGTGCTGCCCCAGCATGCGGAGCACGCGCTCGCGGCGCTCCGGCTGGCCCTGCGGCAGCAGCCCCAGGTGCGACACCTTCGCCGACACGAACAGCATCGCCGAGGCGTTGGGACACGCCGCCACGCAGGCCCCGCATCCGATGCAGGCCGCGGCGTCCATGGACAGGTCCGCGTTCTCCTTGCGGATGGGGATCGCGTTGGCGTCGGGCGGGGCGGCCGTGCGCACCGAGATGAAGCCCCCCGCCTGCATGATCCGGTCGAGCGCTCCCCGGTCCACAACGAGGTCGCGCAGCACCGGGAACGCCTTGGCGCGCCACGGCTCGATCCAGATCTCGTCACCCGTCTTGAAGTGGCGCATGTGCAGCTGGCACGTGGCCGCGCCGTGCTGCTTGCCGTGCGGTATCCCGTTGATCACCAGACCGCACATGCCGCAGATGCCTTCCCGGCAGTCGCTGTCGAAGGCGATCGGCTCGTCCCCCTGCTCGATCAGGCGCTCGTTCACGATGTCGAGCATCTCGAGGAAGGAGGCGTGCTCGCTGATGTCCTTGGCCTCGTGGCGGACGAACTGCCCTTTGTCACCCGTGCTGGCCTGGCGCCAGACGTGGAGGATGAGATCCATTATTTGTAGCTCCGCTGCGACAAGGGGACGTTCTCGAACGTGAGCGGCTCCTTGTGGAGCGCGGGGACCTCGCCCGCGCCCTTGTACTCCCAGACGGCGACGTGGGCGAACCGCTCGTCGTCGCGCCTGGCTTCACCTTCCTCCGTCTGGTGCTCGACGCGGAAGTGTCCGCCGGCCGACTCCTCGCGGTACAGCGCGTCGCGGCACATCAGCTCGCCCAGCTCCATGAAGTCGGCCAGACGGCCGGCCTTCTCCAGCGACTGGTTGAGCTCCTCGCCGCTGCCCTGGACCCGGACCTCCTTCCAGAACTGCTCGCGCAGCTCCGGGATCTGCTCGATCCCCGCCTCGAGGCCCTTCCGCTCGCGGGCCATGCCGCACGCCTCCCACATGACGCGGCCCAGCTCGCGATGGAAGCTGTCCACCGTGCGGTGTCCGTTCACGTTGAGCAGCATCGCCGTGCGCGCCTTCACCTCGCGCTCCGCATCGCCGAATGCGGCGTCTGTGGGGTCGGTCTTGTCAGGGCCGCTGCGAGCCAGGTAGTCGGCGATCGTGTAGGGGATGACGAAATAGCCGTCCGCCAGACCCTGCATCAGCGCACTCGCTCCCAGCCGGTTCGCTCCGTGATCAGAGAAGTTGGCCTCGCCCAGCACGAACAGACCCGGAATGGTGCTCTCCAAGTTGTAATCCACCCAGAGGCCGCCCATCGTGTAGTGGGGAGCCGGGTAGATGCGCATCGGCACCTGGTAGGGGTTCTCGCCCGTGATGCGCTCGTACATCTCGAACAGGTTGCCGTAGCGCTCGGCGATGACGGGCTTCCCCAGACGCTGGAGCGCGTCCCTGAAGTCGAGGTAGACCCCGTTCTTCAGCTCGCCGATGCCGCGGCCGCTGTCCACGGCTTCTTTGGCTCTGCGCGACGCGATGTCGCGCGGCGTGAGATTGCCGAAGCTGGGATACAGGCGCTCCAGGTAGTAGTCGCGATCGCCTTCGGGGATGTCGTTAGCCGCCCGACTCTCGCCGGTGTTGGCGGGCACCCAGATGCGGCCGTCGTTGCGCAGCGACTCCGACATCAGGGTGAGCTTCGACTGGTACTCGCCGCTCGACGGGATGGCGGTCGGGTGGATCTGCGTGAAGCAGGGGTTGGCGAACGCCGCGCCGCGGCGGTGCGCCCGCCAGGCGGCCGTGGCGTTGCAGCCCATCGCGTTGGTGGAGAGGAAGAACACGCGCGAATACCCGCCCGTGGCCAGGAGGACCGCATGCGCCGCGTGCGACGAGACCTCTCCGGTCACCATGTCGCGGACCACGACCCCCTTCGCATGGCCGTCCACCAGCACTATGTCGAGCATCTCGGCGCGGGTGAACATCTCTACCTTACCGAGCCCGACCTGCCTGGAGAGCGCCTGGTAGGCACCTATGAGCAGCTGCTGCCCGGTCTGGCCCCGGGCGTAGAACGTGCGGGAAACCTGCGCTCCCCCAAACGAGCGGTTGTCGAGCAGCCCGCCGTACTCCCTGGCAAACGGCACGCCTTGGGCGACACACTGATCGATGATCGCGTTGGACACTTCCGCGAGGCGGTATACGTTGGCCTCGCGCGCCCGGTAGTCACCGCCCTTCACCGTGTCGTAGAACAAGCGCCACACGCTGTCGCCGTCGTTCTGGTAGTTCTTGGCGGCGTTAATCCCGCCCTGCGCGGCGATGCTGTGCGCCCGCCGGGAGCTGTCCTGGTAGCAGAAGCACTTCACGTTGTAGCCGAGCTCGGCGAGGGACGCAGCAGCTGACGCTCCCGCGAGCCCCGAGCCGACGACTATGATGTCGTACTTACGTTTGTTGGCGGGATTGACGAGCTTGAGCTCGAACTTCCGCTTGTTCCACTTGTCCTGAACCGGTCCGGAAGGAACTTTCGGATCGAGATCCATGGCCGCCCCTCCCACCTATGACAGCGTTCCGGTCAGCACTGCGACCGGAACGGAAGCGAATCCCAGAAAGACGACGATCGCGACTGCAGCTGCAAGCGGCCGCCGGTAGCGGTTGTACCGCGGGTGGTTCAGCCCCAGCGTCTGGAAGCTGCTCCACACCCCGTGGTACAGGTGCAGACAGAGCACGAACATCACGACTATGTACACCGCGGGGACGCTCCAGTGCACCTGAAAGCCGGTCACCAGATTCTGGTAAGCCGCCCCAGGCACGAAATCCGGGTGCAGCTGGCCGGTGGTGAACTGAAGCAGGTGCGCCACCACGAACAGAAAGAGCACTATCCCGCCCCACCGCATGGTGCGGGAGGCGAACGTGGATTCCTCGGGCTCGAGCCGCTTGCCGTACTTCACGGGACGAGCCACGGCACTGGTGCGCCAGGTCTGCAGCGCGAAGATCGCGTGCACGGCAAGGCATCCCAGCAGCACTATGCGGAAGATCCACAGCAGCACTCCGTAGGGGAAAATCGGCTCACCGACTTCCCGCAAGAAGTGCGCGTACTCGTCGAAGTGCTCGGGACCCGTGAATGCCTTCAGGTTCCCGACCATGTGCGCTATGACAAACAGAACGAAGACGACGCCCGTGACGGCCATGAGGATCTTCTTGCCGACCGACGAGCGGTAGAGGCTCAAGACCCGATGCATCGTCTCTCCATTGGGAGGGCGTGTTGTGGTGGAGGGATGATACCTATCCGGTCACGGGCCGGGCAAGCTCGCGCTCGACCGCTGCAGCAAGGTGTTCGACCGCCGCTTGCGAGAACCGGAAGAAGAGCTCCGGCTCGACCAGCTCGAGCTCCATCACCAGGGGCTTCCCGCCGGGTCCCGCCACCAGGTCGACGCGCGCGTAGAGCGTGCGCTCGGGCACTTCCTCGAGCGCCCGAGCCGCCACCCGCGACTCGGCGGCCGTGGGGCGTGTGGCTCGCTCGCTCCCCCCGTAGTCGTGATGCACCATGAACCCCCCGCCGGCCGCCTGCTTGCGCACGGCATGCGTGAAGTCGCCGTCCACGTACATCAGCGACACCTCGCCCTGCTGTTCGACGGACACCGTGTAGGGCTGGACCAGCATGTCCTCGTGCGGGACGATGCGGTCGAGGTGCGCCTGGCCGCGGGCCGCCTCGGCCCGAGAGGTGCGCATCGCGTAGCGGCCCGTCTGCGCCACCGCGGCCTTGAGCACGGCCTCGTCCCAGCCGCGCTCCGCCAGCAGCGCATCCAGCCGGGTCTCGGATCCGGCCGGCAGAAGCACCGTCGGCACGGTCGGCACCTGCCGCTCAGCCAGGTCGCAGAGATAGCCCTTGTGGGTGTTCCAGTGCACGAGGGCCGGCGGGTTCCACAGCCTGGTCACGCGCGCCACCTCATCGGCCCACCTCAAGAACTGGTCACGCCGGTAGGAGTAATCCCATGCCGAGCGGATCAGTACCAGCTCGGCCTCCCGCCAATCGCAGTGGGGGTCCTCCCACACGGCCGGCTCTGCCCGCACGCCCCGCTCTTCGAGCCCGTGGAGCAGGTAGCGGTCGTCGCGGGTGAGCCCCGGCATCGCCGCACAGGTGGCGAGCAGCACGGTCATGCGGTGGAACTTACTCCGCAAAACGAGAGGGCGGCGGAGCACCGTGCCCCGCCGCCCTCCGCTACTTCCCTCGGAGATTCTACCGGCTGCGGTAGGCCTCCCAGGTGCGCATTGCGTCCCGGCACTCCGGCCAGGTCCGCTGCTGCCGTCCGAAGCGGCTCGGGGGCAGCACCTCCACCTGGTCGCGCGACATCTTCACCGACTCCTGATCGGCCAGATAGACGAGCATCGCCGTGAGAGTCGCGTTGTTCATGAGGTCGTCGAACACAACCTTGTCGAACGTGTCGAGTTCAGTGTGCCACGTGTATGTGAAATAGTTCCAGCGGGTCGCGAACAACCCGAACGCCGGCGCGCCGGAGCAGATGAACGACGCGTTGTCGGTGCCGCCGCCCGAGGGCGTGCCGGGAATCATGAGCATCTCGATGTGGCTCGTGATCTCAAAGGGCAGCATCCCCATCCAGCGCGCGAAGTAGGAGCCGGCATCGTTCAGCCCCTGCATCGAGATCCCCATGATGCGGCCGGTCCCGTTGTCCTCGTTGAACAGGACGTGCATGCCGTCCACGATCTCGGGGTTGTCGGCCGCGAAGGCGCGCGAGCCGTTGAGCCCCTGCTCTTCGCTGTTCCAGTGCCCCACGATGATTGAGCGCTTCGGGTTGGGATAGGTGGCCTGAATGATGCGCATGGCCTCCAGCATCATGATCGT
This sequence comes from Gemmatimonadota bacterium, assembly GCA_039586895.1. Lineage (GTDB taxonomy): Bacteria > Gemmatimonadota > Gemmatimonadetes > Gemmatimonadales > GWC2-71-9 > WVYX01. The sequence continues at coordinate 74,323 of JBDHJM010000003.1, read as the reverse complement.
GCCGGTGCCGTTGTCCGTGGCGCCGGACCCGCCGTCCCACGAGTCCAGGTGAGCCGACAGCACGATGTACTCGTCGGGCTTCTCGCTGCCGCGGATCGCCGCGATGGTGTTGAACAGCGGAACTTCGTCCTCCCACTCGGCCTCAAACTCCACCTCGAGCACCGGGTTCTGGCCGTGCTTGGCGAGCCGGAACACGAGCCCGTAGTCCTCGCAGCTCAGGTCGAAGGTGGGCACCTGCTCGGTGGTCGCAGCAAAGATGCGCCGTGCGCCCCAGCCGCTGGACCAGTTGGAGCTCACAACGCCCGCGGCGCCCGCCGCCTCCAGCGCCGGGGCCAGGCCGTTGCGGCCGGTGCCGGTCTTCTCCACCCGTGACCGCCATGCCTGGCGCGCGGTGTCCCGCTTGGCCTTCATGCGCTCGAACGACTCCTCGGTAGCCTGCTCCTCCCAGTCCGCATCGGGCCGGCATGTGGGCTGCGGCATGGAGATGAGCACGAACTTCCCCTCGACTTCCGGCAGCCACGCCTGGAACTCGGTCGAGTCGGCCAGGTCGGGAAGGATCACCACGTCGGCCCGCGCCTTGCCCCGCGTGCCGGGACTCCAGGCCAGCATCATGCCCTCCAGGGTGCGCACCCGGGGCTCCACCAGATCGATGTGCGAGATGCCGCGCTGCCACCCCTTCCAAGTGCCGTACTGCTCGTTGTGCGCGCGTATGCCCCACTTACCGTACATGGCCACCAGCCAGTCGCCGGCCGCCTGGAAGCCCGGTGTACCAGTGAGCCTGGGACCGATGGAATCGAGCAGGGCCTGGGCCAGGGGATACGTCTGGGAGTTCTCCATCCCCTCCTGCCACATGCTCTGCAACACGGGGTCGGGGTTGGCGAGCTGCTGCGCGGACGCCGCGCCCGGCCAGCAGAGCAGGGCCGTACCAAGCGCGAGGGTGATTCTACGTAGCCGCATTCGTAGGTCCTCCTGATGTGCTGAAGGCTTTTGGTACCCGTATCTTTAGTCTGTCAGCGAGCCGGACACCGGCGAATCTGGGAGGTGGGCGGTACCGATGCAGCCTACTGATGGTGAGACTGAAGGATGATCACGGGGCCCCAGGGCGACAAGGTCCGCCTCGACCGGTGGCTGTGGGCCGCGCGCTTCTTCAAGACGCGCTCGCTGGCAGCCGAGGCGGTGGATGGCGGCAAGATCCAGGTAAACGGTGCGCGGGTGAAGCGCTCCAAGCTGGTCGAAGTGGGCGACGTGCTGCGCATCCGGAAGCCGCCCTACGAGTTCACCGTCGAGGTCCGCGAGCCGGCGCAGCATCGACCGGCCGCCAAGGTTGCGCAGGGCTTCTACGAGGAGACGCCCGAGAGCCTGCGGCGCCGCGAGCTGCTGCGCCAGCAGCTCAAGCATCAGCCCAGCGCCGAGCATGAAGGAAAGGGACGTCCGACCAAGCGGGACCGCCGGCGCATCGAGCGATTCAAGCGGGGGCGCTAGCATGCGAGCCATGCTGTTCGAGGAAGCTGGAAAGCCGCTGCGGCTGGCCGACGTCGAGCGGCCCGACCCGGGGCCAGGCCAGGTGCTCATCGCCGTGCGGGCTTGCGCGGTGTGCCGCACCGACCTGCACGTGGTGGACGGTGAGCTCGCCGATCCCGAGCTGCCCCTGGTGCTCGGCCACGAGGTGGTGGGCGAGGTGGCCGCACTCGGAGCGGGCGTCGCACGTTTCGCCGCGGGCGACCGGGTCGGGGTGCCGTGGCTGGGCTGGACCTGCGGCGAGTGTGCCTACTGCACTTCGGGTCGCGAGAACCTGTGCGACCGCGCCCGCTTCACCGGCTACGACCTGGACGGCGGCTACGCGGAGTACACCGTGGCCGACGAGCGCTACTGCTTCCCGATCCCGGACGGCTACCCGGACCTCCAGGCCGCGCCGCTGTTGTGCGCGGGGCTGATTGGGTACCGCTCGTACCGCATGACAGGCGAGGCCGAATGCCTCGGCATCTACGGCTTCGGCGGCGCAGCGCACATCATGACCCAGGTCGCGATCCACCAGGGGCGCCGGGTGTACGCCTTCACCAAGCCGGGAGACGCCGAGGGCCAGGCGTTCGCCCGGGAACTGGGCGCCGAGTGGGCGGGCGGCTCCGACGAGATCGCGCCGCGCGAGCTGGATGCGGCCATCATCTTCGCGCCGGTAGGTGCCCTGGTGCCAGCCGCCCTGCGAGCGGTGGTGAAGGGCGGCACGGTGGTGTGCGGCGGCATCCACATGTCGGAGATCCCCTCCTTTCCCTACGACATCCTGTGGGGCGAGCGCACGGTTCGCTCGGTGGCCAACCTCACGCGGCGTGACGCGGAGGAGTTCTTCGCCGTCGCGGCCGAGGCGGGAGTGGACACGGCGGTGCAGCCCTATCCGCTGGAAGACGCCAACGAGGCCCTCGACGACCTGCGGCGCGGAGCGGTGAGGGGGGCAGCCGTTCTCGTGGTGGACGCCGCCGCGAGCTCTGGTTAGCCATTACTGCCATGAACGAACCCCAACACGGCAGTGCCGCGGACCCCGAAAGCCCTGCGGAGGGCGAGGAGCGGCAGCTCGAGGAAGTCGAAGGCGAGGAGCTCGAGGGCGAGGAGTTCGGCGAGCTGCTGCGCTACACGGTCGCGGGGTATGCCGGCGGGCTCCTGCTCGGAGGCGTGCTGGACGCCCTGGGGTTCCAGCGCAGTGCGGTGGGCCAGTGGCTGGTGCGGACGCTTTCGGGGGAAGGCGAGAGCATCCTCGAGGGTGTGTATGCCATACGGCAACGGCTCGCCGGACGCGTGCCCAGCATGGCCGAGGCGTATGGCTGGGGCAAGCTCTTCGGAATGGCCATCCCGTGGGTGATCGACTGGGGCAGCCGCCTGCTCGGCGTCGACGTGTACGGCGTACAGGGCTTCTACATACCCTTCTTTTACGCCATGTCCGACCAGATCGGCGCCAACGTGTCGGGGGCCCTGTTCCTGCGGCGCAAAGAGGGCTCCTGGCAGCGCGGGCTGGCGGCCTACGTCCGCCACCCGGTGATGATCAGCGGCCTCGCCGTCGTGTTGGCCGTCCCGCTCGGGCTGCTCGCCGCCCGGGTGCTCGGCTTCAGCCCCACCACCCAGGTGCTCACCGCGCTGGAGACCATCGTGGCCAACCTGTGCTGGCTGCCCCCCGCCGTGGGTTGGCTGGCCGAGCGGAGGCGGGCCTCGGCGCTTTGACAGGATGGGGGCACACTGCTACTTTGCGGGTCGCAAGATGGCTATTGATGGTGGGGCGACGTAGATCCAAGCGAACGGGTAAAGGGACCTGGCGCACCACGCTGGCTCCCTATTTTTATTTCCCACCGATTCGATGCCGGAGCCGGAGAGTGACGGCAGCCCAGCGCGGGGGCGTGGTCCGCGCATGACCAGGATGACGAGGGTGTAGGAGCAATGCGCACGACGGGTGTCGTAAAGTGGTTCAACGATGGGAAGGGTTACGGCTTCATCACGCCGGACGGGGGTGAGAAGGACTGCTTCGTCCACTACTCCGCGATTCAGGGTTCGGGTTTCCGGTCGCTCCAGGAAGGCGAGCGGGTCGAGTTCGAGATCGTCCAGGGCGAAAAGGGCCCGGCGGCCGAGAACGTCACGAAGCTCGCCGAACAGCCTCAGCAGGCTCAGTGAGTGAACGGTAATCCATCGAAGTGCGGGGCCGCCCTGAGAAATCAGGGTGGCCTCGCTCTTTAGCTTTCATGGCCAAGAAAGACGCGATCGAGCTCCAGGGCACGGTGACGGAGGTGCTGCCGAACGCCACCTTCCGCGTGCTGCTGGAGAACGGCCATACCGTACTCTCGACGATCGCCGGAAGGATGCGGCGTTACCGCATTCGGGTGCTCGCGGGCGACCGTGTAACGGTCGAGGTCTCCCCGTACGACCTGACCCGCGGCCGGATCACCTTCCGACACAAGACGTAGGGTCTAGAAGAGACCCTTCCTGAAAGGCGGCCGTACGCGCGGTAGCCCCCGCGCGTGGAGCCGGTGTCGGGACGATTTCCCAGCACCGGGCCACGTGCCGCCGCGCCCGGCGAGACCCCTAATACGAGGTACTCGTATGAGGCTTTACGCACCGCTGTGCGTGGTGCCCGCCCTGGTGCTCGGCGTCGCACCCCCGCTGACGGGGCAGCACGTCGAGATCACGGAGTGGCCGGTGCCGTGGGAGAACACGCGGCCGCGCGACCCGTATGTGGACGTCGAGGGGCGCGTGTGGTTCGTGGGGCAGCGGGGCGATTACCTGGCTTACCTGGAGCCGGGGAGCGGGGACTTCAAGCGGTACGAGCTGATGCCGGGGGCGGGACCGCACAACCTGATAGTGGACGCGGACGGACTAGTCTGGTACGCCGGGAACCGCGCTGAGCACATCGGCCGCCTGAACCCGGCAACCGGCGACATAACCAGGGTCCCGATGCCCGATCCGGCCGCGGGCGACCCTCACACGCTGGTGTTCGACCACGCGGGCGACATCTGGTTCACGGTCCAGCGCGGCAACTTCGTAGGCAAGCTCACCGTGGCGACGCTCGAAGTGCAGCTGATACCGGTTCCCACCCCTGCGGCGCGGCCCTACGGGATCGTGATCGACTCGCAGAACCGGCCATGGGTAGCCCTGTTCGGCAGCAACAAGATCGCGACCGTCGATCCAGCCACCATGGAGCTGCGCGAGTACGAGCTGCCGCGTGAGACCACGCGGCCGAGACGCCTGGTGCTGACCTCCGATGACATCGTCTGGTACGTGGACTTCGTGGGCGGGCGCCTGGGACGTCTCGACCCCGCCAGCGGGGCCGTGCAGGAGTGGATGGCACCGGCCGGCGACCGCGCCGGGCCCTACGGGCTGGCGGTGGACGGCGCCGACCGCCTCTGGTTCGTCGAGTCGACGCCGAAGCCCAACCGGTTCGTGGGGTTCGAAACCGACAGGCTCGACTTCACCGGTATCACCGAGATCGAGAGCGGCGGAGGAACGGTGCGCCACATGTTCTACCACGAGGCTACCGGCACCGTGTGGTTCGGTACCGACGCCAACACCATCGGGCGCGCCCGCGTCTCGTGGTCACCCGAGGAGTGAGACTTCGATGAATGACGCCGCAGTGCTCGGCGTGCTCGAGCTGACCGGCCGGGGCTCAGGGTTCCTGCGCCGGCGCGAACGCAACTACGTCGCCACGCGCGGCGACGTGCACGTGGGACGCAAGCTGATCGACAAGTTCGCCCTGCGCACCGGTGACGAGCTCGCCGGCGAGGTGGCCGAGCCAAAGGGACGGGGCAAGAGCCCGACGGTCAGGAACCTCACCAGCGTGAACGGACAGCCGCCGGAGGCGGCCCGTGCCAGGGCGCGGTTCCACGACCTCACTGCAATTCACCCCAAGGAGCAGCTCATCCTCGACTGCGGGCTGCACCGCCTGGGGTCGCCCGATTACACGAACCGTGTGATCGACCTGCTCTGCCCCCAGGGGCTGGGACAGCGGTCCATGATCGTGGCGCCCGCCAAGGCGGGCAAGACGATGGTGCTGCAGGCGCTGGCCGAGGGGATCGTGAAGAACCACCCGGAGGCGAAGCTGTTCATCCTGCTGGTCGACGAGCGGCCCGAAGAGGTTACCGAGATGGAGGCCTGCGGGTTCGGCGAAGTGATCGCCTCCAGCTTCGACTTCCCGCCGTCACGTCACGCGGCCGTGGCCGAGTTCACCCTGGAGCGGGCGCGGCGCGTTGCAGAGATGGGACAGCACGCGATCATCATCCTCGATTCAATCACCCGTCTCGCGCGTGCGTACAACACACTGGAGAAGGGAACGGGCCGCACACTCTCAGGGGGACTCGACGCTCAGGCCATGGACAAGCCGAAGCGCTTCCTGGGCAGCGCCCGTGCCGTGGACGGCAAGGTGGGGGGCGGCTCGCTCACCATCATCGGGACGGCTCTCATAGACACCGGCTCGCGCATGGATCAGGTCATCTTCGAGGAGTTCAAGGGTACGGGCAACAGCGAGCTGGTGCTCACGCGGGAGCTGGCCGACAAGCGCGTCTATCCTGCGATCGACCTGAATGCCACCGCCACGCGGCGCGAGGAGCGGCTGCTCTCCCCCGAGGCCCTGGAGGTTTCGCACGCGCTGCGGCAGCAGCTCTCGAGCCTGCCGCCGACGGACGCGATGTCAGAGCTCTTGGGATTGATGAAACGGACCGACAACAACGCGGAGCTGGTAGCGCAGTACGCCGCCCGCCTCGTCTAGACCTTCACCACCTGCGGCACCTCCTCGGGCGACGGCTCCTCCGGCTGCGCCGCGCGCACCGGACGGTGCCGGTCCCACCATTGCTGCGCCCGGTCCCGGCTCCAGGGGCGCTCCTGCTCTATGACGGCGAGGCGCGCCGCGAGTATCTCGGCCGATGGCGGCCGATCGGTCTTGTCCTTGCGCAGGCACTCCAGCACGAGCCGCTCCAGGTCGGGCGGGATCCCGAACTCGGAGTGCCTGGACGGCGGCTCGGGCTCATTGTGGATGTGCTGCACCAGCATCAGCAGCGGCGAGTCGGCCCGGAACACCGTGCGACCAGTCATCAGCCAGTAAGCCACGCAGCCGAGCGAGTAGAGGTCGCTGCGCGGATCGACTTCCTCGGCCTCGCCTGCGGCACCCTCGGGTGAGCCGTACGCCGGTGTGCCCGCGAACGTCCCCACGTCGGTGAGCTTCACGTCGCGACGGGCCTGCTCCCCGGCGCGCTTCACCAGCCCGAAGTCCAGCACCTTTACGAAGTCCACGTCCTGCCCGTAGCGGGCCAGGAAAACGTTGGCTGGCTTGATGTCACGGTGGACCATGCCCTGCTGGTGCGCCTCAGCCAGCGAATGGCACACCTGGCGCAGGATGTGGACGGCGCGCTCGGGCGGGACCGGTCCGTGCTGCTTGACGAGTTCCTCCAGGCTCAGGCCGTCGAGAAGCTCCATCACGTAGTAGAAGTTGCGGTCCTCGGTCAGCCCGTAGTCGTAGACCTCAACTGTGTGAGGCGAGCGCAGCTGGGCCGTGGCCTGCACCTCGCGCTCGAAGCGATGCGTGTCCCGGTCTGCATGGTCGGAGCCGCCACTCCCGCTCGAGCCGCCCCGGATCAGCTTGATGGCCGCCGGCCGAGCCAGCATGCGGTGCTCCGCCTTCCACACCTCCCCCATTCCGCCCTCGCCCAGCTTCTCGACCAGGCGGTAGCTCCCCATGCGCCGAGCCTTCGTTATGTCCGCTCCCATGCTGTAGACGACCCTCGAGCCCACGATGGCGATGCCGGCGCAGATGTAGTTGCCCACGAAGGTCTGGATCACGTGCCCGGTGGCGATGGGTTCGGCGCCGCGCGCCACGCCGATGTAGTACAGGACGACGGTCGTGGATGCCGCGGCGACCGCGGCAACCGCGGTCTTGCCGGGCGTGCTGGGCACTACCAGAGGGAAGAACACAATCCAAACGGCCACCCAGGAGAGTCCGGCAATGACGACGTCGGTGGGCCACATGCCCCAGGCCAGGTGCACGTCGATCCCCGCGGCCCCAACGACTTCGTAGACGAGCCCCAGGTCCAGCAGGCGCTGACCCGTGACCAGTCCGCTGCGAGCGAAGTAGAAAATGCCGATCGACATGAGGACGAAGCCGGCCGCGATGTAGTCCGGGGTCTGCGGGAAGGCGTTGCTGCCCCAGAACTCGCTCCAGTTGCCCGTGACCCGCCCGCTGGCGTAGGCCAGCGTGTAGGTGACCGCATAGACCAGCGCCGCCAGCCCCAGCCGCCGCCCCGCTTTTTCGACGAGGTCGGGCGGGAGGCCCAGTGTCACGGATCCGGACAGCTCCGCGCGGCTATCGCGGGAGTCCCGGCGGCGGACCGCACGCTTGGTCAGGCTCAGGTAATCACTCCTGCTGCAGTGGAGCATTCTCGGACTGAATTAAGGTAACTCGCCCGTTTCGCACCGAAACCTCGAGTCTCCGGGTGGCGCCCGCCACGGCAACTCCGTAGGCTTCTTAGCCATGACACCCTGGGTTACCCGCCTCATCCTCGCCAACGCGGCCGTCTTTCTCATCACGATGGTCTTCCCCGTGGTGGCGATGGCGCTCGCACTGCGACCCATCGCAATCCTGTTCCGGCCGTGGACCGTCGTCAGCTACATGTTCGTGCATGCGGGCTTCATGCACATCTTCTTCAACATGCTGGCGCTCTACTTCTTCGGGCCGCGGCTCGAGATGCAGCTGGGCGGGAAGCGATTCCTGGGCCTGTATTTCTTCAGCGGCGTGACGGCGGCGCTCGTGTCCCTGGTGTTCACTCCGTACGCTCTGATCGTGGGTGCGTCCGGAGCGGTGTTCGGCGTGCTGCTCGGTTTCGCCCGCCTGTGGCCGCGCGACCGCATCTACATCTGGGGAGTGCTCCCAATCGAGGCGCGCTGGCTCGTGCTGCTGCTGGCAGGGCTCGCTCTGTGGGGCGGTTTTGGCGGCTCGGGAGGAGGGATCGCGCACTTCGCCCACCTGGGAGGCTTCTTGGGCGGGTTCCTCTACCTCAAGCTGCTGGAGTGGCGCAGCCCGGCGCGCCGCTTCAAGCAGGCAGCCCGGCCCGCCGCACCCAAGGGCAGCGGATCGGACCTGAAGCGCTGGCAGGGCATCAGGCGCGACGGTATGCACCAGGTGAACCGGGACGAACTGGACCGCATACTGGACAAGATCAGCGCCAAGGGCATGGAGAGCCTGAGCCCGGAAGAGCGCGCCTTCCTGGAGCGGTTCTCCGCGAGGCACTAGGCATCCGGAGCCGGGCGCCCCGACCGGCACACCCCTAGCCGGTCAGCTCGTCCAACACCTCCTGCCACATCTCGCCCAGCGCTCTGAGGCGCCCCGCCCACAGCTCGCGCTCGCCGGCCGGCACGTCCGCGGGCTCCACGCCGTGCGGGATGATCTCCCCGGCGCCGGCCTTCTCGGCTGCCAGCAGCGGCTGAAACAGGAAGGTCGCCAGCCGGAACTGAAATGCGTCGCCCGACGCCTCGCCAACGATGGGGCGGTCTGGACCCGGCTCCTGGCCCTCGAGCCACTGCTCGAGCACCGAGAACACGTGATACAATGGCCAGGCGGCGAACGGGATCAGCACCTCCCGCAGATGTGGGCGGGAGCCGGAGGCCCCGGGGTGCGGCGGCAGGAAGCCCACCCTCCCCTCCACCGGCACCTCCTCGGGCTCATCCGGATCGCGGAACCACTCCAGTGCGACCCCATAGGTGTCGGCCAGGGCCTCCAGCGTCCGGAAGCTGGGGTTCGAGGTGCGCCCCACGTAGAGATCCCGGACCGTGGGATACGGCAGTCCGGTGGCCCGGCTGGCCTCGCTCAGGTTGCCCTGGTGGGCCAGGTGCATCAGCGCCCGAAAGCGCCTGGTAACCAGGTGCTTGGCGCGTGATAGCTGCTTCTTGGGCCTGCCGACGCGTCCCGCCATTCTCCTCCCCCGGAAGTCGCTCCAATATATAGTTTAGTGTTCTAAAACAAAATCTCATGGTGCCGAGGTGAAGGGGTTTGGGGCATACGTCACAGCCAAGCCCCCTCCCGCGGCGTTTGCTTGCCGCCATGCCCGGCGACTCGACTTCGGCCCAACCTCCCACCGGCCCCCAGGGGCCGTCCGGCCCAGACGCGGCGGTGTTGGCCGGGGCCGCTGCAGATCTGGCCGCGGCCGGGGCGGACCCGGACCATCCCCACGTCGAGTCTGCCCGTGCAGCGGGCCTCACGTACGTCACCGATGCGCAACCGGGGATCACCCGCAAGGGATCGGGCCGCGGGTTCGCCTTCTACGGGCCCACCGGGGAGCTGATCCGAGACCGGCGAGAGCGACGCCGCCTCAAGGCACTCGCCGTGCCGCCGGCCTGGACGGACGTGTGGATCTGTCCCGATCCGGAGGGACACCTGCAGGTGACGGCCCGCGACAGCAAGGGCCGCAAGCAGTACCGCTACCACCCACGCTTCCGCGAGGTTCGCGACGAGTCGAAGTTCGGCCGCATGCTCGCCTTCAGTGAGGTCCTGCCGGTCATCAGGGACCGGGTCGAGCGCGACCTGTCGCAGCGGGGCCTGCCGCGCGACAAAGTGCTCGCCACGGTTGTCTGGCTGCTGGAGCGCACCCTGTTTCGCGTCGGCAACGTGGCCTACGCACGCAACAACCGCTCGTACGGTCTCACGACGCTGCGGCGCCGGCACGTGCAGGTGAAGGGGTCGCGTCTGCGCTTCGAGTTCCGCGGCAAGAGCGGCGTAACGCGCACCGCAGACGTATTCGACCGGCGCGTTGCTCGGATCGTGCAGCGCTGCCAGGAGCTGCCGGGTCAGGAGCTGTTCAAGTACCTGGACGACGACGGCAGCCGCCAGGCGGTCGATTCAGGGGACATCAACGACTACCTGCGGCAGATCAGCGGACAGGACGTGACGGCGAAGGACTTCCGCACCTGGGCAGGCACCATCAACGCCGCGACCGCACTGGCCGAGCTCGGCCCGGCCACCTCCGAGCGCCAGGCCAAGCTCAACATCGTGCAATCCGTGGACCGGGTGGCCGAGCGGCTGGGCAACACGCGCGCGGTGTGCCGCAAGTACTACGTGCATCCGGCCGTGCTCGACGCCTACCTGGACGGCCGGGTCATGGAGCTTCCCCCGCCACCTCCCGAAGAGGAGGAGAAGCGCCACCAGCCTTCGGCTGCGCTGCGCCGGGAGGAAGCCGCCGTGCTGCAGTTCCTGCAGCACGTCCTGGAGAGCCGGAGCGGCACCGCCGACTGAGTCCCCCCCACGGCTCCCCGGCCCCTCGCACCCGGCCGCGGACCGGGTGCATCTTTCAGGTCGGACTCTCATGCAAGACCAACTGGAGCTGCTCACGGCCGCCCTGGCCGACGACTACGACGTGGAGCGGGTGCTCGGCCGCGGCGGAATGGCCACCGTGTATCTGGCGCACGACATCAAGCACGAGCGCCAAGTGGCCATCAAGGTCCTCAATCCGGAACTGGCGGGGTTCGGCTACCATCCTGAGCGCTTCCTGCGGGAGATCCGCATCATCGCCGGTCTGACCCACCCGAACATCCTGCCGCTGCACGACTCGGGAGAAAGCGGCGGCTTCCTGTACTTCATCACGCCGTTCGTGGAGGGCGGTTCCCTGCGCGAGCGCCTCAAGCGCGAGCGCGAGCTCGACGTCGCCGAGGCCGTGGCTGTCGCGCGGGCCGTTGCCGGGGCAATCGACCATGCGCACCGCCGCGACGTGCTGCATCGCGACCTCAAGCCGGAGAACATCCTTTTCAGCGAAGGGCAGCCCATGGTTGCCGACTTCGGAGTGGCCCGCGCCATTTCGGAGTGCTGCGACAAGTACACCGAGGTCGGCTTCGCCGTCGGGACGCCTTTCTACATGAGTCCAGAGCAAGCCACCGCGCAGGACGAACTCGACGGCCGCAGCGACGTCTACGCACTGGCCTGCGTGCTGTACGAGATGCTGACGGGCGAGCCGCCGTTCACCGGCGGCAACCCGCAACAGATCATGGCACGCCACGCGGCAGAGCCCGCCGCCCCGCTGCGCACGATCAGGCCCACCGTGCCGGCCGGAATCGAGTTCGCGGTCGCCAAGGCGCTCGCCAAAGACCCGGAGGACCGGTTCGACTCGGCCGGCGCCTTCGCGGACGCGCTGGCTGCTCCGACATCGGCTCCCGTTGTTGCCGCGGCGCCCGAGGCGCGCCGCAGCATAGCGGTGCTGCCGCTGGTGAACACCAGCCCCGATCCCGAGAACGCCTACTTCGCCGACGGCATGACGGACGAGCTGATGAACGCGCTGGCGAAGGTCGATGGCCTGCACGTGGTCTCCCGCACATCGGTGTTCGCATTGCAGGACACGCGCCGGGACATCCGCTCCATAGGCGCACTGCTCAACGTGTCGACGGTGCTGGAGGGCAGTGTTCGCAAGGCGGGCTCGCGGCTGCGCATTACCGTGCAGCTCTCCGACGTGGCAGACGGGAGCTTGCTCTGGTCGGAGCGCTACGATCGCGAGATGGCCGACGTGTTCGCGCTGCAGGACGAGATCGCCCGCACCATCGTGCAGACCCTGCGGGCCACAGTGCTGGGTGATCTGGGCGACCCGACGCCGAGGCGCTACACCGGGAACGTCACGGCCTACAACCTCTACCTGCAGGGCCGCTACTTCTGGAACCGGCGCACCCGCCAGGACATAGAGAAAGCCGTCGAATGCTTCGAGGCCGCCATCGCCGAGGATCCGCAGTACGCCCTGGCATACTCGGGCCTCGCCGACTGCTATGCGCTACAAGTGGACTACCGCGCCATTCCGGCCGCCGAGGGGATGGAGCGCGCCAAGGTCGAGGCGCGCAAGGCGCTGGAGCTGGACGACACGCTGGCCGAGGCCCACACCTCGCTCGCCTGGGTGACCTTCATCTACGACTGGGACTGGGACGCAGCCGCCCGGGAGTACCGCCGCGCCATCGAGCTGAATCCGCGTTATGCGACGGCACGCCAGTGGCACGCCTGGCTGCTGGTGGTTCGGGGGCGCCTCAACGAGGCCCTGGCAGAGGGCCGCACCGCACTGGAGCTCGACCCCACGACCGTGTCGATCCGCCGCAGCGTGGGCTGGCTGCACTATTACGCGCGGGACTGGGAGGCCGCGGAGCAGCACCTGCGGCGTGCGGTGGAGATGGATCCCACGGCGCCGGAGTCGCACCGGGTCCTCGGCCTGACGCTGATGCAGATGGGCCGTTACGATGCGGCCGCAGCCGCCCTGCGAACCGCCATGGCTCCGCCGGGGGAATCCACCTACGCCCTAGCAGCACTGTCCTACCTAGAGGCGCTGCGGGGCGAGCGCACGGACGCCGAACGCCTGCTGCACACGCTCGAGGACGTCGCGAAGCGGCGCTACGTGTCGCCTGTCGCATTCGCCACGGCGCATCTTGGGCTCGGCAACGTCGATCAAGTGTTCGCCGCCCTCGAGGAGGCCTACGAGCAGCGGCGTGGCTGGATGGCCTACCTGAAGGCCGAGCCGCTGCTCGAGCCGTTGCTGGGAGACCCCCGCTTCAGGGAGCTGTCGGAGCGGATGAGGCTGCCGTGAGGCCCAGGGGCCTCAAATGTCCCAAAAACAACACAGCCTGCCCCAGAACCGGACTGTTTCGGCCGGCCCGCAACGCCTTTCTTTGTAGGCAAAGCATCCAGAAACCTGAGTGAACGACAGGGAGAAGGGCCTCGGACTGGTCGAGCTCGCCTCCTGGCAGGAGGGTGAGATCGCCTACTACCTGCACGCGTCTCCGGCGGGACCGGGCGGGCGGGTGGTCGTGCTCACTGCGGTAGGCCCCGAACGCGAGCACCGCTTCGTGGTGCTGCCGCAGGGCCACACCAACGAGGAGCTCGAAGCCAAGTGGGAAAGCTCCTCCGACGACGAGCGCACCCGGATGGCCGAGTCCCTACTGCCCCGCGGCCGCTCCGCTTGAGACCGGTTTGACCACCGTCCTCGATTCCATCGGCTCGCCGAAGATCAGGATGTCCGGGTAGGCCTCGGCGAGGCGGCGTACGAGCTCGTCGGACTCCCCGGCCTCACCGAAATAGCTCGCCGGGGCTCCCGCCGCCGGGAGATGCATCGCAACCAGATAACCCGGGGCGATCGCCCGCTCGACCAGATCCTCCTCCCCCCAAACGAGGTTCCAGTAGGGGATGAAGGCCGCGTCGATAGCGCTCTCCGCCAGGCGGTACTCCATGAGCTCCTCGAAGGTGGCCTCCGTGTCGCCCACGTGCAGCACGCGGAACCCGCCCACGTCCACCAGGAACCCGAGGTTGTCGACCTGCGGCTGGCGATCCCTGCCGTGGTGCAGGTTCAGCACCTCCAGCTCGACACCGTCGAAGTTGTACCGCACCGTTTCTCCCTCAAGCGGCGTTGCGGCGATCAGGCGCCTGCGAAGCCCGGGGTCCACCGGACCCTCTTCGACCACGAGCTGCACCGCGCGCTCGGTCGACACGAACACCGCCAGCGGATTGTGCTCCAGGAAGCGCCGCACGGCCTCGGCGTCGAAGTGGTCGGCGTGGTGATGCGTGGCCAGAACCAGTCTGACTTCCGCGAACGCTCCTACGGCCCTCTCCAGCCGGTCCCGCTGCTCCGGCTCGGCTTTCACGTAGGGGCGGATCCCGCGGCGCACCAGGCCGTCGATGATGACCCCCTGCCCTCCGGCCGCCACCATGAAGCCTTCGTTGCCGATATAGGTGATGCGCGCAGTCGTCTGGGCACGAGCTCCCTCCGCCAGGGCGGCGCCCAGCAGGAACGGGAGTGCGAGGAGCGCCACTGCTCTTCTGTATGACATCACGCCTGCTCTCCATGCACGGTTGAACGCGAATCGTGGGCCCGAAGTATAAGGGGCCCGGCAAGTGCTGCCGGGCCCCTTACGTGCCGCCGCTCCGCGCGGGGTGTCAGCAGATCCTGGGCAGTTGGTCGCCCGGCAGCATGTCCACCACCCGCGTGCCGCCGATTCCCGTCTTCATTGCCACGATCCGCGGGTGGGCGTCCACGACCCGCCCGATCACCGCCGCACCTTCGCCCAACGGATGCTCGCGCAGCGCGGCGAGCGCTGCCTCCGCCGCGGCTCCGTCCACAATGGCTACGATTATGCCTTCGTTGGCGACGTAGAGCGGATCGAACCCGAGAATCTCGCAAGCGGCCGCCACCGCGCCGGGAACCGGAAGCGCCCCTTCCTCTAGCTCGATGCCCACTCCGGCGGTGTCGGCGATCTCGTTGAGGGCGCTGGCCAGACCGCCGCGCGTCGGATCGCGCAGCACGTGAACCGCGCCGCCCACCCGCTCGCGCAGCAGCTCCACCAATGGGACCAGTGTCGCGGCGTCGCTCTCCACCTCCACCTCAAGCGCCAGCCCCTCCCGCGCGGCCATCACGGCTATTCCGTGCCGCCCCATCGGGCCGCTCACCAGCACCGCGTCGCCGGACGCCGCCAGGTCCGGAGCGGGCTGAAACGACGGGTCCAGCTCGCCGATGCCCGTCGTGTTGATGAAGACTCCGTCCGCCTTGCCGCGCTCGACAACCTTGGTGTCGCCCGCCACGATCGGCACGCCGGCCGCTTCCGCGGCGTGCGCCATGGCGGCCAGGATGCGGTCCAGCACGTCCAGCTCGAGGCCCTCCTCCAGGACGAAACCGGCCGAGATGAAGCGCGGCCGCGCGCCCATCATCGCCACGTCATTGAGCGTGCCGTGCACCGCGAGCGACCCTATGTTGCCGCCCGGGAACTCGAGCGGACGCACCACGAACGTATCGGTGGAGATCGCGAGCCGGTCTGCCGCCACGTCCACGACCGCCGCGTCCGTCAGCTTGGCCAGCGCCGGGTTGGTGAAGTGAGGCAGGAAGCGATCACGTATCAGCGCGGCGCTCATCTTCCCGCCGGAGCCGTGTCCCAGCTGCACGCGGTCGAACTGGGAGTGGGGCACGGGACAGTTGAGCCCCTGCGCGATTCCGTCCGTCACCTACGCCTCGCTCGGCGTGGTCTGCCGGAACCGGCCGTAGTTGTAGTAGGCGGCGCACGCACCTTCGGAGGACACCATGGGGGCGCCGAGCGGCCGCTCCGGCGTGCACATGGTACCGAACGCGGGGCATTCGTTGGGCTTGAGCTTACCGCGCAGCACGTCGCCGGCCCGGCACTCCTCCGGCTCCTGGGCAGTGATCGCCTGGACACCGAACTTGAGCTCGGCATCGTGGTCGGCGAACTCCTCGCGCAGCCCCAGCCCGGAGGCAGGGATCTCGCCGATGCCGCGCCACTGCCGGTTCACGAGCTGGAACACCCGCGCCACCGTTTCCTGTGCCGGCTCGTTCCCCTCGCGCCGCACCGACCGCACGTACTGGTTCTCCACCTCGTGGCGCCCCTCTTCGAGCTGACGCACCGCCATCAGGATCCCCTCGAGAATGTCCACCGGCTCGAACCCGGTCACCACGATGGGAACCTCGTACTTCTGTGCCAGCGGCTCGTACTCGGTCCACCCCATCACCGTGCACACATGGCCGGCGGCCAGGAACGCCTGCACCCGGTTGTCTGACGACTCGAGCAGCGCGGTCATCGCCGGCGGCACGGTCACGTGCGAGACGAGCACACTGAAGTTCTCCACTCCCAGCTCGCGTGCCTGCCACACCGCCATGGCGTTGGCAGGTGCGGTCGTCTCGAAGCCCACCGCGAAGAACACGATTTCCTTGTCGGGGTTCTGCTGCGCCAGCTGCAGTGCGTCGAGCGGCGAGTACACCACGCGCACGTCGCCGCCCTGGGCTCGCACCTGGAACAGGTCGTAGCGGCTGCCCGGCACCCGCAGCATGTCACCGAACGAGGTAAAGATCACGCCGGGGCGGGACGCCAGCTCGACGGCCCGGTCTATCTGCTCCAGCGGGGTGACGCACACGGGGCAACCGGGACCGTGGATCATCTCCACCGCCCCGCCCAGCAGCTCGTCGATCCCCTGCTTCACGATCGTGTGCGTCTGGCCGCCGCACACTTCCATCAGGACCCAGCGCTTCGATGCCGTCTGCCGGATGTTCTCGGCGAGGCCGCGCGCGATCTGGCCGTCGCGGTACTCGCTCAGGTACTTCATGACCGCCCCGGCGGCTCGGGGTTCAGGCTCCGCTCCGCCACCTCCTGCATCCACTCCAGCTCGTCCAACTGGCTCATCTCTTTCAGGACCTCGAACGTGCGCTTGGCTTCAGCTTCATCCACCTTGGAGATGGCGAAGCCGACGTGCACGATGGCGTAGTCACCCACCTCGACCTCGTCCGCGAGGTACGCAAGGCAGACCTCCCGCTTCACACCGCCGAAGTCCACCATCCCCATGGGAAGCCCGCCGTCGCGGTTGATCTCCACGATTCGTCCTGGGATGCCCAAGCACATGTCTGCCTCCGTTACCGCTGCGCGCCGTGTGTCAGCAACGTCGCGCCGACCACCGACTGCCCGTAGCTGATCGCGCCGTCGTTGGGGCTGAGCAGACGCGGCACGAGAACCGTCAAGCCGCCTTGCTCCAGCCGCGAGCGCAGGGCGGCGAGGAGCCGGGCGTTCTGGAAGCACCCGCCGCCCAACGCCACTTGCCCTATGGACTCAGCCGCGGCCACCCGGCGCACCAGCTGTGCGGTGGCCTCGGCCACGCTCTCGTGGAACCGCGCCGCGAGCTGGCCGACGTCGTCGCCGGCCGCCCTGCGCTCGCCCAGCGCGGTGAGGAGCGGCAGAGGATCCAGCAGCCAGGTTCCATCATCGCCTTCGACGACCGGAAATGGCAATGGCTGGGCCGCGGCCACCCCTGCCAGCGCCTCAAGCTCCATCGCCGCCTGCCCCTCATAGCGGCACTCGAGTCGCGTCCCGAGCACCGCAGCGGCGGCGTCAAACAGCCGTCCCATTGACGATGCGAGCGGAGAGTTGAGCCCCTGTTGGATCTGCCGCTCGGCCATACGGCGCTCGCCCTGGTCGACACCCTCGAACGAACGCTCGAACGCCGCTGCCGCGGCCGGCTCAAAGGAGAGGTACCCCAAGGCCACGCGCCAGGGCCGCCGCACCGCGAGGTCACCGCCGGGAAGCGGCGCGTAGCGCAGCTGTCCAACGCGCCTGTAAGCGGCCAGATCGGCCACCATCACCTCGGCACCCCACACGGCACCGTCGTCGCCGTAGCCGGTCCCGTCGTATGCCACGCCGATCACCTGGTCGGTCACGCCGTGCTCCGCGGCCACCGCGGCAACGTGGGCGTGATGGTGCTGCACCGAGAAGAGCCGCTCCAACCCGATCTCCTCCGCGACTCGCGTGGAGAGATATCCAGGGTGCATGTCCCGCACCACCGCTTCCGGCTCCACGCGGAACAGCTCGCGGAACGCCTGCAGCGACGCCTGGAAGTGCTCCAGTGTCTCCAGGTTCTCGAGGTCGCCCACGTGCTGGCTCACGTACGCCGTACCCTCATGCGCCAACGCAAACGTGTTCTTGAGGTGCGGTCCGACCGCCACGAGCGGCAGCGGAGTGGCCACCGGCAGCTCGATGGGAAGCGGCGCATACCCCCGCGCCCGCCGCAGGAACAGGGCGGCTCCGTCGGCCACGCGCACCACCGAGTCGTCGTAGCGCGCGACGATGTCACGGTCGTGAAGCAGGAATGCATCGGCGATCCCACCCAGCCGCTCGCGTGCGTCTTCGTTCGCGGTCGCTATGGGCTCCTCGCTGAGGTTGCCGCTCGTCATCACGAGCGGCCGCCCCACTAGATCGAGCAGGAGCTGGTGCAGCGGCGTGTACGCGGTCATCACTCCGACCGTGTCGAGACCCGGCGCGAGGGACGGGGCGAGCCCGGCGTCCGGCAGCATCCGCAGCAGCACTATGGGCCGCTCGCGCGATGTGAGCAGCATTTCCTCCTCGCCCCCCACTCGCCCCAGCTGCCGTGCCTCGTCCAGCGTGCGCACCATGACCGCCAGCGGCTTCGCCTCGCGCGCCTTCCGCTCGCGCAGCCGCCGCACCGCTGCATCGTCGGTCGCGTCGGCCGCGAGGTGGAACCCGCCCAGGCCGCGGATCGCCACGACGCGCCCCGCCAGCAGTTCCTCGGCAGCGCGCTCGATCGCGGCCTCGCTGTCCGCCTGCGGGCCCTCACCGTCCGCCATCTCGAACCACACGCGCGGGCCGCAGTCCGCGCAGCTGTTGCTCTCCGAGTGGTAGCGCCGGTCGTCCGGCGTCGAGTACTCGCGCCGGCACTCATCGCACTGTGGGAACACCCGCATGCTGGTCCGCTCGCGGTCGTACGGCATGGACTCGATGACCGTGAAGCGCGGACCGCAGTCGGTGCACGTAATGAACGGGTAGCGGTAGCGGCGGTTCTCCGGGTCGAACAGTTCCGCTTCACATGCCGGACACAGCGCCACGTCGGGAGACACCGGCTGGCGGCGGTCCGGCTGGTCCAGGCTCTCGACGATCCTGAACTCATCGGTCCACGTCGGATCCGCAGGAGTGGCGTCGAGGGAGTCGATGCGCGCCAGGGGCGGGGCCGCCGCCACCAGGTCGTGCATGAACGCCTTCACCCGGGCGCTCCCGCCCTCGATGACTATCTGCACTTCTCCCGCTTCATTGCGCACCCAGCCCGTCAGGCCGTGCCGCATCGCCAGCCGATGCACGAAGGGGCGGAAGCCCACCCCCTGCACCACTCCGGTGACGCTGAGGCGCAGTGCTTCGCGCTGGGCGGGCCGCGCCTCGGCCGTCACGCGCTGCCGGCCTCCTTGGCGGCTGCCTCGAGGAACGCGTACCACTCGGGGAGGCCCTCCCCGGTGCGCGCCGACGTATGGAAGAAGGTGAGCTCCGGATTCACTTCGCGCGCGGACTCCACGGCGCGGTCGATGTCGAAAGTTAGGTGGGGCAGCAGGTCGACCTTGGTGAATACCGCGTAGCGCGCCTCCCGGAACATCTTGGGATACTTGGCGGGCTTGTCTTCGCCCTCGGTGGTCGAGAACAGCACGATCTTGGCCTGCTCGCCCAGATCCCAGCTAGCCGGGCATACCAGGTTGCCCACGTTCTCGATGAACAGCAGATCCGTTCCCGCGAGATCGATCTCATCCAGAGCCGTGAGGATCTGCCGGGCGTCGAGGTGGCAGGCACCGCCGGTCACTACCGCCTGCACCAAATGCTCAGTGTATCGACTGATCCGATCGGCATCGTTCTGCGTCTGAACATCTCCGGCTACGACGGCGATGCGCAGCTCGGACTCCAACTCCTGCAGCGTGCGCTCCAAGAGCATAGTCTTCCCCGCACCAGGTGAGGACACGAGGTTGAACGCCGGAACGGCGTGCAGCGCCAGACGGGCGCGCACCTCGGCCGCCAGCTCGTCGTTCTTCGCCATCACGCGCTCGCGGACCTCAATTGTCCGGACGGCCATCGTCCACCTCCAGGTAGCTCACGCGGAGTACGTCACCTGCCACTCGATCGATAACCGGCTTGGCGTTACCGAACGGCGGGCTGGAAAGGAGCGCCTCCAGGCAGAACTCGAGGCTGTCCACCTCGACGCCGGCCTGGTCACCGACTTCGAGACCGACCTCTACGACGCACGAGAGCTGCTCGCGGGGCACGTGTGCCTCCGCGATGCTGCAGACCTCCATCGCGATGCTCATTTCGTGCATATCGGTCGCCCTCTACCGAAGGGCGATGGTCGCTGGTTCGTCGGGCAGGTTCCCGCGAGGTCCGGCGAAACGTACCCACTTCGTACGCCGTGGGCTGGTGGGGGCGCAGTGCTGCGGTACGCGGGAGCCCGTCACTCTCCCCTTGCAAGCTCCCATGGGTGTCTGATAATCTCAAGGCTCTCGCGGCTCCGCACCGCGCTGCGCCACCGACAGGACACCGAGCGCCAACTGGTTCACCCGAGAAGAGTTAGCCGGGGAAGTCGCGCTCGGGACGACCCCTCTTGGGAAGGCATCGCCTCGCCACCCGGGTTAAGCCCCAGCGCCGAAAGGATTTGAACAGCGTTCGAGCGGCGGCGTCAGCCCGGACGGCAGGCCACGGTGTGCGGCGGCGGCGGCCCGGGCCGCGGTGTGCGCCCCGGCCCTCGGAGCTTGCTGTTTTTGCTCCGGCGCAGTATCTGAGTGGTATCACCCTTTCATTATGGAGAAGTCGTTCGATGAGGCAGAGCAGCCTGGGCAAGGAGTACCTCCACCGAATCCACGAGGCCCTCTCGGCATTCGAGCAGGCCATCGTGGAGCGCGAGAAGTGGAAGCCGCTGGATAGCAAGGTCACGCGGCAGCAGGACGTGGATCACGCCCGCCAGAAGCTGGTGGACGTCGTCGTGGACCTGGTAACGGCAGAGCGCATGAAGGGCGAGACCCCGCCTGCCTGATACATCCGGCATCAGCATCACGCCCAAATCCCCATTCACCGTCGCCGCCGTCCAGGCGGCGCCCGTGTTTCTCGACCGCGCGGCGACGACCACCGAGGAGAACCGCTAGCCGCTCCCGCGTCGACTCCCGGCGCCCGGCCATCCGCGTACCTTACAGCTCATGGGCGACGTACCCGAAGCACTGCTGTCAGCGCTCGCCAAGCGCTACGGGCTCACCCGCGTTCTGGGTCGCGGCGGCATGGCTACGGTCTACCTCGCAGGCGACCGCAAGCACAAGCGTGAAGTGGCCGTGAAGGTGCTGCATCCCGAGCTCGCCGCGTCCATCGGGTCCGACCGGTTCCTGAAGGAGATCGAGATCGCGGCCAGCCTCACCCACCCGCACATCGTGGCGCTGTACGACTCGGGCGAGGCGGCCGATTTCCTCTACTACGTGATGCCGTACATTCCCGGCGAATCGCTGCGCAGCCTCCTCAACCGTGAGAAGACGCTCGAAGTCCGCAGGGCGGTCGCAATCACAACCCGCGTGGCCGACGCTCTCGCGTACGCGCACCGCCGCGGAGTGCTGCATCGCGACATCAAGCCCGAGAACATCCTGTTCGTAGAGGGGCACGCCATAGTCACCGACTTCGGGATCGCCAAGGCCATCACGTCAGCGGGGGGCGCCACTCTTACCCGCACTGGCCTGGCGCTCGGCACTCCGGGTTACATGAGTCCCGAGCAAGCAGCCGGCGTTCGCGACCTCGACGAGCGCACCGACGTTTACTCGCTCGCGTGCGTGCTGTACGAGATGCTGGTCGGCGAGCCGCCCGGAATGTGGCCCACTGAGGAAGCCGTAAGGATGGGCCGGTTCATCGACGCCACGCCCGGGCACCGGCAGCGCCTGGACCTGCTCTCGGGATCGTTGGAACAGGTCATGGTGCGGGCGCTCGCACTGCGCCCCGTGCAGCGCTGCCCCAACGCGACCGACTTCCGCGACGAGTTGCTCGATGCGATCGGGGAACATCGCCGGTTCCGCGATGCGGATGTGCGCCGCGTCCTCAAGCGCGCCTCAGAGGCGCAGGCCGCGAATCCCACCGAGGAGGCCGACGCCCTGACCCAGGGCGGGCTTGAGCAAGTGGCCGCACAGGTGGGATTGTCGCCGGCACGCGTGCGCGACGCGGTGCGGGATATCGACCGCGCGGCGGGGAACCTCCCAGCCCACCCACCCGGTGCACGGCCTCCGGCTCGGGAGCCGAAGAAGGGTTGGTCCTGGTTCCTCGGCGCGCCGAGCCGCTTGCGGTTCGAGCGCGTCGTGGACGGTGAGGTGCGTGACACCGAGTTCCCGGCGCTCGTGGGGGAGATCCAGAAGGCGCTCAACATGGTGGGCCACCCCAGCACGTTCGGGAACTCCCTGGCGTGGAGTACGGTGAGCCCCGGTCAGGGCACGGGGCGGAATCTCCAGATCACGGTCACGCCCATGGGAGGGCAGACCCATATACAGGTCGAGGAGTCCCTGGGCTCCCTCGCCGGCGGACTGTTCGGAGGCATCATGGGCGGCGGCGGTGGCAGCGGGTTCGGGATCGCTATGGGAACGGGGATCGAGGCGGGTGCACCGGCGGCCGCGGTCATCGCGGCATTGTTCTTCGTTGGCGGATCGTACGTCGTGTCACGCTCGATCTTCTTCACGGTGGCGCGCACCCGCGCCCACCAGCTTTCCAAGCTCGCCGACCGCCTGGCCGACCACGTGGCCGCTGCCACGCCTGAGCGGAAGAGGATTGCGGAGGGCGGCGGCGAGTGGCTGCCGCCGTGAGGGTAGCCTAGAGCTCCTGCGGCTCCCCGGTCAGCCGCGTCATCTCACTTCGGGCCTGCTCCACCCTGGGCTGGAGCTCGGGGTCCGCTTCCTCCCAAAGGTCAACGAACTTGCCATAGTAGAGCACGGCATTCTCGACGTCGCCCCGCTCTGCATAGAGCTGGCCCAGGCGTTCGTACACCCACCCCAGCGACAGCCAGTCGCTGTTGTCGCGCCCCAACCATGGGGTGTTCACGTAGCGCTCGTACACTGCGATGACAGAATCTGCCTGGCCGGCACGATCGTACGCCATCCCGAGCAGCGGGAGCTGGCAGATCGAGCACGAGCCCACGTCCCCAGCGATCAGCTCGGAAACAGCATCGTCCGGGCGTCCCTCGGCCAACGCGAGCATCCCCTGGAGTGTGTGCCGCCCCTCCTCGTAGTTGATGCGCAACTCGGGCTCCACCGCCGCCTCGAACTCCTCCAGCATCTCGCGGGCTCGGACGGGCTCCTCGGCAAGGGCGTAGAACTGGGCCAGGGTGCCGTAAGGCCGGTTCAGCGGATCCATCTCGTCCAGTGGGTAGCGTTCCAGAGCCTCCTCGACCTGCCGCAGCGCGCCCACCTTGTCGTCGCGGAACCAGAGGTCCACGAAAGCCTTTTGCACCAACGCAACCAGCGCGAACTGGGGGCTCTCCAGCTCTGCGATCGCCACCAGAGCGTCATCGAGGTGGTCCTGCCCCGCGGCGAGCTTCCCCTTGGTGAGCCTGAGGTTGAAGAGCCGGAAGCTCGCGGTGGCGGACCAGAGCGGGTCGTCCTCGTGCTCCTCCCGGAACGCCTGCACCATGGCCGTCGCACTGTCGTAATCCCCGCGCGCGCTCGCCAGCGACACCGCCGACAGCTTGAGGTTGGGACTGTCGGGCATGTGCTCGGCGAGCTGCGCCTGAGCCAGGTCGGCGTCCTCGAACTTGCCCTGGGCTACCTGCGCGCCGGTCACGTTCGCGTACGCGTACATCATCAGCGAATCGGATTCGATGGCCCGGCGCAGGAGCGCCTCCGCCGTCGCGTAGTCGCGCCGCTGCATGTAGAGCAGCGAGAGGTTGTTCAGGGCGGTGTACTGGTCGGGATAGCGGGCCAGCACGGACTGGTACGCCGCGATCGCCGCGTCCTCATCGTCGGTAACTACCGTGTGGTAAGCCGCCTCGAGGATGTTGCGCTCGAGGTAGGTCAGCCGGTCGCGGTGCCGGTAGCCCTTGGTCAAAGCCTCGACCTGCTCCGCTCTGGTCAGCGCTGCGACGCCGATCTTGCGGTACGCCATGGCGAACGCAGTGTCGAGCTCTACCGCCTCACGCAGCAGTTCGAGCGCCGCCGTGATCTCGCCCTGGTTGGTGAGCCGCATGGCCTGGGAGTACTTGACCAACGCCTCCAGCGACTCCGTGGTGACGGCGGCCAGCGGCTCCCCCCCCCTGATGGACCGCAGCGATTCGCCGATGCGGTTGCGCAGCTTGTCGGAAAGCCGGTCCACGGCGGGAATCAGATCGGTCGAGTCCACCGCGCTCTCGCGGAACGCCGCCAGCAGGCTGCCGTCCTGAGCCGACACCATGCGCGCCGAAAGCACGTAGCTGCCGCCCACCGCGGTCACGTCTCCGGCCACCACGGCTTTGAGACCTTCGCGCACCGCCACCTCGCGCGCCAGCTCCTCTGTGAGCGGCTGATCCGCCGGCCGCTCCATCCGCTGCAGCACCATCGCGACCGAAGAGGGGTTCATCAGCCTCACCACGGGTGACTGCGCCAGGTCCACTCGGAACGCCTCGGTAACGGCCCGTCCCAGCAGTGAGTCGGTGGTGCGGTTCTCGAAATCGGCCATCACCACCCGGTCGCGCTCGTCCAGGACGCCGGCCGCGACCAGCGTGCCCACCGGCCCGATCCCCAGCATCCGCATTACCATGTAGGCCACGACGAAACCGGCCCAGCCGCCCAGCGCCAGCACGCCTCCCCTCATCGCGTTGGTCCAGTTGAGCCAGCGAATGGGAGGCGGCCGTCCCCTTGCCAGGCGCAGCTCCGCGTGAGCCGCACCCACCGTTATCGGGAGACCGACGAGGAGCAACAGGCCCACGCCGGGCATCACCCAGTCGGGCAGGCCGAGCTGCACCATCAGGAAGCGGGCCGCGGCGAGCACCAGGAGGGACACCAGCATGAACAGCCCTGCCACACCCAGCACACCCACGCGCTGCGCGATCGACACGCCGACGCTGCGCGGCACTCCCATCGCCTGCACGAAACCGCCTGCGGTGTCGTAGCGGTCGTCCGGCTCGGGAGCGAACGCCTTCACCAGGGCCTGCCTCACGTCGGTCGGGATCGAGTGATCCAGCGACTGGAGACGCGGCGGCTGCGGGTCCTTGAAGCGCTTGGCAATGATCGCCTGCGCGGTGGCCCCGTCGAACGGCGGATCGCCGGAGAGCATCTCGTACACGACGCAGCCCAGAGAGTAGACGTCGCTGCGGCCGTCCAGGTATTCGCTCCCTACGACCTGTTCGGGGCTCATGTACTGCGGCGTTCCCACGGCGATGCCGGCCTGCGTCAGGCTCGGCCCACCGGATGCGCTGATGGCCCGCGCGATCCCGAAGTCCATCACCACGGCATGTCCGCCCGACAGCATGATGTTCGCGGGCTTGATGTCGCGGTGAATCACGTTCTTGGAGTGCGCGTAGCTCAAAGCGCTGCCGACCTCACGCGCCACGTGCAGCGCATCATCCACCGGAAGCCGGCCATCGCGGGTGATCCGGTCGCGCAGGGTTTCGCCCTCCACGAAGGGCATCACGTAGTACAGCAGGCCGTTGGCGTCGCCCGAGTCGTACAGCGGAATGATGTGGGGGTGATTGAGCTTCGCCGCGGTGTCGATCTCGCGCAGGAACCGCTCGGTGCCGAGAGCGGCCGCCAGCTCGGGGCGCAGCACCTTGAGCGCGACCGGGCGGCCGTGCTTCAGGTCCTGCGCCAAATACACGACGGCCATGCCACCGCGCCCGATCTCCCGTTCGATCGAGTAGCGGCTGGACAGTGCGGCCTTGAGTCGTGCGAGGGCCTCAGCCTGCACGGCAGACTCCGATTGCTAGAGCGATTGCTGCAAGACGCGCCGTGACTGCGGACCGGGGTCACAGGGCGCGGCCGGCAACACTCCGGTAGGCGTCCTCATACCCCGATACCCTGTTCGATGATCACCTGCCCGGGAGGGTTGCAGGCTTTCAACCCTGCCCGCCCAGCCCTACGACAAACTGCCCAGCCGCGTTTCATCGAGCAACTGCAGCCCACGGGCTACGCCGGCTCCCTGTGGCGCACCGTCCGCCATGGGCGACACACCACCCAACACCATAATAACCAATGGGTTAGCGCCGTCGGCACCGGTGGGGTGGTGGGTTCCTTGCGACAGCCCCGTCTTTCTTGCCTCCTGTGAGAGCCGTCACGGTGACCGGCGCGTAACCACATAAGGTTTGGTCACTTACAGGCCGCCACTTGGCGCCCGAGGGCTGCGCCCGATTGCCCCCTCCAAGGGAGCACCGCATTTTCTGCCGTGCGTGTTGCGCTGCGAAGTCGCGCGCAGCTGGGATTCGCCCTCGGGCACGAACTCTCTTGTACAAGGTCTGAGCATTGTGACCGACGTCAGAACATCGCGTCCCTCCCAGTACGTAGAGCTGGTCGATTTCCTCAAGCACGTCGGGAAGGACCCGTCGAAGCTCGTGTTCGAAGACGAGCTCACGGGCATCCACAACCGACGCTATCTGCGCAGCTATCTGGAGCACAAGATCGATTGGGAGAGCGAGAAGGAGAACCGGCTCACCATTCTGATCATCGACCTCGACCACTTCAAGCAGATCAACGACAGCCAGGGACACGAGACCGGCGACCAGGTCCTCACCTGGATGGCCGCGCTTCTGAAGGACGTCGCCGGAGACACGGGGATCCCGGTCAGGTTCGCGGGCGACGAGTTCATCCTGCTGCTGCCCAAGACCAGCCGAGCGCAGGCGCGGGAGGTTGCCGACCGCCTGCTGCAGCGCACCCGCGACCGCCCCTTCAGGCTGCGCGAAGCCGACGTCACCCTGCCGATCACGCTGAGCATCGGCATTGCGTCTGCACCGGAGGACGGCCGCGATCCGAAGACGCTGTTCCAGGCCGCGGATACGGCGCTTTATCACGCCAAGCAGTCGGGCCGCAATCAGGCCGCGAGCGCCGGCGAAGTGGACCCCGGCAAGGTCTTTCCCAAGACTGCCCTGCACCGGCTCATCGCTACCGGCATCGCCGGGCGCGACGAGGAGCTGGGTGTGGTGTCGGATGCGCTCGAGGCGCTGACACGCGGCGAGAGCCGGTTCCTGGTCATCGACGGCGGACCCGGCATGGGGAAGTCCGCCTTCCTCGAGACGGTGCGCAGCAACCTCGCGGGCAACGCGGCGTACAGCGTCATCAAGGTCGCGGGCGACCAGCAGGAGGGGTACCGGCCGTACTACATGATCACGCGCGCGCTAGTCGCGCTCCTCAACGAACGAGCCGACAGCGGCCAGGGGCTGTTCCCCGGACTCAGCACGCGGGAGCTGGGCTACATGGCTCACGTGCTTCCACGCTTGGCCGAGGCGGGAACGCCGGCAGTGGAGGAGGACGAGAGCCGGCTGCGGCAGGGCATTTTCGGGACCATCGCGCGCTTCCTGCCCCGCGTGATCGACTTCCGGCCGCTCATCCTGCTGCTCGACGACTTGCACTACGCCGACGAGGCCTCGCTCTACCTCTTGCGCATGCTGATACAGCGCAAGGAGCTCACCCTCATGGTGTGCGGCTCCACGCTGGAATCGCTGAAGCTGGTGCGCGAGGAGGAGGCGCCGCCGCTGGAGCGGTTCTACTCCTCACGGCACAAGGAGCTGGGGATGCGGCGTGTGGCCCTGCGGCCCCTGGAAGGGGACGACATCGCCGAGTATCTGCGGGGCGTCTTCCCCAGCCTCACCATGCCGCAGGGGTTCGAACAAGAGCTCGCTGCCACTACACAGGGCAATCCGCTCTTTCTCGGTGAGATCATCCGCAAGCTGGTCGGGGACCGCCGTGTGACGCTCGAGGGACTGGAGTGGGTGATCCAGCCGCTCGAGGAAGGCTACCTGCCGCGCTCCCTCGAGGAGATCGTGATGCAGAAGATCTCCCAACTCGACGAGGAGGGCCGGGAGATTCTCGAGCGCGCCTCTGCCATGGGCGACGACGTCTCCGTGAGCGTGCTCTCCGGCAGCAGCCAGGTCGACGAGAACCGCGTCCTGGAGTTCCTCGACCGCGCCGAAGCGCTGGGGCTGGTCAGCCTGGACTTCCAGATCAACGACGAGGTGATGCACTTCCTCGGCAAGCAGGTCGCCGAGATCAGCTATGGGGTGATCAACCCCGAACGCCGCAAGGAGCTGCACGAACGCATCGGGTCCTACCAGGAAGGGCTCTACGATCAGCAGCTGCTGCCGTCGGCATCCATGCTGGCCTATCACTTCAAGCGTTCGGCCAACCAGGAGAAGGCACGGCACTACGAGAGGATCCAGCTGCAGAGCAGCCAGCTGGTCTTCGACCCCAACGAGGCGGCCGAGTACACGGGCGACATCCTGGAAGAGGAGGTGGTGGAGGAGCGCCGCCTGGAGCCCGAGAGCTTGCCGCTCGTTCCCCACGTGCTGCGCACGTTCAACAAGGCGGTGCGCAACATCCAACTGTACCCGGCGGAGAGCAAGGCAGTCACCCAGTCCGTAGCGGACGTGCTGGAAGCCATGCACGCCATTCTCGCCGACAACGAGCAGCTCCACCTCTCACAGGACCAGCGTTTTCTGCTGGCCAACGGGCAGCGGGTTGACGTAACCGACTTCACTTCGCTGTCTGACTCGTTCCTGGAGATACTCACCCGGGCGGAGCTGCGAGGCATGACCTTCCGCCAGGGTCTGACGGAGAACGAGCTCGCACAGCTCGTGCTCGCATTGAGCCAACTCAAGCCGGATGCCATCACGCAGGGATATTGGAAGAGCTTCACGCTCGACCGGGGACTCGACCACTTGGAACTCGAGCAGGTGCGCTACTCGAGGGTCGTGCGGCGCAAGGCGACGGCTCGCGTCACCCGCCCTGCGGTCCAGGAAGAAGCACTCGAAGCCGACGAGGTCACGCATGTGCCGGAGATCCTGCGGGCTCTCCAGGGCGCAGGCAAGATCGTCAAGCTGTACCCCCTCGACAGCAACCCGGTGGTCAGCGCGATCACACGGCTGCACGGTGCGCTCCAGCCCCTGTTCCAGCGCCACGACGTCGTCACGCTCGCGGGCACCGAGAGATCGCTGCTGATAAACGGCGCACGGGTGGATACTGCGGCATTCGACACTCTCGCGACGAGCGTGGTCGACTGGATGGGGACGATGGGACTGGGTAGCCTTTCGTTCTATACCGGTGTGCCCCATGCCGAGATCGAGAGTTTCGTCGGGGCCCTGCGCGAGGTGCCGGCCGGCGCCGACCGCGGTTACTGGGATGAGTTTGCGCAGCAGAAGGTCTTCGCCGGCATCGCGTTCAATCAGCAGCAGTACGCCGTCGGTGTCGTGCAGAGCCTGCTGGGCGACGTCGACGCCGTCGAGGAAGAGACGGGAGGGACCGAGGCCGCAGCGGACTTCCTGGTCAAGCTGGCCGACGACCCCAGCGAAGCGTTGCTGGAGGCCCTGCCCCGCTTCGGCAAGGAGCTGCTAGTAAAGGGCGAGTGGGACCTGGTGCGCCTGCTCCTCAAGAAGATGTTCGTGGACTTCCAGGCTCAGCCGCCTGCTACGCGGGAGCACACGGTGAAGGCCTGTCGTACGCTGCTCGACCTCCTCATCCTGGGCCTGCAGAAGAAGCTCACGGAGGTCGCGGTGGACAAGCTGCTCGAATCACTCGCCGAGGAGAACGAGCCTCAGGTGCTGCGCGAGTTCGGCAGTGTGCTGCACGCGATGGCTAACATCGCCGTGCAGTTCGGTGACCACCAGATGGCGACCCGGATACTCCTCGCCCTCAAGGAGCGCCGGCAGGAGATCGAGGATGCCGGATTCGCCGACGCCGACACGCTGTCGAAGCTGCTGGAGCGGCCCCTCGAAGCGGCGGTGCAGCAGCTCCTGGTAGAGGACCTTCGTTCGGGCGAGCCCGAGCGCCAGGCACGCGCCGCCCAGGTCGTCGGCAGCCAGGGCCGAGCCGGCATTCCCCTCCTGCTGGAAGTGATCCGCAAGGAGCGGGATTTCCGCACGCGCCAGATGGCGGCCACTCTGCTGGCCGAGCTGGGGCCGCAGGCCGCCGCCGAGCTCAAGCGGGCGATCGGCACGGAGGCGACGGTTGAGCAGCGCTTCCGGCTGCTCGAAGTGGCGGACGTCGTTACCCAGGACCTGCGTGAGGAGCTGGAGTACTCCCTGGGCGACGCGAACTCAAAGGTCCGCCGCGCCGGTTTCCGACTGTTCGAGCGCCTCAAGCGCGACGAGCTGATCCCGCTGGTGGCGCCCTACGCAAGCGACGAAGATCCCGCCGCAGCGCGCGGCGCCATTCGCAGTCTCGGTCAGCTCGCCTCAGACCCCGCCGTCGAGGCACTGCTTGCGATCCGCAAGCGCACCCAGGATCCCAACACGCTCATCGCCTGCTGCCAGGCGATGGGCCAGATAGGCAACGCAACCTGCATCGAGGCATTGGCCGGCGTGCTGGGCGAGCGGAAATTCCTGTTTTTCGGTCGCCGCTGGGACGAACAGGTCCGCACCACGGCGGCCCAGGCTCTGCGGCAGATCTCCAACCCCAAGGCGGCGGAGCACCTCTCCCACTTCGTCAAGGACCGCGAAGCACGGGTTCGCAACTTGGCCCAGGCCGCGAACAAACCACAGGGCTGACCGGCTCCGAGCTGGCCCGGGGGCTTCCCGGAACCGCACGCTCCGCCCGTCTGTTGAAACATCAACCTCCCTCCCGGAGCAGTCATGCCGAGACTCACGCTCTCCCGTGGTGTGGTCTCCCTTGGCGCCGTTACAATGGCGCTCGGAGCCTCCGCCCTCCCGACGTCCGCCGCACAGGCCCAGTGGCCGCCCGACACTCTCCAGAACCTGAAGGTGCTGCCTCAGGACATCGAGGTGCGGGAGCTCATCGGCATCATGGCCGGTTTCACCAGGGCTCTCGGCGTGCGCTGTCAGTACTGCCACGTGGGTGAGGAGGAGATGCCGCTGGCGCAGTTCGACTTTGCCGCGGATGACAAGGAGACCAAGCGCAAGGCGCGGGTGATGATCCGCATGTTGCAGCACGTGAACGGAGAACACCTGGGCGAGCTGGAGACACGCTCCGATCCGCCCGTGGAGGTCACCTGCGCGACCTGCCACCGCGGTGTGCAGCGGCCGCGCATGCTGCAGGACGTGCTGCTGGAGGCCTACGGCGAGGGTGGCCTGGACGCGGCAGTCGCCGAATACGAGCAACTGCGGGAGCGCTACTACGGGCGCTACTCCTACGACTTCGGCTCAGTCCCGCTGGACGACGTGGCGCGGCAGGTAGCCCGACCATCCATGGGCGACGCCGTGGCGCTGTCCAAGCTGAACGTCGACATGAACCCCAACTCCGTGTTCGCCCAGCGGCAGTACGCCGGGCGTGCCATCGAGCACGCGATGCTGGAGGAAGGCGTCGCCGCAGGCACCGATCTTTACCGCGAGCTGAAACAGGCCTACCCGCCCCAGGCCTTCCCCGAGTTCACGCTGAATTCACTCGGCTACAGGCTCATGGGGGCCGGGCACATGGAGGAGGCAATCGCCGTGTTCCTGCTCAACGTGGAGGCGTTCCCGGACGCGTACAACACGTACGACAGCCTGGGCGAGGCCTACATGAACCATGGAGATACGGAGCTGGCGATCCAGAACTACGAGAGGTCGCTGGAGCTGAACCCCGAAAACACGAACGCCGCGCAGATGCTGGAGCGGCTGCGCGGCGGATCGGGAGGGGACTAGCGCGAGGCTAGGGCTGGGACTGGGACCCCCCGCCGTTGCCGCCTCTGCCGAGCAGCTCGGCGGCGAATGCGAAGGCCTGTGTCCTCTGGCGCAGATAGTATTCGCCGGCCCTCTGAGCCAGCTCGCGGCTGGGGTAGGTAGTGAGGCCGAACGACTTGTCGTAGGACGCGTCGGCCTTGCCGTCCACCAGGAATATGAACCTGTCCTTCACCGACTGTACCGTGATCCGCGCCTTGATCTCGGGCGGGGTGGGTGCACCGGTAAGCTCTGGATTCGGCATCGCGACCCCTGCGGCCCCTGGGCTAGACTGCGCCCTGGCTGTCCGCCAGGAGGTACAGCTCGCCCGCGCGCTGGGCCTCTTCCGGGGTGGCAAACGTGGTGATGCCCCACGACTTGTCGAACACCGCGTCGCCGCGGCCGTCCACCAGGAATAGGTAGCGCCCCTTCCACTTCACCACGCTGACCCGCGACTTGTCGCCGTTGTCTCCCATTGAGCGACCCTCGAGCTGGAATGTCGGGTGACGGGGTCACTTTACCTCTATTCAGACTCATGTTCTGTGACGCACGTCTCTGTCACCGCAGCAGAGGAGAGCGGAGTCGGTGCAACAACAGTGTTGCCGATTTGCGCAGCCGTAAAAGCCGTGACCGCAGTCACCCAATGCAGTGGTACGATTCGACCCACGGGAGCCGGTGTGGAAGAGTGGCGGCGCCCGGGCCCGCCGAATGCCGCCCAACCCCTCAGGCACCCCTGTTTTGGGGCGCTCTCAGCTAGTGAGTCCCGCCCGCCAATCGAGTCGAGGTGGCCGCAGCAGCCGAGGACCCCCCTGCTCTGATCGGCAGCCGGGGCTTAGGGAGCCGTGTGTTAACTTGTCGTATGACAATGCATTGGCTCCTCAGGCCGGCCCCAGCGATAGCCGCCGCGGCGCTGCTGTGCGGCTGCAACCCGTTCGGCGACTGCACGTCGGACCGGATAGACGTCTTCATGAGCGGCGCGACGCTGGAGGCCGCGGGTACGTCCCATTTCGTCACGCTCTCGGGCACGGTCACAGACGGCAACGTGGGCAGCGGCACCTACGACCGGCTGGTCAACGCGCTCATAGACGGAAGCGGCAGCGCGATCGGCGCGACGTGGACCCTGGAACAGGGCCTGCCCGAGCCCGGCTGGCTTGCGATGACGCTCGGAGTGGAGCCGCAGCAGGGGGCCACGGTCCCGATCGTGCGCACCTATAGCGGGGGCGGATGGGGGTTCAGCGCCCCCCCGGCGGACCCGGCGCTTGTCAGCTTCACACTCGGCGAGTTCACGGCCAACGCCGTGTCCGGTGCCGCCGAGGTGATTCAGGAGGCGCCGCTCATCCTCCGAGTCGACTTGACGCTGTTCGAGGGAGCGGCCGACACGGTGCGCGTGACGGGAGACATGACTTTTATGCGGACTCTCGAAGACGTGAGCTGCAGCTGACTGCGTTTCCAGAGAATCACCAGAACGCTAAGAGGGGCCGGCGCGCGCCGGCCCCTCTTGAGTCACGCAGCCCCACTGGGCCGCCTACTCCTCGACCATCTGCCCCCTGAGCTCCCGCGGCAGCGCATCCTGGTGCACCACGATGCTGACAGTCTTGGCCCGCACGTACTGCTCGGACATGTAGACGTAGCCCTCTTCGGCGCCGGTCTCGCCCCACGAGTTCTTGGTGATGTAGTACTTCGTGCCGTTCTGATCGCGCGCGATCCCGACGATGTGCATCAGGTGATCATCTGTGGACGCGTAGCTGTCGAACAGCCGCTGGCGCAGCTCCTGCGTGACTTCCACCTCCGGCTCAGGCACACTGCAGATCCGGTCCCGGTCCGCCCCGGAGCGGGCGTCCCACGGCACTGCGGGCAGCACCGCAACGCCCTTGCCGTGGCAGAAGCTCCGCTCGCTCACGTCACCGTCCCAGTCCACCGAGAAGCCGCTCTCGATAGCGTTGTCCATCACCTCCATCAGATCGTCGAGCGGCACGTTGTAGCTCTGGTTGCGCGCCCAGTTGTCCGGGATCTCGATGGCGAAGCGCGTGTTGAACGGGTGGTGGTTGAAGGATGTGAGCTCTACGTAGTCGTTCGGTGAGAGCCCGAGCGCGTCAGCGAACGACCGCGGGGTGTAGGTCCGGCCTTCAAAGGTGAACTGCTCCGGCACCTCGCCCAGGTAGGCGTCGAGGACGCCTTCCACGGCATCGGGCCACACGGGGCTCAGCTCGCGGCGCTTGATCAGCGCGTCGGCCACACCCTGCACCACCGCAAACAGCTCCGCGTGGTCGTGCCCCTCCGCCCCGTAGCGCCGTCCCGGGTACACTTCCTCAGGCACCGCCCCGAACAGCCGGATCGCCCGCATCACGTCGCCGCCCAGGCTCCCCTGCCCCATGGTCGTGTTGCCGTGCAGGCGCACGTAGTTCTGGACCTTGAGCGGATACGTCATCCGCACGAAGTACATCTCGGACAGGTCGACCGCGTCTTTCCCCATCCGAACCAACTCCGTCTCCAGGAACGAGGACGACGCGAAGCTCCAGCACGTGCCCGTCCGCCCCTGGTTCTTCACCGACGTGGTCTCGATCAGGTTGACGACGTCGAAATCGAAGCCGCCCTCCTGCGCGGTGGCCGCGGGCGCGGCCAGCGCGAGGCACAGCAGTACAAGCGACACCCGCTTCATCGTACCCTACCTCTGCTGGAGTCCGTATTTGCTGGAGTCTTTCACTCGGATATGCTGCCCGTCAGGTTCCCAAATCTAGGCTCCGCCACGGCACCCGTGCCGTTATTCAGGAGCGCTTAATCCCCGCTTCATAGTCCGGGGCCGGGCTGCGGGACGGCCGGTGCGGGCCGTGCAGGGCGCGGCGGCGGACAGCCGATGCGCCGGCGCCACTCACGCTCCAGCTGGCCCAGGCTCCTGCCGTAGAGCCGGTCCAGCGCGGCGACGTTGGCGCCGGCGGTCGCCGAATCGTCTCCGCTGCGCAGCGAAGCGTACGCGTCGCGGAACGCTTCCACACCGTACTGCTCGATGAGGTGCTTCACTACGGACGCCGCCTCCGGATAGGCCACCGAAGGGTTGGACGCCGCACTGCCGATCTCGGTGAACCGAATCAGTGTGTCCAACGGGATGAGCATGCCGGCCCTGATGTTGTCGCAGGCGGCGTCGTCGACCGTCCTGCCGGGGTGTCCCAGGAGTGCCAGTGCGTCGGCACCGAGCCGCTCTGAGACGTAGGTGGCATATCCCTCGCTGAGGAGTGCCGGCGGCTGCCCAAGCTCCCGGGCCACGACGTGCGCGATCTCGTGATAGGGATCGAGCCGTTCTACTTCCCCGTAGATCTCGACCACGGTGGAGCCCCAGGCCCATCCGGCGCCCACGTGTCCGGTCTCGCCCGTCTTGGTAGCGGAGTCCGGATAGAACACCAGTCGGAGTCGTCCCATGAACGGCACTTCGAGCTCGCGCGCCACCTCCTCGAGCGCGGCTTCTCGCTCCTCACCGATGCGCCGGATGTCACGGGCTGCGGCCGAGCCCTTCCACGCGTAAACGTCGAGGTGTGCAGTCTCGAGCTGGTCGAAGGTCGAATCGGGATCGTACGCCGCCGGATTGCCGGCACCCACCGCGTACGACTCGTCCAGGAACTGCCCCTCCAGCGGCAGCGGAGCGGCCGAATCCGAGGTGCGCCACATCCGGACGCGCAGCGCTCCCTCGATCGTGAGACGCGGGAACTCGTACTCCGCCTCGACGACGCGGACCTCGTGCGGCCGCAGCCGGAAGCGGTACTGACGCTGCCAGTTGGGACGGTACCACAGCCCCGGCGTGGCACGGAGATCGAGCGCCAGGTACTGCACGCTGCCCGAGTTGTTCTTCACGGCCGCGAGGAAGGAGTTCTGCCCCGGGGTCGGGTTCCCCAGGTCCAGGTCCCACACCCTCAGCTCCGGAGTATCGAGCACCGCGAGCCTCGCCCGCCGTACCTCAGCCCGGTACTCGGGCGCCCCGGGGCGGGGTTGGCATGCGAGCGCGACGGCGACGATGGCGAGCGGCAGCGTGGGGGCCAGGCTTCGATCCATTGCGTCTCCAGCGGCACAGTTACCCACAAGCTGTCCCGGCGCCCCGACGAGCGCAAAGCCGGCGGACTCGATCGTTCCGCCGCGCGTCCTTCTGCGTCATCTTTCGGGCCGGCACTGGAGGGGAGTCCGGCTGGCGCCCATGACCGAATCGACCGATACCGTTGCCCGGCTGCACCGGGAGGCTGCACTCACCGACGTGCACGCCCACCCGGCTCTGAAGGCGTACCTGTTCAAGCGCAACCTGTGGAAGCGCTACCGCTCCGGCGCCACCCTCAGTCCGTTCGCCTCACGCACCGATTTCAACCGGCTCGAGAGCGGGGGGGTGGGGGTCGTTTGGTCGAGCAACTACATACCCGAGCTGCAGCTGTTCCATGACTGCCTGTTTCTCAGGATGGTGTCCTTCCTGCTGCTGCCCGCCTACCGGGAGATCGCTACCGGCGATCCCTTTCAGCGGCTGCTGGAGATGATGGACGCCATGGAGCGCGAGATCGCCCGGCGGCCCGAGCGGGTGGAGCTTGCGCTCTCGGCAGCGGACGTGGAGCGGATTCGCGACACCGGCAAGATCGCAATCGTCCACACGGTGGAAGGGGCACACCTCCTGGAGGGCGATCCGGACCGCATCGACGTTCTCGCAGACCGCGGCGTCGCCATGATCACGCTGGCGCACTTCTACGACAACGGGTTCGTGGCCCACGTGGACGGGATACCTGATGACCTCTGGCTGCGCAAGCTGTGCACCTTCGACTTCGGCGCCGGGGGAACGCCGGCCCTCACCGACCTGGGCCGCACGCTGCTGCGCAAGATGGCCGAGCGCCGCATGCTGGTGGACATCACGCACTGTACACCGCAGGCGCGGGCGGCCGTGCTCCAGGAGCTGGACTCGTCCCGTCCGGTGGTAGCCACACACATAGGGGCAGCATCACTGCGCGCGGACCCCTACAACCTCTCCGACGACGAGCTGCGGGAGGTGGCTGCCCGCGGCGGAGCAGTGGGCGTGATCTTCATGACGTACTGGCTGTCTCCCGACAAGCCAAAGAACGGTCTCGAGGCGATCTGGCAGACGATGGAGCACGTGCACGACGCCACGGGATCGTGGGATCACGTCATGCTGGGAAGCGACTTCGATGGGTTCACGGACCCGCCCGACGACGTGCGCGACGCATCGCAGTTCCCCAAAGTCACGCGGATGCTGCTCGACCGCGGCGTTTCCGAGTGCGACGTCAAGAAGATCCTGGGGGGAAACGCGCAGCGCGTTCTGCGGGCGGCGTGGCGCTGAGCGGATCCGCTAAACCCGTGTACACGACCTGCCTGTTCTGCAACCAGTATCTCGGCGCAAACGAAGTGGTCGAGAGCTTCCCCGTGGGGAGGCGGCTCGCGTTCGACGCGGTCAATGGACGCTTGTGGGTAGTGTGCAGGACCTGCGAGCGGTGGAACCTCACGCCCCTGGAAGAACGATGGGAAGCAGTCGAGGACTGCGAGCGCCGGTTCCGCGACGAGCGGCAGCGGGTCACCAGCGAGAACATCGGGCTGGCCCGTCTAGGTGAGGGTCTCGAGCTTGTCCGCATCGGTGAGCCCCTGCGGCTCGAGTTCGCAGCGTGGCGCTACGGCGACCAGTTCGGGCGCAGGCGGCGCAGCCGGGCGCGCATGGGAGCCGGCGCGGCCGTGACCGGCGGTCTGCTCGCCGTGGGCTGGCTCGCTCCGGCACTCGCGGCGATCGGCTCGTATTGGGCCTACAAAACCGTGGACGACTACGTGGCATCGAGACGGCGCCGCGAGCTGATCGCCCGCGTCCCGACCGACGACGGCGAGGTGCTGACGGTACTGGGCGCCCACCTCGAGTACGCCAGACTGCGCCCCCACCTGGAGGGCGATGCGGGGTGGCGCCTCGATTTGCCCCACCTCGACGGCGAGCGCAGCCTGACGGCCGCCCATGCCCTCAACGCGATCGCCCTGCTCATGCCGAAGGTGAACGACATCGGTGCCCCTCCGACCCGAGTGCAGCGGGCCGTCCAGCTCCTGGAGCACTTCGACGAGCCGGAGCGCTACCTCCTGGCGGCGGCTCATGTGGCCGAGAGTAAGGAGCCGGGCAGGAAGGTGCTGGGGCGGCTGCCGCTCGATGTCAGGCTCGCCGTAGAGATGGCGGCCAACGAAGAGAACGAGCGGTTCGCGCTCGAGGGAGAGCTGGCGCTGCTGGAGCTGGACTGGAGAGAGGCCGAGGAAATCGCCGCGATCGCCGACAGCCTCTTGATCCCCCTGGACGTGGAGCAGCAGCTGGAGCGGATGCGCGAGCGGGCCGCGCGAGGCGCCGACAGCGACGCCGAGGGTTGAGCCTTACGTCCCCCCCATGAACCAACCCTGCCGGGCGTGCACCGCGTCGCCGAAGGTGCGGATTCGATCCATCTCCTCTTCCGAAAGCGGTCCGTCCTCCAACGCCGACAGGTTCTCGTCCAATTGGCGCCGGTTGCTGGGCGCGGTGAGGCATACGTGCACGTGCGGGTTCGAAAGCACGAAGCGGTATGCCTGGGCGGGCGTCGGGACGAAGCCGTCCTTGGGCCAGCCGCGCGGCCGGCTCAGCAGCTTGCGCCAGCGCGTGGCGGTGTAGCTCACCACGCCGGGGTCATGTGCGGCCAAATGCGGGAAGATGTCCCGCTCCGCGCCCCTGTGGGCTGCGTTGTAGCGGATCATCAGCACGTCGAGCAAGCCCTCGGCTGCGAGCCGTCCCGCGAACTTCCGGTCGTGTGTCGAGATACCGACGCTCCGCACCTTGCCCTCTTCGCGCAGCCGATACATCTCCTCGCGGGCACGCTCCGGGAACTCCTTCTCTTTCATTGCGCCGAGGAACTGAAACACGTCGATGCAGTCGACGCGCAGCTGCCGCATCCGCTTCTCGCAGGTGCGGCGCACGCCCTGATGTCCCCAGACGTAGTTGTAGGCGCCGGTAGCAACGACGTAGGAGTCGCGATCACGACGGAGCACGTCGCGCAGCACGCCAATGGTCTGGAGATCGAATCCGTAACAGAAGAGGTAGTTGATGCCGCGGTCGAGCGCGTGATGGATGGTCTTCTTCCCCGGCCAATAGCTTCCCGCCAGCCCCAGCCGGGTTACACGCAGCCCGGTGCCGCCCAAGACGGTCTGCCTGAAGTCACTCCATGCCGGACTCACAGCCGCCCTTCCGCTCCCTCTGACAGTGAAGTGAACACGCTCTTCCATTGAAGTGAACACCCCGTCAGGTAGATTGCCAGGGACAATCGCCATTGAGGAGCCCCGAATGCGCATCGCTCGTACCCTGCCCGTGTTGCTGCTGTGCGTTCTGCTCGTCCCCGCCCAGGCCGGC
The DNA here is from genome assembly GCA_039586895.1 of Gemmatimonadota bacterium. Classification (GTDB taxonomy): domain Bacteria; phylum Gemmatimonadota; class Gemmatimonadetes; order Gemmatimonadales; family GWC2-71-9; genus WVYX01. The sequence continues at coordinate 35,390 of JBDHJM010000003.1, read as the reverse complement.
GCCCAGGGAATCAACGCCGGGATCAAAGCCGGCCTCACGGAGTCGAGAGTCAACGACGTGGAGAACGCATCGCTCCGCTCCGCGTTCGTGGGCGGCGCATACGTGGGCGGCTTCCTGAAGGTCGTTGCCCTCCAGGCCGAGGTGCTCTACGCACAGCGCAAGTTCAGCGAGATCACCGGCACGGTCTTCCAGCAGGACTTCGTGGAGATTCCCCTATTGCTGGGGCTGCGGCTGAGGGGCGATCCCTTCTTTCCCATGTTCTACGCCGGGGCCTCTGCAGCGTTCGAGCTGAAGTGTTCGGCGGAAGGGCTGGTGGATCAGACGTGCGAAGATCTCGGTGTCGTTCCGACCAGCCCGCAGTGGAACTTCCTGCTGGGCGTGGGCGTGGACGTGTATGTCGGGCCGGTGATTCTCACGGTGGACGGCCGGTTCAACCTCGGGCTCAGCGCGCTGCAGGAGGGTAATCCCGACCGAAAGTGGCGCTCGTTTTACCTGATGGCAGGCATTGGGTTGCCGCTCAAGCGGCCGCCACAGTTCCTTCACTGAGCAGCAACGTACCGGAGGGATCACCCTCCGGAGGTAAGCTATGCGCTCTAGAGCTACGATACTCACAGTGGTGGCGGCCGTTCTGTTGGCGGCTCCAGCCGCGCTGCCGGCCCAGGGCTCTCATCCCGCCCTCCGCGGCCACACGTTCGTCCCGACCACGCTCATCCCCGACCCGTTCGTGAAGACGCAGTTGGGCACGTTCGTCGGCATCGGTCAGGCATTTGACTTCGAAATCGAAGTCGTGATCGAGGACGACACGCTGCTGTCCGAGGATGGCAAGATGACGTGGGTGTTCGCGGAGTTCGATTACCGGCAGCGCGTCACCGACTGGCTGCAGCTGCACGGGGCCTTCTTCGGCGGAGCACGGGTGGGGACGAACGCACCCTCGGCGCTGGCCCAGGGCGTATCGGTGACCACCTCGTTTCGTGTCGGAGGGCTTGCGCGGATCGTTGAGAGCAACTCGGTCGCCTTGTCCGGTACCCTGGACCTGACCAACCACGGCGTCACGCTCCTCAACATACTGAAGTTCGTGCAGGACGTGGTTGACAGCGTTGACGTGGGGGGATCTTTGGATTCGATCGGCCTCTCGACGAGGGCCACGGCGCTCATGGGACAGGGAGGCCTGCGGTTCGCCTACGCCCCCTCCCGATTGGTCGGGATCACGGCGATCGCGCAATTAGGATTCGGTGAGCACCTGGTTCCGGACGACGAAGTGCGTCTCGACTTCGACGTGGGCGCCACCGTCGACTTCAACCTGGCGTCGGTCGGCACGGCACCGCTCGGTTTCGCACTTGGATACCGCTTCAGCTCGTTCTCGGATCAGACGCTCACGACGGAGGGAGTCAGCCACCATGCACTGTTGGGTGTGTCGTACACCGGGCATGAGGATTTCTCGGTAGGATTGGAGCTGATCGGAGAACGCACACCCCTGCTGACAGGGGAGGTCGTGAACGCCGCCGTCTTAGCGCTGCGCACTCGGTACTACTTCTAACAGCTCCGCACGCTGTCGCGGCGCATCCAGCGGCGGCGGTGGCCTACTGCTTGGCCAACCGCCCCTTCGATGTAAGGAACGCCAGCCGCGACGCGAGGTCCACCGGCGGGAGCAGCCCCAGGTCCTCGTCGATCTCGTGCAGCAACAAATGCACGGCTTTGCCGGCCACCATCGAGCGGCGGAAGACGACCCCCATCAGCCGCTCGTCCACGCTGCACTGCTCGAAGCTCTCGATGACACTCCACACGTTCTGCTGCGCGGAGGGCTGCATCTTGTCGCCCAGGCCCGAGAAGTCGACTTCGGCGCTCGCAAACCGCACCGCCATCCATCCGCCCGCGGTGTGCGCATAGAGGTCCAGGAACACCGAGTCCTCAGGTCCCGTGGAGATGCTCACGCCCGGCCCAGCTTCCTGGTGCGCCGGGCTCGGCGCGTGCTCAGCGCCAGCCGGCGCCACGTGGGCCTGACTCGACCGGCGCGCTTCCTGCTTGGGAGACCGGCCCACGACTGCGACGGCGGGCGCACCGCCCTCGAGCGCCAGCGTGCTGCCTCCTGTAGTCACCACGAGCCGATCGGGTTTGAGCTGGACTGCGTCGGCCCGCTGCAGCGGAGGCACGGCCGCCAGCACGCAGCCCGGTATCAGCACGACGTTGACTCCGGACTGCACGAGCTCCGTCGCCTTGCTGCGTGCGCTTTCCTTGTCGGGGTCTGCGAGCCAGATCTCAGGTCCGGCGTAGTTGGCCTTGATCCTGATGTCGGCGGCCACACAGCCCAGCACCTGGGAGGCCGCCTGCGGCTGGATGTCGCCGTGCGGCGGGTTCGACACTACGAGGAAGTGATCCGCCATCGATCACACCTCCTGCAGGTCCAGAGGAAAGGAGCCGCCCCAAGGTAGGGACCTTGGGTCTCCGATGCCAGACGCAAGGCGCCCCAGGCGGGGACCGGCGCGGACGGATTCCGCCCGCGGCCGCCGATGATACTAGTCGGGTTGGGGGCGCCAGCGGGGCTGCTGGACGAGCAGGTCGATGACGACTTCCCGGTCCGACCCATCACGGCGCATAACGGTCAGCACTGAAGGTGCGTCGGGCGCGAGGTAGCTCGTCGTGGTCAGCCACTCGCCGTCCGGCGACCACTCGGGACACCGGTCGACGGCCGTAGGGCCGGTCAGGTCGGCCGAGGAACCTGCCACAGGATCCGCCAAGTAGATCACGCCGTAACCGTCGTTGCGGTGGCTCAGGAAGGCGACCTCCGCTCCGGCGGGCGACCACACCGGACAGTCCTCCCGCGCGGGATCGTCGGACAGGTTCATGTCGCCCGATCCGTCTGCGTGCGCCACGCGCACCTCACGGTCTTCCAGCGCCTCCGCCAGTGCCACTACACGGGACCCATCGGTCGACCACGATACGTAGGTGTACTTCGCGTCGACACTCATGAGTCTCGTTGGTGCACCGCTGTCGGCTGCGACCGTGTACACACTGCCCATTCCGTCACGGAAGCTCACGAACGCCAAGCGCAGTCCGTCCGGCGACCAGACGGGCCGCAAATCGCTCGCGGGATGGTCGGTGAGCTGCAGCGCATCACCGGTGTCGGCGTGCGTGACGAAGATCTCCTCATTCGAGTTGAAGAGTGTGCGAACGAACGCGACCCGCGATCCGTCCGGCGACCAGGCCGGAGCGTACTCGTCCCGGCTCGTGTTCGAGAGACTGTTGAGCCTGGCAGTCCCGGCATCGGCCAGGAAGATGTCACCATCCGGCCAGAACCCCTCCTCGAACGCCAGGCGAGTGCCGTCAGGCGACCATACCGGAGAGTAGCCGGCGAGGGCGGGGCCGGTGACGGCCATTCTGCCCGCTCCACCCGCGTCCACGATGTAGATCTGCCGCTCCTCGGTGGCAACCGCGAGTTGGCTCCCATCCGGCGACCAGGAGAGATCCGTGTACTGCTCCGACGCGTTGGTCAGGTTCACGAGCTGGGTCCCATCGGCATTGATGAGATACACGTCGGTCAGGTTGCCGAGGGTGCCTATGAAGGCGAGCTGCCGCTCTTCGATCGCCAGGGGGGCGAACGCGTCCCTGCCGCACTGAACGAGGGTCACGGCGAGCAGGACGGCGAGCAGCCGCGTCGGCGGCACGGGCCGTTGCCGCCGCGCAGATCCGAGTCCGGATCCTGCTGAACCCACGGGTCTCCTCTTGAACGGTAAGGTTCTGAATAATACGCGATGGGCCGAATCCGAGTTCCGATCCCCCATCTCGGGCGCCCCCTAGCTAGATTCCCCACTCGACCGAGCACCACGAGACGCCGCGCAGCCGACCTCCTCCCCGGAGTCTCGCGATACCTGGATTCATGATGAAGGAGTTGCTCAATGAGAGCCGCAATGGGAGTGGCCCTCCTGCTAGTCCTGGCGGGGACCGCCATGGCACAGGAGGCTGACAGGGTCTTCCCGTTCGACTACCGCCCGGTCGAACTGGAGAACGGGTTCAAGGCGTACCTAATCAACGCCGGGGCGCCGGACCAGATAGCCTACGTGTCCATAGTCCGCACCGGCAGCAGGGACGAGGTGGAGGAGGGGAAGAGCGGATTTGCCCACTTCTTCGAGCACATGATGTTCCGCGGCACCGAGAAGTACCCCGACTTCGACGCAGTGACGTCGGCAATGGGGGCCGCCAGGAACGCCTTCACGTCGAACGACCTAACCGTCTACTATGAGGTGGCCGCTGCCGAGAACCTGGAGCAGCTGACCGACCTCGAGTCGGACAGGTTCATGAACCTCAGCTACACTGAGCCGGACTTCCGCACCGAAGCTGGCGCAGTCCTGGGAGAGTACCAGCAGGGGGCGATGTCCCCCGGCCGCTTCCTGGACGAGAAGGTGCGGGAGACGGCCTACGACCGGCACACCTACCGCCATACCACGATCGGCTTCGAGGCCGACGTGCGGGCTATGCCGGAGGGATACGACTACAGCATCTCGTTCCACCGGCGGTTCTACCGTCCCGAGAACGTGGTGCTCGTGCTGGTTGGCGACTTCGACCTCGACGAGGCGGAGGCGCTGATCCGGCAGTACTACGGGCCGTGGGAGGCCGGCTACGTTCCGCCCGAGATTCCGGTGGAGCCCGAGCAGACCGCGCCGCGCAGCAGGACCGTGCGGTATCCCGGCCGCACGCTGCCGCGCCTGAGCATCAACTACAAAGCGCCGGCCTGGAGCGCCACCGACCGAGAGGCAGTGGCCCTGCAGGTGCTGGGTCGCGTCGCCTTCGGTTCGCGGTCCGATCTGTACAAGAAGCTCGTGATCGACGAGCGCCTGGTACAGTATCTGGCGGCAGGCTTTGGCCTCGCACGTGATCCGGCGCTGGTCGAGATCGAGACCATGGTGATAGACCCCTCGGGCGTCGCCGCAGTAGAGGAGGAGATCTACCGCACCGTGGAGCGCTTCCAGGAGGAGCTGGTCGACGAGGCCCTGCTGCGGGACACCAAGAGCAACATGAAGTACGGGTTCCTAATGAGGCTCGAGACCGCGCAGCAGGTGGCCTTCTCCACGATTGGGTACGTCATCAATACGGGCGGCATCGAGGCCATCGAGGACTACTACCGCACTCTCGACGCGGTGACCGCAGAGGACATCCGCGCTGCCGCGCAGCGGTGGCTCGTTGAGAACGGAAAGACAGTGGTGGTGATGGTGCAGAGGAGGGCGCGATGACGACGAAGAAGATCGCCTTGCTACCGGCAATAGCACTCATAGTTGGAGCCTGCGAGCCGACCGTGGAAGGAACGATTGCACTGCGTGAAAGCAACTCGCCGTTCGTGGCGTTCAACGTCTGGGTGAAGGCCGGGTCCCAGAACGACCCGGCAGGCAAAGAGGGTCTTGCCGCCCTGACCGCGAACCTGATAGCGGATGGCTCGACCGAGCAGGACAGCTACGACGCCATCCTGGCCAAGCTCTATCCCATGGCTGCCGGATACGGTCATCAGGTGGACAAGGAGATGACGGTGTTCCGCGGCCGCGTTCACACCGACAACCTGGCCGAGTACTACACGCTCTTCCGCAACGCGCTGCTGAGCCCGGCTTTCACGGAGGACGACTTCGAGCGGGTCAAGACCCAGACCCTCAACTTCCTCGAGCGCAGCAGGCGCTATGGGCGCGACGAAGAGCTGTCCAAGGAGCTGCTCTTCTCGATGGCCTATCAGGGCACCCCGTACGGGCACCCGGAAGAGGGCTACGTGGAATCGGTGCGCTCCATCACGCTGGACGACGTGAAACAGTTCTACGCCCAGCACTACCTCAGCAACAGCGTTGTAGTAGGATTGGCGGGCGGTTACCCGCGCGGTCTGGTGAGCCGGGTGCGCCAGGACTTCGACGCGCTGCCGGTGGGTGAGGTCACTGAGGTGCCGGCCCCGGAACCACAGATGCCGGACGGCATCAAGGTGCTGATCGTGGAAAAGGAGACCGACGCCACCGCCATCTCGTTCGGCTTCCCGACCGAGCTGGTTCGTGGACACGCGGACTTCTGGCCCATGGTCGCGATGAACTCGTGGTTCGGGGAGCATCGCGAGTCGTTCAGTCACCTGTATCAGGTGATCCGCGAAACCCGCGGCATGAACTACGGCGACTACAGCTACGTGGAAGCGTATCCTCGCGGCTACACCACCCAGGTGCCCCCGACCAACGTCGCACGCCGCAGCCATCTGTTCGAGATCTGGATCCGGCCGATCTCGGAGACCGCGCCCGGCAACCTGCACGACCGCACGCTGTTCGCGACGCGTGCCGCCTGGCGCGAGCTCAAGGACCTGGTCGACAACGGGATGACCGAGGAGACACTGGGCGAGACCCAGCAGTTCCTCAAGAACTACGTGCTCAACTGGGGGACTACGGTCGGCCGCAGGCTGGGCTACGCGGTCGACGACGAGTTCTACGGTCTCGAGCCGGGCTACCTGTCGGCCATCCGGCCGGCCATCGAGGGCGTGACAGTCGAGCAGGTGAACGAGGCCATCGGGCGCCACCTGCAGTACGACAACATGTGGGTGGTGTTCATCACTGACGACGCCGCCGGAATGAAGCGCAAGCTGCTGCGCGGGGTCGCGACCCCGATCACCTACGCGGGCGAGAAGCCGGCCGAGCTGTTGGCCGAAGACGAGCTGATCGCCAGCTTCCCGATCCCCGTCGAGGAAGAGGACATCACAATCATCGGGATCGACGAGGTGTTCGAGCGGTAGCGGGCCCCCAACGTGGGGAAGGCCGGCGGGACTCCGTCCCGCCGGCCTTCTCTTGCCTCTGAAGCCAGGCCGCGGTTACTGCGCGGCCGCCGTCTGCGCCTTCTTCATCACCTTCTTCAAGACCCAGAACGCGATCAGCACCATCAGAAGGATGAAAAGCGCCTTCACGATGAATGCCACGAAGCCAACCAGGGTCCCGAGGAGCGGCAAGAGCAGCACCCACAGGATCTTCCAAAGCGCGTAGCCGCCGACGCCGACCGCCGCCACTGCCAATACTGGTCTCAACATGGAACGCCCTCGAATGCCTAGAGTCTAGTTGCCCTACGGCCCGGCACCACACGGGGTTTCGCCACAGCCATCCAGGGCTCTGCGCGGGGTCTCGCGCCCGTGCTCAGAACGCCTCGCCGATGCTCAGGTAGAAACCGCCGGACCCGACGTCGAAGCCCCAACCGTAATCGGCCCGCAGGTTGAGGCCCTCCTGGCGGCTGATCTCGAACCGAATCCCGCCGCCCGCGGCCAGTTTGAAGCGGTCGAACCCCATGTCGCCCCACACATCGGCCACCTGACCCACCGAGGCAAAGCCCACCGCCCCGAAACGCCACCAAACTGGAGTGCGGAACTCCCCCTGGAAAGCCATGAGCTGCCGGTCGCGGAAACGGCCCTGGAAGTAGCCCCGCAGCAATGCGTCGCCCCCCAGCTGGGGCAGCAGATCGAAGGGGGGAGTCCCGCTCGAGGCCATCCCCACTGCACGCAGCGCCACCACCTGCCTGGAGAGCAGCGGGAAGTAGCCGCGCAGGTCCAGTAGATAGCTCCCGTAGTCGAAGCTGCTCCCGAAGAAGTCGTCGAAGATGAAGGCGCGGAACAGGTGATAGCCGCCCCTGCGGGGCCAGATGGTGTTGTCCCGCGTATCCCACGTGACCAGCGCGCCGGGGCCCACGACCCAGCCGTCCTCGGCACCCGGTACCGTATCGAGGTCGATCTCACCTTCGACCGAGATGATCTCGCGGTAGGCCACCTGCACCGCCGCACCCAGGTACCAGCCCCGCAGCAGCTCGCGCTGCACTTCGCCGGTGAAGTTCAGGGTCTGGGGTGTGTAGTTCGTCGAGTCCGATTCCTCTGAGTCGTTGCCGATCCCCCAGAACTTTGTGGGGAACTTGATGAACCCCCCGCCGCCCAACAGCCGCGTGCGGCCCCCGTCCAGGTACAGCTCCGTGCCCAGCGTCGCGATGATCTGCTTGTTGACCGTATAGACGCCGATCGCCGAGAGCGTCGACGGCAGGTCGCGCCGGCCCGGCTCCGGTTCCGATGCACGGAAGTAGTAGTTGAGCAGCACCCCGAAGCCGAGCTTGGTCTCGGGCTGGTAGAACACGACCGGGAGCGGCACGAATGTGCTGCCGCGCCCGGCCGCGGCACTGTCAGGCGGCGGCGCCCCCTCCTCTTGTGCTACGAGGGCTACCGGCGACCATGTGATTGCGAGCGCTGCCGTCAGGACAACAGCAGCGCCGCGCACGTCAGTTCTCGTCGCTGGGATCGTAGTCGAACTTCTGGCCGCCCACCGAGGCCTCGTACATGAGGCCGCCCTTGGCGATGGTCACGATGGCGACTCCTCCACTGTAGGAGATGTCGCCCGAAGCACCCGCCGTGAGCGCCACCGCCGAGGCCTGCGCGGAAAGCTCGAAGTTGCCGCGCTTGAAGTCCTCCATCGCGACGTCGTCTTTGAAGAAGACCACTTCGCGGTAGGCCTGACCGCCGAGCTGGAACCCCACGGTGACCTGTGTGAGGGTGGACTTGCCGACCAGCTCGCCCTGCTCGTAGACGTAGCCCTTGCCGCGGGCACCGCCGATGCCTATGGCGCCCTTACCGACGCTTGGGAAGATCGCGTATCCATGGGCGTTCTCGAACCACCACTGGATGCCCTCATCGACTTCGATGAAGTCGGCTTTCGCCTCGTCTACGTCATCCTGGGCGACGGCCGGGCCGGCCGCGGCGAATACGAGCACTGCAACTGAAAGAAGGGGGATGAGCCGCATGGAGAAACCTCGGGGTTTTGGACAGCCCTGAATCTAACGCGGCGGCCCCCCCACCTGCATCCCCTCGAGCCGCGTGACCAACGTCGCCGGCTCCGGAGCGGGGAGGGCGTCGAACTCTCCGCCCACGAGCACCACCCCTGCCTCGGTGCCGCCACCCGGCAGCAGTACCAGGCCCTCCGCTTCGAACTCGAACGTCCCCGTCACCGAGGTGGTGCTGGAAGAGGTGATGGTAATGGTTCCCGACCGGCCCGCACCCACGAAGCCCGCAGCAGCACCGTCGGGGTTCACAACTGCGAGAGTCCCAAACGAGTCGCCCGGAATGTCACCGGGCACGTCGAACCACACGATGTCGAAAGTGCCGTTCCCGGGCTGACCTCCGGTGCTCAGGAAGGCGCCGCCGTCCACGCCGGAGGGACCGCCTTCGAGTGTGACCAGCCACGTGGGCTCATCGGTGCCGGGGGCGGTGCCGTCCCCGAACTGCGCCGTGACGCCGCTGAACGACCGCGTCACGTCACCTGTCAGCACCATTATGAATGACCCGGGAGTGAGCTCCGGCGCGCTGGAATCGCCGCATGCGAGGCCGGCGAGAGCGAGCAGTGCGGATGCGATGGCTGTGCGTCTCACGGATTTGCCTCCCGCCCGGTGGCCTGGGTTGGCTGGCTCAAGATGTGCTTAACCCGGCAGCCCGGGCGTGTTCCGTCCGGGCCGGCCCTCAGTTCGGCTCTATGCGGTACACACCGAGCCGCGTGACGTCCATGTCGTCGGTGTCGAGCAGCAGCGCGTGGCCCGCCGCGGTGAACCCCACAGGGAAGCGGGCATCCGGCGGCAGTGTACCCTTGTACTCGCCGTCCGCACCGAAGATGTCGATCACCGGATCACCATCCGGCACCCGGTGCTCCACCCAGACGCTGCCGTCGGGCTCCACCAGGAGCTGGCGCACCAGCGGCGCGTGCGCCTCGAACCCTCGCGCGTCCACCACCTGGGCCGGGGTCATACGGCACTCGGTCGACCCGGCGCGGATCCGCAATCCCACTTCGGGAATCTCCCGGGCCGCCACCGTCGCGGTCGCCTCGATCAGGGGCAGCGTACGGCGGAAGCTGGCGGTCTGCCGCCCGCCCTCGAACACGGCGACCGCGTACTCGGCGCCCGGTGCCGCGGCGACGCGGTTGCCGGCAGCATCCCACACGATGCCGGGCGCGAAGATCACGGGCATGCTCACGCGTATCGGGCAGTCCGGAAACTCGACCAGCCGGGGCTCCTTCGGTTCCACTGCAAGGAGCTCTGTCGTGTCGCCATCGGACACGATCACCAGCCGCTGGCCCGGAGATGGACCTAGCCTGCCGAAGTCCATCACGAGTCCGGCGTCGATGTATCCGTACTGAGACTGATACGGCGGGAAGCCGAGCGGCTCGCTGCCCAGCCTCGTCCCGTCGCTGGCATAGCGCTCCACCCGGTTGTTGCCCCCGTCGTAGACCTCCACACCGCCATCCGGTGCGGCCACTACGGCCACGGGCATGCGGAACTCACCGGGGCCTCCACCCTCCTTGCCGGCGCTCCATCGGTGCGCGCCGCTGGAGTCGAAGGAAACCACGCGGAAGTTCGCGCGGTCGACCACGTACAGGTTGCCCATTCGGTCTGCCGTCACGACCGCGGGCCACAGCGAGTAGAACGCCTCGGGCCCCTCGTCCTCACCGCCCAAGGTCAGAACGCGCGTGAACCGCCAGTCCAGAGTGCGGTCCGGGCCTTGGCTCGTGACTATCTCGATCCCCGCCGAGTCGCTGTGGATGGCGACGTAAACGCGGGGCTCACCGGAGCAGGAGGCCGCGAGGGCCATCAGCGCGAACATGGACAGGCCGACCGGAAGTCGTCTCATCACCCCTCCTCTTCCCCTTTGGACTCGCGCGAACTTAACCCCGTCGCACGGCAAGCCAAACCGCCTCCCGCCCGGGCTCCGAAGTGCCCGTCTGCGAGAGGCGGATTCGCTGGTTCGCCGCATCGCCCGGGCGCCCATCCGGCACTCGGGTCGAGCGAAGGTGTCAGCGCTGCTCCTGCCACCCCCCCACCACCGCTCCCGCGACGAGGGGGATGACGTTCATGAACGACAGGGCCCACGCGCCGACGCCCGCCAGCATGGCCCACAGCTGCCCGATGATCGGGATCCACCCTATGAGAGCGCCCAATACGACGGTGATCAGGAGGAGGACCACGCCCGGCAGGAACGTGGCTATCAGCGCCGGCGCCACACCGCCCGCCTTGCGGCCGCCGACGTATCCGGCGATCAGCCCGCCGACGAAGGGAATCCAGGAGAGCGCAATGGACAGGCCCACCATCCATGCCATGGCGCTGCCGATGTCGCCGCGCTTGGTGATCGAGTAGGTCATCGTTTCCACCCCGGCCGGGAGTAGTAGTGTCACTTTCTGGAGACACTACGCGGTCCGGCTGGCTGGGTTTCGCGGGCCACCCGCGGCCGCCGATCGCGGCGCCCGCCCCAAACACCGCAGCAGCCCGCCCCGGACGCAGAACCGCGCCGTCGGCACCGAACAGCCGACGACGCGGTCCGTGACCTGCGCAACCTGGAGCGATCGCCCTACGGCGCTCGATCAGAGGCGCAGATCGCGATTCGGTCCTGGATCAGCCACCGATAAGGCGATCGCTTGCCCATACCAGGTTGCGCACTGGTTTCTTACTAGACAATGGATCACCTCCTCTCAAAGGGTTCATGGATCGGGCGTGGACTTTTCATAGTACAACGATCGAGATTTGGAGCAATAGCCGCGCGCGCGTCACATGCGTGTCACAAGACCAGCGCGAGCACGAGCACCACGAGTGATACTGAGCCGAAAACCAGCAGTTCAGGCTTGAGCCCGCGCCACACTTCACCCAGACTGCGGCACGACTCCCACTCGGTGGTCTGATCCACGAGCGGCCGCTCCATGTACCAGCGCTTTCGCCCCAGGGGCCACAGCACCCCGATGCCATAGCCACGCTCGCCCAGCGAGGGACCGGTTGTGAGGACATCGAGCAGCGGGTGCGACACGAGCGCAGCAAGCCATGCCAGCCAGACGCGCCAATCCAACTGCACCGGCAGCAGGCCGAGCCCTGCCCAAACCCCGAGCGCCAGCGCTCCGATGACGAACAGAGAGTGCGAGGCGTTGCGGTGATAGCGCGGACCCTTCAGACCCACCCACTCGAGCACGATGTCCAAATCGGGCAAGCCGCTGGCGATGAACGCGCCGATCCACAGCTCGGGGCCGCGTGGAGCGCCGGTTACCCGCGCCACCAGCGCCGCCGCCGCGAGCCCGACCATTGCGTGTCCGACCGGCGAAGCCATGGCGAACACTCTAGCGTGGCCGGCCTCGCCGCGCCAACGCAGGCGGAGTTAAGCTTCCGTCGTGAGCGAACGTCCTGCCCGCATATTGCTCGTCGACGCCGACGCGTTCTACGCACAGGTCGCGTGCCTCATCGATCCCGAGGGCGCCGGTCGGGCGGAGCTGCTTCTGGTGGGCGGCTCGGCCAGCGGCCGCGGTGTAGTGACCTCGGCTTCCTACGCTGCTCGGAAGTTCGGAGTGCACTCCGGGATGCCGACCGCCACGGCACTCCGGCTCTGCCCGGACGCGACCGTGGTGGGAGTGCCGCGCCGCGAATGCAGCGCGCGCAGCAAGGCGATCGTCGGCGTGCTGGAGCGGTTCACGCCCGTGGTTGAGCCGGCCTCCATCGACGAGATGTACCTCGACATGACCGGCACCGAGGGGCTCTACGGAGAACCGCTGGAGGCTACGGCCCGGCGCATCAGGTCCGCCGTGCTGGAAGAAACCGAAATCGCGATTTCGATCGGGGGCGGCACGAGCAGGCTCGTCGCCAAGCTCGCGGCGAAACGGGCGAAACCCCACCGCTCACCGGCAGCTGCGGGCGTGTTCATCGTGCCGCCGGGTGGCGAGGCCGCGTTCCTGGAGCGACTGGACCTGGCGGAGATTCCCGGAGTGGGGCCGCGGTTCCAGGACCGGCTGCGCGCCTTTGGGCTGGTGACCGTGCGCCAAGCGCTTGACTACGACGAGGCCACGCTCAAGAGCTGGCTGGGCGACGGGGCGGGCGCCTGGCTGCACCGGCGCATACGCGGCATCGACAGCGCGGCGGTGGAGCACCGGCCCCGCGCCAAATCGCTCAGCAGGGACGAGACGTTCGCGCGCGACATAGACGCCGACCGCGACCTGGTGCGCGAGATGCTGCGGCTGGCCGACCGCGCGACCGGCGACCTTCGCAAACACGGCTGGACCGCCCGCACGATCACGGTGAAGCTGCGCGATCAAGACTTCCGCACGCGGCAGAGGAGCCTCACGCTCAAGGATCCGGTGATATCCGACCGGGCGGTGTCGGAGGTGGCGAGGACGTTGCTGCAGGAGCTCCGAGAAGCGCGGCGGGTGCCCGCACGTCTCATTGGAGTGTCGCTCTCCAACCTCGAGGCTCAGGACGACGTGGACCAGCTCTCGCTGTTCCACGAGCTGGAGGGATCCGAGACCGAGCGGGACCGCGCCCTCGCCCGCGCCATCGACGAGGCGCGGGCGAAGTTCGGACGCGGCGCGGTTAGCAGAGCGTCGGAGGCTCCGTGAGGTCCAGCTGCGGCCGACGAACCCTAGCCTAGCCCGTCTCCCACCAGGCCACTTCTCCTTGATGCCCGCACGCAGAGCATACTGCCGTTGCCGACGACGGCCCCACACGCACCCGGTGTGACGACTTGGGACACACGGCGTAAACCTGCCCGCGGTCGGCAGCCGTATTGTGTGCGGGGTTCGGAGCGTCGTGGGCCCGGTACACGACAGTGAATCTCGCGGGCCGTCGCTCCCGCATCTCTACCAGCTTGCGCGGAACCACCGTGCGCTTGTGCCGCACCTCCACCACGACATTGTGCGGCGGATCTACGGCGACGACCGGGTACCAGGCACCCTGGCGCAGCTGTGGCTCGCACTGCGGCCGAGCTACGGCCCAAGGCCGGACCCATCCCAGATGGAGCGTCATTGGAGGGACTCCATCGCTGAATTGTTTGTGAGAGGGCACTCACAAGTTGGCGCAAGGGCCCCGCCGACACTGTGACGTTCCTTACGCTCCTGCGCTAGCGCCATAACCAGTTGTCTACAAATGGTTTGTGTTGCTCGGGCTGCGGGCCGTCTAGAACTGGACGTTGACGCCGATCGTGGGCAGGATGCCGAGGGATTCGTCCGCCTCAGGAGCCTGATCCCGCGGGTTCCAGCGGTATCCCGAGACGTTGTTGCGGCCGTAGATGTTCTGGATGTCGATGTAGACCTCGAGCTGCCAGCCGCGGAAGCTCCAGCGCCGATCCACCCGCACGTCGAGGGCGTTGAACAGAGGGAGCCGCGGGCCGGCGTTGTACTGGCTGAAGTCCAGGCGTCCGGTGTATATGCCCTCGGTAATGAACGGAGTCGACGGCAGCCCGGTCGCTAGCCTGAACTTCCCGCTCACCTCCCACGCAGCATTGAAACGGTAGCCGGCCAATATGTTCGCGATGAAGTGCCCGTCGTACGCCCCCGGGCGGGTGACTCCGTCCAGCGCTTCGAACTCCGAGTGGGCAAACGTGAGGCTCACCAGTCCGTAGAGCGGGACTTCACTCAGCTTCTTCTGCAGGAACAGCTCGACTCCGTACGATCGCCCCGTGCCAACACTGGTCAGAGGCTCCAGCCCGAACGGAATGTCGTTGGTGACGTCCTCGAACCCCGACGGGGCGAGTACTGCCTGCGGTCGGAACGCCCGGGCCGCGTAGCTCCCGTACCACTTGTAGAAAACCTCGATCTGCAGCCTGGTGTCGGGACGGAGCTGCTGCTCCAACCCCAGCACGACCTGATCCGACCGGATTGGATCCAGCGTGCTCGGGTTGGCGGGATCGCCCACGAGCCATATGTACGAGGGCGGCTGGTGGTAGCGCCCGGCGCTCCCGATCAGGGCGGTCGTGCCCCCTACGGCGTACCTCAGGCCCAGCCGGGGATCGAGCCGCGTCTCGTCGATGAAGGCGTAGTGGGTGACGCGGGCGCCCAGGGACCCCGACAGCCGGTTCGTGAGGCCCTGCCCCACCTCGGCGTAGCCGGCGATCCGGAATGCGCTGAACGTGGTGTCCACGCTCAGCGTGCTGGGGATGCCGTTCTCGTCCAGCCGGAAGAAGCCGTCGATGAACGTGTCGTACTTGAGGTCGCTCGCGTAGTGCGCCACCGCGCCGACGCTGAGCGTCGTGCGGCGACCTGGCTCGAGAGACAGGTCGGCCTGCAGCGTGTTTTCCCCCTCGTTTGACAGGCTCCGGAAGGTGGTCTGCCCCAGGGAATCGCGCTGCTCCGAGTTGAACTCGGTGAAGGTTCTGCCCAGTGTGAGCGTCAGCGTGCCCTGCGGCAGAAAGTGCTTCCACGTCAGGCCGGTGAAGTACTGGTTCTGCTCGGGAGCCAGGATGCGGCTGTTGTCGAACCGGTCGTCCGCTGTCTCGTTGTTGAAATCGACCCTGTCCAGCGCGCCGATCAGCAGGAACGAGAGCGTGTTGTCGCGGCCGATGGGATGTGCCGTTTTGAAGCTGAAGTCCCAGTAGCGCGGCACGAAGCTGAAGTCGGCCGCCCGAAAGATGAGGTCCAGGTAGCTGCGGCGGATGCTGCCCAGGAAGGACCCGTTCCCCGGAAGCGGTCCCTCCATGATCAATCCGAACCCCGTCGCCGACAGGTTGAGCTCGCCGGACAGGCGGTCGCCGTTCCCCTCACGCAGCCTGATGTTGGTGAACGAAGCGGTGCGGTCGCCGTAGCGGGCGCCGTACCCTCCCGCCGAGAAGCTCGCCTCCTGCACGAACTCGATATTGACGAGCGAGAGCGGCCCTCCAGTGGAGCCCTGAGAGCCGAAGTGATTCACGTTCGGCACCTGGATTCCGTCCACGACGAACAGGTTCTCGTACGGAGCTCCGCCCCGAACGAACAGGTCGTTGCGCCCGGCGCTGGTCACGGACACGCCAGGCAGCAACGCCACCGCCCGTACGATGTCCTGCTGCACTCCCGGCGCGCGCCGCGTCTCCTCCCGACCCAGCACCTGCGTACTGGTGCGAGCCGCCGCCGGCGCCCGGAAGTACGAAGGGGTGATCTCGAGCGCCTCCAGCCGAACGGCCTGGGGATTGAGCATCACGTTTGCCGTGTACGGTTTTCCCGATCCCACGACGACGTTCGACTGAACGAATGGCATGTATCCGACTGCGCGAACCGTCAGTTGGTACACTCCTGGGGGGACGTTCTCGAGGCGGTAGCGGCCCGATGCGTCCGCCTTGGCGCTCAGACCCGTTCCCGCGAGCACCACGTCTGCGCCTGCTACGGGCCGTTCGGTGATTGCGTCCATGATCAGCCCGGCAACAGCGCCCCGTGGCTGCTCGGGCTCCTGCGCGCGCACGCCTGTCACGCTCAGCGCAGCTAACACCGTCAGCGCTGCAAGAGACAAACGAGTACGACCGGAGCCGGCGCAGACTGTGGTCGGGAGGTGGAGCTTCATTAACCGCGCAATATAGCAGGACGCGGGTTGCCGCGGATTGGCCCCGCTGGGATACTTTGAACCGGTAGCGCCGGATCCCCCACGTCGGGATTTCAGACAACGGAGTGGAGAACTACCATGCGCAAGCTGGCACTGCTGTCATTGCTGATCCCGCTCGCCGCCTGCCGGGCACAGACCTCCGAGCAGGCGATCGCGCAGCACATCGCCACAATCGAAAACGCCCTCCTGCCGCAGGTGCTGATCGAAGGGGAGGAGCCAGTGACGGCCACTCTGGCCGAGCGCATGGAGCACCACAACGTCCCCGCCGTGAGCATCGCCGTGTTCAACGACGGAAAGATCGAGTGGGCGCGCGCCTACGGAACGGCGGATGTAGAGACCGGCCGCCCGGTTACGGAGCGCACGCTGTTTCAGGCCGCGTCCATCAGCAAACCCGTGGCGGCCACGGGGATGCTGACGCTGGTCGAGGAGGGCGTGCTCGATCTGGACACGGACGTGAACACGTGGCTCAAGAGCTGGCAGGTGCCGGCCAACGATTACCAGTCGGGGGAGCCCGTTACGCTGCGGCGGCTAGTTACGCACACGGCAGGTATGACAGTGCACGGCTTCCCCGGGTACGCCCGCGGCGATGAGGTCCCCGGCACGGTGGGCGTGTTGGACGGCGCGGGCAACACCGATCCCGTAAGGGTAGACACGACCCCGGGCTCTCTTTGGCGCTACTCGGGCGGTGGCTACACGGTGATGCAGCTGGTGGTGGCCGACGTTACGGGCCGGCCGTTCCCCGAGGTGATGCGCGAGCGCGTGCTCGAGCCCGCCGGCATGGCGGAGAGCACATACGAGCAGCCGCTACCCGAGCCGCGCCGTGAGCAGGCGGCCACCGCCTATCGCTCCAACGGCGAGCCGGTGGAGGGCGTGTGGCACACCTACCCCGAGATGGCAGCCGCAGGCTTGTGGACCAACCCCTCCGAGCTGGCGCGGTGGGCGATGTCGATCCAGCGCTCCTACTCAGGCGATGACGGCGTTCTGTCGCAGGAGATGGCGCGGGAGATGCTCGAGCCGGGCATGAACGGCTGGGGTTTGGGACCGGCAATTCACACGAGCGGAGAGTACTTCCAGCACGGCGGCTCCAACGAGGGGTTCCGCTGCGGCTTCGTCGCCTTCTTCGAGGGCGGCCGCGGCGTGGCGGTCATGACCAACTCGGACAACGGAGGCGACCTGATCGCGGAGATCTTCGCCACGCTCGCGTTCGATTACGGCTGGTCAGCGATGCAGCCGGAGGAGCGGGTGGTGGCCGAGATCGACCGGGCGATCTACGAGGAAGTCGCCGGCGAGTACGAGCTGCCCTTCGGCACCGTGACGATCGCGCTGGAAGAGGGCCGGCTGTGGGTGGAGGTCAGCTGGGAGCCGGGCCGTAACGAGCTGCTTCCGGAATCCGAAACCGAGTTCTTCACCCGCGGTGACGGCACCGAACTCACGTTCCTCCGCGAGGGCGGCCGCGTGGTGGGATTCGACGTGTACGGCAACACAGCCGACAAGGTCCGCTAGAGCAGGGAGCCCTAGGCGGCCGCAGCGGCGAGCTGAATCAGGTGGTCATCCGTGAGGCCGTTCATCTCGAACAGTGAGACGCCGGCGGCTCCGGCCCGGCGCGCGACGTTCACCGCTCGTGCGAGCTCTTCTGGGGAGAGATTCGGCAGATAGAGACCTGCGTACAGAGGAGTGCGAGCAGGAAGCGCCGCCACTCCCTCACGCACGGCATCCCCGATCCACGGCACTTCCTCCTCGTAGAATCCGTGGTACAGCATCGGGAACACGGCGTCGAGCGGCCACTGCTCCCATGCCTGGCGCACCAGCCTGCGGGCCAGCGTTGGCGTCGGGAAGACGGCAGCGGTGATCTTCCTGCGCTCCGTGTGAACCGCATCGGCCAGCTCCCGCACCAGCCGCGTCACGCTGTTCCAGCGAAACTCGCGCCACTCGGCGTCCTGCGTGGGGTCCTCCAGCTCGAGCGGGTCGTGTCCAGACTGCTCGCGGAACGTCTCGCGGCAGACATCGCAGTAGCAGAAGTCGAACTCCGGGTGCTCCCGGTCCTGAACCAGGCCGTACTTGTCCCACAGACCCACCGGCAGGATCACGTCGGCATGGCGGATGTAGTCGAGGTGCACGCCGTCCACGCCGGCCTCGCGCGCAATCTCACGCACCGTGCCCCTCAGGTACTCCCGCACCGGCTCCCGGGTAGGGCAGACCCACTTGTAGTAGCCAACGTAGGGCGAATGCTCGAGGCTCGATTGGCCGTTGCGGCTCACCGTGTACCACTCGGGGTGGTGCTCTTTGGCCCACTCGTCCCCGGCGCGGTTCAGGATCCAGGTCCAGCGGTGGAACTCGAGCCCCTCTGCATGGGCGGCTTCCGACAGCAGCGCGGTATCGCCCCCGCCCACCAGGACTCCCCTGATACCAGCCGCCCGTATCCGCGCGAAGCGGCTCCTCCACTCCTCGGCTGTTGCATCACCGCCACCGTGCACCCAGGTCCAGCTCTTGAACTCGGGCCGGGTCGAGCAGCCGCCCAGCACGGCTGCAGGCATCAGGCCGGCGCCGATCGCGGCACCTCCCACTGTCCGGATGAACTCGCGGCGCTTCACTCTCTCCACTCCCTGCCGTCCGACCGAATGTGCCAGACTGCGCCGCGCCTTCCGGGCGCCGACGCGGAGTAGTCGGTCTCGGAGGAGACCAGCCGAATGCCGACGGGCGAGCCATCGGGCAGACGCCGGCTCGGGCCCAGTTCCTCCAGCCACCGGGCGTAGCGCCCATGCCGCCGGTGATAGGACTTCTGCGCGTAGTACAGCTCGCGCAGTGCCCACCGCACGGCTTCGTCTTCGGACGCCATGAGAGCCACCGGGCCCTCCTCTGCCGTCAGGTCGCTGAACTGCACAACTCCCCACATCTCCGGCATGTGCATGTTGATTGCGCCCTGAGGCGACCACACCCAGTTGTGCTCGTCCCGCGGCTCGCCGGTGGCGGAGTCCGCGGCCTTGGCATATGCGCCGCCCTCGACTACGAGGTCCCATTGCACCCGCGAAAAGTTGACCCGCCACTGCTCGCCGTCGCGGGGACGCCGCTGCCCGGGCGCGTACTCGGCCAGCACGTTCCATGGCAACGCGATCTCCACGGTCCAGGCCTCGTCCCTGTCCGACGGATCGTTGAGCGTGCCGCGCAGTGCAACTGCCGTGCGCAAGCCGGCGATGTCCCACTCGTTCACCGCGGGCCCGCCGTCCCGGTAGGGCTTCTCGAGCATCAGGTCCCACACAGTGCCGAGGGCGTTGATCTCCAGCTCGTAGTAGTCGTGGGTGTCGCCGTCCGGATCGATAAAGACCTCGAAGTCGTTGTCGTGATAGATGACGGCGTCCCGCTCGGTGAGCGTGGCCCACAGGTGGGGCTCTTCCAGCTCGGCGGCGACATAGAGGAAGTCGTCGTCCCACAGCATCTTCGCGCGCGTGAGCCAGGTGGGGGCGGGACGCGCATCTCCCTCGATGTCCACGAACGCATCGGTCCAAGGGACGTCCTGCCAGGCCGCGTCGCCGAGCGCTCCGTCTATCGCGGGGGGCTCCGCTGCACGGTACACCACGTAGCGCCGCAGCTCGGGCGGCCGTACCGAGCCGCCCAGCATCTCGCCGATGCCGCAGCCGAACGACGCTGCACCCGCGGCCGCCAGTACAGCGATCCGCAGCGGCAGATGATTTGTGTGCATACCAGACTGGAAGATGCCCCGGCGGGCGAGCGGCGGGCTAGAGCCCCTCGAACAGATCATCGAGCGGCGGGTCGTGGTGTTCCTGGAAGACCTCGAAGTACTGGTGATCCCCGCTCAGCGCGGCGGGGTCGATCCGCGCGATCACCTTGGCGTAGCTCTTGTAGCAGTCCAGGGCCCTCAGCTGTACGTCGCGGTCCTCGGCATCCACCGGCATGGCGCAGTCGATCTCCTCCGGCCGGGACGCTCGAAGGTGCACCGGGCGGTCGCCGTCGGGGACCTCGTGCAGGGTGGTGAACGCTAGACGGCGCAGGTACGCATCGGGTTCGTCGCGCAGCTCGCAGAACACGCGTTTCGCGACGGCGTGCATCACGGTATGGTCGTCGAACCCGCTGATGCCGTATGCTGCGTACGACACGAGTACGTCCGGGCGCGTGTCCTCGATGTGCTGGCGCACGACTGCCTCGATCTCGCGCGGGTCCATCTCCTTCAGGCCGGAGTCAGGCAGGTCGAGCACGGTCAGAGAGCTGAGATCGAGCACGCGCTCCACGTCTCTCATCTCGGCTTCGCGCACCGCTCCCATTTGCTCTACCGAAAGCCCCAGGTCGTGCCGCACCTTGGTCGCACCCCCCTTAGTGAGCGTGAGCAGGTGCACCTCGTGCCCCTGGCGGCGCTGCTTAGCCATCGCCGGCGCCGGCCCGAACGACTCGTCGTCGGGATGGGGAAAGACGTAGAGGACGCGCATCACCTAGAGGGCGCTGAGTGGCGGGACCGTGAGACCCTCGATGTCCCACCCGGCGAGCTTCGCGCCCGCCCTGTACGCCGACTCCAGGTAGGAAAGGAGCGCCTGGCGCGGATCATCCTCCAGCCGCAGGTCGTCGTACATCAGGGTAGCCATGGGGCTGCCGCCCGCGTCGACCCACGCGGCCGCTCGGGGCGAGAGCGGCTCCTGGTCGAGCCCGTCCGGCGCCAAATACGTGTAGGAGTAGAAGGCGGGGGCACGTACCGTCTCGTCCCCGGCCCAGAACCCGAAGCTGATCACCTCGTGCGAGTAGGCATCCTTGTCCGCGACCGTGCGGTCCGGGGCCAGCGGCGGCTCCTTCTTGCCGGAGAAGCGGGTCACCGCCAGGTCCATGTGATGCCAGTAGAGCTGCACCGGGCAGGTCTTGCCGTAGAACCGTCCGCTGAACTCCTCGAACACCCCGTTCACCCACGTCATGATCCGGTGATACCGCTCCACGTACTCCGGCTGGTATGAGGCATACTCCGTGATCTCTGCGAACGGCTTCTTCACCGGCAGGTCGTAGGGCCGATTCAGGATCGTCACGTCGATGCCGCGCTCGCCGAGGAGCGTAAACAGCTTCTCGTGGAAGCCGGCCACGCTGAGACCGCCGCCCAGCGGGAACGTATCGGATTCGCCCCGGCTGGTGACGAGCTCCAGCCGATGCCGCACGAGGTTCAACGCGATCTCGAAGGTGTCCAGCCCCGCTCCGTAGGGAATGGCGTGCGTGGTGAGCCCCTGGGGACTCACGTAGAGCGTGACGTTCCACCAGTGGTTCTTCCGCGGCATCATCTTCAGCCGGATCTTGCCGACGATCTGCGCGAAGAGGTGCAGCGTCGTCTTGCAGTCCTCCCAGGCTTCCAGCGGCAGTTCGGGCAGCTGAGGCGTCTTCTGGCTCATTACTCTCTCCTCGAGTCGCGGTCCCTCAACCTGTTCTGACACAAATACTTCGGTGATTTCCGCCCCGCCAGGGACCGGCTCCAATACTGGACTTGGAGGGGCGATAACCGATAGATTCGTTCGCACAATAGTAACAAGCGCCCGACGATCCCATGCCTCCCGAATCCGCGGCGGTGACCCAGCAGGACCTGGTTACCGCAAAGGACAGCTTTCGGCGCTGCTGCGCCGCCGACGGGTTCTTCCCGTCGTTCTACCGCACATTCTTCGAGACAGCGCCGGAGGTGAAGCCGCTCTTTGCAGAGACGGACTTCACCAGACAGCACAAGCTGCTGCAGCACGCGATCGGCCTGCTGCTCAACTTCCCGAACCAGCGTCCCTCGGAGCCGTCGATCCTGACCCGGGTCGCGGAGCGTCACAGCCGCAAGGACCTGGACATCGCCCCTTCGCTCTACCCGGCGTTCGTCGACAGCCTCATGCAGACGGTACGCGATCACGACCCCGAGTTCACGCCGGAGATCGAGCGGGCCTGGCGCACCGCCATAGCGTCCGGAATCCAGTACATGCAGTCGGCCCACTAGAGAACCGTCCCGTGCGCACTCCCAGACCTCCCGCTGTGGAGAGCCAGTGAGCACCTGCGGCCAGTGCGGCGCGGAGGCGTCGATAGGATCGCGGTTCTGCGCCAACTGCGGCTCCCGCATCGACGACGGGACCATGCGCACGGAGAAGATGCGCCGGCCCAGCCAGGAGTCGGTTGCCGAGAGCGAGCGCAAGCTGCTGCAGGCGCTGCGCGAGGCCACGCTGGGCGAGTACGAGGTGCTTGAAGAGGTCGGGCGCGGCGGGATGGCGGTGGTCTTCCTGGCGCACGACATCTCGCTCGACCGCAAAGTGGCGATCAAGATGATGTCGCCCGCGCTCACCCTGATGGACCCGGACATCCAGGAGCGGTTCAAGCGCGAGGCACGCACGGCAGCGTCCCTCAGCCATCCCCACATCATCCCGGTCTACTCCGTCCGCGACAGCGACCACATCGCGTACTTCGTGATGAAGTTCATAGAGGGCCGCACGCTCGAATCGGTGATGAGAGAGGTCGGTGCGCTTCCCGTTCCCGTAGTCCAGACGATCCTGAACCAGGCCGGCAGCGCGCTGGGCTATGCCCACCGCAAGGGCGTCGTGCACCGGGACGTGAAGCCCGGCAACATCCTGCTCGACCCCGAGGGGTGGGTGGTAGTCACGGACTTCGGGATCGCCAAGGTGGCCCAGGCCGAGGCGCTCACGATGACGGGCGGCATGGTGGGAACGCCTACCTACATGAGCCCCGAGCAGTGCGGCGGCACGGATGTCACGGGAGCTGTCGATCAGTACGCACTCGGTGTCGTCGCGTACGAGATGCTCACGGGGCGGCAGCCGTTCAAGAGCGAGACGGTCGTCAACCTGCTGTACGACCACTGCCACACGCCGCCGCCGCCGCTCCAGGACCTCGCTCCCGATTGTCCGCCCGAGGTCGCGGCCGCCGTAATGCGCATGCTCGAGAAGAAGCCGGAGGACCGCTGGCCTTCGATCGAGGAGGCCGTAGAGGCGGTCGGAGTCGTCACGGACAGCAAGGGCGGGACGGTACGCACACACATGATGACCCTGGCGCGAGCCGGAAGCGCGCACTCCCTGCTCGAGAAGTTCAGGACGCCGCCGGCAGCCGTGAAGTCGACACCGGCCACGCCGGTGACTCCACCACCCGATACCTCGCATCCGGTCGCGGCAGCCGCGGGAAGAAGCGCTGCCACCAGGGCCCTGTGGGCGGCCCCGATCCTGGCCGCCGCGGCCGTCGGGGTGTGGCTGGTGCTGGGGAGAGGCGGGCCGGAGTCCGGAGCAGCCAACGCGCACGCACCATCCGCGGTCGCGGCCGTGCCGCAGGTGGCACTGCTCGAGGTCGCACCGCCCCACCTGGCACTCGACCAGGGCAGCTCTGCACCACTGGCGGCCACACCGCGCGACGCCGGAGGGTCTGCCGTGCCCGGCGCGGCCGTCACCTGGATCTCTTCGAATCCCGGCGTCGCCTCCGTGAGCGAAGCGGGCGTCGTCACCGCCTTCTCTTCCGGGACGGCGACCATTACCGCTCGCAGCGCCGGGAGCTCCGCATCCATCACGGTCACCGTCACGGAGCCCCCGCCGCGTGTCGCAGCGGGGCCGGCCCGCGTTACACCCGTGGTCACCTCCGTGGGCATCTCACCCCCCAGGGCCGCCACGGAAGTGGGCAGCAGCGTGCGGCTGGGAGCGTCTGCATACGACCAGCGCGGCTCTTCGATGGCCGGGCGCAGCTTCACGTGGTCATCCAGCGACCCGCGTGTAGCGCAAGTCTCGGCGGACGGTCTCGTGACGGGCATAGCCGAAGGAACCGCGGAAATCACCGCCTCGAACGGCGGCCGCAGCGGCACGGCAACCGTGGACGTTAGCGCGCGCCCGGTGGCATCCGTCGCGCTTTCACCGGGACGCGGTGAGCTCCAGGTGGGCACGACGCTGCAGCTCTCGGCCACCGCCCGCGACGACCGGGGCGCGACTCTGCCCGGAAGCGAGTTCTCGTGGAGATCCAGCGACCCCGGCGTGGCAACCGTATCGCGGAGCGGCCTCGTCACGGCGGTGGCACCCGGGGCAGCCACGGTGACGGCCGCGAGCGGCGGTGCATCCGCCGACGCACCGGTAGTTGTCACGGCACCGCCTGCGGCGGTCCCCGAGAGAGCGGAGGCAGATCCGCGAGTCGAGATCGAGAGCCTCATAGAGAACTACCGACGGGCCATCGAGTCGCGCGACCTGTCGGAGCTCCGGCGCGCGTATCCGGGAATGACCTTTGAGCAGGAGCGAGCCTGGCGCGACTTCTTCGGCAACGTCAGCGAGCTCACCGCCGACCTGCGCATCATCGAGATGGAGCCGTCGGACGACGCAATGCGCGCGCGCGTGGAGGCGACCTACCGCTACCGCATGAACCGCTCGCAGACGCAGACGTTCGTGTTCACCGCGACCTTCCGCCGGACTGCACAGGGCTGGCAGCTCTCGAGCGTGCAGTGACGGCAGTCCATATCATCGGGAGATCCGCATGAAGCGTGGGGCACTGATTCTCCTCGTGGCCATGGTCTGCGCCGCACCGGCGTCGGCGCAGGGGCTTCGCGACAAGATCAACGAGCTCTTCATTTTCGGCTCTGGCGAGGATCCGCTGTTCCTGGGCGGAACCGCGGACCCGGACAACCCGGCTTCGATTCAGGTACACGGCGACCACTTCGTGCCCGCGGCGGTCGAGAGCAACGGCACGATCATCTCGTTTCTGACCGCGGCGATCGGCACCAACATCGCGAACATCCCGATCAGCGCCACGTCCAGCGGACAGACCTTCAAGTTCATGAGCGGGGTGCCGGTCCCCACTGCCACCTCACCGGGACCGATCTTCGCCGAGCGCGCACAGACGCTGGGCCGGGGCCGCGTTCTCGTCGGCGCCACCCTGAACGTCATCAACCTTAAGACCGTGCGTGGCGTGGACCTCGACAACCTGCTGCTGAACTTCACGCACGAGAACGTGGACTTCGAGGGCTGTGATGCCGCGGTCGGCGGAGACTGCTCCCTGATGGGTGTCCCCACCCTCGAGAACGAGTACATACAGCTCGACCTCTCCATGGACCTCAGGGTCAGGGCCGCCTTCTTCGTGCTGACCTACGGCCTGTTCGATTGGATGGACATAGGTGTGGCGGTGCCGATCGTCTCGACCTCACTGCAGGGTTTCAGCGAAGCGCAGGTGGTTCCGTTCAGCGGGCCGGAGGCGACTCACTTCTTCTCCGGCACGCCGACCAACCCGGAGCTGGGTGACTCACGGTTCGTGGAGGGATCGGCCAGCGGCTTGGGCGACATAGCTGCGCGGCTCAAAGTGGGGTTCAGTCAGTCGGAACAGGTGGGTTTCGGCATCCTGGCAGACGCGCGGTTCGCCACCGGCAGCGCTGAGGACTTGCTGGGGTCGGGAAGTACTTCGATCCGCGGGCTGGGAATCGTGTCGGCCCGCTTCAGCGGATTCTCGCCCCACGCCAACGTGGGCTACGTCTACCGCAGCGGCGAGCTGCAGAACGACGCCGTGCTGGCCACCATCGGCTTCGATCAGGTCCTGGCTTCCTGGGCGACGCTGGCCGCCGATCTGATAACGGAGCTTCAGGCCGGAGACACCAAGCTCAACGTTCCGGGCACCGTCACGATCGAATCCCCCTTCACGCGCACCGTCGAGCCCACCAACATCCCGAACATGCGCGACGACATCGTGAACGGATCCATCGGCTTCAAGTTCACGACTGCTCCGGGCCTGATCATCGTGACGAACGCGCTGGTTCCGCTGAACAACGGGGCGCTGCGTCCGGACGTCGCATGGACCCTGGGGCTGGAGTACAACTTCTAGGGAACCACCCTACCGTTTCCCGGGCTTCCCGGCCGCCCTACCGCCCGATCCTCACCGGCAGCCGCTTCTGGCCCCAGTTGCCGGGCGGCCCGTCGAATCTCCCGGCACACGCTGCACCGCACTTAGTGCAGCGGCCGTCGTTCGTGAGACGCCAGTCGTGCAGCACGTACCAATCTCTCGAAACCAGGGTCTCGCCGCACTCGTGGCATGTCGTGCTGCCGCCGCGGAGATCGTGCACGTTGCCGGTGTAGGCGTAGCGCACGCCGTTCTTGAGGGCGATCTCGCGCGCCCGAGTGAGGGTCTCGGGCGGAGTGGGGGGCACGTCCAGCATCTGGAAGTCGGGGTGGAACGCGGAGAAATGGAGCGGCACGTCGGGGCCGAGGTGCTCGACCACCCACTGTGACAGCTCTTCCAGCTCGGCTTCAGAGTCGTTCTTGCCGGGAATCACCAGCGTAGTGAGCTCAAACCAGACGTCGGTCTCGTGCTTCAGGTACTGCACCGTGTCCAGCACCGGCTGGATGTGGCCTTTGGTCAGCTGCCAGTAGAACTCCTCGCTGAACGCCTTCAGGTCCACGTTGGCCGCGTCCATATGACGGTAGAACTCGGCTCGCGGCTCTTCACACACGTAGCCGGCCGTCACTGCGACGGTCTTGATGCCGCGCTCGCGGCACGCCTGTGCTACGTCTACGGCGTACTCGTGGAAGATCACGGGGTCGTTGTAGGTGAAGGCGACACTGGTGCAGCCCAGCTGTTGCGCGACTTCCGCCAACCCCTCCGGTGACGCGGCATCCGCCAGCGTGTCGATCTCGCGCGACTTACTGATGTCCCAGTTCTGGCAGAACTTGCACGCGAGGTTGCAGCCGGCGGTGCCGAACGACAGCACCGGCGTGCCCGGATAGAAGTGGTTGAGCGGCTTCTTCTCAATCGGGTCGACGCAGAATCCGCTGGACCGCCCGTAAGTGGTGAGTACGACTTCGCCGTCCTGGCACATGCGGACGAAGCACATGCCGCGCTGCCCCTCGCGCATGTGGCAGAACCGCGGGCACATGTCGCACTGCACGCGCCCGTCGTCCAGCGTGTGCCAGTACTTGGTGGGGACTACCGAAGCGGCCATGTCACGCATGACTCCACGACCCTCACTGGGAGCCTACCTGAAGGATAGGCGTTCCCGGTCCCACGTGGAACCTCGCTGCCGGATGCCGGCCTACTCCAGCCAGCGCAGCACGCGTTTCGTGAGCTCGTGCATGCGGCCGCGAAACGGCGGATGGAACAGGCGCCCGAACGGCCAGCGGCGCTTCCACAGCACTGCCCGCACGTGGGACATGGCCAGGAAGCCGAAGTACCCGTGGTATGTCCCGAATCCCGAGCTGCCCACGCCGCCGAACGGCAGGTCGGGACTTATGTAGTGCAGCAAAGCGTCGTTCACCGTGCTCCCGCCGGCCGGGATCGCCCGCAGCAGCTCGTCGGTCATGCGGCGGTGGCGGCTGAAGATGTAGGAGCCCAGCGGCTTCCCGTTGCGTCTGGTCACGGCCAGCAGGTCATCCATGCCGCGGTAGGTGAGCACGGGCAGCACGGGGCCGAAGATCTCTTCCTGCATCAGCGGCATGTCCGGGGCTACGCCGGACAGCACCGTGGGCGCGACGTAGCGCGACTCGGCGTCCCACTCTCCGCCCACTTCCAGGCGTGCCCCGTGCGCCACACTCGTCTGGATCAGCTCGACCAGACGGTCGAAGTGCGCCTCGTCCACGATGCGCCCGAAGTCGGGCGATGCCTGCCGGTCGCGCTCCTTGCGGCCGTAGAACGCCGCGACTGCCTCCAGCACCCCGCCGATGAACTGCGCCTCGACCGACTCGTGCACCATCACGTAGTCGGGCGCGAGGCACGTCTGGCCTGCGTTGAAGAATTTGCTCCAAGCAACACTCCGGGCGGCCGCCGCTACGTCGGCCGAGGCGTCGATAACGGCCGGCGTCTTGCCGCCCAGTTCCAGCGTGACCGACGCCAGGTGCCTGGCCGCCGCGGCCATGACCAGCTTGCCGATCTCCGAGCCGCCGGTGAAGAAGAAGTGGTCGAACGGCAGCTCCAGCAGCGCGGTGGCCACGTCGGGGCCGCCTTCGACCACCGCGACCTCCCGCTCGTCAAACGTTTCCTCCACGATCGAGTGCAGCACGTGGCTCGTCGCCGGCGCCTTCTCCGACGGCTTCAGCATGGCACAGTTGCCGGCGGCGATGGCCGCCACGAGCGGGTTGATCACCAGCGCGAACGGGTAGTTCCACGGCGCCACGATCAGCACCATGCCCCGAGGCTCCACCACTAGGCGACTCTTGGACCCGATTAGCTCAAGCGGCGTTCCCCCGCGCCGACCGCGCATCCAGCGCGGCAGTTTGCGGATCGCATAGTCGATCTCGCGGACCACATGCCCGATCTCCGCCAGCTCCGATTCGAACGGAGGTCTCCCCAGGTCGGCGTTGATGGCCGCTACGATCTCGCCCCTGCGTGCATCCACGGCGTTGCGCAGGCCGCGCAGCCGCTGACGGCGTTCCGGTGCGCTCGTCCGGGCCATTGCCGGTGCATGTTCCCGCTGGCGCTCGAAGATCGTGTTCATCGGTTTGGAATCTGGTCCAATGGCGCACCGCGCGCGACGGGGTGCGCGGCGGTCGCTCGCGGGGCTACCATTGTACGCGCACCCGTGGCCTCGAAGGGAGATAGGCGTGATCCATCGCTATCAACACGATTCGATCGCCGTGCTGCGCATGGAGCACGGCAAGGCCAACGCGCTGGATGCGGAGCTGGTAGGCACCCTGGCCGACGAGCTGGCCGCGATCGAGCGCGCCGGCAACGCCAGCGCGGTCGTGCTGACCGGCACCGGCTCCATCTTCTCCGCCGGCGTGGACCTGTACCGCTTCCTTGAGAGCGGCGAGGAGTACCACGACCGCTTCTTCGCCGAGCTGGTGCGCTGTTTCCATCAGCTGTTCGAGTTTCCCAGACCGCTCATCGCGGCAGTGAACGGCCACGCAATCGCCGGCGGGGCGGTGATGGTCTCCGCCGCCGACTACCGCATCATGGCGCGCGGCCGCGCCACGATCGGGGTCCCGGAACTCAGGGTGGGCATTCCTTTCCCCGTGGTCGCCATCGAGATCCTGCGCTTCGCGGCGTCCACCCGGCACCTGCAGCAGATGGTCTACCTGGGCCGCACCTACACTGCCCAGGACGGACTGGAGGTGGGATTGATCGACGAGCTGGTCGAGCCGGACGCCCTGCTCGAGAGGGCTCTCGAGATGGCCGCCGAGATGGGGAGCACCGCGCCGGCCCGCTTTCGCCTCACCAAGCGCGAGCTGCGGGCGCCGGCCCTGGACCGTGTCGCACGCCATTCTCCGGCAGCCGACCCCGAGGTGCTGGCCGGCTGGAAGGCGCCCGACACGCACGCCGCTTTGCGGGCCTACGTGGAGCGCACCCTGGAGCGGCCCAAGTAGCCAAAGGGCCCCGCGGCGCGACGCCACGGAGCCCTGGCTCCATGCCCCTGCGAACTTCCTTACCGGGCTCTAGTTCTCTCCGGCCCGGTGAGCCTCCTCGATCCCGACCTTCACCAGGTCGCGGGTCGGGATGTAGTAGACCGACGTGATAACGCCCGTCCGGTCCCTGAGATCCATCTTCAGGACCTCCGGGTCACGGCTCGCTGGATCCCCGTTCTTGGGCCGCGCCACCCGTACAGTCGCCGGCAGCGGCACGCTGTCGCCGCGGCACGGCACCAGGCGGCACTTGGTGAACCAGCTGGAGAGATGAGGCAACACCCCGACGTACTCCTCCGAAAGCAGGGTGCACTCAACCTTGAACGGTCTGCGGAACATCTGGCCCTTCCTCATTGAAAACGCCCCAGAATGAAACGAGTTGGCTGCTCGAGGCTCCTGGGCGCTGGGTCTCCGTACACTGTACGAATCCCGAGTCCTCGCATCGTACACCGTACGACAATTGGCGCACAGAAGGCTATTGCCGTACATTGTGCGAGTCAACCCCTCCTCAAGACGACGCCCCATGATCCTCAGAAAAAGCGGAAAACCTCCCAGGGAGAGCAGCGAAGCGCGCACGGCCATCGTGGATGCCGCAGTGCGCATCGTGGAGGATGGAGAGCGCCAGTTCGACGCCCGCTCCGTGGCCAAGGAGGCCGGCCGCAGCCTCGGGACCCTGACCCATCACTTCAAGGGCGGCGGCCTGTGGGAGCTGCGCGGTGCGGTGGCGGCACGGGGCTTTCTCTGGCTGGCGGGAGCCCTGCGCCAGGCCAGTGCGGACAGCGGCACCGTGGACCCGGAGCAGCAGCTGCGGCAGATGGCCCTCGGGTACCTGCGCTTCGCAGCCGAGCACTCCCGCCTGTATCGAGCCATGTTCGCCGACGAGTGGGGGGAGCTGGTGCTGGACGCGCAGCAGGCGCTGCATGGGATCCTGCGCAGGCAGATTGAGCTGTGCCAGGAGGCCGGCGTACTCCGCCAGGGAGCGGTGGAGCGTATCGAGCGCAGCGGGATTGCGCTCCTGCACGGCATCGCCGTGTTGGTCTTGGACGGCCGCGTGAGCAGCGGTGAGGTGGACGCCGTCGGCAGGGATGCGATCGAGGATCTGTTCGAGGGACTCAAGCGGCGGGGTTAGGCCGGGGGGATGCAGCGCATGAGACCGACAGTCGAATTCCTAGGGACCGAACTGGTAGAGCGCATCGTCGCCGAGGCGAGGACCGTCCTGAAGGAGCTCGGGGTGGAGATCCACAATCCGGGCATCCTCTCGATGCTGGCCGACCACGGGGTGGCGGTCGACGGCGAGACCCTGCGCGCCTGCATCCCGGACGCAGTGATCGACAAGGCGCTCCAAACGGTCCCGGCCGGCTTCCGCCTCTACGACGTCCAGGACCGCCAGACGCACGACCTCTCGGGCAAGAACGTCCACTTTGCGCCCGGGTCCGCCGCGATCAGCATCCTCGATTACGTGAGTAACGACGTTCGCAAGCCGACCGCGGCCGACTACGTGGACTACGTGAAGCTCGTGGCACAACTGCCGTACATCGCGTCGCAGAGCACCTCGATGGTGCCGGGCGACGTGCACCCCAACATCTCGGACAGCTACCGGCTTTTCCTCAGTCTGATGTTCGGGACCAAGCCCGTCGTCACCGGAGCCTTTACGATTGAGGCCTTCACCATCATGAAGGACCTCCTCGTGGCGGTGCGCGGAGACGCGGACGCGCTGCGTGAGCGACCGCTGGCGGTGTTCTCGTGCTGCCCGACCGCGCCGCTCAAGTGGAGCGACATCACGTCGCAGAACGTCGTGGACTGCGCAGAGCACTCCATCCCGGTGGAGTACGTGTCCATGCCCCTTGCCGGATTCGTATCGCCGGTCACCCTGGTCGGCAGCCTGGTGCAGCACACGGCCGAGACGCTGAGCGGCATCGTGATCAGCCAGCTGACCAATCCGGGAACGCCGGCCCTGTACGGCGGATCTCCCGCCATCTTCGACGTGCGCTATGAGACCACGCCGATGGGCGCGGTTGAGACGATGATGATCGACTGCGCGTACAACGAGATCGGTACGTACCTGGGACTGCCCACACAGGCGTACATGGCATTGAGCGACAACAAGCTGATCGATGCGCAGGGAGGGTTGGAGTCTTCAATGGGCGCAACGCTCGCCGCACTCTCCGGCATCAACAACATTTCCGGACCCGGCATGCTGGACTTCGAGAGCTGCTTCAGCCTGGAAAAGCTCGTGCTGGACAACGAGATCTGCGGCATGGTGCTGCGGCTGGTGCGCGGCATCGAGCCGAAGGAGGACTTTCCATCCCTGCCGCATTTCCAGGAGCTGCTGCGCGAGGATCACCTCCTCATCTCGCAGCACACACGCCGCTACCTCAGGGAGGAGCACTACTTCCCCGGCCCCGTCATCGACCGCGCCAACCGCTCGCGCTGGGAGGAGGAGGGACGGACGACGCTGCCGCAGCGTGCACACGGCGAGGTGGAACGACTGCTGAGCCAGGCGGAGCCCTCCCCGCTGACCGACGACGTGAAGGCCGAGCTCACCCGGCTCATGGGCGCCGAGGCGGGACGTCACGGAATGGACGCACTGCCCCACGAAGCTTCAT
The DNA here is from genome assembly GCA_039586895.1 of Gemmatimonadota bacterium. Classification (GTDB taxonomy): domain Bacteria; phylum Gemmatimonadota; class Gemmatimonadetes; order Gemmatimonadales; family GWC2-71-9; genus WVYX01. The sequence continues at coordinate 3,160 of JBDHJM010000003.1, read as the reverse complement.
GAACCAAGCCGTGCAGTGGACGGCCGCCGAGGTGATGCCCGAGCGGGAGCCGGTGCTCGAGCTGATAGGCGTTCCAGACGAGGACGTACCGGAGCACATCGAGGCTCTGTACGACGGCGCGATGCAGGTGCTCTCCGATGTTGCGGAACCGGCGGGCGTCGTATCGGAGATATCGGAGGCCGATTTCGCGGAGGTGTACGCGGGGGATGGACGCAACGACCCGCATACACCGGTGGCCGACATCTTCCCCGGCGCGGACCGACTAGCGCTGTTTACGGTCACGATGGGCGAGGGCACCAGTGCCGCGATCGCGAAGTGTTTCGCCTCGCACGACTTTGCGCTCGGCAGCATGCTCGACTCCGCCGCCTCAGCAGCCGTCGAGCGAGCCGCCGAGCTCGTGGAGCGGAGTTACGAGGAAGCGCTCTGCGCCGGCGGGTGGGAGGCTCCGCCCGGAGCCGTGCTGCGGTACAGTCCGGGTTACTGCGGCTGGCACGTGAGCGGCCAGCGCAGGCTGTTCGACTACCTCGAGCCCGAGCGGATTGGGGTGACGCTGAGAAGCAGCTTCCTGATGGAGCCCCTCAAGTCGACATCGGGCGTGCTGATCGCCGCACCGCAAGACGTACATGCCTTCGCACCGACGTACTCGTTCTGCAGCCGCTGCGAGACCAAGGGCTGCCGCCAGAGAATCCGCGCGCTGCTCGCGCGGTGACTTCAGCCGGAGACGACTGCATGAAACTGCTGGTACAGACCGCGAACGGGGTGATAGGGGGAGACGACCAGCGCGTCGCGGACCTCACGCGTCAGCTCATCGAGCAGGGCGTCGCGGCGAAGACGATTCTTGACGAAGGGCTGATAGCGGGCATGGACACGGTCGGTCAGCAGTTCAAGGCGCATGAGATCTTCCTGCCCGACGTCCTGCTCGCCGCCAAGGCAATGTACGCCGGCATGGAGCTGCTCAAGCCCCAGTTCATCGAGGAGGGGGTGCCGTCACTCGGCCGTGTCGTGATCGGGACGATTCGCGGCGACCTCCACGACATAGGCAAGAACCTGGTGGGCATAATGCTCAAGGGCGCCGGATTCGACGTGATCGACCTGGGCAAGGACGTGCCGCCCGAGGACATGGTGCGCGCTGCCACTGAAAGGGAGGCATCCGTCATCGGGATGTCGGCTCTGCTCACCACTACGATGCCGGCGATGCAGGAGGTCGTAGAGATTCTGGAGAGGGACGGGCTCTCGAAGGAGATAAGCACCATCGTCGGGGGCGCGCCCGTCACCAAGGACTTCGCGCGGGACATCGGGGCCACCGCGCACGGCTACGACGCCGCCAACGCGGTCGAGAGGGTGAAGCAGCTCATCCCCGAGGCATGAAGTGAGGTCACTGTCAGAGCGGCTCGCCGCCAAAGAGATCCTGGTGGCGGACGGCGCCACCGGAACGCTGCTGCTCGAGCGGGGCCTCCAGGCAGGACAGCCCCCTGAATCGATCACCCTTGCCAACCCCGAGGTGCTCGAGGAGATCGCCCGGCTCTACGTAGACGCCGGGGCGGACATCATCGAGACCAACACGTTCGGAGCCTCCCCGCTGCGGCTCGCGCATTACGGTCTGGACGACCGGATTGAACAGATCAACCGCGACGCCGTACACGCCGCCCGGGCGGCTGCGGGCGACCGCGCGCACGTGGCCGCTTCGGTGGGCCCGAGCGGTGCGCTGCTCCAGCCCATGGGCGAAGCAACCCCGGAGCAGCTCTTCGACGGTTTTCGCAGGCAGCTCGAGTGTCTCGTCGCTGCGGGCGTCGACTGTGTGATCGTCGAGACCATGGTCGATCTCACCGAGGCCCAGCTCGCCGTCCGGGCGGCGAAGGACATCGCCCCCGAGACACCCGTCTTCGCCACCATGACGTTCGACGCCACACCGCGAGGCTTCTTCACGATCATGGGTGTCAGCGTCGAGGCTGCGGCGGCGGGGCTGCGCGAGGCCGGCGCCGATGCGGTGGGTTCCAACTGCGGCACCGGCATCGATGAGATGATCGCGATCGCAATGGAGTTCGGGCGCTGGACCGATCCCCCGATCATCATTCAGCCCAACGCCGGTCTGCCGCAGACCGAGGGTGGCAAGATCGTCTACGGCGACACGCCGGATTTCATGGCGCAGAAGTCCAGCGAGCTGCTGGCGGCAGGAGCTTCCGTGATCGGCGGGTGCTGCGGCACCACGCCCGACCACGTGGCCGCCATTCGCGCCATGGTGGACGCCCGCTAGGCCCGCGCTACATCCGCGCCCGCACCAAGACGAAGTACAGCACCAGCAGCAAAGCCACGCCGATCATCGCGGCGTTCAGCTCGCGGCCCCTGCCTCCCAGCAGCTTGATCACGGGATATGCAATCAGCCCGAGGGCGAGTCCGTCCGCGATGGAGTGCGCCAGCGGGATGCCGATCATCGTCAGGAACGCCGGTGTCGCTTCAGAGTAGTCCGACCACTCGATGCGGGTGACATTGCGCGCCATCAGTGCACCCACCAGTACCAGAGCAGGCGCGGTGATGGGCGGATAGCTCCCCACCATGGCGATCACGGGATAGAACACGAGCGATGCCACGAAGAGCACCGCCACCGTTACCGCCGTGAGGCCCGAGCGCCCACCCTGCTCGATGCCTGCTGCGCTCTCGATGTAGCTGGTCACGGTGCTCGTGCCCAGTGCGGCTCCCGCAACGGTTCCGACCGCATCCGAGAGCATCGCCCGCTCGCCCCGCACCAGCCGGTTGCCCTCGAGCAGATTCGCTTCCTGCCCCACGGCGATGAGCGTGCCCATGGTGTCGAACACGTCCATGAAGAGGAACATCACGACGATCGGGATCACCGCCCACGTGAGGGCGCCGAGCACGTCCATCTTGAACGCCGTGGGACCCAGCGAAGGAGGCGCCGATACCAAGCGCGAAGCCGGCTCGAAGCTCTGCGCCAGGAGCGACTCCGCGATGGCGCCCGACTCGGTCCATGCGCTCGGCAGCAGAGGCAGCGTCCACTTGAACAGCAGTGCCACCGCAAGCGACGCCAGAATGCCCCACATGATCGCCCCGGGCACGCGGCGCGCATACAGGACCGCTGCCGCCAGAAAACCGGTCAGGAACACCAACACGTCCGGCGACACCAGTGTCGGGTTCATCTTGACCA
>JBDHJM010000026.1:0-34486 GCA_039586895.1 Gemmatimonadota bacterium | reverse complement strand
GACGGCACGGAGATCGCCTACTGGCAGCTGGATGCTGAGGGGATCGGCGTGTTCCTGATGATCAACAACACCGACTCGCTGTACTCCTACACGATTCCGGTACAGTTCCCCAAGGTGGGCACCACCAACTCGGCGGCGCGAGTGGGTGTAGTGCCGGCCGGCGGTGGCGAAACGGTATGGCTGCAGATAGATGCCGACCCGCGCGATACGTACATCGCGCGCATGATGTGGGCGGACAACTCGGAAGAGGTGATGATCCAGCACCTCAACCGACTGCAGAACACGAACCGCGTGATGTATGGGTCGGCCCGTGACGGCTCGGTGCGCACCGTGCTGACCGAGACCGATGAGGCGTGGACCGACGCGGTCGACGACGTCTACTGGCTCGACGACGGCGCCCGGTTCACCTGGATGAGCGAGCGGGACGGGTGGCGCCGCATGTACGTGGTGAACCGCGACGGCGGTGAGATGACGCCGGTCACGCCGAACGGCCTCGACGTGGTTTCGGTACGGCTGCTGGACGATGACGGCGGCTGGCTGTACTACACGGCGTCCCCCGAGGATCCGGTGCGGCTCTACCTGTACCGTGTGCCGCTCGACGGCTCGATGCGGGCCGAGATGGTGTCGCCCGCCGACATGCCGGGCTGGCATGCCTATCAGATCTCGCCCGACGCTAGCTGGGCGTTCCACACGTACTCCACCTTCAACACGCCTGCCGTCATCTCGCTCGTGACGCTGCCCGACCACACGGTGCAGAAGACGTTTGTGGAGAACGCGGACCTCAAGGCCAGGGTCGATGCGGTGAAACACGTGCCCACCGAGTTCTTCCGGGTGGACGTGGGTGACGGGCTGATTCTCGACGGCTGGATGATGAAGCCGAACGACTTCGACCCGTCGCTGCAGTACCCCGTGCTGTTCTATGTCTACGGCGGGCCGGCCGGGACCACGGTTACGGACCGCTGGGGCGGCATGCAGATGATGTGGCACCAGTACCTCACGCAGCTCGGCTACCTGGTCGTGAGCATCGAGAACCGGGGCACCCCGGCGCCGCGCGGCCGTGAGTGGCGCAAGATCGTCTACGGCCAGGCAGGGGTGATACCCTCCCAGGACCAGGCGAACGCCGTGAGGGCCGTGGCCGACAGCTTCGCATTCGTGGATGCGGACCGGATCGCGATCTGGGGCTGGAGTGGTGGAGGTGAGCAGACATTGAACGCCATGTTCCGCTATCCTGAGGTTTACCACACCGGCATGGCGGTGGCCACGCTCAGCGACCTCCGCTACTACGACACGATCTACATGGAACGGTACATGGGGCTGCCCGACCTGAACGCGGAGGGATACGAGGTCGCTTCCCCGATCAACTTCGCTGACCGGCTGGAGGGCAACCTCCTGATCGTCCACGGGACGGGTGACGACAACGTGCACTACCAGGGTGCCGAACTGCTCATCAACGCCCTGATCGAACACAACAAGCACTTCACGATGATGGCGTATCCCAACCGGAGTCATGGCATCTACGAGGGACGGGGAACGACGCGCCATCTGTTCGGACTGTTGACGCGGTACCTGGAGGAGAACCTGCCGCCGGGCGGCAAGCCCAGGACCTGACGCAACTCGGGAAGGCGATATCCGGCCCCGCGGTCGCTTCGGCGGCTGCGGGGCCTTGTCGCGCCCCGCTGCGCCATGGGTAGATTGATCCGGAGGTGCGGCCGTGGACCGCCCGCGCGGGTTCGCGGCCGCCTAGTGCAAAAGCGAGGAGGGGATTCTGAGATGAGACACGATGGTAGGGGATTGCGGATCGGGCGCCCCGTTCTGCTGCTGGCAGCGGCGCTGCTGATCGTCCCGGCTCTCCAGGCGCAGCAGGTGGACTCGCTCGACCTGGACCGGATCTTTGCTCGGTTCGAGTTCCGCGGCGAGCGTTTCGGACCGGCGCGCTGGCTCGATGACGGCACCTACACGACGCTGGAGCGCTCCGCAGAGGCGGAGCGAGCGCGGGATATAGTGCGCTACGACCCGGTGAGCGGTGAGCGCGAGGTGATGGTCTCTGCCGCCGTGCTCACGCCTGCCGGGGCCGAGGGACCGCTGTCCCTGTCCAACTACGGCTGGTCCGATGACGGTGCGAAGCTGCTGATCTTCACGAACACGACCAGGGTGTGGCGCTTCCACACCATGGGGGACTACTGGGTGCTCGATCTGGAGAGCGGCGACCTGCAGCAGGTCGGTGCCGACCGTCCCGAGTCATCCCTGATGTACGCCAAGTTCTCGCCGGACGGCACGCGGGTCGGGTACGTGAGCGAGAACAACCTCTTCGTCGAGGACATCGAGAGCGGGGCGGTCACCCAGCTGACCCACGACGGCTCGGAGACGATCCTCAACGGCCGCTTCGACTGGGTGTACGAGGAGGAGTTCTTCATGGGTTCCCGCTTCGGTGCGGACGGTTGGCGCTGGAGCCCCGACGGAACGAAGATCGCTTACTGGCAGCTGGACGCCGAGGGCATCGGCGTGTTCCTCATGATCAACAACACCGACTCGCTGTACTCCTATACGATTCCGGTGCAGTACCCTAAGGCCGGTACCACGAACTCGGCCGCCCGGGTAGGGATCGTGTCCGCTGGCGGCGGGGAGACCACCTGGCTCCAGGTGGATGCCGACCCGCGCGACACTTACATCGCGCGGATGATGTGGGCCGACAATTCCGAAGAGGTGATGATCCAGCACCTCAACCGGCTGCAGAACACCAATCGGGTGATGTTCGGATCGGTGCGCGATGGTTCGGTGAGGACGATCCTCACCGAGACCGACGACGCGTGGACGGATGCGATAGACGACGTGTATTGGCTCGACGGCGGCGAGAGCTTCACCTGGATGAGCGAGCGCGACGGCTGGCGGCGGATGTACTTGGTGAGTCGGGACGGCAGCGATGTCAGGCCAATCTCCCCCGCGGGGGAAGACGTGATGTCCGTCCGGCTGCTCGATGACGAAGGCGGCTGGCTCTACTACATCGCTTCGCCCGAGGAGCCCACCCGCCGCTACCTGTACCGGGTGCCACTGGACGGCTCGATGCGGGCCGAGCGCGTGTCACCGGCGGACATGCCCGGGTGGCACAGCTACCAGATCGCACCCAATGGGCAGTGGGCGTTCCATACGTTCTCCACTACCGAGGCGCCGGCGGTCATCTCGCTGGTGACTCTGCCCGATCACGATGTTCAGAGGACCTTCGTCGAGAACGCAGAGCTCAAGGCGAAGATCCAAGCGGTGAAGCAGGTTCCAACCGAGTTCTTCCGCGTGGACGTGGGCGAGGGTGTGGTTCTCGACGGCTGGATGATGAAGCCCAACGATTTCGATCCGTCGAAGAAGTACCCGGTGCTGTTCTACGTGTACGGCGAGCCATGGGGCACGACGGTGGCGGACCGGTTCGGCGGCAGGGGCATGCTGTGGCACCAGTACCTGACCCAGCTCGGCTACCTCGTGGTGAGCATAGACAACCGGGGGACTCCGGTGCCACGCGGCCGCGACTGGCGCAAGATCGTATACCGGCAGATCGGCGTGATCTCGTCACAGGACCAGGCGAACGCCGTGAAGGCTGTCGCCGACAGCTTCGCGTTCGTGGATCCGGATCGGATCGGGATCTGGGGCTGGAGCGGCGGAGGGTCCAGCACGCTCCAGGCGATGTTCCGCTACCCGGACATCTACAGCACCGGCATCGCCGTGGCGTCCGTCCCCGACCAGCGCTACTACGACACGATCTACCAGGAGCGCTACATGGGCCTGCCGTCGGACAACGCGGCAGACTACGAGCGGGCCTCGCCGATCACTTACGCGGAGGGGCTCGAGGGGAACCTGCTGATAGTGCACGGCACGGGTGACGACAACGTGCACTACCAGGGCGCCGAGGCGCTGATCAACAAGCTGATCGAGTACAACAAGCACTTCACGATGATGGCGTATCCCAACCGGTCGCACGGCATCTGGGAAGGCCGGGGGACCACGCGCCACTTGTACGGACTGATGACCCGCTACCTCAAGGAGAACCTGCCGCCGGGCGGCAAGCCGCGCACTTGAGGTTCGCCGCGCCCCGGCCCGAAGTGCATCTTTTCCAGTTGGCACAGCGTTCAGGGGATGGCGGGGCCAGGGGACGCCGTATCTGATCTGGAGAGGATGGCCACCGATGAGACTGATCCGCACCGCGGCTATGCTGCTTCTGGCAGTGACTCTCGCGCTTCCCGCACAGTCGGAAGCCCAGGACGTCGCTGCGCAGATCGACTCCCTGCTGAACCGGTACTACGAGCTGGGGCAGTTCAACGGCTCGGTGCTGGTCGCCCAGAACGGCGAGGTCGTATACGAGGCGGGCTTCGGATGGGCCAACCGCGAGTGGAGCATCCCCAACACGCCCGACACGCGGTTCCGGATCGGCTCGATAACCAAGCAGTTCACGGCCGTGATGATCCTCAAGCTGGTGGAGCAGGGCAAGATCAGCCTCGACGGGAAGATCACCGACTACCTCCCGGCGTACCCCCAGGAGACCGGCAGTCAGGTCACCATCCACCAGCTGCTCACCCACTCCTCCGGCATCCCGAGCTACACAGGGCTTCCGGGATTCATGGCCGAGCACGGCCGGGACCCGTATCCACCCGATTCGCTCGTCGCGGTGTTCGCACCGCTGGAGCTCGAGTTCGAGCCCGGCTCCGAGTTTCGCTACAACAACTCGGGCTACTTCCTTCTCGGGTTGATCGTCGAGCGCGTTGCGGGAATGCCCTACGACCGGGCGCTGAGGGAGATGGTGCTGGCTCCGCTCGGTCTCGATGATTCAGGGTACGACCACTTCAGCGAGGTGCTCCAGCGCCGCGCGGCGGGCTACAAGCAGACGTACGCAGGCTACGAGAATGCGGACTACCTGGACACGTCGCTGCCATACGCCGCCGGGTCCATGTATTCGACGGTGCAAGATCTCTTCGAGTGGGACAGGATCCTCTATACGGACCGAGTGTTCACCGATACGGTCATGAAGCAGAAGATGTTCACGCCCTACATCAACAACTACGGCTACGGCTGGGGCATTCGGGCGCTGCAGTTGGGAGGCGAGTCGCGTACGCTGATATCGCACGGGGGCGGCATCAACGGCTTTCGCACCGGATTCTGGCGCCTGGTAGACGAGAAGAACACGATCATCGTGTTCGACAACACCGAGGGTCAGTCGGTCGGCGCGATACAGCGGGGAATCGCCGCCATCCTGTACGGGGACGAGCCGCGCTGGCCGGTGCAGTCGATCGCCCAGGCTGTGTACGACGTGACCGCGGAGCGGGGTGTGGACTCCGCCACTGCGTGGTACTGGGACGCGAAGGAGAACCGTCCCGACGAATACGACTTCAGCGAGCCGGAGCTGAACCGGCTGGGGTACTACTACCTCGAGCTGGGCTCGTTCCAGACGGCCATCGAGGTCTTCAAGCTCAACGTGGAGGCCTACCCCGACGGCTTCAACACGTACGACTCCCTGGGAGAAGCGTACATGGAAGCGGGCCAGGACGAGCTGGCCATCGCCAGCTACCAGAAGTCGCTGGAGCTCAACCCCGAAAACGACAACGCGCGCGCGATGCTGCAGCGCCTCGGGATCGAGGCCCCGGACGTGGCGCTCGAGGCGATCACCCTGCCGGAGGAGGTGCTCGCCCGCTACGTAGGCCGCTACGAGCTGCAGGGCGGAGTCATCTTCACGGTGACGCTGGATGAGGGGAAGCTGATGGTGGAGGCCGAGGGGCAGGAGCCCGTCCGGCTGTTCCCTTTGAGTGAGACGCGCTTCGGGATGGACGTGGTGCCCGGCGAGGTAGAGTTCGAGCTGGACGAGGAAGGCAACGTCGCCGGCTTCACGCTGCACCAGAGCGGGCGGGAGATCGACGGCTCCCGGAAAGAGCAGGGGTAGTCCGGGGGGCTAGCCCCCCAGCAGCTTGCGGCATGCCGCGATCGCCGCGCGCGCGAACTCCTCCACCTGCTCCCGCTGGGCTGCCGCGTCTCCCCCCACCATCCGGCACTTCTCGAGGACGGCGCCGGTCCAGCCCGCCGTGTGCCACGAGCCGGATGGCAGGGCTGGCAGCTCCGGATCCACCGGGTAGGGCCAGGGCGCTACATACCAGTACGGCTCGGCGTACGCGTCATCACCGGGGGTCATCCCGACGCCGATGGCGCGCGCCTGTTCTGACGCGTCGTCCGGGTCGAGGCGAACGAGAAACGCGATGTCGAAGTGGTGCGGCCAGCATCGTATTGCCGTCGTGTTGCCCTCCGTCTCACGCAGTCCGCTGAACAGCAGATCGGCGTTCGCGTACCAGCGCGCCAGCTCGGCGAAGGGCTCCGAAGGGTCCAGCGCAAACGGCTCGTCGGCCCCCGGGCCGGTGGAGGGCACCGGAGCGTCGGGCCGTCCCAGCGGACGCGCCTGCTCCGCGCCGAGCTTCTCCGCCAGGGCCGCTTCCAGCCACGAGTACACATCGTCCATCGTGCGCCCCTCGAGCTCGATGCGGGCCACGATGGTGCCCCTGTAGTCCAGCAGCTCGAGCGCGAGACGCTGTGGGTCGAGTCCCAGGCGCAGTGCCGGCTCCGTATTCGTGGCGTGGCTTGCCAGTAGGCCGGGATCGCTCAGCCACTGCGCCGTGAGGTGGCCGCTGTCCGGCTCGGGCGGCACGTAGGCATTGCCCACCGCAGCTACGGCCTGCACGGCCCGATGCAGCTGCATGCGGGCAGGAATCAGCTGGCCCGTATCGGACTCGCTCACCAGGTGCCAGTCGGTTGCCATCAGTGTCGAGAACATTTCAGTGCGGCGGAGGTTCCGCGTGTGGTCACGCTCCGTAACACGTGATCGGCCGAGCTGGTTTCAGCCGGGCGTCAATTGGAGCGGAATGGTCGCAATTGCGGCGAGAAGAGTCTGGCCGGAGCGAGTCCCGGGTCCTATCGTAGAGGGGAGCAGCCCCGAGCCGTGCGCCCGGATATCGCCGGGAGGATGCATGAGCTATCCGAAGAAGCACCGCGGCAGGAGAAAAGTCGGGAGCAAGCGCCGGCGCATGCGCCGCAAGCGCCGCCACCGCAAGGGCCACTGAGCCGCTAGCCGCTCAGCCCGACTTCCATCCACGTCCCGCCGACGGTGATGAACCCCGTCGTCGGCCCCAGTGCGCGGCCGATGCTGCAGGAGTCGTAGTACAGGAAGACGTCGTCGTTGAGATCGGTGAGGTCGATTGGCTCCACGGACTCCCCGACCTGCCGGTCGAGTCCGGAGATCATGACGCCGTAGACGACGCTGGAGTCGGCATCGGGGTCGTACTCGTCGCCCACCAGCACCACCCCGTCCCACACGAAGTACTCGCCCTGGGTCTCGAGCTCTCCTGTGACGATGAGGATGCCCGTCCCCGTCGCATTGGTGAGCACGACGTCCCCCTGCAGCAGGTAGGATGCGAACGTGGTGTCGCCCGAGCGCATCGCCGTGTAGTCGGGCTGGAAGCCGCCGTTCTGGATCTCGTCCCAGTCGATCCCGAGCTCGTCCGCGAGCTGGTGCCACGATCCCTGGATGATCGTCGCCGGCGCGCCGACCGTTCCGTCGGGCCAGTGAGATCCGAGGGGTGCCCGCACCCCCGCCACCGGCGCCTCGGCGCAGCGGTCGAACCCGTCTACCACGACCGTCGGGTCGCCGTCGACTTGCCCAGTGTACTGGATCCCGTTGAGCGCCGTCACCGCGGCGGGCACCTCGATGTTGCCCTGCTGCCAGTCGGCGAACACCCGCACCGTTCGTACCGCCTGGGCCTGCTCTCCCTGGTCGGGGTGGATGACGCGGCCCGTGGATGTGAGCACGTAGCGCCACAGCCCCATCGTGTCGGCGGGACGCCGCACCAGGTGAGCCACGACGACGGCGTAGCCGCCGTGGACGTTGATGCGGAGAGAATCGCCGCTCGCCGGCCGCTCCGTGACTGCACCCAGGTAGGTGTTGAGCCCGTTGTCCGCGATGACCAGCGCGTCCAGCACGTCGCTGCTGCTGGCGGCGATCCCCACGTCGTTGCGCACCTGTACCATCGTCGCCGAGAGCATCAGGGTGATGCAGGCGACGAGGAACAGCGTCATCGGTAGAGCGACACCTTCTCTGTCGCGGAGACGCGAAAACACGCGCGTCGACGCGTCAGACTCCTCCGGCGATGTCACAGGAACTACCTAGGGGTTTGGCCGCTTAGGGCTGAGCGACACAGCCACGCGATTACTGCGTGGCGGGCGTACCTGCCCTTATAACACCTCACGCAGTGTCGCGCCAGAGGCCCGGTTCGTTCGCAGTATGCGAAGGGTTAAACCGTTGTCGCCGAGTTAGTTATGGTTGTCAAGGGGATGGGGACGGTGTCACGCCACTGCCGACATCTGGTGCTCCGCGCATCGTGCTTCACCTCGCGACACACGCAGCCGGCCGCGCAACCGGCCCCTCAGATGCCGGGTATATTCACAGACGCAGTCTCGTTTCCGGAGAGGACCATGACGGCGACCGCACCCGACGCCTTCGCGGCGCTTTACGCACGCCTTGCGCCCGGCGAGCAGGACCTTGTGAACGACGACCTCCACGCCACCGTGTTCGAGGCCTTCAAGGACGTGAGGGCCGCGGCCCACCCCGACCTGATCGCAGAGATCGGAGGGCAGGACTACGTGGGGCGCGGGCTCATGGCCCACGCGCTGTTTCTGAGCTGGCGCGACCGACGCGAGGGCGAGTTCCTATTGGAGCGCGTGCGCGAGCACATGATGGGGCAGCTGCGGGAGGAGAAGACGCCGCTGCCGCACATCTACCGGCTGGGCGAGGCGCTCACGCGGTTCTGCGAGTCGTGGAAAACGGTAGAGAACAAGGGCAGCTAGGTCCGATAGGTCTCTTCCTCGAGCGCCAGGGCATCCTCCTGCTGGACGGCGGCCTGGCCACGGAGCTCGAGGCCCGCGGCGCCGACCTGGACGACCCCCTCTGGTCGGCCAAGGCCCTACTCGAGCAGCCCCACCTCGTGCGCCAGGTCCACAGCGATTATCTGCGGGCCGGCGCGGACTGCATCTCCAGTGCGAGCTACCAGGCCAGCATACCGCGGCTCGTGGAGCGCGGGCTGAGCGAAGGCGATGCCGCCGCCGTGTTGCGCCGCTCGGTGGAGCTGGCGCTCGAGGCGCGCGACGCGTTCTGGGACGATGCGGCGAACCGCAGCGGGCGGATGCGCCCTCTGGTAGCTGCCAGCGTGGGACCATACGGGGCTTTTCTTGCCGACGGCTCCGAGTACCGTGGCGAGTACGGCGTTTCAACGGACGAGTTGCGCGACTTCCACGCGGAGCGCTGGTCGATACTCGCGGCGAGCGGAGCGGACGTCATGGCGTGCGAGACGCTGCCCTCGCGTCCGGAAGCCCGCGTGCTGCTGGAGCTGCTCCACGAGACCCCCGACATGCACGCCTGGTTCAGCTTCACCTGCCGCGACGCGCAGCACCTCAGCGACGGCAGCTCCCTGGCCGAGACCGTTGCAGAACTCGAGGCGGAGCCGCGTGTGGCGGCGCTAGGTGCCAACTGCGTGGCGCCCACGCTGGTGCCAGCGCTGATAGCGGAGCTGAGGAGTGCCTCCACCAAGCCGATCGTGGTCTATCCCAATTCGGGCGAAGCGTACGACGCAGCGGCGAAGCGCTGGATCGGCGAGGCTGCCCCGGTGGACTTCGGGCGCGCCGGCGCCGAATGGCGCGCGGCGGGTGCGACTCTGATCGGGGGATGCTGCAGGACGGGGCCCGGGCACGTGCGGGAGATGCGGCAGAGTTTGCTCGCATCGGCATGACGAGCCCCTGGCCTCCCGCAACCCAGCGGCGTATCTCTCGGTAGGGAAGAGAGAGTGGAGGAGGCGATCATGCGCGACTGGACCCGCAGGGACTTCGTCAAGACATCCGCCGCGAGCCTGGCGGTGATGGCGACCGGCCGGCTGGGATGGGCGGCGCCGTCCAAGGCGCGGGTGAGCATGGTGCATGTCGGGTCGGGCGGCCGTGAGGAGGCCATCCGGCTGGCTATCGAGCTGGCGGGTGCCCCCACAGTGGACGGCAAGTGGGTCGCGCTCAAGCCCAACTTCAACAGCGCGCACCAATTCCCCGGCTCCACCCATCCCGACACCCTGCGCTCGCTGGTCGGCATCCTGCGGGAGCAGGGCGCCGGCCGCGTCACCGTGGCCGACCGCAGCGGCATGGGCGACACGCGCGAGGTGATGGAGGACAAAGGCGTGCTGCTGCAGGCCCAGTCGCTGGATTTCCAGGCGCTGCCGCTCCAGGACCTCGCTCCCGAGGACTGGGTGCCCGTGGAGCACCCGGACCTGCGCTGGAGCCAGGGCTACTATCTGGCGCGGGTGTTCCAGCAGGCGGAAGCCATCGTACAGACCTGCTGCCTCAAAACCCACCGTTTCGGAGGTCACTTCACCCTCTCCCTCAAGAACAGCGTGGGGATGATCGCCAAGACGGTCCCCGGCGTCGACCACGACTTCATGCGCGAGCTGCACACGTCGCCGCACCAGCGCCGCATGATCGCCGAGGCCAACCTCAGCTATCAGCCGGCCCTCGTGGTGATGGACGCCGTGGAGTGCTTCGTGGACCGCGGCCCCGAGGCCGGAACGGTGGCCCGGCCCAACCTGATCCTGGCTTCCACCGACCGCGTGGCACTCGACGCGGTGGGCGTGGCCATCCTGCGTGAGAAGGGGACGACGCCCGAGGTTTCCGGTGGCCCGGTCTTCGAGCTCGAGCAGCTTGCGCGGGCCGCCGAGCTGGGGATCGGGGTGGGCAGCCCGGAGGCGGTCGAGATCGTGACCGCCGATGCCGAGGCCGGGCGCTACGCCGAGACCCTGCGGGAGATCCTCCTGGCTGCCTGACGTCCCGCCTGAGTATCCTTCTGTGGCTGGATCCTTCGGCTCCCCCTCCGAGAGCCGAATTCGGATGTCGGTGATGACGCGGACGTGAGGAGAACACTCAATGCCAGACTTCAAGCAAGTGAAGATCCCCGAGGGCGACCTGATCACCGTTCAGGACGGGAAGCCCGTCGTGGGTGACCGCCCCATAGTCGGCTCGCTGCGCGGCGACGGCATCGGGCTCGACATCACTCCGGCCATGAAGAACGTGGTCGAGGCCGCAGTGAAGAAGGCGTACGGCGGCAAGAAGGAGATCGTGTGGTGCCCGGTGTACGTGGGGCTCGAGGGCCTGCACAAGTACGGCGAGGTGCTGCCCCAGGAGTCCATCGAGGCGATTCAGTACCTCAAGGTGGCCATCAAGGGGCCCTTCACCACGCCGATTGGCGAGGAGACGCACGTCTGCCTCTACTGCGCGCACCAGCAGTACCACGACGGCACCTGCGACAAGTGCGGTAAGGGCGACGGCGTTGCGCCGCGCTTCCGCTCGATCAACGTGGGGCTGCGCCAGGCGATGGACCTCTACGCCTGCGTGCGTCCCATCATGTACTTCGAGGGCGTGCCGGCCCCCAACAAGTACGCCGACAAGGTGGACTTCGTGATCTTCCGTGAGAACACGGAGGACGTGTACGCCGGGCACGACTTCGAGCGCGGCAGCGACACGGCCAGCGCGATCATCGAGCTCGTGAAGCAGCAGACCGGCCGCCAGATCCGCGAGGACAGCGGCATCGGCGTGAAGCCCATATCGGTAGCCGGCACCAAGCGGCTGGTGCGCAAGGCGTGCCAATGGGCCATCGCCAACGACCTCCCCTCTGTGACGCTCGTGCACAAGGGCAACATCATGAAGTTCACGGAGGGCTCGTTCGCGAAGTGGGGCTACGAGGTCGCGACCGAGGAGTTCGGTGACGTCTTCGTGAGCGAGAAGGTCCTGTGGGAAGAGCTCGACGGCAAGATGCCCAAGGGCAAGAAGCTGGTGAACGACCGCATCGCCGACTCGATCTTCCAGCAGATCCAGACCCGGCCCGGAGAGTATGCCATCTTCGCGCTCCCCAACCTGAACGGGGATTACCTGTCCGACGCCGCGATCGCGCTCGTGGGCGGGCTGGGGCTCGGACCCGGCGCCAACATCGGCGAGGAAGTGGCCCTGTTCGAGGCGACGCACGGCACCGCGCCCAAGTACACCGGGATGGACAAGGTGAATCCGGGGTCGCTGATCCTGTCGGCGGTGATGATGCTGCAGCACATGGGCTGGACCGAAGCGGCCGACCTGGTGCTGAGCGGCATGCGCAAGGCGATCAAGGATGCGCACGTTACCTACGACCTGGCTCGCCTGATGAAAGCCGAGGGACGCAAGGACGTGAACGAGCTGTCCTGCTCCGGCTTCGGCCAGGCGATCGTCGACCGGATGTAGCGGCTGTGCGCAAGTGCCGATGACGCTGGCTCTGGACGGGAACAGCCTCGCGGTAGAGGACGTCGTCCGTGTAGCCCGAGAGGGCTCGCCGGTGGCGCTCGCGCCCGACGCGGAGAGCAGGATCCGCGAATGCCGCGCCATGCTGGAGCGCAAGCTGGCAGCGAACGAAGTGATGTACGGGATCAACACCGGGATCGGTGAGTTCTCGGAGACGATCCTCAACGACGACGAAGTCCGGCAGTTCCAGAAGTACCTCATCTACAATCACGCGGCGGGGATCGGCGACCCCGCGCCCGAGGAGTACGTGCGGGCCGCGATCCTGGCGCGCCTCAACGTGCACGCCAACGGCCGCTCCGGACTGCGCGTGGAGATTCCCCACCTGCTGTGCGAAATGCTCAACAGGGGAGTCACGCCGTACGTGTGCCAGAAGGGGTCGGTGGGAGCATGCGGCGACCTGGCGCCGATGGCGCAGATCGCTCTGGCCGTTATGGGAGAGGGCCAGTGCTGGTACGGCGGGGAGCTGCTGCCGAGCACCGATGCCCTGCAGCGCGCGGGGCTCGAGCCCATCGTGCTGCACGCCCGTGACGGCCTGGCCACGATCAACGGCTCGAACTTCATGAACGGCATGAACGCGCTCCACCTGCACGACATCGACCGCTGGCTAAAGCAGGCCGAGATCGCGGCGGCGATGACGCTGGAAGCGCTGCACGCGAACATGAAGCCGTACGACACGCGGCTGCACGAGGCCCGGGGCTTCAGGGGCGCGGTGCGCAGCGCGCGGGCCATCATGAAGTGTCTCGAGGGGAGCGACGTGCTGGAGCCCGCCAAGAAGCGGGTGCAGGACGCCTACTCCATGCGCAGCACGCCGCAGGTGATCGGCGCGGCCCACGACGCGCTGGTGTACGCGCGCAGCCAGGTGGAGATCGAGCTGAACGGAGTGGGTGATAACCCGGTGTTCTTCCCCGAGGACGACGCCGTGTTGACGGGAGCCAACTTCCAGGGCAGCCCGGTGTCGCTTCCGATGGAGATGGCCGGCACCGCCGTGACCATGGTATCGGTGCTGTCCGAGCGCCGGCTGAACCGTCTGCTCAATCCCGCGCTCTCGGTGGGGCTGCCGCCGTTCCTGGCCGAGAAGCCGGGACTCTACAGCGGCTTCATGCTGAGCCAGTACACGGCCGGCACGCTCATCGTCGAGCAGCGCATGCTGTCGGCGCCGGCGGCGTGTGCCTCGATCCCGGCGGCGGCGGACCAGGAAGACTTCGTCTCCATGGGGATGAACACCGCCATCAAGAACGGGCAGATCATCGAGAACGCATGCGGTGTGCTGGGGATAGAGCTCATCGCCGCGGCCCAGGCGCTGGACATCCGCGGAGGGCGGATGGGGAAGGGAACGGCCGCCGCGCACCGGGTGATCCGCGAGCACGTCGAGTACTTGGGTGAGGACCGGCCGCTCTATCCGGACCACACCACCATGGCAGAAGTGGTGCGGTCCGGTGAGCTGCTGGAGGCCGTCGAGGCCGCCGTAGGATCGCTGGAGAGCTAGCCTGGACTTACTCTCCCGCCGCCGGTCGGTTGGGCACCCACAGTACGTTGATGATCTTCCACTCCCCGTTGACCTTCACGAGCTGCAGGTTGTCGATGAACCGCGCCGAGAACAGCTTGGCGCAGGCCAAGTCGTGCCCCACCTCGTACACCTCGACTTCAATGTCCCACTGATCTTCCTCGAGCCGGCCCCGGCCCGCACGAGTCCCTTCGATGAGCTGCGAAGGGCCCGAATAGACCACGAACTGGCCGCCCGTCTGCGGGTGGGTGTATACCATCTTCTTGTTGAGCTCGGGGTGGATCGCCCGCGCCATTCGCTCGGCGGTTGCCGAGTATGCGCCCTCGGCGTAGTCCAGCACTGTGGCTGTCACCGCTTCCTTCTCGGCTGCGAGCTCCGCATCGGTCAGGGTGGGTGCATCGGCTTCCGGGGCCGGGATCCACAGCACGTTCATGATCTTCCACTCGTCGCCCCACTTGGCGAGGAGCAGGTGGTCGACCCACTGTTTGGACGTAACGCTCACCGACGCCATGTCCCGGTCGATGTTGTGCACCCGCACGTCGGGCTCGATGCGCTGGTCCTCGGGCAGGAACCCGGCGCCGGCCCGCACGACCTCCACCAGCAGCGTCGCGCCGATCGACTGCAGGAACGGCTCGCCCGTCTGTGACTGCGCCAGCAGCACCTTGTACAGCTCGGGGTGCACCGCGGCCGCCATGCGCTCGGCGTCGTTGGTCTCCGCTCCCTCGAGGTAGTTCATGGCCGCAACCAGCACGGCGTCACGCTCGGCGTCGGTGTACTCCGATTGGGCCATTAGTGGAGCTGCCACAGTCGCCAGTACCGCGAGTAAGGCCAATGTCCGTTTCATCGCACTCCTCCCATCACGTTCGTCACGATAGCTTTCGTCGGGAATGACCTCTACTAGTCCAACAGTTGGGACGGTACCGCGGTTGCGGGAGGAGCTCACGTGATCGAGCTGGAGCGGATCGAGATGGCCGCATGGGCCGACTTCTACCGTGCGGCGACGAACGAGTCGGTTGCGGCATGCGGCATCCGGGTGGCGGAGGTGGCCGGTGGAGTTGCCACTAGCGCCGCCGCGGCCGACGTGCTGGCGCTGAACCGCGTGGTGGGGCTGGGAGTGGAGCGGCCGGCGACCCCCGACGATCTGGATGCGATCGTGGATCTGTTCCGGGAGGCCGGCGCGCGCCGCTTCTTCGTCCAGCCGCAGCCGGAGGCTCCTGCGGAACTGAAGGGGTGGCTCGAGGCCCGCGGCTTCCGCCACCACAACAACTGGGTGAAGCTCTCGCGCGGCAGCCAGCCCCCCCGAGCGTCGAACAGCGAGGTGCGGGTGGAGCCGATTGACCGGAACCGGGCCGCCGAGTTCGGTGCCATCGCCGGCGCAGCCTTCGACTGGCCGGAGCAGGTCCGCGCGTGGGTCGGCGATCCGGTAGGCCGGGATGGCTGGCACCACTACATGGCGTTCGTGGACAATATCGCTGCGGCCACCGGTGCGATGCATGTGAGCGGGTCCGGGGCGTGGTTCGACTTCGCGGCGACCCGGCCCGAGTACCGCGGCCGCGGCGCCCAGAGCGCCCTGCTCGAGCGGCGCATTGCAGACGCGATCTCCCTGGGCGTGGAGCGGTTCGTGGTGGAGACCGCCGAGCAGACAGCCCAGCGGGACGCGCCGAGCTACCGCAACACGCTGAGCTTCGGCTTCGAGCCGGCCTATCTCATGCCCAACTACATGTACGAGCTCGAGGGGTGAGGCCGGCGGCGACGGCCCCCTGACAACTGCAACAACAAGAGTCATATTTCCTGATACATGCGGCCGGGCGAACTCGGCCGTGTCTCCCCACGGCCACCCTCCCGGGCCGGGCACGTGATGTGGTGACGATGGAGCAGGGCACGGTCTTCAACATCCAGCGGTTCTCCCTGCACGATGGGCCGGGTATCCGGACCACGGTGTTTCTCAAGGGGTGCCCGCTGGCATGCCGCTGGTGCCACAATCCGGAGGGAATATCACCCAAGCCGGAGGTGGTGATCGTCGGCAACCGGTGCATCCGCTGCGGCGAGTGCGTGGAGGCCTGCCCCCGGGACCTCCCCTCCGGTGACGGGACCGGGTTCGCGGGCGACCGGGCCGACTGCACGGCGTGCGGCACCTGTGTCGATACCTGCCCCACCGAGGCACGGCAGATAGCCGGCCGCACGATGACCGTGGCCGACGTGCTCGAGGAGGTTCTCAAGGACCGCGTGTTCTACGAGGAGTCGGGCGGCGGAGTGACATTCTCCGGAGGCGAGCCGCTCAGCCAGCCGTCGTTTCTGCTCGCGGCGCTCGAGGCATGCCGTGCCGAAGGCATCCACACTGCGGTAGACACGTGCGGCTATGCGAAGCGCGAGACGCTGCTGGCCGTAGCGGGGCTCACCGACCTGTTCCTGTACGACATCAAGGCCACCGACGATCGCGTGCACCGCGAGTACACGGGGGTCTCGAACGCGCGCGTCCTCGAGAACCTGCAGGCGCTGGGCAGGGATCATGAAGCCATCTGGCTCCGGGTGCCGGTGATCCCCGGCGTGAACGACGGGACGGAGAATTTCGAAGTCACAGGCAAGCTGGCCGCTTCCATCCCGGCCGTGCGGCGCGTGAGCCTGCTGCCGTACCACGGACTGGGCGGTGACAAGAGGGAGCGGGTCGGCCAGCCCGCAGCGCTGAGCGACATGCACTCTCCCACGGAGGAGCGCATGCAGGAATTGGCCGCCGTGGTGGAGAATGCCGGCGTGATGACCACGATAGGGACCTGAGATGAACGAGCGAACGGCGCAGCTGCGGTGTGCGAGCCTGGAGGCCCTCCCCTCGGTCTCCTGCGAGAGGGCGGAGCTGGTAACCGACTTCTATCGCCACAACCTCGGCAAGCACTCCGTGCCCGTGATGCGGGCGCTGGCGTTCAAGCACCTTTGGGAACACAAGGCGATCTATCTGGGCGATCTGGAGCTTATCGTGGGCGAGCGCGGCCCGCGCCCCAAGTGGACTCCCACTTTCCCCGAGCTCACCTGCCACAGCGCGGAGGATCTGCAGATCCTCGACACCCGACCGAAGACGAGCTACCAGGTGCCGGACGAGTGTGCAACCAGCTACGAGAAGAAGGTGATTCCATACTGGCGGGGCCGCTCGATGCGCGACCGGATCTTCGCCGCACTGCCTGAGGAGTGGCACGCGGCGTACGAGGCCGGCGTGTTCACGGAGTTCATGGAGCAGCGGGCGCCGGGTCACACCGTGCTGGACGACAAGATCTACCGCAGGGGAATGCTGGACTTCAAGCTGGAGATCGCTGCTGCCCTGGACGCGGTCGACTATGAATCCGACCCTGAGGCGTTCGACAAGCGCGAAGCGCTGCGCGCCATGGACATCGCGTGCGACGCGGCGATCCTGTTCGCGCAGCGGTACGCGGCACTGGCGGAGGAGCTGGCGGCCGTGGAGGCCGATGCGGTGCGCCGGGCCGAGCTCGAGAAGATCACTGACGTGTGCCGCCACGTGCCGGCGAACGCCCCGCGTGACTTCCACGAGGCCCTGCAGTACTACTGGTTCTGCCACCTGGGAGTGATCAGCGAGCTCAACGGGTGGGATGCGTTCAGTCCGGGCCACCTGGACCAGCACCTGCTGCCGTTCTACGAGCAGGGACTTGCGGACGGCACGCTCACCGACGAGCACGCCCGCGAGCTGCTGGAGTGCTTCTTCGTCAAGTTCAACAACCACCCGGCGCCGCCCAAGGTGGGAGTGACGGCCGCTGAGAGCGGCACCTACACGGACTTCGCCAACATCAATCTCGGCGGGATGCTGAGTGACGGGAGCGACGGCTCGAACGCAGTCTCGCACATGCTGCTCGAGATCGTCGACGAGATGCACCTGCTGCAGCCCAGCTCGAACATCCAGCTGTCGCGCAAGAGCCCGGATGCGTTCCTCAAGCACGCCCTGCGGGTGATCCGGCAGGGCTACGGCTTTCCATCGGTGTTCAATGCCGATGCAGTGGTGGAGGAGCAGATCCGGCAGGGGAAGACGGTCGAGGACGCGCGGGCCGGCGGGTGCAGCGGATGCGTGGAGGTGGGGGCCTTCGGCAAGGAGGCTTACATCCTCACCGGGTATTTCAACCTCCCCAAGATCCTCGAGCTCACGTTGCACGACGGAGTGGACGCCCGGACCGGGAAGCAGCTCGGTCTGCGCACCGGCGACCCATGCTCTTTCGAGACGTTCGAAGAGCTGTTCGACGCGTTCACCCGCCAGCTGCGCAACTTCATCGACATCAAGATCCGCGGCAACCAGGTGATCGAGCGGCTCTACGCCAAGGAGATGCCGGCTCCCTTCCTCTCGGTGCTGATCGACGACTGCATAGTCAACGGAAGGGACTACAACGCCGGCGGCGCGCGCTACAACAACTCCTTCATCCAGGCGGTTGGCATCGGGACCATCACCGACAGCCTGGCGGCCCTAAAGAGGCTCGTGTACGAGGACGCCAAGCTCCCGCTGGGGGAGCTCGTGGCCGCGCTGGACAACGACTTCGAAGGGGCCGAGCCCCTGCGCCAGCGTCTCGTCAACAAGATGCCGAAATACGGAAACGACGACGACGCAGCGGACGACCTGATGGTCAGGGTGTTCGAGTCCCTGTTCGAGATGATCGACGGCAGGCCGACCACCAAGCCGGGTGGGCACTACCGGCTGGACATGCTGCCCACGACGTCACACGTATACTTTGGCTCGGTAACCGCCGCAACGCCCGATGGCCGCAGGGCCGGCGTTCCTCTGTCGGAAGGGATCTCGCCGGTGCAGGGCGCCGACCGGCTGGGGCCGACCGCCGTGGTCAAGTCGGCGGCCAAGATGGACCACATCAAGACCGGCGGCACACTGCTCAACATGAAGTTTACGCCCGCGCTAATGGCGGGCGAAGGCGGCCTCGAGAGCGTCGCCAACCTCATCCGCGGCTACTTCCGGATGGACGGCCACCACATGCAGTTCAACGTGGTGAGCGCCGACACCCTGCGGGAGGCGCAGCGAAATCCCACGGCACACCGGGATCTGATAGTGCGGGTGGCGGGCTACAGCGACTACTTCTGCGATCTCTCCGAAGCGCTCCAGAATGAGATCATCGCGCGCACGGAGCACGAGGGGTTCTAGCTCCGCCAAGCCATCTCCAAGCGACAGCGCGCAACCCGGGGAGCCCCTCGGCGGTTTAGCCGGGAGGGTGGGGTGGATAGCCCTGCAGCCTGCGAAAGGTGAGTGGAGGGGAGATATGAAGCTCGGATACGGAGTCTGGTCACTGGCGCTGGTATGTCTCGGCGTCGCCTGCAGCGGACCTGCACCCTCTCACGAAGCCGCGATGTTCCGCGGCGATCCTCAGCACAGCGGAGTCTACGAGACGGCCGGCGTCGATCAGCTCGGTGGGGAGCTGTGGCGGTTCCAAACCGGCGGACCGGTCCGCTCCACGCCGGCGGTGGCCGGAGGCGCCGTCTTCGTGGGGAGCAGCGACGGCTACCTTTACGCCCTGGACCGGCCGACCGGCGCCCAGCGCTGGAGGTTCAGCGCGGGCAGCCCGGTCAACTCGTCTCCGGCCGTGGCCCGCGGTCTCGTCGTGTTCGGCTCACGCGACGGGTTCTTCTTCGCGCTGGACGCGCGCACGGGGTCGCAGCGCTGGATGCACCAGACGGGAGACTTGATCCCGTGGGAGTGGGGATTCGAAGGCTGGGACGTCTACACGGCGTCGGCGGTGGTGGCAGACACCGTGGTCCTGTTCGGCGGCGGCGACGGGGTCCTCTACGCACTCGAGCTCGAGAGCGGCCGCGAGCTGTGGCAGCTGCAGACCGGAGGGCGGATCCGCTCGACGCCGGCGGTCGCTGACGCGACGGTGTTCGTGGGCAGCACCGATGGGATCGTGTACGCGGCCGAACTCCACTCGGGCGAGTTGGTGTGGACGCATGAGACCGATGGCGCTTCGCTGCAATCGGCCGATTTGGGGGTGGACCGCAAATCGATCATCACCCCTGCGACGGTCGCTGCAGGCGCGGTCTATGTGGGCTCGCGCGATGGCTTCCTGTATTCCCTCGATCAGGAGACGGGCGAGCGCCGGTGGCGCGCCGACCACGAAGGCTCCTGGGCGATGTCCTCCGCGGCGGTATTGGACGGCACGGTCTACAGCGGTACCTCCGATGGCAGGTTCGTGCACGCTCTGGACGCGGCTTCCGGCAACGAGCTTTGGCGGTTCACGGGAGCCGGGTACACCTGGTCGTCTCCCGTGGTCGTGGAAAGCACCGTCTACATCGGTGACGGCGACGGTTACCTGCGGGCCCTGGATCGCGAGACCGGCGAGCAGTTGTGGAGTTACCGGGTCGGCCTCGGCGTCTACTCCAGCCCGGTGGTATCCGACGGCGTCGTGTTCTTCGGAAGCGACGACGGCACCGTGTACGCGCTGCACGGCGAGGGGCGGCATCCTCGGCGTGCCGTCTTCTGGGACGAGGAGCTGATCGACTTCAGCTACTACGATGCGCACGTGGAGACCAGGCGCCACCTGGAGCAGCATGGTTACGAGGTGCTCGATGCGGACGCGCTGGCCGACTTCATGTCGGCTCGGCTCTCCGACGGGATCCCCAGCGTGGTCGTGTTCGCGATGGATCATCTGCCGAGTACCGTTGCTGCCCAGCCTGCGGACACGACGCTGTTCCGCCGCTATCTCGATGCCGGGGGGAAGGTCGTGTGGCTCGGATTTCCGCCGGCCCTCATAGAACGCGACCCGGAGACCGGCAATTTCGTAGGAGTTGACCGCGCGCGGACCACGCAGCTCCTGGGCGTGGACCATTCGAGCCTCAACTACGACTTCTACGGTGCGGCCGCGACGGAGACGGGACGAGCCTGGGGTGTGCCGCCGTGGTGGGTGAGCTGGCTCGCCATCGACGTCGCCGACGGCATCGACGTGCTCGCCCTGGACGAAAACGGAAAGGCCGCAGCTTGGGTAAGGAACTACGGCGGGCCGGCCGGTTCGGGATTCGTCAGCCTGGCGATCAGGGAGCCCCGGATCGAGGACCTGCCGGCCATTCGAGCGGCTGCAGACTACGGGATCATCGGCGGCCCGCGGTGACGGCCGCTGCGAGGAACAGGAGCGGGAGATGATGGCGGGTATGCGTATTCGCGCCGGTCTTCTCGGGATCGGCCTTCTCGTTGCGGCTGCCGCACTCGAAGCCCAGCAGCCTCAGCGGTACGACGATGCGCTGCATGCGCAACTCCAGACCAAGCTGGCCGAGCTGCAGGTGGCCTCCGGAGCACCTGGCGCCACGGCAGGAGTCGTGACTGCGGACGGAACCGTGTTCGGTCTCGCGGCTGGAACGTCGGACACCACACTCGGCGTCGCGATGGAGCCGTCGAGCCGGCTGCTGCAGGGCAGCGTGGGAAAGACGTACGTCTCCGCTGTCGCGATGCAGCTGGTGCACGCGGGCAAACTGGATCTGGATGCCAAGGTGTCGGAGTATCTCGGTGACGAGCCGTGGTACGGCCGGCTGCCGAACCACGCCGACATCACCGTGCGCCAACTCATGAACCACACGAGCGGGATCATCCGCTACGAGTTCAATGATCAGTTCCTGGTGGACCTGATGGCGGACCCCGATCGGGTGTGGCGTCCCGAAGAGCAGCTCGCGTACCTGTTCGACACCGAGGCGCCGTTCCCGGCCGGCGAGGGCTGGGATTACTCGGACACGAACTACATCATCCTCGGGATGATCATCGAGCTGCTCACCGGCAGCGCGTACTATGCCGAAATGCAGCGCCGCCTGCTCGAGCCGCTGGCGCTGGAGAATACGGTGCCCTCGAACTCGCGCCGCATCCCGGGCCTGGTCCAGGGATACGCCGGAGCGGAGAACCCGCTCGGCGTACCGGATCAGGTCATCGTGGACGGCGAGTTCGTGATCAACCCTCAGTTCGAGTGGACGGGCGGCGGTATCGCGTCCACCGCAGAGGACCTCGCACTCTGGGCCAAGGCGCTGTACGAGGGCCGCGCGTTCGATCCCTCGATGCTGCCGGTCATGCTGGATGCCGTGCCGGCCAGGTTGGGCCCGGGCGCTGAGTACGGTCTCGGCGTGATCGTGCGCGAGACGCCGCTCGGCCCGGCGTGGGGGCACAGCGGGTTCTTTCCCGGCTACCTGACCGAGATGGCGTACTTCCCGGATCACGGCATCGCAGTCGCCGTTCAGATCAACTCCAGCGACTTCCCCCGGCTGGAGATGTCTCCCGGGCGCATGCTCATGGAGCTGGCACAGCTTGCCGCTGCAGCGGGTGAGCAGTCCTGAGGCCGCTCACCGGCTCCGCTGACGCCCTACGGCTCGCAGCCGTCCCAGCAGTAGGTGCAGACCTTCTCCTTGGGCAGGCCGATAGCGCTCACGAGGTCTTCGAGCCGCTGGTACTGCAGGGACGTGAGCTTCAGCCTCTCGCGGATGCGCTCGACCATGGCGGCGTAGCGCTCGCTGTCGGGGTCGGCGAACTCGTCGAGGTGGTCCGTCGACTCTCCCTGCAGCTCGGCCACGGCCCGGCGCCCTGCGAGGTCCAGCTCCGAGCGCGAGCGTGAGAAGTTGAGGAACTTGCAGCCGAACACGAGCGGCGGGCAGGCGGGCCGCATGTGCACCTCACTGGCTCCATGGTCCAACAGCCGCCGGATGATGTCCTGCAGCTGGGTGCCCCGCACGATCGAGTCCTCACAGAACAGCAGCCGCTTCCCGTCGATGATTTCCCGAATGGGAATCAGCTTCATGCGGGCCACCAGGTCGCGCACGCGCTGATCCTGCGGCATGAAGCTGCGCGGCCACGTGGGCGTGTACTTCACGAACGGTCGCTGGTAGGGAATCGCCTTGGCGTTGGCGTACCCGATGGCGTGACCGACGCCCGAGTCCGGGATGCCAGCTACTATGTCGACCTCCCTGTCGTCGCGCTCCGCGAGGAGACTGCCACAGCGGTACCGTGTCGACTCGACGTTGATGTCTTCGTAGCTCGACGCGGGGTATCCGTAGTAGACCCACAGGAAACCGCAGATCTGCATCTTGTCGCCCGGCGCCTGGAGCTGCTCCACCCCGTCGGGCGTGACGCGCACGATTTCACCGGGTCCCAAATACCGGGTGACCTCGTAGCCCAGGTTGGGCAGCGCGCACGTCTCCATCGTGACGGCGAATGCGCCGTCCTTCTCGCCGACCACGACGGGCGTGCGGCCCAGCCTGTCGCGTGCGGCGTAGATGCCGTCGTCGGTGAGCAGCAGCATGGAGCAGGATCCATAGATCGCTTCCTGTGCCTGGGCTATGCCCTCGGCAAAGGTGACACCCTGGTCGATCAGGTGCGCCACTACTTGCGTCGGGTTCACGTCGCTGCCGGTCATCTCCGAGAAGTGCGTGCCGTGCTCGGTGAGTGCCTGCACCACGAGCTCGTCGAGGTTGTCCAGCTTGCCGACGGTCACGATGCCGTAGATGCCGTGATGCGACCCGATGATGAGCGGCTGGTCTTCATGGTCGCTGATGACGCCGATCCCGGCGGTGCCGGTCAGCCTGGGCAGGTCGTCTTCGAACTTGCTGCGGAACTGAGCGTTGGTGATGTCGTGGATGAACCGCGTGAATCCCTGCGGCCCCTTTACGGCGAGGCCGCCCCGCATGGTACCGAGATGGGAGTGGTAATCCGTGCCGTAGAACAGGTCGGCAACGCAGTCGTCCCGCGCCGCTACACCGAAGAAACCGCCCACCGTGCCACCTCCTCCGGGTTCGGGTAGTCAGTAAGGGTTTACGTCAACATCTCCAGGCCGCGCACTACCGGCCAGTCCTCCTCGGGAGCCGTCTCCTGCCGCTCCGCCTGCCGCAGCAGGCGCCAAATCTCGCGCCCCAGCACGTCCACGTCGGTGGACATGAACTGCTCGCCCCCGAACTCCCTGATGGTGTCGGTCTGGATCTTCAGTATGTCGGCATCCTGCCTGAAGATCTTCATCGCAAGCGGCGCGAGAACGGGCCTGAGCAGCCAGCCCGGAAGGCGCACCCTGAAGCTGATGACCGCGTACATGCGCGTGATGAAGTCGGTAACCGGCGAGAGCGCGGTCGTGACCAGCACGTGGTTCTCCGTGCCCAGGCGGTACTCCACCTGTGCGACGGACGGCAGGAAGAAGCGGTCCCAGTGCTTTACCACTCCGCCACTGGGCGAAAGCAGCCGCCCCGCGATGCCGGGCGGCCGGGGCTCGCCGATGTATTCCGCCTCCACACGGTCGGGCCAGCGCCTCACCTCCACCTGGATGCGGTTCCTGGTCTCTCCGCTGCGGAACAGACCTTTGTGCAGATAGGCGGTGTGCGGAACGTCGAGTGCGTTCTCGGCCGCCGCGTGCACCGAGCCCGCTACCTCGAGCTCCCGCACTACGGTGGTGTAGCCCCGCTCCGACGTGAGCGGCAGGGGGAACGGTTCGCTGGCCGGCTCGGCATCGGGAGTGGCGTAGACCCAAACGAGACCGTCCCGCTCGCTCACCGCATACGCTTCCACGCGCCGCCCCTTGGCCTCGCTGGAGCCGGCCAATCCGGGAACCAGCCGGCAGGCGCCCGTCCCGTCAAACCGCCAGCCGTGGTAGGGGCATTCCAGGTGACCCGGTCCGACCATGCGGCCGAGAGAGAGGGGAACGTTTCGGTGAGGGCAGCGGTCCAGCAGGGCGTGCGCCGTTCCTGCTGCGTCACGGAACAGGGCGAGCGGCGTTCCCAGGACCACCTTCCGCAGCGGCTGCCGCCCGAGCTCGCCCGACCGGCACGCCACGTACCAGTAGCCCGCCAGCCGTGCCACTGAGATGTGGCCGCGCGTCGCCGGCGGGCCCAGGCGGGGCTCGAGCGGGCTCACTCGCGCTCCCGCCGCTAGCTGCTCTCCGGAGCGGCCTCCCGGCCCTGGACTATCTCCGGGAACGTGGGAATCGAATCCACTTCGGTCTCGAGCACCTCGGCCAGCGCCCGGCGGGCCAGGTCCCCGTTCACCGAGAGCCAGACGAGATCCTGTTCCTGAGCGTAGAAGTAGTGGACCAGCCCGTGCCCGAACACGATGTGGATCCGGTTGTCTTCCACCAGGAACGTGCCATGGTGGCCGAAGCCGGAGCTGCCGCCGCCTATGCGCTCCGACATCGCGGTGAGCTGCTCGCCCGACGCGTCGGCGGATTCGAAGCGGCTCACGTAGAGCCGTGCGACCACCTCGCCCGACTGGTAGAAGCCCACCCAGCTCTCGTCGGGCGCCACGCCCTGACCGTGCATCTCGGCTATGGTCTCAGCGGCTTCCCCTCCCGAGCGCGCCTCCATGAGCGGGAGCCCGTGGATCTCGTCCGGCAGCGGGCCTGCGTCACCGGTTGAGCCGCCGGAGCAGGCACCCAGGGGGAGCGTGAGCGCCAACAGAGCGGTGCAGGCCCGAGACCGACATAGGTTTGCGAGATTGCCCCTCACCCGTACCTCCAAATGCAAGTGGTGTGGTCGTCGTTGGATGTAAGAAGAATACCGTGGCGGCACGCGGGTGGGAAACTGCCACAGCTCGGCGGGTCGCTACTCCGCCAGCCAGCTCCTGAACGCCAGCAGCACCTTCTGGGCGTTCGTCATCTCGGCCCGCTCTTCGAGCACCTCGATGAGCCGCGGGGGGTAGTCCGTCATGATGTTGTCCACATCCCGCTCGATCATCTCCCACATCCGCCTTCTGGTGTTCACCGTCCAGACGTGGACTTCCATGCCGCGGCCGTGAGCGCTGCGGATGAGACCGGGAGAAAGGAACTGTGTGCTGACGGCGAGTAGATCCACCGGCATCCGGGTCGGGTCGCCTATGGCCGTTGCTACGATGAAGCCCACCAGGAGGTCCGGATTCAGCTGCTTCACCGCACGCACCGCCGCCCCGTTCAAGGAGGTGATCACGCACTCGTCGGCGAAACCGTTGCGGTCGACCAGCGCGACGACGCGCCCGGCCAATCCCTGCGGGTCACCCGTCGTTTTGAGCTCTATGTTGAGCTTGATGCGCCCGCGCGCGAGGTCGACGGCCTCCTGCAGTGTGGGCAACCGCTCGCCCGCGAATTCGGGAGAGAACCAGCTGCCGACGTCCAGCTCGCGCAGCTCTGCGAGCGTCATCTCACTTACGCGCCGGGTGATCCCGGCGACGCGCCTCAGGTCTACGTCGTGTATGACCACTACCGCGCTGTCGGCGGTGAGCTGGACGTCTATCTCGGCGTAGTCGGCTCCGTCTTCTATGGCCTGGCTGATGGCCGAGAGGGTGTTCTCCGGCGCCACGACCGAGCTGCCGCGGTGCGCAGTCACGGCCACCTGCTTGTCGAGGTCGAGACGGCCGATGGCCGTGACCGAAGCGATCGCCGCGATGGCGAGGAAGCCGAGTGCTCCCAGCCACACGAGCTTCGCCGACGAGGTACGCGACGTGCGCCGTGCCGCCAGGTCGTCAGGCAGCCGCTCTTCGGCCGGCGATCCGGCGAGCGCGGCGTGCGCGTGGGCGACCAGCGACGCGTCCACCGTGAGCGCCACGGCCGACAGCAGGGCGGAGCCCACCGCGTAGAGCGCGACCAGGCCTGCCACCACGGCGATCACGAAGCCCGCCTTGCCACCCGCCAGCCCCAGCGTGCCCGCCGCGATTGCGTCGAACAGGAAGCGCGCCGCGGCGCCGAGCGCGGCGGCGATAAGGAGCCATCCAACCATCATCCTGGCCACCGCCATCCAGGCCGGCCGAACCAGGCGGAAGCTGCGGCGCAGTGCCTGCCACGGACGCGCGCCCTCGAACAGCAGCACCGGCAGCGCCAGGGCCCAGCACACGTAGAGCGCTGCGAACACCAGGAACCCGGCCAGAGCGATCGCGCCCCCGATTCCTACTGCGGTCCAGAACTCCGGTGGCCGCTCCGTCACGTAGAAGTAGATGTCGCTGGCGGAGAGCAGCCAGCGGTACACGAGCCAGATCCCCGCCACGAACGGCGCCAAAGCAAGCACGAAGCCCACAAGCTGCAGGGTCCCTAAGTGCAGCAGTCGGGGGAAGCGCCGGCCCACGGCTCGCAGGGCCGGCAGCGCATCGGCCCGGCTGCCGCGCCTGGTGGCATCGGCTATCAGGATCAGCCCCGCAAGCTCGAAGAAGACGATGGCAAGCGATACGGCGCCGACCACCACTACGGCGAGGAGCCCTTGCGGGGACGCCACGAAGCCCAGGATCTCCTCGTTGGAGATGACCACGCTGCCGGTCCGTCGTATTAAGACCGTCGTGAGGCGGGTGGCGAGCGGAGTCAGGATGGCTGCGGCAAGGAGCTTGAAGAACAGCTCGTACCACAGCATAGGAACCAGTCCGCGGCGCACGGTAACGAAGCTGGCGCGGAGAAGCCTGGTCGCCCTTATTGGTGATGGGTCTGGCACAGTGCAACCATGCACGGCCGTGCTCGGTAAAGCTAGAAGGGGCTTGGCGAGGAGTGGCCGGTGTAGCCCACCGGCGCAGCAGGGAGGAGGTGGATCATGAAAGGGATGCAGAGACTATGGTTGGCCGCCGCCGCTGGCGCGTTCGCGATCGCCGGCTGCGGCGATTCCACTGGACCCGGCGGGACCCCGATCGAGGACGAGTGGCGCGACAATCTGGAGGCCGGTGAAGTAATCGAGATCAGGGGTGTCAACGGCGGCATCTCTGCGACAGCCGCACCGGGATCCGAGGCCGTCGTGTCATTCACGATCCAGGGGGTCAATGACGACCCCGCAACGGTCACCGTCGAGGTCGTTGAGCACGCCGGCGGCGTGACCATCTGCGCGGTCTACCCGGACGTCCCCGGTCAGCCTGTCAACGTGTGCGCACCGGGCAGCGAGTACCGCATGAGCGTGCAGGACAACGACGTCCAGGTCACGTTCACGGTGACCGTGCCGGCCGGAGTGACGTTCGTCGGCAGGACGATCAACGGCGGCGTGACCGGTACTGATCTCGAGAGCAACGCGTTCGTGAGCACCGTGAACGGCACTCTGACCGTGTCCACTACTCAGCTGGCGGACGCGACTACAGTGAACGGGTCGATCACCGCGTCGATCGGCCGCACGAACCCCGACCGCGACCTCCCGTTCACGACCGTGAACGGCAGCGTGACGGTGACCGTGCCGGCTGCCATGAACGCCGATGCCCGGCTCACGACCGTGAGCGGAGACGTCAGCTCGGACTTCCCGCTCACGCAGGGACCCATCGGGGTTTGGACGGCCACCCTGGGCAGCGGGGGGCGCTTGCTCGCCCTGACGACCGTGAACGGCGACGCCACGCTGAGGCGCGGCTCCTAGAGCACGTTTGCGCCCCCGATGCGGGGGGTTAGAATCCCCCCGCATGCGGACCGACCCCCCCCACTCCCGTCGCGGCAAGGCATGACCGAGCTGCGGCGGGAGCTCACACTCTACGGTCTCACCATGGTGGCCGTGGGCTCCTCGATCGGGTCGGGGATATTCCTTACGCCCTCACAGATCGCAGGGCACCTCCCCTCACCGCTGATGATCATCCTGGTGTGGGCGCTGGGCGGCGTCATAGCGCTGGCCGGCGCACTGACGTTCGCGGAGCTGGGATCGATGTTTCCGCAGGCGGGAGGGGTGTACGTGTACCTGCGGGAGGCCTACGGCGACCTGTTCGGGTTCCTGTACGGCTGGGCCTACCTGCTGGTGATCACCTCGGGTGCGATGGCGGCATTGGCGATCGCGTTCGCCTACTACCTGGGCTTCATCGTCCCGCTGTCGGACACGGCGATCAAGGTGATCGCGCTGCTGGTGATCGTTGTGGTCACCATGGTGAATGTCTTGCGGGTCACGGCGGGCGGGATGCTGGCCAACGTGTTCACGGGCCTCAAGCTGCTGGGGATCGCGGGTATCGTAGTGATCGGGCTGGTGTGGGGCAGCTCGGAAACGATGAGTGTCGAGCCGGCGGCGCGGGAGCCCTCTTCGGAAGGCTTCCTCGCTGCTTTCGGGCTGGCCCTGGTAGGCGTGCTGTGGTCCTACGGAGGCTTCCAGCACGCCAGCTACGTGGCGGGCGAGGCCGTTGACCCACGGCGCACCGTGCCGCGCGCAATGATCTTGGGTGCGCTCATCGTAGCTGTCGTTTACCTGCTCACCAACCTGGCTTACATGTTCCTGCTGCCGGTGTCCGAAATCGCGGCCTCGGGCAGCGTCGCCGCCGACGCGGTGCAGACAGTGATTCCGTTCGGCGGCACGCTGATAGCCGTCGTGATCGCAATCAGCGTGTTCGGGACGGCGGGCATCTTCGCACTTTCCACGCCGCGCATCTACTACGCGATGGCCGAGGACGGCGTGTTCTTCCGCAGAGTGGCGAAGGTGCACCCCAGGTCCCGCACTCCGGTGAACGCGATCCTGCTGCAGTCTGGTTGGGCCACCGTGCTGCTGCTGTTCTGGGGCACGTTCGAGGACGTGATCACCTACGTGGTGTTCATGGACTGGGTGTTCTTCGGGCTGGCTGGCGCCGCGGTGTTCGTGTTCCGCCGCACCCGAAGGGATACGGAGCGGCCCTACCGCACGTTCGGTTATCCGGTCACGCCTGCAATCTTCGTGGGCATCGCAGGCTGGTTCGTGATCAACACGCTGGTGGAGCGTCCCCTGCACGCGTGGGTGGGGCTCATCTTCACGCTGGTGGGTGTGGGGGTGTACTACGCGTTCAAGCGGCAGGCGGGGAGAGCCGCCGGGTAGGGACGCTGCGACCCGGTCACTCCGGCCCGGGCTGGGTGCCCAGCTGCTTGACCAGCGGTTCCATATTTGCTTTTCTGCGTACTCGGGTACAATTTCAGCGATTCCCATTCTCCCAGGTGACTCCTGAAGAAACTCCGCGTAGGCATTATCGATCTCGTCACCAAGGGCCCCACCCGCGCCCTGTACGAACGCGTGATGGGTGGGAACCTCGTGAGCATCATGCCCCAGGTCCTGGGTGTGTGGTGTGAAGCAGAAGGGCACGACGTCACGTTCGTCTGTTACACCGGCTTCGAGAACCTGGTAAATGAGCTGCCGGCCGACGTCGACGTGGTGTTCATCGGGGCTTTCACGCAGTCGGCGCAGCTCGCCTACTCCCTGAGCAACCTGTTCCGCTCCCGAGGCGCCGTCACCGTTCTGGGCGGCCCTCACGCGCGGTGCTATCCACAGGACGCCCAGAAGTACTTCGACTACGTCCTCGGATTCACGGACAAGTCGGTCGTTCGGGAGGTGCTTGCGGACTGCTCGGCCCACCGTCCGCTGGGGCGGCGCCTCGCGGCTGCGCAGCAGCCGGCCACCCTGCCCGGTGTGAGGGAGCGCTGGAAGTTCATCGAGCTGACTCTCAAGAAGGCTCCGCTGCTCAAGATCGTGCCGATGCTCGGCAGCTTGGGGTGCCCCTACACCTGCAGCTTCTGCGTCGACTCCACCGTGCCCTACCAGCCGCTGGACTACGACGTGATGAAGGAGGACCTGCGGTTCCTGCGCACGAAGTTCAAGGAGCCGCACGTGGCCTGGCACGATCCCAACTTCGGCGTCCGGTTCGACGAGACGCTGAACGCCATCGAGGAGGCGGTGCCCCCCGGGAGCATCGACTTCATCGCCGAGAGCAGCCTCTCGCTGCTGAGCGGGCCGCATATCGAGCGGCTCGCGCGCAATGGCTTCAAGGCCATGCTCCCCGGCATCGAGTCCTGGTACGAGCTGGGCAACAAGTCCAAGACCGGCAAGCACGCCGGGATGCACAAGGTGATCCAGGTATCGGATCACACGAACCTGATCCAGGAGCACATCCCGTACTTGCAGGCCAACTTCGTGCTGGGCCTCGATACGGATCAAGGACCGGAGCCGTTCGAGCTCACGAAGCGCTACGTGGATCTGGCGCCAGGCGCTTTTCCGGGCTACTCGCTGCTGACCGCGTTCGGCCAGGCCGCGCCGCTCAACCTCGAATACCAACGTGACGGCCGGGTCATCCCGTTCCCGTTCCACTTCCTGAACAACAATCACGCGATGAACGTGAAGCCGGCCAACTACTCGTGGCCCGACTTCTACGATCATGTCATTGACCTGACGAAGTACACGTTCTCGTGGCGCGCGATCTACAACCGGTTCGTGGCGGTGCGGGAGTCGATCCCCAAGTGGATGAACGTGGTTCGCGCGATATCGTCGGAGGGGTTCGGCAGGATCAAGTACCATGCCGAGGTGCGGCGCCTGCTCGACACCGACCGGCAGTTCCGGGCCTTCTTCGAGCAGGAGACGATTGAGCTGCCGCAGTTCTTCCAGGACATCGTTCGCAAGGATCTCGGGCCGCTGTGGGACTGGCTTCCGGCCGGCGCCATGGAGCACGATCCCAACGCGTATCTGGCGTCCGAGGGCGAGCTGGAGCCGGTGCAGATCGGCCTCAGCACGGCGGCCGCAGGCTAGTCCGCCACACCGCGTCATATCCGGCAGGTCCAGCCCCACCGTCATCTCGCATGGCGGTGGGGCATTGCCATGTGCCTGGCTCCGCCGCGCACCGCCGCGTATCGTTCGGTATATCCACTGAGGTCACACGTGCCGAACCACGAGCCCCCGAGTCTGGCCCAGCGGCTCGCCGTCTATCTGGATCCAAGCGGTGACGAGCCGCTGCATCGCCAGATAGCGGACCGGGTGTGGCTGGAGGTAGTGACCGGCACGCTGGAGACGGGCGAGCGGTTGCCCACCGTGCGGCAGCTCGCCATAGACCTGGCGCTCCATCCAAATACGGTCGCCCACGCCTACGAGGAGCTCGAGACGCTGGGCATCCTCGTGACGCGGGCGGGCGAGGGCACCTACGTGGGCCTGTCCGCTCCAGAGCGGGACGCCCTGGAGCGCCGGGCACAGCTCGAGCGGCTGTGCGGCGATGTGGCGGACCAGTGCCGCGCCCTGGGGCTTTCCCTCGATGAGGTAGTGGAGACACTTTCGGCGCTGCAGTCCTCGCAGCGCGAACGGAATCCAAAGCGGGGCAACGATGGTTGACGAGTTCCTTCCGGTGCGTCTCGACCGCGAGGTGGGGACGCGATCAAAGCAGAGGCAGATGATGCCGGTGAAATCCCCCAACGACACGCGATACCCACCCGTGGCGATGATCTCGGGCGTGATCGCGGGAGCGGCCGTCGGACTGGCCACCTACTTCGTACCGATAGCCTCAGAGCTCTGGCAGGCAGTGGCGGTACCCGGACTGGCCGCCCTCGCGGCACTCCTCACGGGTTCGTCCATCAAGTACGCGGACCAGTGGGAGAAGGCTGTGGTGCTGCGCCTGGGCAGGTACCGCGGCCTGCGGGGTCCGGGTCTGTTCTACGTGATTCCGGTGGTGGACCGCATCAGCTATCACGTGGATCAACGCATCCGCACCACGGACTTCGGCGCCGAGTCGTGTCTCACCAAGGACACGGTGCCGGTGAACGTGGACGCCATCGCATTCTGGATCGTGTACGACGCGGAGCGGGCTGCACTCGAGGTGCAGCAGTACGAGCAGGCGGTGGTGCTGGCCGCGCAGACCGCGCTGCGCGACGCGATCGGCAAGCACGACCTGGCGGAGCTGATCCAGTCGCGCAAGGAGCTGGGTGAGGGCCTGCAGCGCATCCTCGACGCGAAGATGCACGACTGGGGCATCCAGGTGCAGTCGGTAGAGATCCGGGACGTGATAATCCCCAAGGCGCTCGAGGAGGCGATGTCACGCCAGGCCCAGGCCGAGCGGGAGCGCCAGGCACGCATCATCCTCGGCACCGCCGAGACCGAGATCGCCGGCAAGTTCGTGGAGGCGGCGGAGCGCTACCGCGAGCACCCCGCGGCGCTCAACCTGCGCGCCATGAACATGCTGTACGAGAGCATCGTGAAGCGGGGCTCGCTGATGGTGGTGCCGTCCGGCTTGGCGGACTCGCTCAACGTGCCGGGAATAATGGGTTTGGCTGGTGCGGCGGGGGTCAAGGCGCCGGACGACGAAGAAGACTGATCGGGAGCTCGGCCATACCCTCCCTCTGGTCCCGCGCCGCCGAGGTGGCGGCCCGCACCCCCGAGTCCCGCAACCGCTACGTGGACTTCCTGCGGGCGGTGTCCATCCTGATGGTCATCTCGGGACACTGGCTCGTCGCCGCGCCGTACCTGGTCGACGGCGAGCTCACCCTCAGCAGCATGCTGGCGTTCCAGCGCTGGACGCAGCTGTTGAGCTGGGTGTTCCAGGTAATGCCGGTGTTCTTCTTCGTGGGCGGCTACTCGAACGGGGTGTCGTGGCAGGCAGCCGTCCGCGACGGCAGGAGCTACGCCGAATGGCTGAACGGCCGCCTGCAGCGGCTCGCCGGACCGGTGCTCCCGCTGCTGGTGGTGTGGGCGGTGCTGGGCATCGTCGCGCACCTGAGCGGTGTCCGGCCCGGGATGGTGAAGGCCGGCTCCCAGATGGCGCTCATCCCGATCTGGTTTCTGGCGGTCTACATAGCGGTCGTCGTGCTCGTACCGCTGACCTACGCGGCGTGGCGGCGCTTCGGGATGGCATCGTTCTGGACGCTCGCCATACTCGTCGCGGTGAACGACGTGCTGTTCTTCGCCGCTGACCTCCAGGCCGTGGGCTGGCTCAACTACGGATTCATCTGGATTGGTGTGCACCAGCTCGGCTACGCGTGGCGCGACGGCAAGCTGCGGTCGGGCTGGAAGGCACTGTGGTGGAGCGTGGCCGGCCTGGCAATCCTGATCTGCCTGGTTACGCTCGGGCCGCATCCCCTCAGCATGGTGAGCGTGCCGGGCGAAGAGGTGAGCAACTCGCTGCCGCCCAAGCTGCCAATGCTCCTGCTCGGCATGATCCAGATCGGCCTGGCGCTCTCATTGGAGGCGCCGCTCCGCCGCTGGCTGGGGCGGCCCACTCCGTGGACCGCCACCGTGCTCGTGAACGGGATGATCATGACGATCTTCCTGTGGCACCTGACCGCTTCCACGCTCATCACGGGCCTAGCCGTGCAGCTCGGCAACGTCGGGCTCGCACTGGAGCCGGGGAGCGGCATGTGGTGGGCAACGAGGCCCATCTGGCTCGGCCTGTTCGTGGTGGGGCTCGCCGGGTTCGCGCTCGTGTTCGGGATCTTCGAGCGGGGTGGTGCCGGCGGACCGGCCGCCGCAGCCTGGCGCCAGATAGTGGGGGCCGCGCTCATCTGCGGCGGACTGTCACTACTGGCGCTCGACGGCGTGGGCGGAGACGGATGGCTCGGCCTGCGCTGGTGGGTGGTGTTGCTGCCGCTGGTGGGTGCGGTGCTGGGTGGCGTGAATCCGCTGCCCAGAACCAGGGCGCGAGCGGCCTAAAGAGCCATGCAACTGTTCGACTTCCTCGTCATCCTCGATTCGGGTACACGTTCCGGCTGAGCCGGTAGTGGAGCGGGCCGGCCAAGCTAGCCATCCCCCCGCAAACGGCGAATCTCCTCCAGCGCCTCTATGTCGGCTGCATCGAGCGGGCGCCCGGTGCGCTTTGTCTCGATGAGGTCGTCGATGCCTATGAGCGGGATGTTCACGCCCTCGACCGTCACGGTCGACGCACGCTCCGCCGCGCCCTCGTACTTCACGCTCCAGGCCACCGTGAAGATGTCGACCTGCGGATCGTCGCCGAACACGGTGATCGGACGGGCCAGGATCTCCTCGGGGCTCCATTCGCCGGCGAAGCCCCAG
>JBDHJM010000025.1:0-34490 GCA_039586895.1 Gemmatimonadota bacterium | reverse complement strand
CTTGCATGTGTTAAGCACGCCGCCAGCGTTCGTCCTGAGCCAGGATCAAACTCTCCAAAAGAAAAGTTCGAGTGACTCAACCGAACGACGTATCGTCGTCCGAATCACAGAATCGGAGTTGTTTCCCCTCACGACAGACGTCCGATCGTCCATCGCTGATTACGGGGCCGCACTCCTCTTAATCCCTTGTCCGTCAGTTTTCAAACAGCGGCCCGCCGAACCCGGGTAGGCTCCGGCGAGCGAGCGCCACGACCTCGTAATCGCGGCGAGCAAAGAAGTCTAGACAAGCGCCCCACCGGAGTCAAGGGGAGTAACTCGCGGCGCGCTACGCGGTTCAGGGCTGTTGGACGAGCGGGTCGCTCGGGATGGCCAGAGCCGGCGGACCGGGGCCCGCGGGACGGCGCTCCGGGTTAGCGGCGGTCCGCGTCGCGGACCCTTTGCACCAGGGCGAGGGGGTGCGCTGGCTGTTTGAGAAAGGCGGCGATTCCCAGGTCCGCGAAGCTCTCGGCCATGCGCACCGGATTGGCCGCGCTCAGCAGGATGACGGGGGTCTGAGCGTTCAGGTGGCGGATGGACTCCACCGCGCGCCGGGCGGGATCGCTCCCCGGCTCGGCGGCGATCACGGTGGCCTTGATCTGCGGCTGGTTCTCCCGGAACAGCTCCGGAGCCTGCTCGGGACGGTCGGCCGTCAGCACCGCGATGCCGGCGGCCTCCAGTACGGCCGTGGTCTGGGCCAGCTGGGCGGCGTCGCCATCCACCAGCAGCACCAACTCGGGGCGCGTCGCGGGCCGGGGGGCCGCCGGGGCTTGCCCCGCCCCGGGCTGGTCCAGGGTGACCAGGCACTGGTAGCCGCGGATCGCTCCGTCGGGGGCGAGCCGGCGCGATGCCGAGAGGCGCCCCGGCTTTCTCTCGCCGGCCTTGGTCCGGAACCCGACGGCGAGGTCCTTCACCTCGCCGTCCGTGCCCATGCCGCGCTGGAACGCCCTGATGTCGTCGGGGCTGGGGATCAGGCGGCGTGCGTCGATGCCAACGAACTCCTCACGGGAGTATCCGAACAGCTCGAGCGCCGCGTCGTTGGCATCCACCACCTTGCCGTCGCGCGCAGTCAGGTAGACTCCCTGCCACGACTGCTCGAACAGCCTCCGGTACTGCGTTTCGGACTCCTTGAGCATGTCCTCGGTGCACGCCCGTCCCTTCACGTCGCGCACCACGGCCAGCACGTAGTCCTCGCCGCCCATCTGGTGCCGCGCCACGGCCACCTCCACCGGGAAGGTGCTCCCGTCGCTGCGGCGGTGCGTGCACTGGCCGATCACGAGTGGGCGGCGGGTGTCGCGCGTCTCGGTGAACGTCAGCTCGGCCTCTTCGGGAGGCAGGATCGGGAACCCCAGGTTGAGCTCCGCTGCGGGAGTCCCCACCAGCTCCTCCCAGCTGCGGCGCAGCCAGCGGCACGCCGTCTCGTTCGCATCCACCACGCAACCGGTGCCCGGATCGGTCACGAAGATCGCCTCCCCCGCCTCGTCCACTATGGAGCGGAAGCGCTGCCATCTGCGGTCGTTGGCATCGGTCTCTTTGGTCTGGCGCGATAGGTCGGCCTGGGCCCGCGTCAGGTCCGCAGTGCGGTCCCGCAGCAGCTGCTCCAGCTCGGCTGCCTTCTGGTCCAGCTCGTGGAGCGCGCGCTTGTGGCGGGAGATGTCGTGTGCGACGACGGTTGCCGACACCACGGCTCCGTCGCGCCGGTTGGGCTTGAGGCGCCACTCGTACCATGCTGCCCCGGCGGAGGTCTCCAGCCCGGCCAGGTCGTGGGTCTGGGTCTCGCCGGTGGCAAAGAGGGTGGCTAGGCTCTGGCTCAGCAGGTCGCGATGGGTGGGGGCGATCCACTCGTACAGGCTGGTGCCGACGAGCTCGTCCTCGCTAAGGCCTCCGTGCGGCCGGTTGGCGAAGCGGATCTCGCCGTCAGCCCGGACGATGAAGACCAGGTCGGCGGGGTGTTCCGAGCTGTTCTGCGCCTCGGGCGCTGAGGCTGCAGGCATGGGGACCTCGAATCCCTCCCGGGCCGGGGCGCCGCCGCCCTCCTCGGGTGCGTCGGCGCGCGGATAGCTCGCGGGTCCTTCACCCTCCGGAACCGGCCGCTGGGCATAACGGCGCTCCGGCGTCTGTCCGGGCGCGGGCACGTCGGGATCCGTCGCGTCGGGTCGTCCGTCCAACCAGGGCCCCCTAACCTAATACTTCGGGCCGCCACGTCGCAGCGGGCGGATTGCGTAACTAGTTTTTCTGCAAGGTCTTATAGCAACGACCTGAAGCGGCTCAGAGCGGGCGGCGCCCTCTCCGGACGCCGTGAGGGCGGGCCTGCCCGGCTCTCCCGGAATCAACGTAGGCCGCAGCCGCTGGACCTTCCGTGATGTCTGGTACACTCTTGGGTCGGTTTGACTCAGTAGCGGGGAGCCTGTGATGGAAAGCACACGAATGGGCAGTATCCTGCTGGCGCTGGCACTCGGGGGCTGTGCGCTCCTGGGCGGTGCTCAGTTTCAGGAGCCGCACGTGCAGCTCGAGGGAGTGGCCGTCACGGGGCTCGGCATCTCGGGCGGCTCGCTGCGGGTAGAGCTCGATGTCTACAACCCGAACAGCTATGACATCCGCGGCGCGCGCTTCACTGCGGAGCTGCACCTGGAGGACACTCGCTTCGGGGAGCTCAGTCACGAGAGCGTGTTCGAGCTGGCCGCGGAGACCCACACGCGCCTCGAGATCCCGATGCAGTTCACGTGGGAGGGTGTGGGTGCGGCGGCGCGCGGCCTGCTCGCCCGCGGCTCGGTGTCCTACCGGCTCGAGGGCCGGCTGATGATCGACGCCCCTGGGGGCGACAAGCGTGTGACAGTGGGCAACAGCGGTGTCGTGGCCGTGCGCGACGTGATGGGGCTGGACTGACGGGCCGGCTCCCGCCTCACAGCTGGGGGTGCGCCGCCGCCTTACGGATGATTGCCAGGGCACGGCGCTTGAGCTGCGCCACGGCTTCCTCGCTCATCAGCATCTGCACGGCCACTTCACGCTCCATGAGGCCGCCGATGTAGGTGAACTGCAGGGCCTTCTGCTGCGCGTCGGAGAGCTCCTGGGCGGCGAGGTGCGCCACGGCAGCCGAGACCAGGCTCTCGTAGACCAGCAGGCGGGTCGCCGCCACTTCGCGCGGTCCGGCATCGGCGAGCTCGCGCTTGTGGCTCACCTCGACGCCCAGCTTCTGCAGGTCCGCCTGGCGCCCGTACGGATTGCCCATCTCGTCGGCAGCGAGGCTCTTGCGGATCTCGCGCCATGCCGCGTCGCCCGTGAACTTGATCGGCGAGCGTATGACGGCAGCCCACAGGCCCTGCGACTCCAGCAGCGCGCTGGTGCGCTCTTCGTCCCAGCCTGCCTCGGCCGCTTCCTTCCCGGTGGCCTGCTGCAGCGCTTCCATCCACTGCAGGCGCTTGCGCTGGTTCTCGTGCAGCAGATGGAACGGATACCACAGGTCCCTCAGGTCGCGGACCGCCTCGTTCGCCATGCTCGTCGGGGCGGCGAGCACGGCGTAGCACGCCCGCAACAGCGGATCGCGCTTCACCCACTCCCCAAGGGGCTGAATCGAGTCGATGATGAGCCGGACTCGAGCGTGCCACCTCTCAGTTACGTCGTTGAGAGTGGTCTCGAGGTCGCCCAAAGCCTTACTGAAATCGCTCAACTGAATCCCCTGCCCGCTCCGGTGTTGGTGGCATGCGCCCGCCAGGACTCGAACCTGGGACCCTCGGCTTAGAAGGCCGATGCTCTATCCACCTGAGCTACGGGCGCGCGCAAGCTAAGTCCAAATATCGCAAAGGCATAGCAGTAGTCAATCCTGCCGCCAACGAAATGCGCCCGGCCGCTCGGCCGGGCGCCGCCGCATTCCCTGGCCATCCGGACCGCTCAGTCGTCGAGGCCGAGCGCCACCCACAGCCCGTGCAGGTGCTTCTCCTTGGGCAGCTTCGGCGCCTT
Organism: Gemmatimonadota bacterium; assembly: GCA_039586895.1. Lineage (GTDB taxonomy): Bacteria > Gemmatimonadota > Gemmatimonadetes > Gemmatimonadales > GWC2-71-9 > WVYX01. The sequence goes on along the minus strand of JBDHJM010000025.1, from coordinate 30,497 downwards.
TCTGGTCTCCAGCTCGCTCTCAGTGTATTCCAGCGCCTCGGCCTCGATCCCGGTGGCGATCTTCAGCTCGTGCTGCTGCTCCTGGGTGAGGCGGACCACGAAGCGGCGCACCGCGGCACTGTCGCGCGCCTTCGCGGCCAGCGAGCGGGCGCCGCCCGCGGCCTTGACTCTGCGGTGGATGCCCTGGAATACGAGCACTACCAAGCCGCCCACGATCCCGGCCAACAGCGAACCAAGCAGATTGTCCATTGGCGCCCCGCCCTGCAGTGTCTAACGGAAATATAGGGCCGGCGGCCACGGAGGCCATGCAGCCGACAGGAGGTGTGAGTCGGGGCGGCCGGATTCGAACCGGCGACTTCCTGCTCCCAAAGCAGGCGCGCTACCGGGCTGCGCTACGCCCCGCGGCTTCGTGGCTACTTGCTCTCAGGATCCTGCGGAGCCCGCCCGGCGGTCAGCATGCGCTCCGTGAAGTCGAGGCGTTCCTGCATCTCCGCCAGCTGCGCGCGTGTGTCGTTGAGGTCGTCACGCAGCGCATCGACCTCCCCTCCCAACGCCGGGTCGCTGCCCTGTGCCTCGATTTCCTTCTTCTTGACGTTGAAATGCACCCATGCCCAACCCAGCGAGGCCGCCGTCCCGGTGAACGCGAGCGCGCCCATGACGATCGTCACTATCAGTACGTCTTCGCCCATGACATCTCTCCCTCCGGCCGCGCTGCGCCCCGCTACCTGCACCCAAGATAGCTACGCCAGCGGATTCTGCTTCAGCCAGTCGGCAAAGGCCCGGAAGGCCCTGCCCCGGTGGCTCACGGCGTCCTTGTCCTCGGGCTTGGCCTCGCCGAAGCCCTGCTGCAGGTCGTCGCTGAAGAACAGGGGATCGTAGCCGAAGCCGCCGCTGCCTTTGGGCGCCTCGAGGATGTTGCCGGTGCAGGTGCCCTCGAAGGTCATTGACGGAGCGTCGGGGCGCGGAACGAATGCCACCACGCAGCGGTAGCGCGCGCGGCGCCGTTCCTCAGGGAGCCCGCTGAGCTTGCTCAGGAGGTGCGCGTTGTTGGCCTTGTCCTGCTCGTCGGGCGGTCCTTCGAACAGCGCGAAGCGCCGCGAGCGCACGCCGGGAGCGCCGCCCAATGCGAACACCTCGAGTCCCGAGTCGTCAGCGACCGTGGGGGAGCCGGTGCGGCGTGCGAAGTAGTGCGCTTTGCGCCGCGCGTTGCCCTCGAACGACTCGGCCTCCTCGAGCAGCGCCTCGTCGGCGTGCTCCACGATGCCGCTCTCGTCGAGAAAGCGCAGCACGTAGGGAAGGTCCTGCAGGATGGCGCGGATCTCCCGCTTCTTGCCCGCGTTGCGGGTGGCGATGAACAGCTGCTCGCTCATTGCTCCAGGGCCGCGCGCTGCGCCCGGAACAGCTCGCCCAGCCCCCCGTCGGCCAGGGCCAGCATCCGATCCAAAGAGGCCCGGTCGAACGGGCTGCCCTCGGCTGTGCCCTGCACCTCCACGTACTGGTCGGGCTCGGCCGTCACGACGTTGGCATCGACCTCGGCGTCGCGGTCCTCCGTGTAGCAAAGGTCCAGGCGGGCTTCCCCCTCCACCACGCCCACCGAGACCGCGGCCACCAGCCGGCCGAACCGGTTGGGCACACCCTTCTCCCGCGCGAGCCATGCGCACGCGTCCGCCACTGCCACAGCCCCGCCGGTGATCGCCGCCGTGCGCGTGCCCCCGTCGGCCTGCAGCACGTCGCAGTCTACCGTGACGGTGTGCTCGCCGAACTCGAAGCTGGTGAGCGCCGCGCGCAGGCTGCGGCCAATGAGCCGCTGGATCTCGGAGGTGCGGCCGCCCGCGCCGCGCCGCTCCCGCGCGGTGCGGCGGTCGGTGGCGCGGGGGAGCATGGCGTACTCGGCGGTGAGCCAGCCCAGCCCGCCGCCGCGGCGCCAGGGGGGAACGCCCTCCTCGACGCTGGCCGTGCACAACACGACCGTGTTCCCGAAGCGTGCCAGGCAGGAGCCCTCGGCGTGCGGGCTGCTGCCCCGCTCCAGCGACACTGGCCGGAGCTGGTCGTCGCGCCGTCCGTCGGGCCGGGCCACCCCTAGGCTCCGGGAGGCGCGGGCGGCTCCCCGGTGTCCCCCTCGGGCTTCTCGGGAAGCGGCTCTGCCTTCTCGTCCGAGGCGTGGGTCACTCCGCCCCTGCCGAACGCGACCTTCAGCAGCGGCGGGGCCATGAACGTGGTGCCCATCACCATGATGAGGATGGCGCTGAACAGCTCGCGTGTGAGCACGCCGGAGGTGAGCCCGATGTTGGCGAAGATGAGTCCGACTTCCCCCCGCGGGATCATGCCCACCCCTACCGCCGGGCGATTGAACTTCTGCCAGGGCGCCGCCCATCCCGCCGCGACCTTGCCCACGATTGCGATCAGGAACAGGAGGCCGCCCAGACCCAGGATGAGCAGGTTCCCTTCCGCGAACGGATTGAGCAGCGAGAGATCGAACTGCGCACCGATGGACAGAAAGAAGATCGGAGTGAAGATGTCGGCGACCGGCTTGATGCGGTCGTGAATGGTGTCGAACTGGTTGGTGCCCGAGAGGATGATCCCGGCGGCGAAGGCACCGATGATCAGAGCCGAGCCGGCCAGGTGAGCCGAGGCAGCCATGAACAGCACGAACGCGAACGCGGCGACCAGCAGGATGCCGCGCACCCGCATGCGGTCGAGCAGGCCGAAGATGCGGGGCGCCAGCAGCAACCCGGCTCCCACCGCCACGATCAGGAAGCCGATGGCCAGCGCGATAGACTGCCCGACGGCGAGCGCCGAAACCGCATGCCCGGCCACGAGCGAGCTCACCACTCCGAGCAGGATGATGCCCATGATGTCGTCCACCACCGCCGCGCCGATGATCATCTGCGCCTCGATGGAGTGCATCACGCGCAGGTCGTTGAGCACCCGAGCGGTGATTCCCACCGAGGTCGCGGTGAGGGTCGCACCGAGGAAGATGGCAGTCGTAACCTGGTCGGCGTTGCTCAGCTCCGGCCGCACCAGCGGCGAGATCCAGAACAGGATCCCGCCCAACATGGGCAGCACCACGCCGACCGTGGCGACCGCGGTCGCGCTGCCGCCCACGCGGAACATCTGCTTCAGGTCCGTCTCGAGGCCGATCTCGAACAGCAGGATCACGACGCCGACCTCGGCGAAGATGCGGATCACCTCGGTTAGCGGATCGTCCGGTGATGTCGGAATGACGCCCAGCGCGCTCGCACCGAGCAGGATGCCCGTGATGAGCTCGCCCAGGACCGCGGGCTGACCCAGCCGCTCGAACAGCTCCCCGGAGAACTTGCCGGCGAGAAGCATGATCCCGAGTACGAGGAACAGACGGACTATCAGCGCCTCGCCGCCCTCCGCTTGCTCGGAGAGTCCCCACACAGGGGCCGGCGCTGCTACAAGCAACAAGAGGGCCACCCCACCGATTCTTCCCATCAGTCTCATTGCGTGTCTATGTGTGTGTAGTTAGAGGGCTTGTCTTGCTTCAGGAGTCAGTGTCACCAGGTACTTGTAGAACGGAAGCTCGAGCGTGTCTCGATACGTGGTATGTATACGGATCTCGCGCGGCCTGAGAGAGCGCCTGATGTCGAGCTCGCGCCTCGCTTCGGCCGGGATGTTGAGCGCGTCGATCTTGCGGATGACGCGGCGCCGGATGGTCGCGTCGTCGATGCTGGGAGCCACCTTGGCCTGCGTGCGCATCTCGTCCACCAGCCGGTAGTAGCGCAGGTACACCGCACCCACGTTGACGCCGTAGTAAACCACCGTCGCCAGGATCAGCAGCGTGAACAGGCACCCCAACCGGCTCATACCGCGTGCGCTGCGCAGACGGCGCCTGGCCCTGGCTACCATTGCGACTGGGCCCCGTCCACGATGTCGTTGACGAGCTTCTGGAGCGCCACACTGCGCCCGTCGTTCTCGAGCGGCGGCGTGTACTCGCCGTCCACGACCAGGCCGGAGCGCTCCCACAGGGTCCTGTTCTCCTGCTGGTCGAAGATCTCGATGCTCAGCGTGATCTGCACGCGCCGCCGCGTGACGGTGACGTTGCCCTCCTCGCTGGCCTGCTGTGCGAGGAGCAGGTCGGGCTGGTAGCGGACGATCGTGCCCCGCACCACGGCGTCGGCCGAGGCCTCGGCTGCGGCTCGCAAGCCGAGCCGCTCTTCCATGGCTACGCGTACCGCAGCCGCGACTTCCTGCGTGAGAGCGGGGTCGGGTGTCCGGTTGTCGAACGGAAGGATCGCCACTGTCTTGATGTGGCTCGGGAGGCCGCCGCCCGCGAATCCATAGCACGCGGCCGCAACGCCCGCCGCTAGCACGAGCGCGCCGCCGCTAAGGCCTTTGCCAGAAATCCGTTTCCACTGACGTGATCGGTTCAATAGCTCGAACCGTGAAGTATATCGCCGTCGCCGAGCCCGGAAACAGCATCGTGGCCTTCTCCGGCAGACCGGTCGAGTCCGCCAGCTCCACTTCCCCCGTCCCGAGCAGCTCGCGCCCATGCCGCATCTCGGCCGCCAACGTCGCGGGCGATGCCCGCACTGACCGATAGGTGAGCGTGTCCAGGCCCGTCGCGTAGCGCCATAGACGCCTGGTACCTTCCTCCCGTCCCGACAGAACGGCATCGGACGGTGGGTCCTGTGGGACCCCGAGAGCCATCCAGAACAGCGGGGCCAGCGCCATGAACCCACCCGCGTCCTCGTCCGGCTCGGCCCACACGACGCGCTCCCCAACTACCATGGCAGCGCCCGAACGTCCGAACGGTCCGCGGTAATCGAACCGGATCGAGTCCGGCGGCACGAACCGCACCGCTGCCCTTCCCCGAGCTTTCCCCTTCTGCGTCTCGTAGGTCCAGCGCAGGTCGTATAGCTGTGCCTGGGTCGGGGCGTACCCGTCCACCCAAGCGCTGACCTCGGCGCGGGAAATCTGCGGCAACTCCTCTGGTGCCAGAGGTGCCGGTCCGGGCGCACATGCGCCCGCCGCCACGGCGGCGAGCACGCACAAGTGATAATAGCCGCCCCGTCTGAGCGCAAGCCGTTGCCACATCAGTAGTTAAATCCGAAAAAGAAGGAGGTGAACCAGCCCGGATCCACGCCCTGGATGGAGATGCCCGATCGGTCGCCCCCGGTCATGTCGAAACGCCATCCCATGTCGAAGCGAAGCACCAGCGCGCCGCCCAGCCCCATGCGGAAGCTGAAGCCTCCGCTGCCCAGCACGCCGCGGTTGAAGCTGCTTCTGTCGTCCCACGCGCCGCCGAAATCGAGGAACACGGCCCCCTGTATTCCCGGGAAGCCCAGGTTCCCCAGCGCCGTCCCGAAGTTGAGCGAGTTGAGCAGCGGGAAGCGCAGCTCCTGGTTGAGCAGGAAGCCCCGCGTGCCGGATATCTCACCGAACCTTGGATAGCCGCGCAGACCCCAGGGCCCGCCGATGTTCACGCGCCGCGGCCGCTCACCGCCCGCAATGTAACCGTAGGCGCGAATCGCGTACGCCGAGTAGCGGCCCGCCCGCAGGTAGCGGCGGTGGTCGAGCGACATCATCCAGGCGTCGAACCGGCCGTTGGTGACGTCGGAGGTGATGGAGCCGGTCACGTTGGTGCGCTGGCCGTCGATCGGTCCGGTGGGAAGCCACAGCGTATTGTCGTGCACCCAGACGAGTATGTTGGAAACCAGCCAGCCCACGCGGTGCGCGTCCGGACTCGGCAGCATGGAGAAGTCGAGCCGGTCCGAGTGCTCCACCCGGAACTGGCCCTCGATGCGGCTGAAGCGCGAGAACGGCCACCGCAGGTCGATGAAGGCGCCGTTGGACGTCTCCTCGTAGGTGGTGCGGAAGTCGCCCTGCAGGAACACGCCACGCAGCCGGAACACTCCGAGTCCCCAGTTGAGGTGCCGCTTCCGGTTCAGGTAGAAGATGTTCGCATTGATGTTCTCCAGCAGGCTGCCGAAGGTGTTGCGGCTCTGGTACGTGGTCGCTCCCACGAACAGCAGCTGGTCGCTCAGCAGGTCGGAGAAACGGAACACCAGTCCCTGGGCAGAGCCGGTGCCCGGCACGACGATCACGTCGCCCGCGGCGAAGTCCAGCTTGAAGCGCGAGCTGTAGGGCTGCGGGTCCTCCCGCACGTAGGGCGAGTCAGTGAGCTCGGGCCAGTGCCAGGGTCCGTCCCTGAGCTCGTGCCCGTCCGAAGCGATCTCGGGAGCCAGGGCAAACATGACGGTGCTGTCGTCGGGCTGCGACTCCGGATACGCGCGGTAGATGTTGAACGACAGGTTGCCGAAGCCCCCGAACACGAGCGCCTTCTCCGACTCCACCCACTGCGGGTCGAACGCCGCGTGCAGCGTATGCGTCTCGCGCCTTCCCCTCCCCAGTTCGTCCACGGAGTAGATGTCGAACGCGCCGGCCCGGTCCGACGAAAAGTAGATCCGGCCGTTCTCGGCCCAGCGGGGCTGCTGGTCGCGCCACTTGCCGTGCGTCAGGTAGCGCATGCTGCCCGATGCCAGATCGATCACGAACAGGTTCAGCGCGCCGTCGGAGCCGTGCGGCGTGCGGTCCGACGCGAACACGGCGTAGCGGCCGTCGGGGCTCACGCTGGGGTCGATGTCCTGGAACCGGTCGTCGGTCAGGCGCTCGAGCCTGCCGTCGGGGATCCACACCCGATAGAGGTCGGACATCCCGCTGAAGGTGAGGCCGCTGAACACGACGCTCTGGCCGTCGGGGGCCCAGCTGGGCGAGAGGATGGAAACGACGCCTTCGAACTGGTAGCGGCCCACGACACGGCGCTTCGCGAGGTCGTAGAAGAACAGAGCATCCCGGTCCAGGTACTTGCTGGATACGGCCACGATGCCTTCGCGCACCGAGAGGCGCGAGATCATCGTGTGGAACGACTGGAACTCGGCGCCCCGCTCGCCCTTGACGACCGTGCGGTGCTTGCCGGGCCGGTTGAAGGTGCCCTCGTACAGGGTCATGTAGCCGTTGCGCGGAGACAGGAACAGATAACGCGTCGTCGAGTCGCCGGGCATCTGGAACGCGACGGGCTTGGCGGCCAGGTTGGCCAGTGCGGTGGCGGTCACGTCCAGCGGCTCCCGCTCCACCACCACCGGGAAGTAGGTCTGCTGGAAGTGGAAGTGGAGGCGGCTCTCCAGCTCCTGGATCGGCAGCCCGTAGACGCCCTCGAGGGCCTCCTCGAAGGATCGGTACTTCCACAGGTCACGGTACAGCACCTGGACCCGCCAGTCGCCGAACTCGGCCGCCAGCCAGCGGTGGATCGCCCCACCGAGCGGATACACGACGCCGCCGTACACGTAGGTGAGCTGCCGGATGCGCGGCATGCGGCCCGACACCGCCAGCTCCCGCAGCACGGTGTGATCGAGCGCGTCCTCGCCCTCCGACCAGAACTCGGCGAGTCCCTCGGACCACCACAGCGGAATGAACACACGGCCCACGCGCCTGTGTCTGACGTACGTGTCGTTCTTCACGCTGAGCTGGAACGCGTGCACCATCTCGTGCCGCAGCGTGTGACGGAACTGCGAGTAATTGCCGTTGAACGGCACCGCAACGCGCTGCTTGAGGAACTCGGTGACGCCGAGGACTCCCTCCGGCGGGACGAACGGCAGGATGTTGGTCTGCTCGAAGTCGGCGTGCGAGGCGTAGATGATCAGCGGGATGCGGCGCGGCGGCGAGTGGCCGAACTTCTGCTCCAGAAAACGGAAGCTCTCCTCGGCGTAGTCGAGGGCCACGTTGGCCAGGTCCCGCTCCTCGGGATAGAAGTACAGGTCAACGTGCGGGCCGCGCAGGACCTGCCATTCGAAGCCCCGGTACTGCACTTTGTTCTGGCCGAAGTAGTTGAGCTGCGCGAATGCCGGCCCGGCGCCGGCCGACAGCACCAGGAGCACGAACGCCACCCGGAAGGCCCGCAGCATCTAGCGCCTCCGCACCGACCGGATGCCGTCGCCCTGCGTGGTCCGGTCCACCACGTCGAGCCCGTTCGTCACCTGCCCGATCACGGTGTAGGTGCCGTCGAGGTGCGGCTGGGGCGAGTGGGTGATGAAGAACTGGCTCCCGCCGGTGTCCGGTCCGGAGAGCGCCATGCCGACGGTGCCGCGCTGGTAGCGTCTGCGGTTGACCTCGTCCCGCAGCGCGACACCCGGACCTCCCCAGCCGTCTCCCCTCGGGTCACCGTCCTGGATCACGAAGTTGGGCACGACGCGGTGCCAGGCGCTGCCGTCGAAGTAATGCTGATCGGCGAGCTGCAGCAGCTGATTGACAGTGATCGGGGCGTCTGCCGCGTAGAGCGTGATCGTGATGTCGCCGCGGTCCGTCTCGAGCCGCATCCGCGGCAGGCCCTCGCCCCGCTCCGCCGGCAGCAGGATCCGCCGGGCGATGTCGCGGTAGTCGGCGGCGTCGAGTTCGGTCGTGATCGGCCGTGAGGGTCCCCAGCGCTGCGCGACCGACTCGAGATGCTGCTCGGCGGCGCGGCGCACCAGGTAGTCGTTGCACGACGGGAACCTGCTGAGGAGCCGCTCCTCGACGGCGAGCCGCTGCGCGTAGCCCAGCGACGCCACGCCTCCGAGGGCCTCGACGGCCGCGATCCTGGCATCCGAAATCGGGTCCTGCAGCGCGCGGCCGTATGCGTCGACCAGGGGGTCGATGTCTGCCGCGAGCGGCCGCCGCTCGAGCTGCCGCGCCGCGAGCGTGCGCACCACGGGATCGCGGTGCACCAGGAGCCCTCCGGCTGTCGCGCTGGCCCATGCGCTGTCGCCGCGCGTCATGGCGTCGAAGGCGCTGGCCACGACCCGGTCGTCGGCGTCTTCCGCGATCAGGATCTCCAACCATGCGAGCGCGGTGTCCCCTCCGATGCGCTCGAGGGCCTGGGCGCCCGCGTAGCGCATGCGCCAGTCCTCGTCGGTGATCCACGCCGCGCTCTTCATGATCGCGGTGCCGCGGTCGGTGCGAGCCAACGCAAGCAGCGCGAGGCGCCTGGTCGCGAAGGAGCCGCGGTCGGCCTGCTCCGCCAGCACGCGAGACACTCCAGGTCCGCCCAGGGCCCCGAGGGTGACGATGGCCTGCATGCGCACGCCCGCCTCCTGGTCGCCAACCCGGTCCTCGGCGGCGCCCGCGTACTGGGGATCACCGAACGTCGCCAACGAGCGGAGGGCGTTGATCCGCACCGCGGTCTCCCTGTCGCGCGAGAGGATGACGAGGCGGTTGGCTATGGCCGCAGGCTCGAGACCAGCCGTGTCGGCGTAGCTGCGCGTGAGCGCGCGCGCGGCAAACGCCCGCACCTGCGCGTCGTCGTCCTCGACCGCCTGGAGCAGCACCGCCGCGCCGTCCGGTGACCGCAGCCGGGACAGCGAGTACACGGCCCGGCGCCTCAACTCGGCCGATCGGACCCGAGTCACCTGGGCGATGCGCAGCACCGGGGCGTGGCTCCCCAGCCGCCACGACTCGCCCAGCAGGGTCGGAACCACGTAGGGGGGCGATCCGGTCTCGATTGCGGCGTTCCAGCGGACCAGCAGCTCCTCGAACAGTGCTCCGGCCCGGGCGCCGCCGGTCTTCGCGATGGCCGTCACCAGCTCGGCGTGCATGCCGGTCTGCTCGACGGGCGTGGCGTCCATCAGGTGCTCCTGCAGCGCCTCGAGGTTGGCCGCGTCGGCCAGCAGCCCGAGTGCGAACGCGGCGTCTTGCTGGACTGTGCTGTCGGGGTCTGTGAGGAGCTCCAGCAGGCGAGGCCCGGCAGTCGGCCCCCCGATGCGGCCCATGGTCAGAGCGGCGTGCCGCCGGACCACGGGATCGGGGTGGTTGGCGGCGCTGGCCAGCAGGGCGTCGTCCCAGCGGCGCTCGTCTCCGGCGGCGAGCACCCCTGCCAGTGCGTCGATTACCGCCTCATCCTGCGCCCGCCCCTGGTGGGGGACGGCCACCAGCAGCAGGAGGACGCTACAGGCGGACCGGGTCAGGCACCACGACCAGCTTTTCCCTGACGCCGGGTGGGATCGTCGTGAGGGCATATGTTGAATCTACCGCTATCAGGGCCGTTTGTGCCGTTGCCAGGAGCTTCCCGTCGGCCGGCCGGTCCACGGCATAGCCGAAAACCACCCTCCGGCTGGAGGTGTCCCGCACCCAGCAGCGGACCTGCAGGCGGTCGTCGTAGCGGGCGGCGGCACGGTAGCGCAGGTGGGCCTCGACGACCGGGAGAAACAGGCCCCGCTCCTCCATCTCGCGGTAGCTCACGCCGAGACTGCGCATGTGGCTGGTGCGGGCCTCCTCGCACCAGACCAAGTAGGTGGAGTGATGTGCGACGCCCATCTGGTCGGTCTCGGCATAGCGCACGCGCAGCTCGGTGGTCGAGATGTGCTCGGCCTCCTCGCTCGGGCGGGCGGAATCAGGCACGGGCACGCTCCACCTCCTCCAGGGTGATCTCGAGCTCGCGTTCCAGGTCGGCCAGCAGGGAGCTGGCCCCGATGCGGAAGCGGTCGGGATGGGCCCACTCCGGGCTCAGCTCGTGCCCGACCAGGGCCACCCACTGCAATGCCGCCCCGGCGGTCTTGAGGCCGCCAGCCGGCTTGAGCCCCACCGTCACTCCGGTGGCAGCCCGGTACTCCCGTATGGCGCGTGCCATGACGAGCCCGAACGGGAGTGCGGCCCCCACCCGCTCACGACCGGTGGAGGTCTTCACGAAATCGGCCCCCGCCATCATGGCCAGGCGGCTCACGCAGGCCACGTCGCGCAGGGAGTCGAGTTCGCCGGCCGCGAGTATGACCTTCATCGTGAGGTCGTTGCAGGCCCCCCGCAGCACCCGCAGCTCCTCGTACAGCAGGGGCCAGCGTTCGGGGCGGGCCAGCCGGCGGTTGATGACCAGGTCGATCTCCCCGGCTCCGGCCTCGACGGCGCGCCGCACATCGCGCACCCGCTCCTCCAGGGACTCGAACGGCACCGGGAAGCCGCCCGCCACAGCCACGACCGGGATGCCGGTTGCGGCCAGCTCTTCCGCGGCGGCGGCCACGAAGCGCCGCTCCACGCAGGCTCCCGCCACCCGCATGCCGCGGGCCGCCGCGCCCAGCCGGCGCAGCAGCGCCTCGGACAGGGGCCGCTGCGCTGCGCGGCAGAGCTCGCGGATATCTGCAGGGGGCTCCCCGCCCGAGAGCGCCGTGAGGTCGAGGCAGCGGACCGCGGTGAGCAAGCCGGGCACCCGGGCGGAGCCGGACGGGGTCCCCCGCTCCAGCTCGGACACCTGACGAGCCACGGTGAGCAGATCCACGCTCACGGACTCGAGCAGTGCGCGGTCGAACGAAGTTCCGGGATTCACGGCGGCCCCAATCTAACCGGCCGAGCGCCGGCCGGCAGCACCTGTGTCCTGCGGTTGCCCGGGGTTGCCGCACCGTTCTATACTGCGCGCGTGCCATCCCCCGTAATCGTTGTTGCCGACGTCCACCTGGACGATGACCGACCGTCCGAGACGGAGGCATTCCACCGGTTCCTGGGCGCCGTTCCAGCTATGGGCGATCACCTGGTGATCAACGGCGACCTGTTCGAGTTCTGGTTCGAGTACCGCAGCGTCATCCCGCGGCAGGCCTTCCCCACTCTCGAAGCCCTCGCCGCGGTGCGCCGCGCCGGGATGCGGCTCACCCTCACCGGAGGCAACCACGACCGCTGGGGCGGGCCGTTCTGGCGCGAGCAGCTGGGAGCGGAGTTTCACGCCGATGCGGTGGAGCTCGAGCTGGCGGGCCTCAACGCACTGGTCACGCACGGAGACGGCGTGGCCGGGGGTGAGCTGGGAGCCCGCGTGCTGCACGCGCTGACACGGTGGCGGCCTACCGTGGCCGCGTTTCGCGCGCTGCACCCCGACCTGGGCTACGCCCTGGTGCGGCGGCTGTCACCCCGGCTGGCGGGCCGGCGCGACCCGAAGATCATGGAGGGTGCTGCCGCGGCTCAGGCGGCGTGGGCGCGCGAGCTGCTGCTGGCGCGGCGCGATCTGGAGCTGCTGGTCCTGGGACACACGCACGCGCCGCTGGTGGACGAGGTCGAGCCGGGCAGATGGTATCTGAATCCGGGTGCGTTCGCAGATGGTGGGAGGTACGCCGTGGTGGACGAGGCAGGCCCGCGGCTGGCTCGCTTCGAGGGCTAGGCTGAGACTCAGAACTCCAGGCTGATCCCCACCGAGAGGTCCCCGGAGGGCGCCACACCCGCCTCCAACTCTCCGGGAAAGTCCCACAGAATGCCCGACACGTAGGCTTCGGCGGCGCTCAACAGGTGGTTGAATATCAGCAGCACCGCCCAGTCTTCGATCTCCTGCTTTTTGCCGTCGATCTTCTCCTGCGCATCGTCGCTGCCGTCGTCTATGGTGCGGAAGTAATCCAGCTGGTTGATGGACTTGACCATCATCGTGAGCGTGACACCCTCCCAGAACACGAACACCGCACCGGTCACGCGGCGCCCCAGCTTGGACTGCCCCCAGCCGGGCAGCAGTAGGGAGCGCCACATGGCGCCCACCGGCGAGACCGGAGGCTCGACGCGGAACTTGGGCACCTGCACCGTGTCGCTGGGGTCGGGCTGTTGCTGGGTGGGCTGCCGCTCCGGTATGACCTGCGCCCGAGCCGGTACGGCGACGGCCGCCAGCATGGCCGCCGCGATCAGTGCGCGCATACCACCTTGAGGTGCTGCGGCAGCATCTCGACCCTCTGTGGTTCGCCTTCCGGGAGCTCGAACAGCTCGCCGTCGAGGTGGACCAGCACCGGGCCCGACGGAGCGTTGAGCTGAACGTCGCTGCTGCGGAACAGCGCCACGTCGGGCATCTCTGTGTGCTTGCCGCGAACCACGCGGGGGACGTACCGCAGGAAGCGCAGCAGTCCCACCCTGCGGATCACGCACACATCGAACAGCCCGTCGTCAATGATCGCTCCCGGAGCGATCTTGAACCCGCCCCCGATGGACGGGCCGATGGCCACCTCCATCATCATCACCCGGGCACGCTCGTGGTGTTCGGGAGCCACGACCTCGAGCTCGGGGGGGTCGAACTTGATGAAGGTGCGGTAGGCGGCGGTTAGGTAGAGCGGGAAGCCGCGCAGGTGCTTGATGCTGAGGGACTGACGCGTGGCCTCGGCGTCGAAGCCGGCGCCCAGCGCGTTGACGAAGTACTGCCCCATGAAGTTGCCCACGTCCAGGCTTCTCACGGTGCCGTGCAGCGCGGCATTGAGCATGTGCTCGAATGGGCGCTTGCGCAGGCCGAGCGCGAACGCGTAGTCGTTGCCCGTGCCAATCGGAACGTGGCCCAGCGCGGTCTCGGTGGGTCCTTCGGCAAGCAGGCCGTTGGCCGTGTGGTGGACGGTGCCGTCACCCCCCACGGCGACCACGAGGGGCCACTCCTCCTCCCGCGCCCGCGCGCCCAGTTCACGCTCGTGGCCCGAGTGCGTGGTCTCGTGGATCCGGGCGTCCCAGCCGAGGTCGCGGGTGGCCTGAGTGAGCCGCGGCCGCAGCTTGTGGCCGCGGCCACGCCCTGCGGCGGCGTTCAGGATGAAGAAGGCCGATTGCTTCATCGCGCGCGCTGGCGGGAGCGTGTGGGAATCGAACCCACCGGAGCCGCCCAAGGCGCCTCCCAGCGGTTTTGAAGACCGTACGAGCCACCAGGCCCGATCCGCCCCCGCGTCGTGGTCAGCTCCGCAGCGCGATCGCTTCGATCTCCACGAGCGCACCCTTGGGCAGCGCCCCCGCCTGGAGGGCGGCCCGTGCCGGCCGGTGCTCGCCGAAGTACTCGGCGTACACCTCGTTCACGGTCTGGAAATCCGCGATGTCGGCGAGGTATAACGTGGTCTTGACCACCTTCGAGAAGTCGACGCCGGCCTCCTGCAGCACCGCGGAGAGGTTCCGCAACACCCGGTGTGCCTGGGCCTTCGCGTCGGCTCCCACGATCTCCCCCGACTCCGGATCAAGTGCTATCTGGCCCGACGCGAACACCCAATTCCCGACTACGAGCGCCTGGGTGTACGGGCCGATTGCCGCCGGCGCGTGTTCGGTCGTCACGAACTCCATCTGTCTCGCCCCTTCCTAGAAGAGCCCTTCGATGGTGCCGTCGGCGGCGACCTTCATCTTCTCCGCGGCCGGCGTCTTGCCGAGGCCCGGCATCGTCATGATGTCACCGCACAGCGCCACCACGAAGCCGGCGCCGGCGGACGGGTAGATGTCCCGCACCGTGATCTTGAACCCGCTCGGGGCGCCGAGCAAGGACGCATTGTCGCTGAAGGAGTACTGCGTCTTGGCCATGCACACCGGCGTGTCGCCGAGACCCCACTTCTCGAGCCTGGCTGCCGCGCGGACCGCGGCCGGCATGAAGGTGACCCCGTCGGCCCGGTAGATCTCGTTGGCCACGGTCTCGATCTTCTGGCGGATGGGCAGCTCGGTGTCGTAGATCGGCTTGAAGTCCGCCTTGCCCTCCTCGAGAATACCGAGCACCGCCTCGGCCAGCTCGACTCCGCCGTCGCCGCCCTTCTCCCACACCTCGCACAGTGCCACTTCGGCACCGAGCGCTTCGCAGCCCGCGCGCACGGCCTCGACTTCTTCATCGCTGTCGGTGATGAAGCGGTTGATGGCCACCACTGCCGGCACGTCGTACTTGGCGACGTTCTCGAGATGCTGTCTGAGGTTGCCGAAGCCACGCTCCACGGCCGCGGCATCCGGCTCCGTGAGCGTGTCCTTCTTTGCGCCGCCGTGCAGCTTTAGGGCGCGCACCGTCGCCACCACCACTACCGCCTCGGGCTTGAGGTCACCGATGCGGCACTTGATGTCGAAGAACTTCTCGGCGCCCAGATCGGCGCCGAACCCCGCTTCGGTGATGACGATGTCGGCCAGCCGCAGGCCGGCGTCGGTAGCCACGAGAGAGTTGCAGCCGTGCGCGATGTTCGCGAACGGGCCGCAGTGAACCAGCGCCGGTCCTCCCTCCAGGGTCTGCACCAGGTTTGGGTTGAGGGCGTCCTTGAGCAGCAGCGTCATCGCGCCCTGGGCCTTGAGCTGCTCGGCCCGCACCGGTTCCTGTCCCCGGGTCATTCCCACGATGATGCGCCCCAGCCGCGCCTCCAGATCGTCCATGTCGCGAGCCAGGCACATGATCGCCTGGATCTCGCTGGCAGGCGTGATGACGAACCGGTCCTCGCGCGGCACGCCGCCGAGGGGTCCCCCCAACCCGATCACGATACCGCGCAGCGCGCGGTCGTTCATGTCGATCGTGCGGGGCCAGGTGATGCGGCGCGGATCCACTCCGCTTGCATTGCCCTGATGCAGGTGGTTGTCGAGCAGGGCCGCGAGCAGGTTGTTCGCGCTCGTGATGGCGTGGAAGTCGCCCGTGAAGTGGAGGTTGATGTCCTCCATCGGTACGACCTGCGCGTAGCCTCCGCCGGCCGCACCCCCCTTGATCCCGAACACGGGGCCGAGGCTCGGCTCGCGCATGGTGAGCATCGCGCGGTTCCCCATCTTGCGCAGGGCCTGGGTGAGGCCCACGGTGACCGTGGACTTCCCCTCCCCGGCCGCGGTGGGGTTGATGGCGGTCACCAGCACCAGGCGGCCCTTGCGGGGCCGGTCCCGCAGGTTCTCCAGGCGCACCTTCGCCTTGTGCTCGCCGTACATGATGAGATCGTCCGGGTCGAGTCCGATGTCGTTAGCGACGTCGGCCACGGGCCGCAGCTTTGCGGCCTGGGCGATCGCGATGTCCGTGGGAACGGTCGTCGTCGTCATAACCCTATCGTGTCGGTTGAGCCACCCGGGAGCCGAAACAGCGCCCCGCGTTGGCAGTGGTGATCGTGGCGAGCTCCTCAGTTGAGACCCCGCGCAGCCCCGCCACCCGCTCGGCCACGTGCATCACGTACGCGGGCTCATTCCGCTTGCCGCGATGGGGCACGGGCGAAAGATACGGTGCATCCGTCTCCAGCAGGAGTCGGTCGTCCGGACAGGCCGTGACCCGGTCCGTCAGCTTCCAGTTCTTGAACGTGACCATGCCGCTGAACCCGAAGTAAGCGCCCAGAGCCATCCCCGCCTCGAATACGGCCGCTCCGGAGCTGAAGGAGTGCAGCACCACGGCAGGGGCCGCCCCGGCGAAGTCGCTCAGCATGGCGGCCATGTCGTCGTCTGCGTCGCGCGCGTGGACCACGACCGGCTTGCCGTGGTCGGCTGCCAGCGCGAGCTGTGCCTCGAACGCACGGCGCTGCGTGTCCCGCGGCGAGTGGTCGTAGTGGTAGTCCAGTCCCGTCTCTCCCACCGCCACAACGGCCGGATCGGCCAGGGCATCCGTGATGCGCCCCCGCGCGTCGTCGGACCAGGTGGACGCCTCGTGCGGGTGGACGCCGGCGGTGGCCGACAGGTGGTACAGGTGGGCCAGCTCCACGGCCCGCTCGGTGGCCTCGGCCGAGTCCGCTATCACGACGACGTGGCCCACGCCCGACTGCCGGGCGCGGGCCACGATGTCGTCACGGTCCGCTGCGAAGCGCGAGTCGCCGAGGTGGCAATGCGTGTCGACCAGCACCCGCCTCCCCCCCAGCCGCCGCGGCTAGGTCGCCGCCGGCTCGCCCCTCGCCTGAATCGTGCGCGCTCCCCGCACGTCCTCGCCGGGCCAGCGCTGCTCCACCCGGAGCAGGATCGGCGATGCGATGAAGATCGACGAGTAAGTTCCGGTGATCACGCCGAACGTCATCACCCAGGCGAACGGCCTGATGATGGGCCCGCCCAGGATGAGCAGAGCCAGAACGGCGGCCAGCGTGGTGCCCGAGGTGAGCACGGTGCGCGGCAGGGTCTCGTTGATGCTCCGGTTCAGGATCTCGGATATGTTGGAGCGCTTGTACTTCTTGAGGTTCTCGCGCACGCGGTCGAACGTCACGATCGTGTCGTTGAGCGAGTAACCCACGATCGTCAGCAGCGCCGCCACCACGACCAGCGACACCTCGAGGTTGATGAACGAGATGAAGGCGATGGTGGTCAGGATGTCGTGCACGGTCGCCAGCACCGCAGCCAGGCTGAAGCGCCACTCATAGCGGAACCAGATCACGATGAAGATCGCACCGAACGCCATCAGCAGGGCCATGATGGTGCGCTCGCGCAGCTCGCTGCCCACCTTGGGGCCGACCGACCTGCCGCGGTCGATCTCGTAGGCGCCCTCGCCGAACGCGTCGGTCAGTGCCTGCCGCACCGCCGCCTGAGTCTGCTGCGTGGTTTCCTCGTCCACCTGGGCTCGCGGGTCGAGTCTGGCACGGATGATGAACTCGTCATTCGCCCCGAACGTCTGAATCTCGGCGCCCTCGATTCCCGCGGCCGCCAGTGCGGCCCGCAGCTCCGCCGTGCGGATGCTCTCATCCAGGGCGTGCACCTGGATCGCGGTGCCGCCGGTGAACTCGATGCTGGTGTTCAGGCCGCGAGCGCCGAGGAGCACCAGGCCCGGGATGGCGAACAGCGCGGAGATCGTGAACGTGATCCGCCACTTGGAGAGGAAGTTGTAGTCGGCCTTGTCGAAGAGACGGATCATCAGAACACGAGCTCCTTCCCGTGTGCCCGGCGGTGGAGCCAGATGAGGAAGAGTGTCTTGGTCACGAACACGGCCGTGATGAGCGAGGCGAGGATGCCCACGATGAGGGTCACCGCGAACCCGCGCACCGGCCCGGTGCCGAACTGGAACAGGAATGCCGCCGTGATCACTGTCGTCACGTTGGCGTCGATGATCGCGGGCATGGCGTGCTCGAAGCCCTGGTCGACCGCCACGCGGGGCGTCTTGCCGAGCTTCAGCTCCTCTCGGACGCGCTCGAAGATGAGCACGTTGGCGTCAACCGCCATTCCGAGGGAGAGGACGAAACCGGCCAGACCCGGCAGCGTGAGCGTGGCTCCGAAGCTGGCCAGCCCGCCCAGGGTGAACAGGACGTAGAAGCTGAGGGCCGCAACCGCCAGCAGGCCCGCGAACCGGTAGTAGGCCAGCATTATGACGATCACCAGCACGCCGGCCACCATGGCTGCCTGCTGCCCCTGCCGGATCGAGTCGCGCCCCAGGCTCGGCCCCACCGAGCGCTCCTCCACGATCACCAGCGGCGCCGGCAGCGCACCGGCCCGCAGCACCAGGGCCAAGTCCTGCGCCTCCTGCAGCGGGGCCGTGCCGAGCTCGATCTGCCCGTTGCGGCCGATCTCGCCGCGGATCACGGGCGGCTGCCGGAAGACCCGACCGTCCAGCGTGATCGCCATGAAGTCGTTGATGTGCTGCCGCGTTTCGGCGCGGAACCGGCGGCCGCCCGAGCGGGTCAGCGTGAACGAGACGATCGCCTGGTTGGTCGTGGGGTCGATCGTGGCCCGTGCATCCTGCAGCTCGGTCCCCGTGATGACCGCGCGTCGGTCGACCGAGTAGAGGGGCCGGTAGGAACGCGCCCCCTGCGAGATCGGCTCGGCTGCCCAAACCAGCTCACGGCCGCGCGGCATGGCCCGCTGGGCTTCGGGCAGCCTGATCAAGCTGTCCACCCGCAGCACCGACTCCTCGGCCACCAGGAACTCGCCCGGCATCTGGCCCTGGAACAGCAGCGTGCTGAGCGGCCCCGGCTGGTCGGCCGCTGCCACGGTGTCGGCTGTCGCAGTGTCGGCCGCCCCCGAGTCCGCCCCCAGCAGTTGCTCCAGCGTCTGGGACTGCGGCGTAGCGCCCGAGGCCGCTCGGACCCCGGCGCGGATCAGTGCCTGGTCGATCGTGGGCAGCGCGTCGCGGAACAGGTTCTGCATGTCCGTGATGCGCCACTCGAGGAACGCCGACCGCTCCACGATTGCCTTGGCGCGGCCCGGGTCGGTGACGCCGGCCAGCTCGACCACGATGCGGTCGGCCCCGATGCGCTGGATCACGGGCTCGGCCACGCCGAACTCGTCGACGCGCGACCGGATTACCGTGAGGGCCCGGTCCAGGGCACCGCTGCGGTCCGCAACCGGTCCCTGGCTCTCGTCCACTTCCAGTGCGAGGTGGATGCCTCCCATGAGGTCGAGACCGCGCTTGAGCGGCACGCGTTTGATCGTCGTGTCCCGCATGGCGCCGTCCGGCCCGCGCTCCCGGATGGTGACGTTGCGCGGGACGAGCGAGAAGGCGCTCCCCGCTACGAGGAGGGCGATCACTATGAGACGGTTTCGTATCGTCGAAAGCATGATATCGCGTGGAGTTAGGGCGTTAATGACTACTCGGGGCGCATCACCGTGTCAACGCGCCGCGCGCGTCTGCGAAGTCCTTGTCCAGCTGTTCCTTAAGCGCTCCGGCCGAGGGGAACTCCCGCACGTCCCTCAGCCGCTGGATCCACGACAGCTTCACCCGCTGGCCGTACAGGTCGAGCTCCGCGTCAAACAGGTGGGCCTCGAGACTGCGGTCCCGATCTCCGAACGTGGGACGCGGTCCCTGGTGCATCATGCCCCCCGCCCTGCCCCCGGCCCACTCGACCAGCACGGCGTAGACGCCGTCGGGGGGCAGCAGCTTGCGCCCGTCCGGCAGCGCCAGGTTCACCGTCGGGTAGCCGAGGTTGCGTCCCCGGCCGGCGCCCTCGACCACCTCCGCCAGCAGCGAGTACGGCCTGCCCAGCAGGCCTTCGGCGGTCTCCAGGTCACCGCCGGCCACGGCGCGCCGCAGCAGGGTGGACGACACCGCACGGCCGTGCACGTCCACCTGCGGGACGACGTCCACGTCGAACCCCTGCTCCGCACCCAGCCGGCGCAGTAGGTCCACGTTGCCCGCCCGGCCGCGGCCGAATCCGTGGTCGTGTCCGATCACCAGCTCGCGCATGTCGAACCGCTCCTGCAGCAGCCGCACGAACGCCTCCGGCGGGAACTGGGCCAGCTCTGCCGTGAACGCCAAGAACACGACTATGTCCAGCTCGCATTGCGCCAGAGCCTCGCGCCGCTCGTCGGCCGTGGTCAGCAGCGGTGGCGCGGCAGCCGGGTTCACGATCTCCAGAGGGTGCGGCTCGAACGTGACCAGTAGGCTGCGGCGGTTGGCGCGGCGGGCACGCACGACTATCTCGGCGAGCACGGCCCGGTGACCGAGGTGCACCCCGTCGAACGTCCCCACCGTGACCACGGTGCCGCGGCCGTCATCGGGCAGCGCGGGCAGCTCGATCATCCTTCCAGCACTACGCGAGGCTTGAGCAGATCTCCGCTCGGCTCCGCGACCGCCACCAGCCGTCCCTCGTGCACCAGGGCTACGTGGCGCGCTCCGGAATCGGTCGCGGCAATTGCCTGTCCATGGACCGCCTGGCTGCGGTGCTCTGCGTCGAGCTCCAACCGCGGCAGGTGGGCGACCGCCTGGATCGGTGCGCGCAGATCGGGAGTACCGTCTTCGAGCGCGCTCAGCGGCAGCGCCTCCTCCACGGAGAACGAACCGACGCCGGTGCGGCGCAGCTCGGACAGGTGGGCGCCGCACCCGAGGGCGCGGCCCAGGTCGCGGGCCAACGCCCGGATATAGGTGCCGCTGGAAACCTCGGCTACGAAGCGCACCCGATCTCCGTCCCGCTGCACCAGCTCGAACCGGTCCACCCGGACCTCCTGCGCATCCAGCGCGACGTCCTTGCCGTGCCGGGCCAGACTGTGTGCCCGGCGTCCGCCCACGTGCTTGGCGGAGAACGTCGGCGGCTCCTGCATGAGCCGTCCCGTGAGCCCCGCCATCGCCTGGGCGATCGTGCCGTCGGCGATGGCGTCTGCCGCCCCCTCGTCTCGCACCACCGCTCCGGTGGGATCGTCGGTGTCGGTCTCCGAGCCGAGCCTGACCACGCCGCTGTAAGACTTGGGAAGCCCGATCAGGAACTGAGACAGCCGGGTGGCGCGGCCCACCAGAACCAGCAGCAGCCCGGATGCGAACGGGTCCAGCGTGCCTGCGTGCCCTACCCTGCGCACCCGCAACGCGCGGCGCACGACATCCACCACGTCGTGCGACGTGGGGCCGGCGGGCTTGTCCAGGAGCAGGAATCCGTCGCTCAGGGCTCGCGCTCGTCTTTCAGCTCGTGGAGGATGCGGTCGATGCGTTGCGCATGCTCCAGGCCCCGGTCCAGCACGAAGTGGAGTTCGGGGGTGGTGCGCAGCGACAGGGACCGCGCGACGTGCGTGCGCAGGAAGCCCGCGGCGCTGGCGAGACCCTCCATGGCCGTGGCCTTCTCCTCGTCACTCCCCAGCACGCTCACGTGCACCTCCGCGTGAGTGATGTCTGGGGATACGATGACGCCCGTGACGGTGGCGAAGCCCAGCCGCGGATCCTTGATCTGCGAGGCGAGCGCTTCGGCCAGCGCCTGCTGGATGAGAGTGCCCACGCGCTCGGGGCGGTGTTTGCTGGGGGCCATTTACAGCACCGAGGTGGCGGAGTCGATGATGCGCACCAGGCCGTTGCCGGCCACCATCTGGTCGGCCTGGCTCAAGACGGACATCGCCTGGCGCCGGTCGGTTGCCACTGCGGCACAGGACAGCTCGGCCCGCTGCCACAGGTCCTGGTGACCTGTCTCGGCCACCGAGATGTTGAACCGCTGGTGGAGCCGGTCCTTGAGGCTCTTGAGAATCCGTCGCTTGTCTTTAAGAGACTGACACCCGTTCAGGTGCAGCTCCCAGGTCACTATCGCGACAACCACGTCACTCGTCTTTCACCGCCCCTGCCGACTCGAGTGAGCGGGCGATCTCCTCGATCTGATACGCCTCGAGCACGTCATCGACCTTGAGGTCGTTGTAGTTCTCGACGCCGATACCGCACTCGAGCCCTTCCTTGACCTCGCGTACGTCATCCTTGAACCGCTTGAGGCTCGACATATTGCCGTCGTAGACCACGACCGCATCCCGTACCACCCGGATGTTCGCGCCGCGCCGAATCGTGCCGCTCTTCACGTAGCAGCCGGCAATCGTGCCGATGCCGGAGATCTTGAAGATTTGCCGCACCTCGGCCTCGCCCAGGACCACTTCCCTGCGCTCTGGCGCCAGCATGCCCTCGAGCGCCGCCTTGACGTCCTCCACCGCATCGTAGATGACGCGGTAGGTACGCAGGTCCACCTTCTCGCGCTCGGCCGCGGCCCGCGCGTCGGCGCGCGGCCGCACGTTGAAGCCGATCACGATCGCGTCGGAGGCCTTGGCGAGGAGCACGTCGCTCTCGGTGATGGCCCCGACCCGGCGGTCGATCACCTCGACCATGACCTCGTCGGTCGACAGCTGGGCGAAGGCGTCGGCCAATGCCTCGGCTGGGCCGCCCTGATCCGCCTTGATGATGATCTTGAGCGCCTGGACCGATCCCTCCTCGATGCGCTTGGAGAGCTCCTCCAGGGATACACCGTGCAGGCTGCGCCGGTGGGATGCCTCCCGATCCAGCCGCTGCCGCTTCTGGGCGATGTCGCGGGCGTCGGTCCCGGTCGGCACCACCATGAAGCCGTCGCCGGCTTCCGGCACACCGTCGAAACCCAGCACCTGTACCGGGATCGAAGGGCCGGCCTCTTCCACCCGCTGGCCGCGCTCGTCCAGCAGCGCGCGCACCCGGCCGGCCAGGTTACCACAGATGAAGTCGTGTCCGACCTTCAGGGTGCCGGTTTCCACCAGTACCGTGGCCACCGGGCCCTTGCCCGGGTCGAGTGCTCCCTCGAGCACCACGCCCCGCGCCATCCGGTCCGGGTTCGCCTTCTTGTCGAGCATCTCGGCCTGGAGCAGGATCTTCTCGAGCAGCTCCTCGACGCCGGCGCCCGACTTGGCCGAGATGGCCTGGGCCATCGTCTCACCGCCGAACTCCTCCACGACTACCTCGTGCTGCAGCAGCTCCTGCCTGACCTTCTCCTGATCGGCCGACGGCAGGTCGATCTTGTTGATCGCCACTATCAGCGGCACGCCGGCGTTGCGGGCGTGGCTGATCGCCTCGATCGTCTGCGGCATCACCTGGTCGTCGGCCGCGACCACCAGCACCACGAGGTCGGTGATCTGCGCTCCGCGGGCACGCATGGCCGTGAACGCCTCGTGTCCCGGAGTGTCCAGGAAGGTGACGACCTTGGAGTTGGGCAGCTCGGCGTGGTAGGCGCCAATGTGCTGCGTGATGCCACCCGACTCGCCGGCGATCACGTTCGTCTTGCGGATGTAATCCAGCAGGGACGTCTTGCCGTGGTCCACGTGACCCATCACGGTCACCACGGGCGGCCGCCCGACGAGATCCTCGTCGGCATCGACCTCCTCCTCGGTGATCGAGTCCGAGGGGACGTACTCCTCCTCGCGGGCTGCCTGGAAGCCGAACGCCCCGGCGATGAGGTCGATCTGGTCGAAATCGAGCCGCTGGTTCACCGTCACCATCAGCCCGAGCTCCTTGAAGCAGAACGTCACGATGTCGGTGGGGCTCACGCCCAGAGTGTTGGACAGCTCGGACACCGTGATGAACTCGGTGACGCGCACCAGCGTCTTCTCGCGCTCAAGCTCCTCTACCTTGCGCTGCTCGGCCAGCTCACGCGCGCTCGGCTCGTCGTCGCGGCGGCGCGTCTTGCGCGGCGCCGGCCCCTTGATGGAGGCCATGGTGCGGCTGATGTTGGCCTGCACCGCCTGCTTGTCGACCTGCGAGCGCTTGCTCTTACGGCGCCGCTTCTTGTCGCGCCGGCGCTCCTCAGCCACCTCGCCTGGGGCAGCCGAGGCCACCGGACGCGGCCCCGACGAGGCCACCGGGCGCATGCCGGCCGGCGGCATGACGCGTTCGACGCGCTTGGGCTTGGGGCGCGGCGGCGTGGGCTCGGCTGCGGGCACCTCGACTTCGGCCTCGGCGGCCTCCTCTTCGACCTCCTCGACGTCGGGCTCCGTGGGCTCGGCGGCCTCGATCTCGACATCGACCTCGATCTCCTCGGCCTCGACTTCCTCCACCGCCGCACCGGCTGCGTCGGGCTCCTTGAACAGAGCCGCGGCGCGCTCCTCCAGCGAGGGCTTCTCCTCGGGGGTGACTGCCTCCGCCGCCGCGCGGGCCGCTTCCGCCTCTGCTTCGGCCTCGACCCGGGCCTCCTCCTCCGCCTGGGCCCGGGCGGCGACTTCCGCCGCGGTGCGCCGCCGCCGCCGCGGGCGGACCTCCGCAGCCTGAGGTTCCGGCTCGGCTTTGGCCGCCTTCTTGCGCCGCGTGCGCTTCTTGGTCTCGGGCTGGGTCTTTGAGCGGCGCTTCTCGCGCTCCCACCGGGTGCGCACACGCGCCACCTGCCCGTCGTCCAGTCCCGAGAGGTGACTGCGCACGTGAATGCCCATATCGGCGAGCAGCTCTATCAGGTTCGCGCTCTCGATGCCGAACTCCGCCGCGAGATCGTGGATCCGCGTCTTGCCCACTACTTCCTCCTCGCCTGCCTGCTAGTCGCACCGCCGAGAATGCCGGCGGCCAGCCGCTGGTCCCGCACGCCCACCGATTGCACGCTGCCTCTACCCACCCGGCGTCCCAGCTCGCTCGCCGGAGGTCCCACGACCGTCGCTACCTCTCTGGCCGCCGCCAGCCGCATCACCTTGTCTGCCGTTCGGGCGCCGTGATCTCCCGCCACGACTACCAGCCGGAGCTCGTCACGCTGCAGCGCGGCCCGCACTCCGCTGGTGCCCACCACCAGAGTACCGGCCCGGGCCCCGAGGCCCAGCAAGCCGAGCTGCTCGTCGGTCATCACGCGGCCGACGTCGCCTCCGGATCGGCTTCGCCGCCGGCCTTCTGCTCGACCTTCTCCTCGGCCTTGGCGTCGTCGCCCCCCTCGTCCTCGTCACCGGCGTCGGCGTTCTCCTCGGTCAGCTCACTGAGGAACGCCATGAGGACGTCGGCCTGCTCGGTCGTGATCCCCTCGATGTTGATGACGTCGTCCCGCTCCAGATCTAGAATGTCGCGCAGGGTCTGACGCCCAGTGGCCTCCAGCGCCGCCACGAGCTCCGCGGGCATGCCCTTGAGCTCGTTCAGCTGGACGTCGGCCACAAGCTCGTCCTCCGGCTCCAGCGGCGCGAAGAGCGGGCCCTCACCGCCGCGCTCCAGCCACTCGCGGCTCGAGTAGAGATCGATCTTCCACTCGGTGAGCTCGGACGCGAGCCGCACGTTCTGGCCGTTGCGCCCGATGGCCAGCGACAGCTGGTCCTCGTCCACCACGGCCTGGATCGTTTTGGAATCGGCGTCGGAAAAGACCCGTGAGACGCGGGCCGGAGCCAGCGCCAGCTTGGCGAAGCGCTCCGGGTCCGGCGACCACGGCACGATGTCGATACGCTCGCCCCCCAGCTCGTTCACTACCGCCTGCACGCGGCTGCCCTTCATGCCCACGCAGGCTCCGACCGGATCGATGGAGTCGTCCCGGCTGATGACGGCGATCTTGGTGCGGCTGGCGACTTCCCGGGCTGCAGCACGAATCTCGACGATGCCCTGCTGGATCTCGGGCACCTCGAGCTTGAACAGCGCCTGCACGAACAGCGGATCGGCCCGGGACAGAATCAGGCGCGGGCCCTTGGGCGTCTCCTCCAGCCGCTTCAGCACGGCCCTGATGGTGTCACCCTGATGGAAGTGCTCGCGCGGGTTCTGCTCCCTGTAGGGGATGATGGCCTCGGCCTCGCGGAACTGGTTCATCATGATCACCAGGCGGCCGCGCTCGATCTGCTGCACCTCGCCCGAGACCAGCTCGCCCACCTTGTGGCCGAACTCCTCCCGGATGCGGCTGCGCTCGCCCTCGCGCACGCGCTGGATGATCCGCTGCTTGGCGGCCTGCACCGCCAGCCGCCCGAAGGCCTCGAACGGCACCTCTTCCTCCAGCACGTCGCCGGGCTGGAAGTCCTGGTCCTCCCATTGGGCGTCCTGAAGGGATATCTGGGAGCTGGGGTCCTCGACCTCTTCGACCACGTCCTTGAGCACGGTCACCTGGATCGTGCCCTCGGCGGCGTCCACGGCAATCTCGGACCGCACGTTGGGGCCGTAGCGCTTTACCAGCGCGGCCTGGATGCCGTCCCGCAGCAAGTCGATCAGCTCCTCCCGATCGAGTTGCTTCTGGTTCGCCAGTTCCCGCAGCGCCGTGATGATCTCGGCGGCAGTCGTCGTCATCCGTGCTCCTTTGCCAGCTTCATTCTCTCGTTCGTCGGCCCGCCGACCGCTCGACGGCCTCCCAATCCACCACCAGCGTCGCCTCGCGCACGTCCGCGAGCGGCACTGCCAGCTCCTCCGAGCCGTCGGCCGGACGGAGCGTCACGACGTCGGCGTCGGGGGCTACCCCGACGATGGTGGCACGGAGGCGGCTGCGATCGGCCAACCGGACATGGACCTGGCTGCCTGCGTACCGCTCCCAATGCTCCCGGAAGCGGATCGGCCGCTCGATGCCGGGGGACGAAACCTCCAGCACGTAGCGCTCGCCCAGGGGACCGCCGCTGTCGAGCCACGTCTCCAGTGCGCGGCTCACGGTCGAACACTCCTCCACCGTGATGCCCTCGCCCGGCGCCGCTTCGGGGCGGTCGATCCGGAGCTGCAGCACGCCTCGCTTGGTGGATCCGCGTCGCCGCAGGTCCACCAACTCGAATCCAAGCGCCGCGACGCGGGCCCGAATCTCGTGCAGTAGCGCTTCCGAGTCGTCCATGTCGTCCAAAAAAAAGCGCGGGCCCACTACGCCCGCACCTCGTACGCCGCAAATCTACTCGTTCCGGGCTATCTACTCAAGGCATGGGCCGGCCCAGATAGGCCGCCATCCGCCCGTCACGGCCCCCGGAGCGCCTGTGCGAATAGAACCGGTCGGCGTGATGGGCGCTGCACCAGCTGCTCACGCTCACCCGGCTGATCCCCAGGGCGAGCGCCCGCAGCCGCAGCACTTCGCGCAGATCGAGTCCGCGCGGGCCATCGCCACGCTCCCCCACAACCGCCTCGAACACCTCAGGGCCGACTTCATAGCAGGCACCACAAATGCTTATACCACAGTGCATTACGATATCATCGGGAGCGACCTGGGCGAGTTCGCACAGCGTCTCGATGCCGGTCTCCAGGACGCCGGCGGCGGTTCCCCTCCAGCCGGCGTGGAGCAGCGCCAGGGAGCCGCTCGCCGGCTCCAGCAGGTACACGGGCACGCAGTCGGCCACGGTCACAGCGAGCAGCAGCCCGGCGGCGTCGCTCACGTGGCCGTCCAGGCCGTCCAGCACGCGGACTCCGTCGTGTGGCTCCCGGTGCAGGCCGAGCCGGGCCCCGTGCACCTGGCGGCTCACAACGAGGCCCCCAAACCCGGGGCCCAGCCGGGCCGGAAGCGCCTCCCAGCGGTCCATGACCGCCCGCTCGGGCGGGTCCGCCCCCAGCCTCAGGTCGAAGCCGTCCAGGCCGGCCGTGCAGCCGGCCGCCACGCCGAACTCGGCGCGCCAAGAGGGGATCTCGCAGCGGGAGAGCCCGCCATCGGAGAGGAATTGCTCGGGGAGTGTGTCGGGGTGAGCCCCGGTCACCGCCGCTCGCGCTCCACGCGCTCGATGTCGGCTCCCAGCTCGCGCAGGCGCTCGTCGATGCGCTCGTAGCCGCGGTCGATCTGTCCGATGTTGTGGATGATGCTCTCTCCCTCGGCGGCCAGCGCCGCGAGCAGCATCGCCATGCCTGCCCGGATGTCGGGGCTCTCGACTACCCCGCCCTTGAGCTGGGTGGGGCCGGATATCACCACGCGGTGCGGGTCGCACAGCAGCAGGCGGGCTCCCAGTCCCACCAGCTTGTCCACGAAGAACAGGCGCGACTCGAACATCTTCTCGAACACGAGGACCATACCCTCGCATTGCGTGGCTACGACGACTGCAATCGAGGTGAGGTCGGCCGGGAAGGCCGGCCACGGCCCGTCCTCGATCTTGGGGATGTGGCCGCCCAGATCCGGCCGGATCCGGCGCTCCTGGTGTGGCTCGACCACGAGGCTGTCGCCGTCGAAACGCGGCGCCACTCCGAGCCGCTCGAAGTTGAGCAGGATGGCACGGAGGTCATCGGGCCGCGTGTCGCTCACGGTGATCGCTCCGTCGGTGACGGCGGCCAATCCGATGAAGCTCCCGATCTCGACGTGATCCGGGCCGATCTCGAGGCGCGCCCCAGTGAGCGGGCGACCGCCCTCGACTGTCAGAGCGTTGGTGCCGATGCCCTCAATCGATGCGCCCAGAGCCACGAGCGCACGGGCCAGGTCCTGCACGTGCGGCTCGCTCGCCGCATTGCGCAGCACCGTGCGGCCTTCCGCCATGGTCGCAGCCATGAGAGCGTTCTCGGTGGCCGTGACGCTGGGCTCGTCCAGGAAGATGTCCGCCCCCACCAGACCCTTGGTTTCCACCCGGTAGTCGGTGCCGATCTCCACGGTGGCTCCGAGCTGCTCGAGCGCCACGAAATGCGTGTCGAGGCGGCGCCGGCCGATCACGTCGCCTCCGGGAGGAGGCAGCACCATGCGGCCGAAGCGGCCCACGAGCGGACCTGCCAGCAGGATCGACGCGCGGATCTTGGCGCACAGCTCCGGGTCCAGTCGCTTGGGCTCGATGTTGGCGGGGTCTATCCGAACGGAATGGTCGTCGCTCCACTGCACGTCCGCGCCCAGGTCTGCCACCAGGTTCAGGAGCGCTTCCACGTCGCGGATGCGCGGCACGTTGAGCAGCTTGCTTGGCCCGTCGGCCAGTAGCGAGGCGGCGATGATGGGCAGCGCCGCGTTCTTGTTGCCGGCGGGCCGCACGGTTCCTTCGAGCGGCGTGCCGCCGACTACGCGGAAGCATTGAGACATCGTGGGGCGTACCATACGGTTCCCCTGTCGCGCGCGCAAGCGCTTCCTTGACACTCGTATCAGTCACGCGATTATCTTGGGCGGAGCGCTGCCCGGGACGGGCGCGCAGGCCAACGGCGCGAGTCACATGGAGCTACTCGTCTGCGTGATAAACAGGGAGGAGATGCTCGACGGCATATTGTCGGGGTTCCTTGACCTGGGCGTAACCGGGGCCACCGTGATTCGCAGCGAGGGAATGGGCCGGATCGTGAGCCAGGGGATTCCCGTTATCGCGGGGCTCAAGGAGCTGCGCTCCCGCTCGCGGCCCCACAACACGACGATCTTCTCGGTGGTGGATTCGAAGCAGAAGGCGGATGCCGCGGTAGCCATGATAGAGGGCAAGCTGGGCGACCTGGAGGATCCGGGCACCGGGATCGTGTTCACGGTGCCGGTGACCAGGGTGGCCGGCCTTGCGCAGGAACTGGGAGCCGAAGGCAAGTGATGGTCCCGTGGAGGAGGAGGATCCGATGAGCTGGGAGGCAGTCACAGCGATTTCCACTGCCGTCATCGCCGTCATGGTGCTCGCGGCGAGTGTCGGGTTCCTCGTGCTCATGCGGGAGGTTCGGTCCCTGACTCGCGGAATCCAGCGAGTGGCCGATTCGCTCGAGGGCCACGCTCAGCCAGTGCTCGATTCCGTCAAGAAGGTGGTGGACGACGCCACCGAGGTAATGGCCGCGGTCAAGTCGGAGGCGGACGGATTCGTGGACTCGGTGCGCGACGTGCGCGGCGGGGTGAACGCGCTGGTGGGCCGCGTAGAGGAACGCCTGCAGGATCTCGATGCCCTGATCGACGTACTGCAGTACGAGGTGGAGGAGACCGCACTGGACATCGCAGCCGCGATGCGCACCACGCGCCGCGGCACCACGGTGCTGCGCGCGATGAAGCGTGCCTTTCTGGGCCGAGGCCGCTAGCGGGTGAACGCCCGCAGGCTGGCAGTAGCCCTCGGCGCCGCATGCCTCGCGCTGGCGCTGTGGCCCTCCGTTGCACACGCCTGGACCCCCGGGACCCACATCTTCCTGGGCGAGTCCGTGCTCGCCAACCTCGCCCAGCTCCCCGTGGCAGTGGCCGACCTGGTGCGCGCGTTTCCCTACGATTTCCTGTACGGCAACATCGCGGCGGACACGTCGATCGCCAAGAAGTACGCGCCAGTCGGCCGGCACTGTCACTCATGGCACGTGGGTCAGGAGATCTACGAACGAGCGGAAACCGACGCGCTGCGCGTGTTCGGGCTCGGTTACCTGTCGCACCTGGCCGCAGACGCGGTGGCGCACAACTACTTCGTGCCGCGCCAGCTCGTCGTCACGTCATCCACGATCGCACTGGGACACTCCTACTGGGAATCCCGCTTCGAGACCCACCTGGGGGAGCCGTACGCGCGAACGGCCGTGGACGTGATCCGGCTGGATCATTCGGCAGCCGACGCGCTCCTGGACCGCGTTCTCGCCCCGACGATCTTCTCCGTGCGCACCAGCCGGAGGCTGTTCCGGGGCATGGTCGGCATAACCGAGACGCAGAGCTGGCAGCGCGCCTTCCAGATAATCGCGGAGAAGAGCCGCTGGGACCTGACCGAGCACATGGTCGAGGAGCACATGGCGGTCAGCTTTCAGTTCGTCATGGAGATGCTGAGCGAGGTGGGCGGCATGGGACGCCGCCTCGATCCCTCGGGCGAAGCATCACTGGGCCTGGCCAAGCGGATGCGGCTGGACGTGGTGCGCAACAAGATCCCGGCCGACACGGACACACTGAGCGGCCTGGCCGACGAGCACTTCGGACTGCCGGCGTACGGGCTGGGGTTCT
>JBDHJM010000126.1:0-2162 GCA_039586895.1 Gemmatimonadota bacterium | reverse complement strand
AACAGCACGACGTCGAAGGCGCCCTGCGTGAAGGGCAGGCAATCGGCCGAGAGGCGCACGAGCGGGACCCGGTCCCCGTAGTGTGCGCGCCCGTTGCCTAGCAGCGCCTCGGAGTAATCGCCGCCGACGGTGAGGCGGGCCGTCGCGTCCAGCAGGCCGAGTCCCTGACCGGCCCCGCAACCCAGCTCGAGCACGCGCTTCCCGTCGGCCAGGCGTGCTCCGACGGCGTAGCGCGTGTACATCATCTCCGCTGCCTCGTCGGTCAGCGGGATGCCCGTCGTCTCGGTGAGCTGCTCGAACCGCGGCGGGGCAGGGGTCCTTCCGCCCATGGTCACTCCTTAGGTGGTGCGACTCCGCGCGGCCATGCTAGCCGCCGCGGCGGTTGGGCGCAACGCCTGCAGCACCGGCGGGGCTTGTCTGTGCCGACCGCCGGCATTATGTTGCGCCGCTTGCCCGAGCCCACAGAAGCCGTTGTCCTGAAAGGCGTTACGCCAACCATGCAGGTCCCGTTTTTCAGGTATCCGCACCTCTTCCTGCAGCAGCGTGACGAGATCCTCGCCACCGTCATGGACGTGATGGAGCGGGGCGCCTACATCATGCAGCGCGATCTCGAGCAGCTCGAGGAGGAGCTGGCTGCGTTCACCGGAGCGCAGCACGCGGTAGGCGTGGCCAACGGCACCGACGGGCTGATGCTGGCGCTGCGGTCGGTGGGTGTGGGGCCGGGCGACGAGGTGATCGTGCCGTCTCACACCTACGTGGCCTCGGCCGCGGCGATCCACTACCTGGGTGCCGAGCCGGTGCTGGTCGAGTGCGGAGCGGACCACCTGATCGATCCGGCGAGCGCCGAGGCGGCCGTTACGTCGCGCACCAGGGCCATCATGCCGGTGCAGCTCAACGGTCGCACCTGCGACATGGATGCGATTCAGGCGATCGCCGAGCGCCACGGCCTGGTGATCGTGGAGGACGCTGCCCAGGCATTGGGTTCCAAGTACAAGGAAAAGGGGGCGGGGACCTTCGGGGCGGCGGGTGAGTTCAGCTTCTATCCAGCCAAGGTGCTCGGCTGCTTCGGCGACGGGGGAGGGGTCGTAACCAGCGACTCGGACGTCGCGATGCAGCTGCGACTGCTGCGCGATCACGGGCGCAACGATGACGGGGAGTTCGTGGCCTGGGGCGTGAACTCTCGGCTGGACAACCTGCAGGCGGCGATCCTGAGCGCGCGCATGCGGCATTTCCCCGCGGAGATCGAACGCAGACGGGAGATCGCGCGGCGTTATCGGGAGCGGCTCCAGGACCTCGACGACCTGGCGCTGCCGCCCGGGCCGGACGGCGACCCTGACCACTTCGACGTCTACCAGAACTACGAGCTGGAGGCCGGTCGCAGAGACGAATTGCGCGAGCACCTGTCACGCGAGGGCATCGGCACCCTGATCCAGTGGGGCGGAAAGCCGGTGCACCAGATCGAAGCGCTGGGGTTCTCGGAAGCGCGGCTGCCTCAGACCGACCGGCTGTTCGAGCGCTGCTTCATGCTGCCGATGAACACGTCGCTCACCGACGACGAGGTGGATTACGTGAGCGAGAGCATCAGACGGTTCTATGGCCACCAAGCCTGAGCCGTCGCTCGGCCCGCTGGCCGACCCCGACTGCTATCACGGGGCCCTGGAGCTCCCCGGCGAGGGCAGCGAATGGCTGACGGATGCGCTGGGCGGCATGATGCTGATCCGCGCCGCGGAGGAGAAGATCGGTGACATGGTGGGTGAGGGCCGCGTGCGCTGCCCCTGCCACCTCGCCATCGGCCAGGAGGCCCCGGCCGTGGGCGTGGCCCGGCATGTGCGTCCGGGGGATCGCCTGTTCGGCGCGCACCGCTCACACGCCCACTATCTGGCCCTGGGCGGTGCGCTGCGGGCGCTCATGGCGGAGGTCCAGGGCAAGGCTACGGGGGCGTCGGGCGGGATGGGCGGCTCTATGCACCTGGTCGACGTCCAGAACGGTCTCTTCGGAACCGTTCCCATAGTCGGTGCGACCATCCCGCTGGCAGTGGGTGCGGGGCTCGCGGCCAAGCTCGACGGCCGGGGCGCGGCGGCGGTCTCCTTCTTCGGTGACGGTGCCACCGAGGAGGGAGTGTTCCACGAGTCCATGAACCTCGCGGCGGCGCACCGGCTCCC
>JBDHJM010000002.1:0-101767 GCA_039586895.1 Gemmatimonadota bacterium | reverse complement strand
CCGATGATGGTGAGTGTGACGAGATCGAACAGGCCCACGACCAACATCCAGAGCGCCACGCCTGGAACGTCTCCCATCCCGCCGAATCCGATCCAGTTGAAAGGCAGCAGGAACACCACCAGGGCGGCTGCTCCCATGAAGGTGCGCACCACGGCCCTGCCGGCCCGGTCGGTCACTCCGTGCCGCGGCCAGTCGTAGTCCCACAGCCAGGGCTCCGCGGGATGCCGCTCCCGCCGGTCGGCCACCCTGCGCCTGCGCACCAGCCCCCGGAGCCCGTGCACGATCAGCGACAGCCCGGCCAGGCCGAACACGACGCCGAACCAGAGAATCATGGGGCGCGGCGCGTCCACCTGTGCGGGTTGCCCCACGAACTGGGCGACCCCTACGACGCCGACCGCCAGAAAGGGCAGCCCAAACAGCGCCGCCGGCCATCCGTGGATGGTCGTGGCGCTGCGTCCCCGCCTGCCCCGCAGCTCCTTGAGCCCGACCCCGGGCCCGTCACCTGTCTCGTTCATGCAATGTCCGCCGCCATTGTGCCGCGGCAATTTCCTGCCGCACGCGCGGCCTGTCAAACCGGCCCCCGTGCAACTTCTGCCGCCAGCTGTGAGTTGTATGTCAGGGGTTGAGGAGGGGCGTCTGCTGGCGCCGGTGGGACCACCCGTCTAGCTTTCCCGACCCGTACAACTTCACTGCACCAAGGGGACTTCCAGATGCACCGTGCCCTCTCTTCGGCGGCCGTTCTGCTGACCGCCGCCGGCCTCGCCGCCTGTGCGGCAGGCCAAGCTCAGACTGCACCATCACCGCAGAGCAACGCGCGGCGCCAGAACGACCAGGATAAGATCAAGCCGTATTCCGAGGTCATCACCGACAAGGCCGTGAGCGACTCCGGCCTCTTCATCGTGCACCGGATCGACGACAAGCTGTTCTACGAGATCCCGCTCGACATGCTCGAGCGTGAGATGCTCATCGTGTCGCGCCGGGCACGCACGGCGGCCAACATCGGATACGGCGGTGAGAAGAACAACACGGAGACGGTGCGGTGGCAGCGCCACGACAACCGCATCCTGCTGCGCGTGGTGTCGTACACCAACGTGGCCGACGACTCGCTGCCGATCTTCGAGGCCGTTGTGAACGCCAACTTCGAGCCGATCGTGAAGGCGTTCGACATCGCGGCGTTCAAGGTAGAGCGCATGGCGGCCGATTCGGCCGCCGCCACCGCCGCGGGAGCCGACACCGCGGCCATCGTGATTGACGTGACGCCGCTGTTCACGACCGACGTGCCGATACTGGGTCTGTCCCGTCGGATTCGTGAGCGCTACAAGGTCCGGAGCCTGGACAAGGACCGCACATTCGTCGACTGGGCCAGGAGCTTCCCGCAGAACATCGAGGTGCGGGTGGTCATGACCTACAGCGCCCAGCAGCCTCCGTCCAACGCGTCCACAGGGTCCATCTCGATGGAGATGAACCACTCGATGGTCCTGCTCCCCGAAGTGCCGATGCAGGCCAGGCTGTGGGACGAGCGGGTCGGCTTCTTCCGGGTTCAGCAGGTGGACTTCGGGCTTAGCGACCAGAAGACGGTCACCCGGCGCTACATCACGCGCTGGCGCCTGGAGCCCTCCGACACGGCGGCTTTCCGGCGCGGCGAGCTGGTGGAGCCGGTGAAGCCCATCACCTGGTACATAGATCCGGCCACACCGGAGAAGTGGCGTCCCTATCTGAAGCAGGGAGTGGAGGACTGGAACGTCGCGTTTGAGCAGGCGGGCTTCCGCAACGCGATCGTGGCAATGGATCCGCCGACCGCCGAGGAGGATCCCGAGTTCAGCCCCGAGGACGTGCGCTACTCGGTGATCCGGTGGTTCCCCTCACCGATCCAGAACGCCTACGGGCCGCACGTGAACGACCCGCGCAGCGGTGAGATCCTCGAGAGCGACATTGGCTGGTTCCACAACGTGATGAACCTGCTGCGCAACTGGTTCTTCATTCAGACCGCCGCAGCCAACCCCGAGGCGCGGAAGGTGAAGTTCGAGGACGAGCTAATGGGCGAGCTCGTCCGCTTCGTCGCCGCACACGAAGTGGGCCACACGTTGGGACTGCCCCACAACATGAAGGCCAGCAGCTCCTATCCAGTGGACTCCCTGCGCTCGGCCAGCTTCAGCTGCTCGATGTTCGTGGCTCCTTCGATCATGGACTACGCCAGGTTCAACTATGTGGCGCAGCCCGAGGACGAGGGTGTGTGCTTCTTCCCCGGGATAGGCGTGTACGACAAGCACTCCATCCGGTGGGGCTACCGCCCGATCCTGGACGCGATGAGCCCCGACGAAGAGCGCGCGACGCTCGACGAGTGGATACTCGACGTGTACGGCGACCCGATGTACCACTTTGGCGGCAGCAGTAGGATCGATCCCACCTCGCAGACAGAGGCCATCGGCGACGACGCCATGCGGGCCAGTGAATACGGGATCGCAAACCTGCGGGTCATCGTGCCCAACCTGATCACCTGGACGTACGAGCCGATGGAGGACTACTCGGAGCTCGCCGAACTGTACGGCCAGGTGCTGGCGCAGTGGAACCGCTACATGGGGCACGTGGCGACATACATCGGAGGCGTGATCCAGACCAGCAAGACGGTCGACCAAGACGGCCCGGTGTACGAGTTCGTGTCCGAGGCCGACCAGCGCCGGGCAATGCTGTTCCTGACCGAGCAGGCGTTCACACCGCCCACTTGGATGATCAACGAGGACATCCTGCGGCGCATCGAGAACGTGGGCACGGTCGAGCGGATGCGCACCGTGCAGGTGCGGGTCGTGAACCGAGTGCTCGACCCGGGCCGCATGCAGCGCATGATCGAGAACGAGGCCCGCAACGGCGCCGAGGCCTACTCCCTGGGCGAGATGCTGGACGACCTGCGTGCTGGGGTGTGGACCGAGCTGGGCGCAGGGCGGCCGATCAACGTGTACCGCCGCAACCTGCAGCGCGGTTACCTCGAGCGCATGGACTGGCTGATGAAAGAGGAGCCGCAACCCGCGCCCGCCTTCCTCCGTCCGTTCATCACCTCGGTCGACGTGCCGCAGTCGGACATCCGGGCCTACGTGCGTGCCCAGCTGACCACACTGCAGCGCGAGATCGAACGGACACTCAACCGCCGGCTCGACGCGGCAACCCGGATCCACCTGCAGGACGCGCTGGTGAGGATCGAGAACATACTCGACCCGGAGGACTAGACCCGCGCAGTCAGCGCGGAAAGCAGAGCGGCGCGGCGCCTCAGGACGGCACCGCGCCGCTTCTCGTTGGGCGGTAGAGGCGAGGCAGGCTGCTACGCCCGCTCCACCTCCACCCGCGCGTCGTTGTAGCACGCCCCGCCCCCCACCACCTGCACGTGCGACGGACACAGCGCCGTGGAGGTGAGACCGTTGAGCGAGCTGGCACGCCACGCCCCCTTGGGCATCGACGCGACCCCCGGACGGATGCGGTCGCGCACCCGCGCCAGGCAGACCACCTCCCCCAGGTCGTTGTGCACCCGCACGCGGTCGCCGTCCGCGATCTCCCTGAGAGCGGCATCATCCGGATGCAGCTCGACATAGAGCTGCGGGATGCTGTCCTCCCCGAACGTGCTGGAGACCGTCTTCGATGTGGCGGGGCTCACGAGCGACAGGGGAAAGCCGCTGGCGTCGCCGCGATCGTAGTGGAGCGGCTCCGGGCCCAGCTGCGGCGGCACCAGGTCTATCTTGCCGTCGGCCGTCTGCGGGAAAGCCGTCTCGAACATGATGGGAGTCTCGCCGGGGAAGTCACAGCGTATCATCCCGCCCCGGGACACATCCTCGCTCCACGCCGTGTTGCCGGCCAGCGCGAGCGCCCCGCCGACCCGGCGCATGAGGGTCTCCTGGTCCCACCCGAACGGCTCGTCCTCGAACCGCATCGCCTCGCCGAGCATGGCGAACACATCGTGGTTCGACTTGGCCTCGCCGGCGGCCTCGACCAGCGGCCTCACTCCACCCGCCACGTAGCTGCCGTAGCCGGCGCGCAGGTCCCAGTGCTCGAGGAACGTGGTGGCGGGGAGCACGATGTCCGCGTACGCCGCGGTGTCGGTCATGACCTGATCGAACACGACGGTGAACAGATCCTCCCGAGCCAGTCCGTGCAGCACACCGTTCTGGTCCGGTGCGGTGACCGCGGGATTGCAGTTGTAGACGAACAGCCCCATGACCGGCGGAGCGATGCCGTAGCCAAGCACAGCCCCCAGGCCGGTCATGTTGATCACGCGGGTGTTCCACTCCAGATCGCCCCACAGGGCGGACCGGTCGAGCGCGGCCCAGCCCGAGTTGCTCATCGTATAGCCACCGCCCCGCACCCCGAATTTCCCGAGCAGCGCCGGGATCGCGAGCACCGCAGCGACCGCCTGACCGCCGTTCCGGTTGCGTTCCAGTCCCCAACCGCAGCGGACCAGGGCGGGATCCGTCTCCGCCAGCGCCCTGGCGAGCCGCTCGATGTCGGCCGCGGGGACTCCGGCCTCCTGGGCGGCGCTCTCCACCGGCCACTCGGACGCTGCCGCGAGGAGCCGATCAAGCCCCTTGGCCTGCTGCGCCAGAAACTCGCGGTCCAGCACATCCCACTCGCGCCACAGGTTGATGAGTGCCAGCGCCAGCGGCAGGTCAGCCCCGGGCCGTACCGGCAAGTGGAGGTCGGCTTCTGCCGCGGAGAAGTTGCGCACCGGATCCACCACAGCCACGAAAGCCCCGCGCCGCTTCGCTTCCTTCAGGAACGGCACGAGGTGGATGTTCGAGGCCTTGGGGTTCGCCCCCCATACCACGATGCACTTCGCATGGACGTAGTCCGGGAAGGCCACACCGGGCATCTTGCCGTACATGCCCGTGGCCACCGCGGTGGTGGGTGCTGCGCAGAGCGTGCGTTCCAGCCGGGAGGCCCCGAGCCGAGCGAAGTAGAGGTCGTCCAGCAGCCCATCGGTGAGCAGCCCGTTGGATCCGCCGTAGTGGTACGGGAGAATCGCTTCGCCGGTGTACTTCTTGGTGATGCCGCGGAACCGGCCGGTGATCTCCGCGACGGCCTCCTCCCAGGAGATGGGAGCGAACGCTCCCTCGCCCTTCGGCCCGGTGCGGCGCAGCGGAGTCAGCAGGCGGTGCTCGTGGTACTGGCGCCGCGCGAAGCGGGCGACCTTGGTGCAGATGAACCCGTCGGTGACCGGATTGGCACGCCCACCGGTTATGCGCTCCACCGTGCCGTCTCGGACGGTCACGTCCAGGGAGCAGGCGTCGGGACAGTCGAGGGGACAGGTGGTGGGTAGGGTGCTTTCGGCCATTGCGGAAATTAAGCCGAACGCTCGACTCGGCAAAACGACTGGCGGTGGTGGGTTCAGCCGCCCCCTGCCGGCACCCGCTGCCCGGTCACAGGGGCGCCGTCGAAGCCGATCATCCAGTTCCCCGTGAACGTCTCACCGTCCTCGTCGAACGTGAGGACTATGAACAGCTCCTCCCCGCCCGCGTCCCCCACGATCGTCATCTCCCGCTCCTCGAAAGTGACATCGATGATCGGCATGGGCGGCGGCCCCTGATCGGGCAGTATGACGCCCTCGAACTGCCCCTCCGCCGCACCGGGGTCGACAACGATCTTGCCGGTCATGGGTTGGCCCTGATAGGTCGTTCAATGCACCGTCACACGGGTGGTCTTGCGGCCCTCGCGCTCGATCTCCATGCGGATGCCGCGCACCTCGTGGCGAATCTCCTCACGCAGTCGGTGGATGTCATCGCTGATCAGGCGGCACGCCCCCTCGTCGCCTTCGCTCATGTGCTGGCACGGCAGGTCGTGGGCCTCGAGATAGAGCCCGGCGGAACGGCCGGTCCCCTCGAACGCCACGGACCCGAAGCGCACCAGGTCGCCGGCGTCGTCGAGACACTGTACCGCCTGCTTGAAGCCGAGCGGCCCTTCGTCCTCCAGAGCATCGGGATCGAAGTGGAAGACGCACCCGGACAGCTGATCGAGGTCGGCACCTTCCGACAGCCCGACCACGACTTGCAGGCTGTCCACCGCCCCGGGGCTGTGCCGCTGCACCACCACGGCGTTCAGCTTCCCGATCTTGTTGCCGTCCACGTACATCGGCAGCACGGCGAGCCTCATCTCGACCGGATTCGGGCTGTGCTCGAGGCTGTCCGCCCAGGCCTCGACCTGGGCCTTGAGGGCCGCTGCGTTGCGGTAGCCCCACAGGGCTCCCAGCCCCATCACCAGAACCAGCGGGGCGCCAACGGCGACCAGAATTCTGCGAGTTGTCGACATATCGATGTCCCCGGTTAGCCGGATTGCGTACGCTCTCCCTACGCCTGTCGGGCGGATGCGGTTTCAGGGGCGGTCCGCGGCCGGCACCGGATCGGCCGGGGCTTGCCCTGGAGCCGCCTCCCCTGTTCCCTTGTGAATCATACCGCACAAAGGACGTCTCCGCGTCAGTCTGCAAGCAGCAACTCGACGACCGGAGAAGCCTGGCCGGGAGTGGCACCATGACGCTGACGGACGATCTGTACCAGGCAGCCAAGCCCGTGTGGGATGCCCAGCTGGAACACCCATTCGTGCAGGGCCTGGGCAACGGCTCCCTCGAAGTGGAGCGGTTCAAGCGCTGGGTGCTGCAGGACTACCTGTACCTCAAGGAGTTCGCCCGCATCTTCGCGTGGGCCGTGGCCAAGGCCGACCGGCTCGAATCGATGGGCTGGTACGCCAAGGTGCTGGACCTCACGCTGAACTCGGAGATGTCGCTGCACCGCGCGTACGCCGAGCGGTTTGGGATCTCCGAGAGCGAACTGGAGGCGACGCCCATCTGGCCCACCACGCGGGCCTACACCGACTTCCTGGTCCGCACCTCCGCCGACGGCGACATGGCCGACCTGCTGGCGGCGCTGCTGCCTTGCGCCTGGGGCTACGTCTACATCGGGCAGTGCTTGGCACAGGCCGAGCGGCCGGAGGACCAGCGTTACGCCGATTGGATTGCGCAGTACGCCTCGGACGAGTTCGCCCAGGCGGCCGAATGGCTCAAGGCCGAGCTGAACCGGGTCGCCGCCGGGACCGGCGCGGAGAAGAGGGAGCGGCTTACGGATCTGTTTGTGGTGTCGAGCCGTTACGAGTGGCAGTTCTGGGAGATGTGCTGGAACGGAGAGGACTGGGGCCCGTAGCAGACGGCCCCGGCGCCTCCCGGGAAAAAACGCTGTGAGCGGTCCCCTAGGTCTGGAACTCCGAAGGACCGAAGGTGAGTGTGACGCTTCCGATGGCGAGCCTGAAGTGGCGCTGCAGGAAGCCGATGAACGACGCCACCAGCTGCCACTCGTCGCGCTCCGCGGCACCCTGGACCAGTGCCACGACGTGCCCACCCAGCCCCCGCTGCAGCTTGATGGAGCCTTTGAAGGAGGTGTGCACCCACTTCTCCTGGCCCGCCTTGCGCGGGCCCTTGCGGTGCAGCGTGCCGCGGCCGAGCTGGCGCAGCTCGCGCTCCTTCTCCAGAAGCAGCTGGTAGAGCTCCTCGTCGACTGCCGGGGCCACGGTGATCGTCGTCATGCCCGCCTCGCTTGGGTCGATGGTCGGCTGGCCTATACTGCAATCCTGCCGGCCGGGTGTCGAGTGCGCCGCCGCCGGCCTCGGCGGGCTTGCGGTCCGGCTCGGACAGGCCGAGGATTCGACAGTCTGTCCCGATTAGTGGACGATCGTGGCCGTGGCGTCATATGGCAAGTCGTTTTGATACAACGGGTTAACATCTGGCCCGGGACTTGCTAATGTGGTCTGCGGAACCGGTGTGTCCCATCCGAGGGAATGACCTCGAGGGACCGTCCACCGGGGCTCGGCTGCGGCCCGAATGGGACGGCGGCCTGCCCCACAGCCCGGGAGGAGCGATGCTCACTGCTCTACTGCTGACCTCCATGAGCCTCGCACCCGTAGCATCGATCCAAGCCGTGCAGAGCGAGCCGCCCGTCAGAGTCTGGGTCAACAAGACGGGCGACCTGAAGCGCGGCGACCGGGTGAAGGTCTACGCCCGCACCGAGACGGACGGTTACCTCCTGATCCTCCACGCGGAGGCCGACGGCCGCATCCGCGTGCTGTTCCCGCTGGATCCCTACCAGGACAACTTCGTGCGCGGCCAGAGCGACTTCGAAGTCCGCGGCCGCGGCGATCGTGAGGCGTTCCGCATCTACCACGACGCGGGCCTGGGCACCGTCTACGCGGCTTTCTCCCGCGACCCGTTCCAGTTCGGTGAGTTCGTGCGCGACGACCACTGGGACTTCCGTCTGCTCGAGACCTGGCAGATCACCGAAGGGCTCGACGCCGAAACGGAGCTCACGGCCCTCGTGCGCCACATGACTCCGAACTCCCGGTTCGACTATGACCTCGTCAACTACTTCGTGGGCGAGGCCTATGCGAGCGGCGGTGGTGGCGGAGGAGGAGGATGGAGCGTCGGCATTGGCCTCGGGTTTGGCTGGGGTTGGGGCGGCTGGGGTGTCGGCGTCGGCTGGGGCTGGGGCGGCTGGGGCTGGGGTTGGGGCTGGCCTGGCTGGGGTTGGGGCTGGGGTGGCTGGGGCTGGGCTGGTTGGGGCTGGGGCTGGGATTGGGGTTGGGGACCTGCCTGGGGTTGGGGCTGGGGTTGGCCTCGTTATGCCTGCTGTGGGTACTGGTACGGCTATCCCCACCATGGCTACGGCTACTACGGGGGCCACTACGGCGGCAGGTACGGCTACGGCTACGGCTACGCGCCATACGGCTACTACGGCACCAACCGCTACGGCCACGAGCGCTGGGGGCTCGCCAGCTACACGTTCAAGCCCGGCCAGCACTCACGCTTCGGCAGCGGCGGCCTCGGGGTGTGGGGCCGTGACCGCGGTGCGGCAGGGTCGCGGTACACCGGAACCCCTACGGGCACGGCACGGCGCAGCGCTCCGAGCAGCGGTCAGCTGAGCAGGCGCACTTCGCCGACCGGAGTGCAGACCAGTGGGCGTCGCACCGCGCCGACAACGCTGCAGAACAGCGGCAGGCGCACCACACCCACCGGTGTACAGACCACGGGACGGCGCACGCCAACCACGCTGGAGAACACCGGGCGGCGCGCATCGCCCACCGGCGTGCGGTCCACCGGCACCCGGGATGCACCTGCCGGCCGGGCGACTACCGGGCGCCGAGCACAGCCGGACGGCTGGGGCATCACCGACGGCAGCCGCACTGTGAGGATGCCGAACCGCTCCGCGGAACGCCGGGCAACGCCGACGGGACGCTCGGTCGAGGGTGATGGCCCCGCAAACAACGCCGGGCAGGCCCCGCGGCGCACCACCGAAGGCGCCGTGCAGTCCCGCTCGGGAGGGGCGCAGCCCTCGGGCCGCTCGGTCGAGGGTCGGCGCGAAAGCGCCCGCCCAACCGGCCGGGCCAACGCGAGCAGCCTGAGGAGTGCCACCGGCGCCCGCACCACCCCGTCCTCCGTGCGCTCGGGTTCGCCGAGCTCACTGCGGGACGTGACGGGACGGGCTCGACCATCAGCTTCCCGGACGGGACGGGCCACCAGTCCGGGGCAGCCGACCTTGCAGCGGCGGTCGGCGCCGAGCCGTAGTGCTTCACCGATATCCAGCCCCCCAACGACGCGCTCGGCTCCGGCTCGCCGCTCGAGTCCACGGCCCACCGTGAGTGTGCCCAGCAGGGCGCCGTCGCGGGCCGCCCCCAGGGCAGCTCCGCGCTCGGCACCACGCTCGGCGCCCCGGTCGTCGCCTCGGTCTTCACCGGGCAGACGGCGGCCATGACGCGATCGGAAGGGGAGCTTCGGCTCCCCTTTTGATTGGCCCACACGCACGCGACCAGCCGCTCCGCCTCTGGCGAGCCCTCCGGTGCCCCCGTAGCTTTGGGGCGCCCATGAACAGCGCACACCTGGCATGATCAGCCGTATCGTACGCTCGCCGCTCGCACGGCTGGTGCTGTATTACGGGCTGCTGGCCGTGGCGATCGTGGTGCTGATCAGGGTGTTCCCCGCCCTCGAGAGCATCTTCTCGATGGAGCGCCTGCGGTCGCTGGTCGGCCTGGAGGAGCTGGCTCCGGAGCTGGCGGACCCAGCGGCCGCCGAGGGTGAGGCCGGCTTCCTGAGACAGCCCAACCCAGGACTGCGCACCCTGCTGGCGGTGCTCGGAGCCCTGGTGCTCGTGATACCCATCGCCTGGGTCTACATGGTCACCAAGCGCGAGGTCCGCTACGACCAGTCGCTGGTGCACACGATCGTCATCCTGCCCATCGCGGTCACCGGAATCGTGATCATAGTGCAGGACTCCCTCGCACTGGCGTTCAGCCTGGCCGGCATCGTCGCCGCGGTCCGGTTCCGCCACACCCTGCAGGACACCAAGGACGCGGTATACATCTTCATTTCGATCGCGGTGGGCCTGGCTGCCGGAGTACAGGCGCTCACGGTAGCGCTGGTGGTATCGGCGATCTTCAACGTCGTGGTGCTGGCGCTGTGGCGCTGGGACGTGGGCAACATCTACGCCATGGAGCAGCTGCCGCGCCGGCCGGAGCGGAAGGGAGGCGGCGGCGCACCTCCCGAGCTGCCGGGACGGCGCGACGGCTCGAAGGTGTTCGACGTTTCCGCACTCATGGCCGGGTCGCGGGAAGCCCGCGACGTCACGCCAGTCGAGGACCTCCAGCCGGTCATAAACCCGGACCTCTCGCTGCTGGAGTTCCACTCCCGCGTGCTGGCCATGGCCGAGGCCAGCGAGACGCCGCTGCTCGCGCGGCTGCGGTTCATATCGATCTTCTCCACGAACATCGACGAGTTCGTGAGCGTGAAGGTAGGCGGCCTGAAGCAGGCGGTTGCCGAAGGAGTCACGCGACGCACCATCGACGGACGCACCCCGCGCGAGCTGCTGCATTCCATTGCCGTGCGGCTGCGCGCCCTGATGCGGCGCCAGTACCGCTGCTTCAACGAGCTGCGTGAGCGCTCCCTGCCGCAGCATGGGATTCGCCTGCGCCAGTGGGACGGTCTCAAGAAGAAAGAACTGGATTACCTGGGCCAGTACTTCCACGAGCGGGTGTTCCCCATGCTCACGCCCAAGGCGATCACCCAGACGCCCGGGCACCCGTTCCCATACATCGAAGAGCTGATGCTCTCACTGGCCGTCGTGGTGCGGGATCCGCGCACATCACGCGACCACTTCGTGCTCCTCGACATCGTGGATGCACTGCCGCGGTTCGTGCAGTTGCCCGAAACCAACGACTTCGTCCCGTTGGAGGACCTGATCCGTGCCAACGTCGGCGCGCTCTACCCGGCGCGGCAGGTGCTGGAGGTCCATCCCTTCCGCGTGACGCGCAGCGCCGAAGTCGAGTTCGGCGATGCTACGGCGGACACCTTCCTCGAGGTCGTGGAGGACGAGGTCCGACGGCGGCCCGAGGGTGCCGTCGTGCGCATCGAAGTCGAACGCTCCATGCCGTACACGATCCGCGACCTGCTGCTCAGCGAGCTGCGCCGTGAAGAGGCGGGCAAGGGAGTGCCCATAGAGCCGTCGGACATCTACGAGACGGACTCGCTCGTGGACCTCGGAGCCCTGATGGAGCTGACCGAGTTGCCCCTGCCGGAATTGGACTACCAGCCCTTCGACG
This sequence comes from Gemmatimonadota bacterium, assembly GCA_039586895.1. Lineage (GTDB taxonomy): Bacteria > Gemmatimonadota > Gemmatimonadetes > Gemmatimonadales > GWC2-71-9 > WVYX01. The sequence goes on along the minus strand of JBDHJM010000002.1, from coordinate 90,160 downwards.
CCGCGACTCCGATCGAGGCCGGGCGTTCCGTGTTCGACGTGCTCGACGAAGGCGACGTACTGGTGCATCACCCGTACGATTCGTTCGACGAGACCGTGCAGCGGTTTTTGGTCGAGGCCGCCAACGACCCCGACGTTGCCTCGATCAAGCTGACCCTGTACCGGCCCGGCGGGCCTTCGGCCGTGACCGACGCGCTGCTCCATGCCGCCGCTGCCGGCAAGGACGTTTCAGTGTTCGTCGAGGTTAAGGCCAGGTTCGACGAGGCGCTCAACATCTACTGGGCCAAGCAGCTGGAGCGCGGCGGCATTCACGTGGTGACCGGCCTGGTCAAGCACAAGACGCATGCGAAGGTCGCGCTCGTCGTGCGGCGGCACGGGGATGCCGTGCGCCGCTACGCGCACGTCGGGACCGGCAACTACAACGCCGAGACGGGCCGGATCTATACTGACTTCGGGCTGCTGACGGCGAACGCCGACATATGCAGCGACCTCACCATGCTCTTCAATGAGCTGACGGGATCGTCGCGGCCTCCGGCCGGCGAGTTCAAGCAGCTCTTGGTGTCGCCCACATTCATGCTGGCGCAACTGATCCAGCTCATCGAGCGCGAGGTGGAGCACGCGCGCGCCGGTCGCCCGGCACGCATTCGCGCAAAGCTCAACGGCCTCGCCGACCGCGAGGTCATCGAGGCCCTCTACCGTGCCGCACAGGCAGGGGTGCACATCGAGATGGTGGTGCGCAGCATATGTGCGTTGAGGCCGGGCATTCCCGGACTCTCGGAGGGTATTCTGGTGGTGGCGGCCGTGGGCCGCTTCCTCGAGCACGGGCGCCTGTTCGCGTTCGCGAATGGAGGCGAATCCGAGTACTACATCGGATCGGCCGACTGGCGGCCGCGCAACCTGCGCCGCCGGGTCGAAGCGGTGACTCCGGTGTCCGACCCGGCGCTGTGCGATCGTCTGGATCGAATCCTCGAAACGGAGCTGTCCGATCCGCTGGCGTGGCGGCTCCAGACCGACGGGCAGTACGTGCAGGGTCGCGCGGCCGACGGCGCGCGCAGTGCGCAGGAGACCTTCCTGGAGGCTATTGCGCGAGGTTGACGTTCAGGTAGGCCGCCTCACCAGTGACCTCACGCTCGACCAGCGGCGCCAGCCAGCCCGGTAGCGAGACCTGTGTCTCAGGTGCCGGAAGCTCCACCTCCGCCAGCACCAGCTCCCGATCCAGAAACTCGTCTATCTCCCAGGTGAGCGCCCCCTCGGGAACGTAATAGCGCCGCTTCCGCAGCCTACGGCCGTCGGTGAGGGGCCACAGCTGCTCGAACAGCTGACGCGGGGCTTCCTCCTCGATCTCCGTGCGCGTGATGCCCCGGCCCAGCTTGACGGTGCGGTAGAAACGGTCCTCAGCCCCGTTGCTCGCCCTGCGAAGCCGCTCCTGGAGCCGCTCGCCGGGAAGCCACCCCTGGTCTATCTCTACGGACTCGGCACCTCGCACCGCCTCCGGCAGCGCCGCCAGCAGGTACTTGCGCTCGATCTCCACCGGTGGGACACGCTGCTCGCTCAACTGTGAGATTGCCTCGTCCAGGTCACGCTTGAGTTCGGCCATCCCGCCGTCGTGCCACTTCTCGGTGAAACGCCCGTACAACCGCTGCTGCGCTTCCCTGCCAAGCCGCGCCAACGCCAGCATGCCCGGCGTGGCATTGCGACGCCGCGCGGCACGCATCTCCTTCTCACCGGTGCCGCGCTTCGCCTCTACATCGTGCAGCCGGCGCGCGTGCTCGGCGGCGGCCAGTTCGGCGGCGGCGGCAAACTCCCGATCTGCGAGCAGGGCGTCATGCAGCTCTCCCAGCACATCCTGCAGTCCTCTGAGGCGCCTCACCGCACGGCCGGCGGGCTTGACCTCGGCAGACACTAGCTCACACAGGTAGCGCAGCCGCTTCACACCGATGCGGGCCGAGTGGACCGCCACCTGATCGTCGGCGCTTCGCACCGCCAGCAGCCGCTCCTCGAGCGTCGCTTCGTGCTCCTTCAGCAGCTCCGACAGCGCCCCGGCGAACGTATAGTCGGTGGCCAACGGAGCTTCCCGCCAGCCGCGGCCCGCCGTGAGCCATTTGCGCGTGCGCCGATCGAGCCGCCCCCCTTGAGCGGCCACCGCACGTCTGCTCACCTCGTATCCAGAGCGCCGGCGCGACTCAAGCCGTGCCAGCAGCCATGTGGCTCCCGTGCGCTGGCCCCGCGTCAGCCGGTCGCGCCGCGAGCGGATCCACACGATCTGCACTTCGCTGTCTCGCGCCTCGTTGGTGGCCTGGGCCAGCGTGCGCATGCGGTTGCGCAACTTCTTGGGTGGTGGGTCATCCAGGTATGGGCGGAAGGCACGCAGCACGCTGCGCAGGCGGCGGAGCGCGACGCGGAAGTCGTGAAGGGCCTCGTCGTCGTCCGGATCGCCGAGTCGCTCGCGCGCGGCGCGCGCGTCGTCCAGCAGCGTGACGCCCAAGGCCACCACCGCGTCCTGAGGCGAGCGGCTCAAGAGCCGTTTGGGGTACTTAGGCACGTGCTCCGCCTAGCAGGCGCAGCTGCTTGGGCGCGAGCGACCAGCGCAGCAGCGCCTCGCCGGCCGCCGGCTTGCCCGGGCACTCCACCAGGCACACGGCGCCCTTCTTCATTTCAATGAAGGCTCCCTCGGTGCCCGCCAGCAAAAAGGACACCAGAGTGCTGAGGTCGGGCTCGTGCCCGACTATGGCAAGCGTGTCAACCGCGCTTTTGTCCTGGAGCCAGGCGACCACGTCCCCGGGAGGGGCTCCGCCGCTCAAAACCGGAGCAGGCTCGATCTCGATCCCGTCGTAAACCCCGGCAACGATCTCCGCCGTCTGCACCGCGCGTACCAAGGGGCTCGAGCAGAGCGCATCGAGGCCGGGGACCAGGCGCACCAGGCCCCGTGCGGCCTGCTCCATTCTGTCCCGCCCCTCCTCGGTGAGCGGCCGCTCGTCGTCATCGCGTCCGGTGCGGGCGAAGGTATCGCGATCCTCCGCGATGGCATGGCGCACGACGACGAGGTCCACTGCACCCCCCTGCCTAGGCCGGCGTGGGAGCCCGCTCGGAGCCGGATTGCCGCGGCGTGGGCCTGGCCTGGAAAGGCACCAGGATCTCCCCGCTCGTCTTGGTGAGCTGCGCGGCCTCGCGCGCGATCCCCTGCAGCCTCGTTTGCGACCGTACGGGCTCTTCACCGGGCTCTGGTAGGAGTCGCTCGTAGGTACCGTCGGACTGCAGCACCCGCGCCTTGACGTTGTCGGCGAGAGCCGCTTCCAGCACTTCGTCGACGATGCGGCGCATCAGCTTCTCCTGCACCACGGGGAACATCACCTCGATACGGCGGAAGAAGTTGCGCGGCATCCAGTCGGCGCTGCCGAGGAACAGCTCCGGATCCGCAGCGTTCTCGAAGTAGAACACCCGGGTGTGCTCCAGGAACTTGTCCACGATGCTGATCACGCGGATGTTTTCCGAGAAGCCCGGTAGGCCCGGGCGGAGGCAGCAGATCCCTCTGATGATGAGGTCGATCTGCACGCCCGACTGGGAGGCGCGGTACAGCGCGTCGATCACCGAGGCCTCCACCAGCGCGTTCATCTTCACGATGATCCGGGCCGGCTTGCCCGCCTCCGCATGCTCGCGCTCCCGCTCGATCAGCTCGACCACCCGCTCGCGCAACTCGTCCGGTGCCACCAGCAGGCGGTTCCAGTGATGGCCGCGCGAGTACCCTGTGAGCAGGTTGAACAGGGCGCTGGCGTCCTCCCCGAACTCCGGGTCGCTGGTGAACAGACCGAGGTCGGTATAGATGCGGGAGGTGACCTGGTTGTAGTTGCCTGTAGCGAGGTGCAGGTAGCGCCGGATGCCCTCAGGCTCACGCCGCACGACCAGAGCGGCCTTGCAGTGCGTCTTGAGTCCCACGACACCGTACACCACGTGCACACCCGCCTGCTCCAGCGCACGCGACCAGACGATGTTGTTCTGCTCGTCGAACCGGGCCCTCAGCTCCACCAGTGCCGTCACCTGCTTGCCGTTCTGGGCCGCGCGCCCCAGGGCGGTGATGATCGTGCTGGGAGCACTCGTCCGGTACAGGGTCATCTTGATCGCGAGCACCGCCGGGTCGTCCGCCGCGCGCTCGATGAAATCCTGCACCGAGCCGAACGATTCGTACGGCAGGTGCACAAGCACGTCCTGATCCCGAACCACTTCGAAGAAGTCCCGTTCCTGGGCGAACGCCGCGGCTACACGCGGCACCAGCGGCTCGTCCTTGAGGCCGCGGAACCCGTCGAGCGCGTGGAGCTTCATCATCGCCGTCAGATCCACTGGTCCGTCCACCCGGTACACGTCGCACGCATCCAGCTCCAGCGCCTGCATGAGCAGATCCGTGAACGCCGGATCGGCGTCCGCTTCGATCTCGAGCCGCACCGGGTCGCTGCGCAGCCGCTGCCGCAGGCTCTCCTCGATCGTCTCCAGCAGGTCCTCGGCTTCCTCCTCCTGGATCGAGAGGTCGGTATTGCGGGTCACGCGGAACACTGCGTTGCTCTCGACCGTGAAGCCCCCGAACAGCTCGTCCAAGTGTTCGGCCACGATGTCCTCGAGCAGGATGTACCGGAGCCCCGCCTCCCCGCGTGACACGACGACGACGCGGTCCAGCACCGCCGGAACCTGGACCACCGCCAGGTGCCAGTCCTGATCGCCGTTGCCGCTGTCCTTTGCCAGGAGCGCAATGTTGAGGCTCTTGTTGTGAACGTGCGGAAACGGATGGCCCGGGTCTATCGCGAGAGGCGTGAGTACCGGGTAGATGCTGCCGTGAAACAGACTCTCGACGACCTTTCGCTCGTCGTACGTCAGCTCGGGATAGCGCACACGCTGGATGCCGGCAGCGGTGAGCTCGGGGAACACCTCCTGCCGCAGCAGGCGGTACTGCTCGGCCACCAGCTCGTGCGCGCGTACGTCGATGCCCTCCAGCTGCTCGTTGGGGCTCATGCCATCGGCCCCGAAATCCTGCGGCTCCACGCCTGACTCTACCTGCTGGTGCAGCCCGGCCACGCGAACCTCGAAGAACTCGTCGAGATTCGAGCTGAAGATGGATAGGAACTTGAGCCGCTCAAGCAGCGGATTGGTGCGGTCTGCCGCCTCCTCCAGCACGCGCGCGTTGAACTTGAGCCAGCTCAGCTCGCGGTTTATGTAGTAGTCGGTGGTGTATTCCGGCTTCGGACGTTTTGCCATGGCTCAGTTTCCCGTGGAGGCGTCCGCCTTGCGCGCGCCGCCCCGCCCCTTCGGTCTCCGTGACTTCGCCCAATCGATGGACAGCTTCACTCCGAGCGCCTTCTCGAACAGGCGCGCCTTGCGCAGCGCGTCTGCGAGGTCGACCCCCGGGTTGCGGCCCGCGTCGACCAGCAGGCGCACCTCGCCGTCCTTCACCTCGCAGTGCACCTCGGCTGCGAGCTGGCCGTGAGTGCGGTCCAGCCCGTCAGCCACCCGCAGGATTCCGGCCAGATCGCGCACGATGCGCTGGTCGCCAGGGTCGAGCAGGGTGAAGTTCTCGTGGGTCTTCTTCGGTTCAGCGCGTCGGTGATAGCGCGCCACATTGGCGATCAGCTCGACCTCCCCCGGAGAGAACCCCCGCAGGTCGCCGTGCATGATCAGGTGGTACGCGTGCTTGTGGTGCTGGGCGTGATTGATGAGGTACCCGATGTCGTGCAGCAGGGCCGCAGCCTGGAGGATGTCGCGGCCCTGAGAGGGCAGCTCGAACGGCTCGCGCAACTGGTCGAACATCTGGAGCGCCAGATCCGCAACGTGGCTGCAGTGGCGCTCGTTGGAGCGGCACTTGCGGGCAAACTCGCGCACCCACTCCATGCGATCCTGGCCCGTTGCGCTGCTGGCTGCACCGGCCCGTCCCAGGTCCTCGACCATCGCCACCATCAGTCCGTCGCGGATGCCGCGGTCGTTGACCAGGATGCGCCGGCTCCCCAGGTACTTCGCAAGCCGTGACACCGCAGCGGCGCCCGCCACTATGATGTCGGCACGCTTCGGGTTCAGCCCGCTCAGCCGGCGCCGCGCTCCGAGCGGCGTCTCGCGCAGCCGGTCCCGCAGCCGCACGAGGTCGCCGCGGCCCATCGAGTAGCCGCGCACCTGCGTGATGCGGCCCTCCCGCTCGCACTGCGCCATCTCACCCAGGTTCGTGAAGGTGCCGCCGCTGCCCACCATCACCTCCGCCGCGAAGGGCGGGTCTCCTATCTCCTCTGCGATCACGCGGTCGATGTGCTTGCGGAGCTTCTTCCAGTGCTTGGGCTCGAGTGGATCCGACTTCACGAACTTCTCGGTGAGCCGGACCGCGCCGAGCGGCAGGGAGTGCACCTGGTTGACCACGCCGCCCGCGGCGAGCACCACCTCGATGCTGCCGCCCCCGATGTCCACGACCGCCATCGCGTGCTCGTCCAGCGCGAAGTGCCGCTGCGCGCTCTTGTAGGCCAGGCGGGCCTCGTCTTCAGGGGAGACGATCTGGATCTGCACCTTGCAGCGGCGGGACGCTTCGCGCCGAAACAGGTGGCCGTTCTTCGCCTCACGCACCGCCGCCGTGGCGACCACGCGCAGCTCCTCGACCCCGAAACCGTCGGCGATGGCGCGCATCTTGGACAGCGCGTCGAGCGAACGCTCCATCGGCCCACGCGCGATGCGCCCGGTGCGGTACAGCCCCCGACCGAGCCGCGTCATCTCCCGCTCCTCGTCGAGGACGCGGTAGTTGCCGTCGGGCTCCACCTCCGCCACCACCAGCCGGATGGAGTTGGTGCCCACGTCGATCGCGGCCAGGCGCGGTCTGGATCCGTTGCCCTGGGCTTCAGGCATGTCGGTCTCGTGAGGTGCTGGGCGGTGCCGGTGCGGGCTTCATGAACCTAACTGCATGTGGAACAATGAGTTCGGCTATCAAACGGCAGAGGCGCAAAGGGGCGGCCCGGGTCCGACTGGGGGCCGCCTCCTAGGAAACGCTAACCTCTCACATATGGTGCCGCCAGAACCGCCATCCCGCAACGATCGTCACGAGTTCGTTTCACAGCCCGGGAGTGTCGGCTCACTCCCCCAACCGGCGGGCGAATCGGCGGTACAGCAGGTAGGTGGCGGCAAACGCGATGAAGAACAGCACTGCGGGCACGACCGCCGTCCAGACCGGACCACCGAGAGGAGACTCCACCGGGAGCGCCAGCGAGTCGGCCACCTGAGAGGCGAAGCTAGCCGGGGTCACTCCCGGACCGAGCAGGGGAGCTGCCATCAACGAGCCTCCTCTTTCCGATCTGCCCGCCGGTGGTGCCGGCGCCACGCCCAGTAGGCGAATCCCATCCCCAGCAGGGAGGCCAAGTAGGCTATGCTCATTCCTATCAGGGTCACGAGGCCCTTGTCCATCAGTCCTCCCACTGGAGGTTCCCCTCCAGCTCATCGAGGTAACCCGCCTGCTTCGCCTCGTACTCGTGGGACACGGCGCGCAGCTTGGGGTCGATCACCCAGTAGATGACCAGCGTTCCGGCCACAGCCAGCAGGGTGAGCCATGCCCCGCCCCACTGGCCCAGGACGAGCTTCGCGACTCCCACCATCACGAGCGCAAACACCAGCGGCGACAGGATGATCGCGATCCAGTCCTCACGGGTCCACTCCTCGGCAGCCTCGGGCGTCCAGCTGCGCCGAATCAGCGGGCGGCGACTCTCATTTGCCGGTGTGGCCGCGCGCCGCACGACCAGACCGCGCCGCTCCGCCTCGCGGTGCACCGGCCCCCACCACCCGAGCGGGCGCGTCATCACGTAGTACTTCACGAGGTGATCTATGCCTTCGGCCGGCATGAGCAGTGTGGCCGGAACGAAGATGAGCGCACCGAGCCCCATCAGCACCCAGAACTGCACGTAGTCGGGCAGTACCGGGATCACTCCGAACCCGGGCAGGATCCACACTACGAGCCACGCCACACCGAGGTTGGCCATCCACGCCGACAGGTACCCCCACGCGTTGAAGCGCCACCACACGACCTGGAGGATGTTGGGCAGCCAGATGCCCGCCATCATCAGCCACAGTGCGAAGATGAGCCACTGGGTGATCTCCTCCATCATGAGCCCGTAGAAGAACGAACCCACGAGCAGGACCAGCGTCGCCGCCCGCCCCACCCACACGAGAGTGCGTTCATCGGCATCGGGCTTCAGGTAGCGCTGGAACAGGTCGCGCGTGAAGTACAGGGCTCCGAGGTTCAAGTGGCTGGATATGGTCGACAGGTGGATGGCGAGGATGGCCCCGAAGAAGACGCCAACCAGACCCGTGGGCAGAAGCCCGAACCCGATGCGGAACCATCCCAGTTCGTATTCCCCGACCGACGTGAGCCCGGGAAGCATCACGAAGAAGCCGAGGATGCCGGCCGCCCAGAACCCGTTGCGCACCAGCGTGAGCGCTCCCCCCGCCCACAGCCCGTAGCTGGCGTCCCGCACGCTCTTGGCCGACTGGATGCGCTGGGCCTCAACGTACCAGTCGATGCTGGTGCCCATGCCGAACCCGCCGACCACCGCGATCACGAGCATGGTGAGCCACCACGCCACAGGGAAATCCCCCGTGAGCCAACCCGTGAATGCCAGTGGGTCGAGGCGCCATGCCTCGCCCATCTCGACCAGGCGACCAGTGAGCTCGCCGGGTCCGCCGACCGCGTACACCCCCACCAGCGACACGAGCACTATCGCGAACACGGCGACGATTCCCTGGAGGAAGTCGCCCATCACTACGCCCCAGTAGCCCGCAGCCATCGTGTAGATCGCGGTGAGCACGGTGGGAATCACCAGGCCGACCCAGATCGGCCAGTCGAACGCGAGGTTCCCCACCTTGCCCATTGCCATCCCCACCCAGCCGAGGATGAACATGTTCATGAACACCTGCCACCCGGCCATCCACCCGCGCAGCAGCTCCGCGCCCAGGCCGTCGAACCGGATCACCTGCCATTCAGCCTGCGTGTAGGCGAGCGAGCGCCTGAAAATGCGTGCCGACACGAACGATGCGACGGCGGTCCACGCTGCGAAAAAGGTATACCACAAGCCGCGCAGACCGTGGGCGTAGATGACGCCCGTCACCCACATCGGCGTGTCGGTGGCGGTGTGGGTACTGAACACCGACGAAGCCGGCAGCCACCAGGGAAGCCCGCGGCCCGCCAGGAAGAAGTCGGACTCCGAGCGCCGCGCCAGCCGGTAGAAGAAGAACGCGCCGCCCAGCATCAGGAGCAGGAACGCGCCCGTCCAGAACCAGTCGAGTGCAGTAAAGTTGCTCAAAGGACTCCCAGGTAGGGTCTGCCGATTCTACACCGTTACAACTGCCGTCACAACCGCCCGCCGACCGTTTGACAACCCCGGGGCACGGCCCGCATTCTCTATCAACTGCGTACCGATCACACCGTTCCACTGGATCTCGGGAGATGTGCAATGCGGAGGCTCTCAGCGGTTGCGGTGATCCCACTCCTGGCGGCTGCAGCGTGCATGATGCCGGACCGGGCAAGCGCGCAGGAAGTCATGCCAGCCTGTCTCGACTGCCACAACAACCGGACGCCCGGAATCGTCTCCGACTGGCAGATGAGCAAACACGGGCAGAGCGGCATAACGTGCGCCGTGTGCCACGGCAACGCGCACACACACTCATACGACGTCGACCGGGCCGCCATTCCTACGGCCGAGACGTGTGCCCTGTGCCACAACGAGCGGGTGACAGAGTTCTCGCGCGGCAAGCACGCCGCGGCGTGGGCCGCGATGAACGCCATGCCCACGACGCACGCGCTCCCGATGGCGCTCACGGAGGGCATGAAGGGCTGCGGCGGGTGCCACAAGATCGGCCTCAAGACCCTCGCGGAGATCGAGGCGCTCAAGGAATCCGGGTCCGGCTTCGGCGTGGCATCGTGCGACGCGTGCCACACGCGGCACCTCTTCTCCGTCGAGGAGGCGCGCCAGCCGCAGGCCTGCCAGACCTGCCACATGGGCTTCGACCATCCGCAGTGGGAGATGTACTCCTCGTCGAAGCACGGCGTGCGGTTCCTGCTCAAGCAGAACGGAGTGCTGCCCGAGAACGCGGCGGCGCCCACCTGCCAGACCTGCCACATGGTGGCCGGCAACCATGAGGTGCGCACCGCCTGGGGCTTCCTGGCAGTGCGGCTCCCCATGCCCGATGACGAGCAGTGGGCGGCAGACCGCGCGACAATTCTGCAGGCGCTGGGCGTGCTCGATCCCGACGGCAACCCGACGGCCAGGCTCGAGGTGGTGCAGGCCGCCGACGTGGCCCGCCTTACCCAGGAGGACTTCGACCGCGAGCGCCAGGCCATGATCCAGGTGTGCAGCCGGTGCCACTCCGAGAACTTCGCGGTCGCCGAGCTCGAGAAGGGCGACGACATGATCCGCGAGGCGGACCACCTGCTGGCACAGGCCATCCGGATCGTGGCGGGGCTGTACGCCGACGGAGTTATCGAAAAGCCGGAGAGCTACGCGTATGAGTTCCCGGATCTGCTCACGTTCCACGACGCGCCCACGCACATCGAGCAGCGGCTGTTCGAGATGCACCTCAAGCACCGCATGCGCGCATTCCAGGGCGTGTTCCACTCCAATCCGGACTACGCTCTGTGGTACGGCTGGAGCGAGATGGTGCGGGACCTGTCGGCCATCAAGGAGTTGGCGGAGAACATGCGCCACCACGCCATGGAGCACGAGGGAAACTGACCGGCCAGATACGCCCGACCGGCCCCGCCGCGCGGCGTGAAGCGAGCTCCGTGCGGCGGGGCTCTGCATGAGGAGCGACTCGATGCGCCACAGACCGCTGGGTCCGGAGGCCCGCAACGTGACCGAGATCGGCTTCGGCGGCATGCCGCTGTCTCTTGCGGGACGTCCCGACGAGAAGCAAGGCATCCGCGTGATTCACGCCGTGCTCGACGCCGGGGTCAGCCTGATCGACACGGCCAACGTGTACTGCCTCGATGACGACGACATCGGCCACAACGAGCGGCTCATCGCAAAGGCGCTCGCGGGCTGGTCGGGTGAGCGCGACAAGCTGGTGATCGCCACCAAGGGCGGCCTGACCCGGCCCAAAGGAAGCTGGGCGCGCGACGGCGATCCAGCGCGGCTCAAGGCCGCGTGCGAGCATTCGCTCGATGCGCTCGACGTCGAGCAGATCGACCTGTACCAGCTGCACGCGCCCGACCCGAGGGTCCCGTTCGAGGACAGCGTGGGAGCGCTGGTCGAGCTGCAGCAGGAAGGCAAGATCCGCTGGGTGGGGCTGTCCAACGTAACGGTGGACGAGATTCGCACCGCCGAGAAGATGGTCCACGTGCAGACCGTGCAAAACCGGCTCAACCCCTTCTTCCGCGAGGCGCTCGAGGAGGGCGTGGCCCGCTACTGCGCTTCGCGCGGCATAGGCTTCCTGGCCTACAGTCCGGTGGGCGGAGGCCGGCTCAACAAGAAGCTCCCCGGCCACCCGGTGCTGAAGGAGATAGCCGGGGCGCACGGCGTATCTCCGCACGCAGTGGTGGTTGCCTGGGTGATGGCGCAGGCCGACAGCGTGATCCCGATCCCCGCCGCCAGCACCGTGGAGCACGCACTCGACTCGTTCACGGCCGCGGACGTGCAGCTAGCGGCAGGCGAGCTTGCCGCGATCGGCGCGGCGGAGTTCTCGACCGCGTGACTTTGTATCAGACCTGGCCCATTTCCTTGGACGACGTGCGGGCGGCGCGGGAGCGCCTGGCCCCGCACTTGAGCGAGACGGCACTCAGACGCTACCCCGCACTCGACGCAGCAGTGGGACAGGACATCGCCCTGCTCGTAAAGCACGAGAACCACAATCCCACCAACTCTTTCAAGGTTCGCAACGGCATCTCGGCCGTGACCATGCTGTCGGCCGAGGCTGCCCGGCGCGGCGTGCTGGCAGCAACGCGCGGCAACCACGGTCAGGGCGTCGCCCTTGCCGGCCAGCTGCTGGGGATAGACGTCACCATCTGCGTGCCGCACGGGAACAACCCCGAAAAGAACGAGGCGATGGTCGGATTCGGCGCCACGCTCATCGAGGAGGGGAACGACTACGACGAGACCCTGGCCTTCGCCGAAACGCTGATGCGCGAGCAGGGCCTCACGCTGGTGCACAGCACCAACGACCCGTACGTGATCGCCGGTGCCGGCACCATCACGTTGGAGATCATAGAGCAGGAGCCGGACCTCGACGCGATGGTCATCGCGATCGGCGGCGGCTCGCAGGCCGTGGGAGCACTCACCGTGCTGCGCGAGCTGCGGCCCACTGCCAAGGTGTACGCCGTGCAGGCCGAAGGCGCGGCGGCGGCGTACGAGTCGTGGAAGGCGGGAGAGGCAGTCACGGTGCCCGAGGCAAACACGTTCGCCGACGGCATTGCCACGCGATCAACCTACGAGCTCACCCTCCCCACTCTGGTCGAGGGCCTGGCCGGGTTCGTGACGGTGAGCGACGCGGAGATCGCCGAGGCCATGCGGCTCTTGATCCGCACCACGCACAACCTGGTGGAGCCGGCGGGTGCGGCCGGTTTGGCGGGACTGCTCAAGCTGCGCGATGAGCTGGCGGGCAAGAAGGTCGCGGTGATCCTGACTGGGGGGAACGTGGATCGGGAGACGTTGAGGAGGGTGGTACAGCAGGAGATCTGAAGCGCTTCAGCCCCACAACCCAACCAGCGGCGGCCACAGCAAACTTCCTTCGGTCTTGAGCGCATCCGGCCGGTCGTCCGCCAGCAGCAGCGGCGCATCGAGGTCGCAGTAGCGCGCCGCGTATCCGAGCAGCGTGGCGGGCGCGATTCCGAGCGACGTACCCACCATGCAGCCCACCATGATCCCGAGTTCCGCGTCCCGGGCCGCCTGCACCACGCGCAGCGCCTCGGTGAGGCCGCCCGTCTTGTCCAGCTTCACGTTCACGAAGTCGTAGCGGCCCACGAGTCCGGCGACGTCGGCAGCACCGTGGCAGGACTCGTCGGCACAGATGGGGACCGGGTGCTCCATCTCGGCCAGGGCAGAGTCATCGCCGGCAGGCAGCGGCTGCTCGATGAGCTCCACGCCCAGCTCCGCCAGGGAGGGCGCCAGCTCGCAGTAAAGCTCGGCGGTCCACCCCTCGTTTGCGTCGGTGATGATGCGCGCCTTGGGGGATGCGCGGCGCACCGCCTCAACCCGCTCCAGGTCTCCCTCGCCCGTGAGCTTGAGCTTCAGGAGCGGCGCGGTGGCGTGCTCGCTGGTTTGGGCGGCCATCTCCTCGGGCGACCCCAGGCTGATCGTGTAGGTGATGTCGAGCGGTCGTGGCTGCGGCACGCCCGCCAGCTCCCAGGCGCGCTTACCGGCCTGCTTCGCCTCGAGATCCCACAGCGCGCAGTCCACGGCGTTGCGGGCTGCGCCCGGCGGCAGCGCTTCCTGCAGGGCCGCTCGGTCGAGGCCGCCTGAAACGGCATCCGCAAGCGACTCGATCTGGGCCATCACACCCTCTACGGTCTCGCCGTAGCGGGGATAAGGCAGGCACTCGCCGCGGCCCCGATGCTCGCCGTCGTGGATCTCCGCCACCACGACGTTCGCCTCGGTGCGTGCCCCGCGGGAGATGCGGAACACCACCGCCAGCGGAAACACGTCGTGACGTGCGCTGAGGGTGCGCGTCACGACGATGCAGCCACGTAGTCGTCGAGCTCCTTTATGAGCGCATCCTGCCGCTCCGGCTCCAGGAACGTGGCCGCGAACGAGTTCCGCACCAACCGGTAGATGTCGTCCTTGTCCAGGTTGAGTGCCCGCTGGGCGGCCAGGAAGTTCTCGTTCATGTACCCGCCGAAGTACGCCGGGTCGTCCGAGTTCACCGTCGCGCACAGATCGAGGTCGAGCAGCTGCTTCAGGTTGTGCTGCGACATCTCGTCGAAGACGCAGAGCTTGACGTTGGAAAGCGGGCATACCGTCAGCGGCACCTGCTCCTCGCGCAGGCGCTCCACGAGACGCTCGTCCTCCACGCAGCGCACACCGTGGTCGATGCGCTCCGCCTTGAGCAGGTCCAGCGCCTGCCAGATGTACTCCGGCGGCCCTTCCTCGCCGGCGTGCGCCACCGTCAGCAGGCCCTCTTCCCGCGCCAGATCGAATGCCTCGACGAACTTCTCGGGTGGATGCCCCACCTCCGACGAGTCGAGCCCCACTGCGACGATCCACTCCTTGAAGGGCAGAGCCTGATGCAGCGTTTCCACTGCCGCCTCGCCGGTCAGGTGGCGCAGGAAGCACATGATTAACCTGCTCGACATGCCGAGCGCCGTGCGGGCGTCCTCCAGTGCGCGGCGGATGCCGGAGATCACCGTCTCGAATTCGACCCCTCGGTCGGTGTGCGTCTGCGGGTCGAAGAAGATCTCCACATGGCGCACGTGCTGCCCGCTGACCTTGGTGAGGTAGGCCCACGTGAGGTCGTAGAAGTCCTGCTCCTCGCGCAGCACCTTGGCGCCCGCGTAGTAGATGTCCAGGAAGGACTGCAGGTTGCTGAACTCGTAGGCTCGCCTGACCTCTTCCACGGAGCCGAACGGCAGCTCGATCCCGTTGCGTTCGCCGATGGCGAACATGAGCTCGGGCTCGAGTGTCCCCTCTATGTGGAGGTGCAGCTCGGCCTTTGGCATATCCCGAATGAACGACTCCATCATCTACCTCCACTTTCCGCCCGAGGGTTCAGTGGTGATTATGCTACATCAATGTCGGCGGGCCACAAGCGGCAGGACAACCTCACCGGACGGATGAACCGACCATGCAAACAGGCTACCTCCAGATCTACACGGGCGACGGCAAGGGCAAGACAACTGCCGCGATCGGGCTCGCCGTCCGGGCGGCGGGCCACGGCCTGAGGACCTACTTCGGCCAGTTCATGAAGGGCCAGCCGTACGGCGAGCTGAGTGCATTGGCCGGGTTGGATGCCGTCACGGTGGAGCAGTACGGGGACACCGCCCATGTAGATAAGGAGGAGGTGGAACCGCAGCACATCACCCGCGCTTACGAAGGACTGCAGAAGGCACGGGCCGCGATGCTGTCCGGTGACTACGACATAGTGGTGCTGGACGAAGTCACCACGGCCCTCTGGTTCAACCTGCTGGCGCTGGAGGAGGTGCTGGAGGTCATAGCCCTGCGGCCGGCCTCGGTCGAGCTCGTGCTCACGGGCCGCCGGGCCTCGCCCGTGTTGATCGAGAAGGCCGACCTGGTGACCGACATGCGCGAGCTCAAGCACTACTACCGCGAGGGGGTCCAGGCCAGGGACGGCATCGAGCGGTAGCACCCCTGGAGAGAGAACGTTTTCTCCGTGTTCCTGTCCCGGTCGCCGGGAACGTGTAGATTGCACCGCGACACCACGCACACCGCCCCATGATCAAGCCATCGCTCGCATACATACGACGGCTCCACGACGGCTTCCGCCAGACCGAGCAGATCTACATGGTCGCGGTGGCGGTGGTGATCGGCCTGCTGGGCGGGCTGTGCGCGGTGGGGTTCCGGCTGCTGATCAGGTTCCTCAACGAGGTGTTCTGGGGCCAGGGACAGTACACCATCGGGTACCTGTTCGGCCTGCCGTGGTGGTGGAAAGTGCTGGCGCCCACGGTCGGCGGGCTCATTGTCGGGCTCATAGTGTGGCGCTTCGCCCGCGAGGCGAAGGGGCACGGCGTGCCGGAGGTGATGGAGGCCGTCGCGCTGCGGGGCGGCCGCATCCGGCCCCGCGTGGTGATCGCCAAGATGCTGGCCTCGGGCGTGAGCATCGGATCCGGCGGATCGGTGGGACGCGAGGGCCCCATCGTGCAGATCGGATCGGCGCTGGGCTCCACCATCGGCCAGTGGCTCAAGGCGGACGAGAGGCGGCTGCGCACCCTGGTGGGGTGCGGCGCGGCGGCGGGCATCGCCGCCACGTTCAACGCGCCCGTGGCCGGCGCCCTCTTCGCGGTCGAAGTGATCCTGGGCGACTTCGCCGTGGCCCAGTTCTCACCCATCGTGATTTCGTCGGTGGCCGGCACAGTCGTGAGCCACCGCTTCCTGGGCGACTTCCCGGCGTTCGAGGTACCGGTATACCGGCTGGTGGACGCCAACGAGCTGTTCGCCTACGCGGCGCTGGGCATCCTGGCCGGCATCGTGGCCCTGGGCTTCATCCGCACACTGTACGGCACCGAAGATTTCTTCGACCGCCTCAAGATCTCCACGCCGGTGAAGGCGATGATCGGCGGCACGGTGATCGGTGTGATCGGCATCTGGGTGCCGCACATCTTCGGCGTGGGCTACGAGGCCATCAACGACGCCCTGAACGGCAACATCGTGTGGCAGTTCATGCTGCTGCTGGTGGTCGCCAAGATCGTGGCGGTCTCGGTAACGATCGGGTCGGGCGGCTCGGGCGGTGTGTTTGCTCCGTCGCTCTTCATCGGCGCGATGCTGGGCGGCGCAGCCGGCACCGTGGTGCACACAATCTGGCCGCAGAGCACCGCAGCACCGGGCGCCTACGCTCTCGTGGGCATGGGGGCCGTGGTAGCGGCCGGGACACACGCACCGATCACGGCGATCCTCATCATCTTCGAGCTCACGGGATCGTACACGATCATCCTGCCGCTCATGATCAGCTGCATCATCGCCACGCTGCTGGCGACGCGGATGCAGAAAGCCTCGATATACACGCTCAAGCTCTTGCGGCGCGGGGTGGACATCCAGCGCGGCAAGGCCGTGAACGTGCTGCAGCACGTGCACGTGCGCGAGGTCATGCGGCCCGACGTCGTGACGGTGTCGCCCGAAGACGGGCTCGTGTCGCTCATCTCCAGGTTCATCGACCACCCGGGCAATGCGCTGTTCGTGACCGACGAAGAGAGCGCCCTCGAGGGCATCATAACTGTCGACCAGATCCGCCCGCTCATGAAGGACCCCGCGGCGATGGCCCAGCTTATCATCGCGCAGGACGTGATGGTGGAGGGTGACTTCCCCCAGGTGCAGCCGGGCGACCCGCTGGCGGACGTCATGCGCTACATGGAGACGTACCGCGGCGAAGTGCCGGTCCAGGAGAACGGGCGGATAGTGGGCGTGATCTGGCCGGAGGACGTGATCGGCCGGTACCACGCGGAGGTGTTCAAGCGCGACATGGCAGGGAGCATGGCCCAGGCTTTGGCGCCGGAGACGCGCACGGAGCAAATCGCTGCGGGGCACGACGCCCTCGTTGCGGAGGTGCCGGTGCCGGCGCGCTTCGTCGGGCGCTCCATCCGCGACCTGGAGATCCGCAGCCGGTTCGGGGTGAGCGTGCTGATGGTAAAGCACGTGCTGCCCGACGGCACCGAGCGGTTGGATCCACAGCCGGGCGCCGACTATGCCTTCCGGCCCGGCGACGTGCTCCTGGCGCTGGGCCCGGCGCAGGACCTGCGCCATCTGCAGCGCGGGATCCCGCGTGAGCGCGGCGCGACGGCGGGCGGCGGACCGGCCGGCAGCGACGAACAGCGAGGCGGTGACTGATACCCACCTCAGGCAGCGGCGGTTCCAAGAAGCGCGGCGGACGCCGCAAGAAGCGAATCGAGCCCAAGTCCCGCGGCCTGGGCGCGGCGAGACTGGGTTCGGCCGCGCCCCCCGCAGTGGTCGAGCGGCTGGTGGAGCTGATCGAGCAAGACGGCGGCTCGGTGCTCGGCACTTACCGTGATCCCCTGGGCGGCAGCTGGCAGGTGCTCGCCGGCCTTCCCATCGACGCCGTCGAGCCCACCCCGTTCCAGCGGGACCTCTCTGAGCCGCATGTGAAGCGGCTGGCGGCGGCAATCGACAAGCTCGACCGCTACCTGGACCCGGTCATAGCGGTGCGCTCCGAAACCACCGGAACCTACTGGACGCCCAACGGCTACCACCGCCTGGAAGCGGTGCGGGCTCTGGGCGGCAGGTCCATCACGGCGATCGTCGTCCCGGAAGCGGAGACGGCGTACCAGATGCTGGCCCTCAACACCGAGAAGGCTCACAACCTGCGCGAGCGCGCACTCGAAGTCATCCGGCTGGCGCAGGGCCTGACCGAACTGGACGACCGGCCTGAGCGCGAGTTTGAAACCGAGTTCGAGGATCCCGCGCTGCTCACACTGGGTCTGTGCTACCAGCAAAAGGGCCGCTTCTCTGGAAGCGCGTACCACTCGGTGCTCAAGAAGGTGGAGAAGTTCTCCGCGGCGAGGCTGTCGCGGTCACTCGAGACGCGGGCGCAGCGCGCCGCCACCCTGCTCGAACTGGACGAATCCGTGAACGCGGCCGTGGCCGCCCTGAAGGAGCGCGGGTTCAAGAGCCCATATCTCAAAGCGTTCGTGGTTGCGCGCATCAACCCGCTGCGCTTCGACCGCACCCGCAGCAAGAAGGACTGGGACGACACGATCGGCAGAATGCTTCGGGCCGCCCAGCGATTCGATCCCGGGAAGATCCGGACCGACCAGGTGGCTGGAGCAGGAGGGGCGCCGGGTGAGTAGCACGGCCTGGACACCCGACCCTGCGAGGGCAATAATGACGTCAGCACCATCGCGCTCGACATTCAGCAACGGAGGTATCCCTTGAAGCGGATTGCGACGTTCGGACTCACTTTCGTTCTCGCAGGCCTGATCGCGGCCCCCGCCCATGCGCAGTACATGCAGACGCAGCGCGCCGGGATCACGCTCGGCGGGACCTACTCACAGCTCACCGACGACTGGACCGCCAGCTCGGACTTCGAGTGGGGCTTCATCGGCGGTGGCTTCTTCGAGTGGCAGTATCACCCGAACCTCTCCGGACAGCTCGAGATCAACTACGCGCAGCGCGGCGGCTCCGGCACACGGACCGGTGTCCCGGCTGACACGTTCGACATCAAGCTCGCCTATCTCGCGTTCCCCGTGACATTGAACGCGATGATCCCGGTATCGCAGACGATCGACTTGCGCGGGACCGTGGGCTTCAGCTTCGCGCTCAGCCTCTCCTGCAAGGCCGGGATCGACGGCGGCGACAGAGAGAGCTGCGGGTCGACTTTCCCGGGACTGGAGAAGGAATCCATCGAGTGGGCGTTCCCGCTGGGAGCGGGCATCGGCTTCAAGTTCGGAAAGAACAAGGTGGAGCTGGATGCGCGCTACCACCTGGGTCTATCGAACGTGCTGAAGACCGCGATCGTGAAGAACCGCAGCTGGGAGTTCATGGTGCGGCTGGGGCAGGCGTTCTAGCGCTACGCTGACCCGGCAGCACCAGCCAACGCGAGGAGGCCCGGTCGAGCGACCGGGCCTCCTTCATGTCTAACAGCGATGCGGACGGCTCTTCACCGCTAGTCGATCCAGTTCTCCATGAAGCGGCGGTCGCCGCCCTCCGCCTCGTCCACGAGCGCCCGGAAGATGGCACGCAGCTGCTCGTACGGGAACGTACCGATGATCATCCGGTTGTTGATGATCATGGTGGGCGTGGAGCGGATGCCGTGGGCGTAGCGCTCCGAGGTTCTCTCGTACTCCGCGCCGGTCTGTATGTGCGCGTGGACTACCGCTCTGGCAGTTGAGTCGTCGAGCGCCGCCTCCACGCCGTACCGCCGGGCCATCTCCGCCCGCCACTCCGGAGTCTTGGCCGCCTGGAAGCTGTCCCACACCTCGTCGTGGATGGCGAGGAACTTCTCCGGGTCGTACGCCGCCATGTATGAAAGATCGCACGCGCCCGGGTGCTTGTCCTTCTCCACCACGTCGTTGCACGCGGCCTCGAGCGGGAAGAACTGGAACGCGACGTTCATCTTGCCCGCAAACTCCTCCCTCAGCCGCACCAGCTGCTCGTGCAGGATGAGGCAATCCGAGCAGAGGAGGTCGCCGTATTCGACTATGCGAATGGGAGCGTCCTCGAAGTTCTCTGTGGCACGGGCAGTCCAATAGGGTGAGATGACGCTGGGCCACTCGACCTCGGGCAGGTTGTAGTACTGCTCCACGATGCGGGCCGCCACACCGCCTGACTGCGCGTCTTGCTTGGCAACGTGATACTGCTTGGCGCCGTAGGCGCCGACCACGAGCAGCACGGCGAACACGGCCAGGTACTTGGGCGAAGCGCGGAACCACTTCGCCGCGAAGCCGGACTGATCGCCGTCGATGCCGTACTTCCAGAACAGCCCCAGGCTCAGCAGCGACGTGATCCAGTAGCCGCTGCAGATCAGGCAGAGGCTGCCCAGGAACACGGTGGAGGCCAGTGCCAGGAAGAGCACCCCTACTCCGTTTACCAGAGCGATGGTCTTGTTGCTGCGCTCGAACTCCACCGAAGGGAAGAGCGCGCCGAGCACTACCAGCATCCCGACGAACAGCCCGAAGAAGCCCAGCGGCACCCCCCATACCTCTGACAGGGCGGAGTAAGCCGAGCTGTCGCAGTTGAAGAACGCGCTGATGTCGCAGAAGGAGCCCTCGTAGATGGACTCCGGGTAGTTGGCGGCGAAGAAGTGCCGGATGGTCATGAGCGATGCCGTGACCATTCCCAGTCCGACCAGCAGGCTGGCGGCGCGCCGTCCCGTGCCTCCGCCCAACGTCAGTGATTGCTGCATCACATTCCCCTCCCAAGGACCCCGCAATCTAATCACCTGTTCCGGCCGCCGCGTACGCCGTACGTCCGCGGCTTCACGCTGTGAATTGCCGTAGCGGTACTAGTCGGCCTTCGTGTCCTTCCCGCCCTTGCTCGACATCCCACCCCTCAGCGCCTGTGCAGCCGGCTCATCGATGGACCGTACGTGCAGGTCCCGCTGCGGGAACGGAATCGTGATGCCCGCGCCGACTATGGCATCGTTCACCATAACCGCCACCTCGCTGGCTACAAGCCACCACCGGTCGAACCGGTCGGTCCAGACCCGCAGGACGAAGTCGAGCGAGCTCTCGCCAAAGCCCCTGAAGACGGCGTAGGGTGCGGGGTTCTTCAGCACGTCCTCGTGCAGTTCGGCAGTATCGTGCAGGATGTCCAGGACCTGCTGAGGCGGCGTGCCATACTCCACGCCGATCGGGATCTCAATGCGGCGGCGGCGGTCGGACAGCGTCCAGTTCGTGACGCGGCCCTGAATCAGGTCCGCGTTCGGGACGATCACCTCGGCTTCGTTGAACGTGCGGATGATCGAGGCCCGGATGCCAATGTGCTTCACCTTCCCGACGAGAGTATCCACCTCCACCGTGTCGCCGATCTGGATCGGCCTCTCGAACATCAGGATCAGGCCCGAGATGAAGTTGTTGACGATGTTCTGCAGGCCGAACCCGATGCCCACGCCGAGGGCGCCCACCAGGATCGTGACCTTGGTGAGGTCGAAGTTCGCAGCGCCGGCCGCGAAAAGGAACCCGATAAAGAGGACGACGTAACCCGATATCGCCGAGATTGTGTTCGGCAGACCCCGTGGCAGGCTCGCGCGCGGCAACACATCGGCGTCCAGTACCGCACGCACCAGGCGCGCGGCCAGAACGGAAATCCAAACGGCGAGTCCGGCCGTAATGATGTCCCCGAGCGTTATCTCCCAAGACCCGGGTGCCACTCTGGCGTTCAGAACGGATCCGAGCGTACCGAGCGCGAAGTCCCGGATGCCGAACTGCCCGAGCACGAACCATGCGAAGAGCAGCGTTGCTGCCAGGTGGACAAGCGTTCTCCCTCGCTCGACTATCGTGTCGGCGTGTGTCTGCGCCGACTTGAGGACGCTCAGGGGTCCCTTGAGCACGATGAGCGGCACCAGGCCGTCCACGACTTCCACGGCCAGGAAGATCGCCACGCCTACGAACGCGCTCTTGATCGTGGCACCTGTGAGCAACTCGGACAGATAGACGAATCCGATCAGGTTCGCGAGCAGCGCTACCCCGAACACGAGCGCGGCCAACGGTGCGGCGCGCAGTGCCGCGTGCCACCAGTTGCTCTCGCTTGCCGTCCGGAGAGCCGACCCACTCCGTAGGTCCCGTGCCAGGAACCACACCGCCGTGGCGGCCAGACCGAACTCTGCAAACCGCCTGAGGGGAGACGGGTCGAGCAGGAGAGCCATCGCTTCGTACAGGAAGAACACGATTACGATGTGGAACAGCGGCCTCCGCAGACTCTGCGGCACCAATCCGGGCGAGAGCCTGAGCACCGGAGCGAGCGCCGAGATGCGTATCACGTCGCCCCAGATGGACGGAGCTATGGGGTAGTACTCGCCGCTGAACATCAACGAGACCAGGAACGCGGCGGAAACCGGCCGGCTCATGACATACGACGCGGCGCCGAACGTCTCCTCGTCCAGGTCCCAGTGACGGCTGCGGCGGCGCAGGTCCAGAATAACCGCGAGCAGCAGCACGAACACGATGGCGTGAATGCGGACCCTGTCGCCGCTCGCGCTCACAAACTGCTGAACGGTCGATAGCCGCTGCCGCCAACCTTCGCGGACGGTCGCCGCCACGGCACGCGGTCCGCCACTGCCCGCGAATGCATTCCACAGCGGCGGGCTGTCGGCAGCCAGAATGCGAAGCTGGGCTTGCCGCTTTGCCTCCTGGAGCCGCTCGAGCCGGGTCGTGATCAGCACGCCCTCGCTGGCGAGGCTCGCCTGCAGCGTGAGCACCAGGTCGCGCCGTTCGCGCAGGCGGGTGTCGGCGGAATCGACCCCGGTCAGCACTTGCTCCACCCGCAGCAAGGATGCCTCTGGCAAGTCCTGGGCCTCAGCCGATTCCAGCGTCGCCTGCCAGACATCCCTGATCCTCGCCAGGCTGTCGCGCTCCGACTCCAACTCCCCCGAGCGCCCCTCGAGTATGCTCAGCCCGGCGCGGAGCTGCTCGTCGATTGCGCGCCACCGAGTCTCCTGCGCCTCGAGCTCGTGAATCCTCAGGTCGGCCAGATCCAGTGAGTCGGCGAGGAGTATGCTGAGGGAATCGGAGAAGATCGGCAGCAGGGAGTCGATCTCCTCGATTCTCGGGTCCGCTGCCAGCCGCGCATGAATGTCCCGCAGCGCCACGCTGGCCTGTTCGCCCTGTACTGCGATCTCGGAAGCCGGGATGGCCGTGGGGCCGGTTGGCGCGGCGGCCGTGTCCTGCGCGGACTCCTGTGCCTGCTGATCCTGGGCGAGGCCCGCTCCCGGGAAGGCCATCGCGAAGCACAGCGCCAGGCCGATGCAGGCAAGGATATGGCTGTATGTACCGATGGTGCGTTGCATCATCTTCATGCTCTCAGTCTTCCAAGTCGCCGCTGCTCGCCGGTCAGCTTCCAAGCGTGTATGTCAGGGCCGTCATCAGCTCCGTATCGCTCTTTTCAGCGAGACCGACCGGAGTGTTGTCGTACTCCCACAGCAGCTGGATCCGGAACCCCAGTCCAGCGATGACCTTGGCCGTGAGACCCGTGAGGGCCAGGACCTGGTAGTCGCTGAACTGCTCCAGGTTGGGAGAATAGACCACGCGCAGGTCGTAGTCGAACGGGCCCAGTGCGGCGCGGAACGCCCCGTCGAGCGAACCGGTCGGCACGCTGTTGGAGCTGTCCGAGGACTCGGTCACGCTGTCCCAGAACTTCTCGTAGCGAAGTCCGGCCCCCACCGAGCTGCGCAGGTCCAGCTTGGCTTGCTGGATGAACTGGTATCCCAAGCCGCCCGTGTAGAAAGAGCGCAAGTCGACGTTCTTGAATCGGTCCCGCGACTGCCTCGTTGCGCCGAAGGCGAAGAACCTGCTTCCCACGTATATGTCGTAGCGCAGCGCCCCAAGGTAGTTGCCCGCTATCTGCACGATCTGTCCGGAGTCCGGCGCGCCTGACGAGGTGACGCGATCGTAGTTCTGAGTGGCAGAGAGGATCAGGCTCAGTCGGTCCAGGTGAGTGGCGCGCGCCATGTCCAGATAGAAGGAGCCCCCTCGGAGATTGGTGTTGCCGTTCCGGACGGAGAATCCCAGACTCGCGGTGACGTCCCAGAACTTGAAGAACGGGCTCAGCAGCTTGACGTGCACCTCACGCAGGCCGTCGAGATCGTCCGGTGCACCAGTTGCAACGAGGTCGGATAGCGGCACCGTACGACTCGTACCGTCTGCGGCCTGGAGCCTGAGGCCTCCAGGCGCCGGCGTCACGGACGCGGCCAGCAGGGTTCCGTCCGCCAGGCGGAAGCCGACAGGATCGGGAGCCGTGAACGACTCGATGTCGGTGGCCGCGATCTCCAGCTTCTTGCCGGCGTACTCGAAGATCCAGGTGCCGTCGGTGATGCGCACCAAGGCACCACTGAGCTGGTCGCCGTTGGTGAGTGTGAGTGTCTGCTGAGCGGCCGCCCCTGCCGGGGCAGCGAGCATCAGGGCGCACAGTGAAACCGCTGCCAACCGCATACCGAGCCTCCGATTCTGGCGGATCGTCTGGGCGGAAAAGTAGGCGGCGATGCGTCTTTGGGCCACTAGCCGGACCAGGCCACGGAGCCGGAGCCCGGCTGGCAAGCGTCGCCGAACGCCCTCTGAGCTACAAGAACAGAAGTGCCGCTACCAGGGAAAGCGCCAGCACGGTATTCGTCGCCAGGTTCCACGTCACGTTGGCGCCCAGCGCGGGAATCGGCACCGGCCGCGAGGTGTTGCCGAGCGCCCAGCGCAGGGGCTGCGCCAGGAGCAGCGACGGCAGCACGGCCGCGAGGGACACGAGGGGCAGCATTCCGATCACCGCAGCGACCACGATGGACACGGGTGTGCACAGGGCCGCAGCCGCATACACGAACGCCGCCGGGCGCCGGCCCAGCAGGGTAACCAGGTTGCGCCGCCCGCCCGCACGGTCAGCCTGCTCGTCGGGGAATTCGTTGAGCAGGAGCAGATTGAGCGTCATGAGCGTGGCTGGAATGCCCGCAGCGATGGCCGCCTGGCTGAACACACCGGCCTGCACCAGCGCGGTACCGATCACGGGGAGTCCACCCAGGCCCAGGCCCGCCGCCACTTCTCCCAGCCCAAGGCGCGCCAGCAGATCGGTGTATCCGAGCACACAGATCGCGCCGAGCACCATGATCGGGATGAGCGGCCGCCCGATCCATCCCAGGAACCAGACTCCAATTCCCAGTCCTACCGACGCCGCGGCGAGGCCGAATACCAAGGTGGCCCGTGACGTGATGGCACCTGCCGGCAGCGTGCCGCTGCCGCCCGAGAACGGAGTACGCTCCGTCTTCAAATCGATCCCCGTCCGCATGTCGCTCCACTCGTTCAGCACATTCACCGCGACGTGAAGCGACACCAGTCCGATCAGTGCGAGGACCGTGTGCAGCCAGCTGAAATGGCCGTCGTACGCAGCGGCTGCGGCTCCGGAGGCCACCAGCGTGACGGGCAGGAGCAGGAACGGGACGCGGGCGACGCCCGCCAAAGCTTTGAGGGTCGGCATGGTCAGGAAACTGATAGGCGGTCCTGGCGTGCGCCAGTTTGCCGAGGGTGCGTCTCGGTGCTCGACTGCGACCTTGACCGGGTTCAGACTCGCGGTGATACTTGCCGTTCCGAACTAGTGGCGGTCGTCACCTTGGCGCTCGCTGAGAGGAAGCGACAATGGTAACGAACGGATCACACAGAGCAACACTTGCCCTCTTAGCGGGCGCCACAGTGGCTGCCGCCGGATGTGAGCGGCCGGAAGGCCAGGACGCCGCGTATTGGTCTCCGCCCGCTCTCACCGACGAGGACTGGCAGGAGCCGGACGGCGAGGAAGTCATCCGGCAGATGCTCACCTTCATGGACGCGCAGCAGGAAGTGGCCGTGGAGGCACTCGCGTCCTACGAGGCGCTGCAGGAGAACGGTCAGAACCTGCACTTCGATATGCTGCAGCGGGTGGCCATGCACAAACCGGACAAGCTGTTCTGGGTCACCCTGAACGACGACGGCTCGGTGGATTCCGCCTGGGTCTCGGGCGGTAAGTTCTCGCTGCTCAAACAGCCGGCCAACATCTGGGGTCAGATCAGCGGTCCCGCCACGGTCACGGAGATGCTGTTCCGGCTGGTCGAAGAGTACGACCTGGACGTGCCGTTCGAAGCCATCCTCGCGCGGGATCCGGAGAACCCGCTCATCGGAGACGATGTGACGTCGCTGTGGTGGGTGGGCGAAGCCTGGGTCGAGGGCTTCTGGACCAACCACGTCGCGCTGCGGAAGCCCGGCATAGACCTCGAGCTCTGGGTGAGGAAGGGCGACGAGCCGTTCCCCGCCAAGATGGCGATCACCTATACGGAGGAGGAGGGCCGGCCGACCTACGTGGCCCGCTTCCGCCGCTGGTCGACGACCGTTCCCGATGCGGTTAGTCAGTTCACTTTCACCCCCCCAACGGACGCCGAGCGGGTAGAGGTAACGCCTGTAAGTGAACGTTGATCGCGGACGCGAGGAGATACCGATGAGACGATATCGCATGCGGATGATCGCGTTCGTGCTGCTGCTGCTTCAGTTGGTCAGCATCGAGCTCGCCACGATCGCCGAGGCGCAGCGCCGGGGCGGCGGACGGGGAGGAGGGCGTTCGGCCAGATCCAGTTCCAGCGTCAACCGCTCGAGCCCGTCGCGCTCTGGATCCACGAACCGCTCCTCCAGCCGGTCGAGCAGCCCCAGCCGCTCGTCGACACAGAGCCGGTCCAATCGCTCCTCGGCCCAGCGGAGCGGCACGCGGTCCAGTGCTCGGCGGACCTCGACCCGACACGGGAGCAGCAGCGCCCGAGCCCGGAGCCGGCACCGCTCGCGGCGAGTCCACCGCTCCCACCGGTACCGGCATGGGCGTTGGCGGCACCACCGTTACTGGCGTCACCGTCGCTGGTACCGCGGATTCTGGGTGGGCAGGGTCCTGATCACTACGGCGGCGTTCATTGCGATCGCGAACTCGTCCAACAGCACGACCTACGTGGTCTACGGAACGACCTACGTCCGCGTGAACCCGTGGTATCGCAAGGCCCTGTACGAGGGCGAGGAGGTGTATGTGCTCACTACGGCTCCCGTGGGCTGGGAGACGGAGACACTTCCCAACGGGGCGGAGACGATCGAAGTGGACGGCGCGACCCACTACTGGGCGGACTGGTCCTTCTTCCAGACTGCCACGGGAGGTGGGTACGTCGTTGTCGAACCGCCAGCGGGAGCGGAGGTGAGCGCCATTCCGGAGGAGGCGGTCGCCCACGAGGAGGGCGACGTGACCCTGTACCAGTTCGACAGTCTCTACTTCACCAAGACCACCAATGATGCCGGCCAGGAGGTTTACCTCGTCGAGCCGCAGCCGCCCGATGAGGAGCTCGACGAGATACCCGAGGGCTCGCCCTCGTTCGTGGCCGACGGCGAAACCTACTACTACGTCAACTTCAACCTGTACGTCGAGTTCGAGGAGAACGGCCAGACGGGTTACGTGAACGGAGAGCCCGAGATCGGGGCCCAGCTCGACGAGCTGCCGGAAGGCGTCACGACCATCGAAGAGGAAGGTCGCACCTATTACCAGTTCGACATGGTCTTCTTCGAGGAGGTCGAGGACGAGAACGGCAACCCGTTCTACGAGGTGGTGGACAGCCCGGACGGGTCTGACGTGGTGGAGCTGGAGACGGGATAGGTCGGGCAGCGGCAAGTCCACATCTGGCCAGTGAAAACGCTCACCCGAACTTCCACAGCGGGAAGGGAAAAGACATGATCTTGAAGCGAGCTTTGGCGGTGACCGCTTGCGTCGCGACCACCGTGATAGCAACGCCCTCAGCTTGGGCCCAAGAACCCGAGATGGACGTCGAGATGATCGTCGAGGAGCTGACGGAAGCCCTGGAGCTGAGTGACGAGCAAGCTCAGGAAGTGACAGGGCACCTTCAGGCCTTCGGCATGGCGATGGACGAGGCGAGCGCAAAGGCCGAGAACGAGGAAGCGGACGGCGCGCAGATGATCTCGGCTTTGAAGGCGGCGCGCTCCGACTTCCAGCAGAGCATGAAGGGCACTTTGAGCGACGAGCAGTATGCCGCCTACGAGCAGCTCATGGATGAGGTCATGCAGGAGATTTTCGAGTCCATCGCGGAGCTGCGCATCACAGACATGAGATATGCGCTCGACCTGAGCGACGATCAGGCCACCGCACTCAAACCCGTGATGGGGTCCGGCATCCGCGGATTGGTCGGCGTGATCTTCGAATACGCCGACCGTCGCATGGGACCGAGGATCAAGCTCCAGATGGCCAACAAGCTCAAGAGCATAGCGGCGGAGACACAGGCGGGCATCAACGGGATCCTAACGCCCGAGCAGCAGCAGAAGTACGAGGCGTGGAAGGAAGCACAGAAGAGCAGCCAGGAGGGAAGCTAGGACGTCTCCGCGGAGTCCTCAGGCAGCCGGATATGCAAAGCCCCGCACCGAGTCGTTTCGGTGCGGGGCTTGTTATCGAACGGCCGCGACTGCCTTCTGAACCCGATCAGTACCCGGGCTTGAAGTCCGTCCCGTACACCCGGTTGATCGCGTCGTAGTACTTCTGCACGATCTCGGGGAACGGCTCGGCACCGGACCTCAGGAAGTCCGACGGCGGCACAGCCTGCGTGAAGTCGGGCGGCTGCTTCTCCTGGATCGCTCCCGGGGGCCAGGCGGCCTCGTCCACCACGGCCATGCGCACACGGATGTCGTCCTTGGTCACGTTGAAGACCATGTAGTCCTCGGCCAGGGCGAGCGGGCCCTCGTAGACCATCCGGATCTGCCTGAGGATCTCCGGAGTTGTATCGAAATCGTTGAAGAAATGGTACCCGACGGCCATACGGGGCTCCGTCAGTGCCATCACCTTCGCGAACTGGCCCGGAGAGGTGTGCCCTTGCGTGCCCACCTGGAGCGCCTCGATGGGCGCGAACCCAAACCGCTCGACCAGGATGTTGGGCGGCAGGAAGCACTCGTGAATCGCCAGGTCCGAACCCTGGGTGTGCTCGATCCACCACTTGTTGGGATAGGTGTCGCTCGAGAACGCGAACTTGAGGCCGTTCCACTCCAGGATGAAGCTCACGGGCCCGTCCGTGCCGTGGATCGCCGGGATGCTGCGGATCACCACACCGTTCTCTTCGTAGATGATCTCGTTTATAGCGAGGCGGTCGAACTCGTTGACCTCCATCTCGAGGCCGCGCCCGTCGATCACGCCCGAGCGGGTCGCCAGATCCCACTGGTACATCTTCTGCAGCAGGTCCAAGGCGTAGCCTGTGCTCCACTCCTCGCGGGGCGCGTCGGGCCCCCAGACGCGGAGCTTGTTGATGCGGCCCGCCACCACGCCGCCGATCCACAGGGCGTCCATGTCGCCGAAGTGGTCCGAGTGCAGGTGGCCCACGAACACCTTGTCCAGGGAGTCGTAGGGGATCCGCAGGGCAGAGATGCGCTCGGAGGAGCCGGTACCGATGTCGAACAGGAACTTGTCACCGTTGCCCAGCTCGACGAGCCAGCAGGCAGCCGCCTGCTTGGGCCGCTGGTTCGGCATACCGGTGCCGCACGCGATGATCCGCATCTCGTCGGCTCCCAGCTTCTCGGTGCCGGGGAAGTACATGTCCCGGTCGGACATCACCGGCCCACCTGCGAAGTACACCAGCGAGTCGTTGGCGATCTCGGGGGGCCACGCGGTCGCCTGGGCTTCCTGCGGAGCAGTGGCCAGCACGGCTGCCGCAACGAGTGCGACCGTCGAGGCGACGCCTGCAACGAAGGCGAACATCAGACTGCGTTTCATTGAAACGACCTCTGTTCCGGAAGTGCGAGCAATCTATTCGGGATACCGGCGTTGGCAAGTGATTCTATCAGCACAACCGAATCCCCACAACGGGACCCCGCTAGACTGACCATTCTCGGGCAGACAAGTTGCAATCTTTCCACCGCGAGTCGGCGGGCGCGACGAGGCCTACCAAATGGTCCAGCCGGTGTTCACTGGCTGGACGTTGGCTGCGGCACCGGTGCACTCACCGACGCCATCTGCAGAATGGCGGACCCAGCCTCGGTCGTGGGATGCGATCCGTCGGAGCCGTTCGTCCATTACGCGCGAGAGTACCACTCGGACGAGCGCTGCTCCTTCGTGCGCGTCAAAGCCGGCGCGCTGCAGACCCGCCCGGGGGGATTCGGAAGCGTCACTTCATCACTCGCCCTGAACTTCGCCGTGCGAGGGTCGGCGAGCTGAGTGAAACGTGCTGCCTGCTCGGTAGGCCGCCAACGCAAAACCCGCAGCCGGGTTAACCGACTACGGGCTCTCACCTTACGCCTATGGGCCAGGGAGGAGTTGAACCTCCGACCTCACGCTTATCAGGCGTGCGCTCTAACCACCTGAGCTACTGGCCCCTGCGGGGCCTCACAATCTAGAGGGTCGCAGCCGCTATTCCCAGTCCTCGCGCCGGCGGTGGGGGTGGTGCTTTTCCTCTTCGACGTCGTCGAACTCCTCCTCGTACTCCTCATACTCCTCGTCGAGGTCATCGTCGTCGTCGTCGAACTCGTCGTCCTCTTCGAAGTCGTCGTAGCTGGCTTCTTCCTCGTCCTCGTCGTCGCCATAGGCGGCCGGCACTCGACGCGCGAGGGGGTCCCGGGGCAACATGGCTCGCCTCCTGAGCTCCTTCTCGTGGGTTCCGTCACATCAGGGTGACTCGTTTGCCGCACGCGCCCGGCGCGCCGCTTTCTTGCGTTCGATCGCGGCCAGGTCGCGCTTCCGCAGCCGGACGGCGTCCGGCGTGACTTCGATCAGCTCGTCGTCCTCGATGTACTCCAGAGCCAGCTCGAGGGTGATCTCCCGCGGCGGCTCCAGCTGTACGTTCTCGTCGGACGCGGTGGTCCGCATGTTCGTTAGTTTTTTACCCTTCGTCACGTTCACGTCAAGGTCTCCGGCCCGGACGTGCTCCCCGACCACCATCCCCTCGTACACCGCGTCCCCCGGCTCGACGAACATGGTCGACCGCTCGGCCAGGTTCCACAAAGCGTACGCGACAGCCAAACCCTCCCGATCCGCCACCAGGACTCCGCGGGAGCGGCCCGCCACCGGGCCGGCCCAGGGTCCGTACTCGAGAAAGCGGTGATGCATGATTCCCTCTCCGCGGGTCTCGGAGAGGAACTCGGAGCGGTAGCCGAACAGGCCCCGGGCCGGCACGCGGAACTGCATGCGGACCCGGCCGCGGCCCGGGTTCTTCATGTCCACCAGCTCGCCCCGGCGGGGCCCCAGCGTCTCCATCACCGCGCCCAGGATGTCCTCCGGGGCGTCCACCACCAGCTCCTCGTAGGGCTCCAGCCGCTCACCCCCTGGGCCCTCCCGCGGGATGACCCGGGGCCGGCTCACCTGGAACTCGTAGCCTTCACGCCGCATGGTCTCCATCAGGATGGCCAGGTGGAGCTCGCCGCGCCCAGAAACGGTCCAGGCATCGGTCTGATCGGTATCCTCCACCCCCAGCGCGACGTTGCGCTCCAGCTCCCGGTACAGCCGCTCGCGCACCTGGCGCGAGGTGACGTACTTCCCGGCCCTGCCGGAGAACGGAGAGTTGTTCACCATGAAGTCCACCGAGATGGTGGGCTCCTCCACGGCGATCCCGCGCAGCCGCTCGGGTCGCTCGGGTGCGGTGACGGTAGTTCCGATCTCCACGCCCGCCACGCCGGCCAGCGCCACGATGTCGCCGGCCGCCGCGCTCTCCAGCTCCACGCGCTCCAGACCCTCGAAGCCGTAGAGCTGGGCCACCCGCGCCTGCTCCGCTTCACCTTCCGGCACGGGTCCCGCCTCGCCCAGCGGGAGCAGGCGCACCTCGTCGCCCACCCGCACGGCGCCGCGCTCGATGCGGCCGATGCCGAGGCGCCCCAGGTAAGAGGAGTGGTCCAGGGTGGAGATCAGCATCTGGAACGGGCCCGCGCGGTCGCCCGAGGGCGCCGGCACGTGGCTCAAGATGGCCTCGAACAGGGGCTTCAGGTCGAAGCCCAAATGGCCCGCGTCGCCGGCGCCCAACCGCGCCACGTCCGTGAGCTCTGTGGAGGCCACTCCGCCGCGCGCCGACGCATAGATGAACGGCGCGTCGAGTTGCTCGTTGGAGGCCTCCAGCTCGAGGAACAACTCCAGCACCTCGTCGTGCACCTCGGCGGGGCGGGCATCGGCCCGGTCCACCTTGTTTATCACGACCACGGGATGGAGTCCCAGCGCGAGCGCCTTGCGGGTCACGAACCGGGTCTGAGGCATGGGCCCCTCGGCCGCGTCGACCAGCAGCAGCACGCCGTCCACCATCCGCAGGATGCGCTCAACCTCGCCCCCGAAGTCGGCGTGACCGGGGGTGTCCACCAGGTTCACCTTCACGTCGCGCCAGCGAACGGAGGCGTTCTTGGACAGAATCGTGATCCCGCGCTCCCGCTCCAGCGGGTTGGAGTCGAGCACGCGCTCGGCCACCTGCTGCCCCGAGCGGAACACGCCCGCCTGGCGCAGCACTTGGTCCACGAGCGTCGTCTTGCCGTGATCTACGTGCGCGATGATCGCGATGTTACGGATTTCCAAACGTGTCCCCTGCGTCTCGGCGGGCGGCAGTTTAGCGGGGCCTGGGACGCCGCGCAAGGCGTCAGTCGGTGACGGCCTCGCCCCTCTCAACCCCCCCCGAATCCGTGCGGTTCCCGGGGCCGCAGGGCTCGAGATGGCTGCGCTCGATCTGCATCGTCACGTGGTGCACTCCGAGGTCCGCCATGCGCTCCTGCACTTCCTCGAGCACACGCTGTCCCAGGGCCGGGTCCGTTACGATGGCGTGGCCGCTCATGGCCACTACCCCCGAGGTGAGGGTCCAGACGTGGAGGTCGTGCACGTCGCGCACTCCGGGGACCGCGGTGATCAGCCGCTCCACCTCGCCCAGCGCTATGTGGCGCGGCGTGGCCTCGAGCAGCACGTCCACGCTCTCGCGCACCAGGCGCCAGGCACCGATTAGAATCAGCAGGGCGATGCCCACCGAGATGATGGGGTCGGCCAGCATCCAGCCCGTGAGCAGGATGATCGCGCCGGCGGCCATGGCGCCCACCGAGCCCAGCAGGTCCCCCAGCACGTGGAGGTACGCCCCGCGAATGTTGAGCGACTCGCCCCGCCCGCCGTGCAGCAACCAGGCCCCGATGATGTTCACCACCAGACCGGCCGTGGCCACGACGAACAGGATGCGGGGCTCGACGGCCGGGGGATCGGCCAGGCGCCCGAATGCGTCCCACACGATCATCGCGGCCACGACGAACAGGGCCGCACCGTTCACGAGCGCGGCCAGGATCTCGAGCCTGAGGTAGCCGAAGGTCTTGTCCGGAGTGGCGGGCCGCTGGGCGATCCACCCGGCGAACAGCGCCAGCGCGAGGGCGGCCACGTCGGTCAGCATGTGGCCCGCGTCCGCCAGCAGCGCGAGGGAGTTCGCCAGCCAGCCCGCCACGAACTCGACCACCATGAAGCTGGCCGTGATGACCAGGACGACCTTGAGCGCCCGGCCGTGCCTGCGTTCCGGCACGCGGTGGGCACACTCGAGCGAGCGGTCGGTGGGCGGCAGCGCCGCGTCCCGTGGGTTCATCACCGATTGGCGCCCCGGACCCGACGATTTACCTTAGACATACAGCCGCATGGAAGAAATCTCCCTAGGATCCCTTCTCTGGCGCTTCGCCGCCGTCGTATTCCTGGTGGTGGCGAACGGGTTCTTCGTCGCGTCCGAGTTCAGCCTCGTCGCCGCGCGGCGATCCCGCGTCGAAGCCCTGATACGCAAGGGTGATCGGAAGGCTAAGGCGGTCAAGGCGGCGCAGCAAGACTTGCAGCGCCAGCTGTCGGCCTGCCAGCTCGGCATCACCCTGGCGTCCATTCTCCTGGGTTACGTGGCGGAAGACTCCGTCGCCGTGCTGTTCCACGATTGGGTACAGCGGCTGCCTGCCGCGGTGTCGTTCCTCGGGCGCGCCGCCGTGGCATCGTTCGTTGCGGTGAGCGTGGTTTCGTTCCTGCACGTAGTAGTGGGCGAGCTGGCACCCAAGAACTGGGCCATAACGTTCCCCGAGCCCACGGCGCGCTGGATCGCGCGGCCGATGCTGTTCTTCTCCTGGATCACACGCCCTCTCACTGACGCGCTCAACTGGAGCGCCAACCTGCTGCTTCGCCTGGTCGGCATCAAGGCCACCGCAGACGAGCTCGAGGCGGTGCACTCGCCCGATGAAGTGCTGATGATCGTGCGGCAGAGCCAGAAGTCGGGGCACTTCGACTCGGAAGATGTGGAGATGATAGAGGGGGTGTTCGAGTTCACCGAGAAGAACACCCAAGACGTGATGACCCCGCGCACCGAGGTGGTGGCCCTTCCCGCGAACCTCACGATCGCAGAGGCGGCAGAGACCATCAGCCAGGTGGGCCGTTCGCGCTACCCGGTCTACACCGAATCACTGGACGATATCGTGGGAGTCGTTCATGTGAAGCAGATCCTGGCCGCTCTGCCCAAGCGCGGCGGAGAGCCGGTCACGGCCATCGTGCGCGAGCCGATGTTCGTACCCGGCACGCGCGAAGTGGAAGACGTGCTGGCCGACATGAAGCGCCTCAAGACGCAAATGGCCGTCGTGCTGGATGAATACGGCGGCACCGACGGCATCGTCACCATGGAGGACCTGCTCGAGGAGATCGTGGGAGAGATCTACGACGAGTACGACGAAGCCGAGCCCGTGCCGCAGGAGGCGGGAGATACGGTCACGCTGCCCGGCGACACGGAGATCGAGGACGTGAACCAGGCCTACAGCCTGGAGATCAGCGACGAGGATTACCAGACCGTGGGCGGCTACGTGTTCGGCCAGCTGGGCCGCCTGCCCCGCGCCGGAGACAAGGTCTCCGTGAAGGGTGCGCGCTTCGAGGTACTCGAGATGGACGGACGCCGCGTGGGGAAGCTGGAGATGGTGCGGCAGCCCGTTCCCGAAGGGGAGGGCTAGGTACCTCTCACCCTACCGCCCGCCAGCCGCACCGCGAGAGCCACCGCCTCGCGCATCGAGCCCGGATCCGCCACTCCCTGACCCGCGATGTCGAGCGCAGTACCGTGGTCCGGCGCCGTGCGCACAAATGGCAGCCCCAGCGTCACGTTCACCCCCGTCCCGAACCCGGCCACCTTCACCGCGGTCATCCCAACGTCGTGCGACGGCGTGAGCACCGCGTCGAACTCGCCCCTGAGCGCTCGCACGAACACCGTGTCGGCAGGCAACGGCCCCGAGGCGTTCAGCTCGCGCGCCGCGGGCTCCAGTACGAGCTCGTCCTCGTCCCCGAACAGGCCGCCCTCGCCGGCGTGCGGGTTGAGTGCGCATACGGCGAGCCGGGGGTCTTCGATGCCCCACCAGCACTCCAGCGCCGAGCGCGTAATGCTGCCCGTGGTGAGCACACGCTCGATGGTCACCGCCGCTGGCACCTCGCGCAGCGGCATGTGGGTGGTGACGAGCACGACGCGCAGGGAGCCGGCGACCAGCATCATGGCCACGTCCACCCCACCGGCTAGCTCGGCCAGCCACTCGGTGTGGCCCCGAAAGTGATAGCCGGCCGTGTGCAGCGCCCTTTTATCGGCGGGGCCGGTCACGATGGCGTCCACTTCACCCGCGAGGGCGAGCTCAGCAGCCTTGAGAATGGAAAGGCCGGCGATGCGCCCGCCGGCTTCGGGTGTGAGTGACGTGCTATCTGCGCCAAGGGACCCAACGGAGATCTTATCGCACGGCAGGGACCCGATCTGCTCCTCGGCCCCGATGGCGATGTAGCGCGCGTCTTTGGGGGGGTCGGCCAGAGCCCGCTCGACCACTTCCGGCCCTATGCCCCGGGGATCCCCCAGGGTTATTGCGACGCGGGGCCGCATGTCCTGCTACAGTCGGATCTCGACGTAAGTCGATTCCCTCAGGGTTCGGAGCAACCGCTCCATGGCATTCTGCTCGCTCAGGCGTATCCGCATCTGGTCGCGCAGGTCTTCGAAGCTGAACTGACCCTCCGCCCGCTTCTCGTCGAGGATCATCACCGCGAACTTGGGACGGTTGTCGCCCCGTTCCAACGTGATCGGTCCGAGCACGTCGCCCGGCTGAGCGAAGTTCAGGCGGCTCTGGTACTCGTCCGGCAGCTCGCCCTGGGGAAAGTCCTCAACGAGGGACTGCTCCTGGCCGGCCCGGTCGTGATACAGGCGGACGAGCGAGTCGATCGAGGCTCCCGCCCGCAGGGCGGCTCCCACCTCCTGTGCCGTCTCGAAGGCTCGGTCGCGATCGGCCTCGGTAACCTCCGGCGCGATCAGGATGTGGCGCACCATCACTTCGGAAGGCTGGCGCCTCGCGACCTGGATGACGTGGAACCCGAACACGGTCTTCACCGGATCCGAGATCTTCCCCACCTCGATCGTGAAGGCGACCCGCTCGAACTCGGGCACCAGGCGGCCCCGGCGCACCCACCCCAGCTCACCACCCTGCTCTGCGGAGCCCGGATCATCGGAGTGTGCCCGTGCCAGGGAACCGAAATCCACGTCCTCTTCCCGCAGCAGGTAGACGAGAGAGTCTGCGGTCAGCCTCGCGGCCTCGGTCTCCGCGCTGTCCGCCTCGGAGCGCACCACGACCTGCCGGAACGAGACGGTCGCCGGCCGGCGCGGCTGCTGGTCTCTAGTAGCCTCGTAGAACTCGCGCAGCTCGGCTTCGGTGGGAGGCAGCGGCACCAGTTCGCCCTGCTGCCGCAGCTGATCCAGGTAGCCGCGCCGCGTCATGTCACGCCTTGTCTGCTCGCTGAGCCAGCGGCGGTACTCGTCGGCCGAGCCGAAGCCGGCCAGCTGCAGCTGCTGTGTGAACTCGAACTCCGAGCCGAACTGCGCGCGCACCTGCCGCACGACGCGGTCGACCTCCTGCTGCACCTCCTGCTCGCTCACCACCACGTTGGTATCCCCGGCAGCGGCCTGGAGCAGCAGCTCCTGGTCGATCAGCTGCTGCAGGATATCCAGCTGCAGCTGCCGCTGGCCGGCCGGATCTTCCGGTACCTGCCCGCCCTGCTGCCGGAACACGTTGAGCTCCTCCTCCACGCGGGAGTAGGGAATCACGCTGTTACCGACCACCGCCGCGATCCGGTCGACGAGCGCGAACGTGGTGTCCGTGCCCTGCGCCAGCAGGGGCGCCGGCACGGTGCTCGCCACGGCGAGCACAGCGGCAAGCAGGTGCCTACTGCGCATCTCCACCTGCGGTGTCGGGCATGTCAGGAGCACCCGGGGCCGTCGCATCGGTGGGCGGGAGGCGGCGCTCCATCCTTATGCGGCGAGCCTGCTCCACCACCGCGTCAAGACCCGCTGAATACACCTCCCAGTCCGCCTCCTGGCGCAGCAGCTGCGCGAGGAACGCGGGCACCACTACGACGGTGGGCTGCCGGCTCCCCAAGATCGAGAGCATGTAGCCCGTCACCGCATCCCGGCTCGCCTGTTCCCTTTCGGCGTCGGAGGAAGCCTCGGCAAGCGCCGAATCCAGCCCCAGAGCGTTGCGTACGTTCTGAATCTCGCTGCCCAGCTGCTGGCGGTAGTCCTCCACGGTCTCGTCGCTGATCTCCGCTCCCGCCTGTCGCGCCTCCAGCACGAGCACCTCGTTGCGCATCAGCGATCGCGTGAGCTCCGTCAGCTGCTCGTCGCTGGCGACGCCGATCTGCGAGTACATCTGGGGCGGCAGCGCCGACATCCAGCGCACGAAATCCGCCACCGTGAAGCGCCCGTCCCGATAGGTACCGACCACCCGATCGGACCCGAGCGATCGAAACGGCGCTTCGGCAGCCTCACGCAGCACTGCGGGCGCGTTGCCCCGCACGTCCAAGCGCCAGCGCTGCACGACGTCGTCGAGCAGCACTGTGTCCATGGCCGCGATGATCTGGTCCTCGATGGCGATGCGGTACCGGTCGTATACCTCTCCGAGAGGGGGCCGCCGGATGATGTGGAACCCGAACGAGGTTTCGACCACGCCGGAGAGTTCGCCCGGCTCCAGCCCGAAGGCCGCTTCCTCGAACGCCCCCACCGTCTCGCCGCGCGTGATCACGCCCAGGCTCCCGCCTCGCTCGCGGGCTCCGGGATCGTCGTTCTGCTCGTTGGCCTCGGCCCAAGATCCGCCCTGCGCGAGCCCCTCGCGGAGCGTCTCCGCAGTCTGCCGTGCCGCCGCCTTCTCCGGCGGCGCCATTGTCGGCGTGGTGCGCACCAGTATGTGGTCGATCAGCCGCTGCTCCCCCGCGGCGTACGCGCTGTCGACCGCCGCAGAGTCCAGTCCGGCGAGCTGCTCGTCGATCAGGTCGCCGTGATAGATGTCGACCAGATCCTGGTACACGTTGGGCCACATCGCGAACAGCACGGTCTCGCGATCGAGCATCGAGTCGCCCGCCGCCACCCGGTCGGCAAACAGGGTGAACTCCACCCAGCGGTGCGCGGCCTGCTCGGCCACTTCCCGCCGGATCTGAAGCCGCTCCACGGCCGCCATCCAGGCCGCGAGCTCGGGCGTCTCCAGTTCGTTATGGTCGGCGACGGCCGCGACGTCGGTCCTCCCGGACTCGCCGCAGGCCGCCAGCGACCCCACAACCAGGGCCGCGAGACCCGCCATAAACAACGTTCTCGTGTGCTTCATCTCGTCACTCCTCGCCCGCGGCGGTCGCGAGAGCCCTGACCAGTCCGGGGCCCATCGCCATTCCACCGAGACGACGTAGTCTCATTGCAAGCGGTACCGCCTGCCGCACGTCGGCGGCGAACTGCACTTCCTCCAACGCCGCATTCAAGCGCAACAGCTTCGGTGCCGCATCCGTCCGAAACTTGAGCCGCGCGTCGTCGCCCCGCACCAGGACGGACTGCAGTCCGAGTCGGGCGCCGAGCGCGCGGAGCTCCGAAACCACCAGCAGGCGGTCGGCCTCGGGCGGCAAGGGCCCGAAACGGTCGCGCAGTTCCTCCCGCAGCGCCGCAATCTCGCCAAGTTCCTCTGCCCGCGCCAGCCGCCGGTACAGGTCCAGCTTCGCATCCTCATCCGACACATACACGTCGGGGAAGTGGGCGGGTCCATCCAGCGTGACCTCGGGTGGCTGCCTCTGCTCCTGGGTCCCGTCTGCCTGCAGCGCGCGCACGGTGTCGCCCAGCCAGCGCAGGTAGAGGTCCACGCCCACGGCGTGGGCGTGGCCCGACTGCTCCGCACCCAGCAGGTTCCCCGCCCCGCGCAGCTCCAGGTCGCGCAGGGCGATCCTGTAGCCGGACCCGAGCTCCGTGTGGTGCTCCAGGACCTTGAGCCGCTGCTCGGCCTCGTCGTCGACCGCGTCGGGCACCAGCAGGTAGCAGTACGCCCTCCGGTGTCCCCGCCCCACCCGGCCACGCAGCTGGTACAGCTGGGCCAGTCCGAACTGGTGGGCATTGTGTACGATCATCGTGTTGGCGTTGGGAACGTCGAGACCGGTTTCCACGATCATCGTCGACACGAGCACGTCCACCTCGGCCGCGACGAAGCGGCGCATGACGAGGTCGAGATCGCTCTCCCGCATCTTGCCGTGCGCCACCCCCACTCGGGCGCGAGGCAGAAGCCGCTCCACCCGCTGCGCTATGGCGGCAATGGTCTCTATGCGGTTGTGGACGAAGAACACCTGGCCACCGCGGTCCAGCTCGCGGGACATGGCTTCCTGCAGCAGCTCGTCGTCCCACGGCTCGATGAATGTCAGCACGGGCGACCGGTCGCGCG
Source organism: Gemmatimonadota bacterium (assembly GCA_039586895.1). GTDB lineage: Bacteria > Gemmatimonadota > Gemmatimonadetes > Gemmatimonadales > GWC2-71-9 > WVYX01. The sequence continues at coordinate 50,662 of JBDHJM010000002.1, read as the reverse complement.
GCGGCGTGGTGATCATGGTGAGATCGCGCAGGCCCGCGAGTGCCTGGTGCAGCGTGCGCGGGATCGGCGTGGCGGTGAGCGTAAGCACGTCCACTTCCAGCCTCAGCGCCTTGAGCCGCTCCTTGTGCCGCACGCCGAAGCGGTGCTCCTCGTCCACCACCAGCAGCCCCAGGTCGTGGAACGTCACGTCCTTGGAGAGCAGCCGGTGGGTGCCGACCACGACGTCGACGGCGCCCGAGCCCAGCCGCTCAGTCACCTGCCGTTGTTCGGCTGCCGTGCGGAACCGCGACAGCACCTCCACGTTCACCGGGAAATCGGCCATCCGCTCCACGAAGGTGCGGCCGTGCTGCTCCGCCAGAATGGTAGTGGGCACGAGCACGGCCACCTGCTTGTCGGCCTGCACCGCCTTGAATGCGGCCCGCACGGCGACTTCCGTCTTGCCGTAGCCTACGTCGCCCACAATGAGCCGGTCCATGGGACGCGGCCGTTCCATGTCGAGCTTCGTCTCTTCTGTGGCCGTGCGCTGGTCGGGTGTGTCTTCGTAGAGGAACGCCGACTCGAGTTCGCGCTGCCAGCGCGTGTCGGACGGGAACTCGTACCCGCCCGCGACCGAGCGCCGCGCGTACAGCTCCAGCAGCTCGGCAGCCATCTGGTGGATGGCCGCTTCCGTCTTGGAACGCAGCCGCTGCCACCGCTTGCCGCCGAGCCGGTGCAACCTGGGCACCGCGCGGTCCTCCCCGTCGGCCACCGAGCGGTAAGGCTCCAGCTGGTCGAGACGGTACAGCGGCACGTTGAGGCGGTCGCCGCCCTCGTATTCGAGGATGGCAACCTCGATGGTCGCACCCTCTCCAACGGTGATGGTCTCGATCCCGCGATACAGCCCGATGCCGTGCTCCAGGTGCACCACGAAGTCGCCGGGTTTGAGGGCGGTCGTGATGGCCAGGGCCTGGCGGTAGCGTCTCGCACGGCGCACCCGCCGCGCGCGGCGGAAGATCTCGTGGTCCGTGAGCACCGTGAGGTCGCGCATCTGGAATCCACCGCCCAGTGAACCCAGTGCCAGGGTCACCGTAGGTGGGAGCGCCGTCACGCCCGGCTGATCACCCCCCAGCAGCTCTTCCAGCCGCTCGAGCTGGCCTTCATTGTCACACAGAATGAGAGTGGGGCCGGCCCGCACCACCTCGCCCAGGCGCCCGATGCGGCGCTCGATGGCAGGCGGAGGTTGCAGGCGGAAGTCGTGGTCCACCGTGCCGCGCTCTAGCTCCAGCCGCGCGAAGGCGGCCCACCGGGCGGCCCAGTCCCCCGGCGATTGGAACACCGCGTCGCGCCCCGGCACGTCCTCCCCCCGGCGGCGCGCTACCTCGATGTGGTGCGCTGCATCCACCCACACGCGCCGCACCTCCGCCTCGTCCGCTTCGGAGTCCAGCACCACCAGCGTGTCGGCGGGAAGCAGATCGAGCAGGCTCTGGCGAGTAGCAGTCTCTGCTTCGTCCGGCACCTGGGTTACCGCCCCGGCGGCCACCGGAAGCACCGTCACCGAATCGACTTCGTTGCTGGAGCGCTGCGAGTCGAGGTCGAAGGTGCGGATGGAGCTCAGCTCGTCGCCCCACCACTCCAGGCGGGTGGGCAGCGCCATGCCGTAGCCGTAAACGTCGATGATCCCGCCCCGCACCGCGAACTGCGCCACGTCCTGCACCGAAGGCCGCCGCTCGTAGCCCATGGCCTCGAGCCTCCCGACGACCGCACCTGGTGCCACGGTTTCGCCCCGGCGCCACTCCACACGGTGCCGCCGCACGGCCTGCGGCATGCGCGTGAGCTCCGCCGTCGCCGGCAGCGTCGTGACCACCACACGCGCCCTCCCGCCGAGGACGGCGGCGCAGGTCTCGACCCGCTCACCCGCGATCTCGAAGTGGGGCTCCTCCTCGCCCAGAGCCTCGCGCTGGGGATAGAGCCGCACGGCCTCGCCAAGCAGCACTTCCAGGTCCGCCAGCCATCGCTCCGCCGCGGGCGGGTTGGGCGCGACGACCAGGAGCACGCGCTGTGGGTGGGATCGCGCCAGCGCCGCCACCAGGACCGACCCGCTCGAACCCGGCAGTCCGCCAACTCCGACTCGCTGCCCCCGGGCCGGCAACCCGTCGCGCAGGGCGCGCCACGGAGCCAGGCCGGCGAAGGCGTCGAGCAGTCGCGGGAGCTTCACGCCCGGCTTCGTCCCCCGCCGGCTGTTGCGAGGCCGAGCTCGGCCAACGCCGCGATGATCGCCGCCGCAAGCAGCATGCCCGACAGATCGGCGCGCCGCTCTCCCCCGAACAGCTCGCGGTCGAGTGCGCGGTCGTCGAGCACTCGCGCCTCGTCACCCAGCGTGGCGCGGACCTCCGCCCGCGTTGCGGGGGTGAGGCGAGACTCGCGCCGGTCGTGGTTCACCTCCAGCGCTCCTACCGTGTCACCGCCGGCGCCGCTCAAGTAGAAGACACCTTCCTCCAGGGGCGCGGCTGCACGTCCGTCGGCGCCAACCGGAGCAGTCCCGTGCGGCCCCCAAACGGCCCGCGCGGCGTCCGGCAGGCGCACCGCCTGGCCGGGCGCAGCACGCACGGTCCAGGCCTCACCCGCAGCTACCCGGTTGATCAGGAAGTCGAGCAGCGGAACGAACGCTGCGCTCACCGGCAGCTCCGTCCAGTCCGGCTCCATGCGGCTTGCGACGATCACCACGTCGCCGAAGCGCACCAGCCACGGCTCACCGGCAACGCGCGCGACCACCGGCCCGTCGCCCAGCAGGCGGTGCCGCCGGTACACCGCCGAGCCTGCAGCCGCCCCCAGCTCGGCCGGCAGCCGCCACTCTCCCTCCAGACGCTCTGCCAGGCGCCACGGAACCCCCCGGGCGGCAAGCGTGCGGTTGAGGGCTCCAACCAGAGCCGGATCGGCAGGCGGAAGCAGCACCGTCGTGCCCGGCATCACCCGATCGGCCAGGGAGACACCATCCCCCTCGGCGAGGCGACCGCCGTCGCGCAGCACGGCGATCGCATCGGGCACGAAACGGCCCAGCTCTCCCACCACCCGGGCTGGGGCCGGGTCAGCCGCGCGCAGGGCCAGCCACCACTCGTCGTCCGCTCGAAGCTCGTCGGGGTCGAGAGCCACGCGCGCTGCGAGCCAGCCGCGGCGCGGTGCGGTGGCGGCCAGGATCACCAGGTCGTCGGTTCCGGCAACCGCCCCGGCCAGGGTGCGACCTTGGGCCTCCAGCCGCAGTGCCGCGGGCTCGGCGAACGTGCCGCCCAGCTGCACGACGACCTCTCCCGTCGGCGACCACAGCGCGGGCTCCGCCCGCGCGGAGTCCACACTGCGGTTGGGCGGCGGGTCGGGCGGCTCCCGCAGCAGCACCGGGGCCGCCGCGGGCTCGCCCGCCGAGAGCGCGGTGGCTTGGAGGTCGCTCAGCACCACCACCTCTGCTGCAGCAACGTCCTCGCGGCTCACCGCCCGTGCTGCGGTGCGGGCCGCTTCCGCCAGGTCGAGCCGCACGGGCAGCGGCGCGAGGCTGTCGAGCGCGGACATAGCGTCGGAGCGGCCCATCCGGCGCGGTCTGCCGTCGGCCGTCACCAGCCAGATGCGGTCGTCGGGGCCGGTGCGCGCCAGCACCGCCCGGGCCCGCTCGACCAGCACGTCCAGCACGCGCTGTCCTTCCAGCACCGCGCCGGACGAGAGCGAGTTGTCCAGCACCAGCGCGAGCGCCGTCGCCGCGTGCCCGCCGCCCGACCCCACACGGGCAACCGGCCGGGCCGCCGCGAGCACGACCAGCAGTATCACCGCCATCCGCAGCAGCAGCAGCAGCAGGTTGCGCAGCTTGAGCTTCCTGCTGTGCTCGCGCTCGGTGGCCGTCAGATAGCGCACCGCCGGAAAGACGACGGTGGGAGGCAGGCGGCGCCCGATCAGGTGCAGCAGGGGCGGGATCGCCACCGCCGCCAGCCCGAGCAGGGCCAGGGGCTGGAGGAAGCCGATCACCCGAGTCGGGAGCGGCTCGCGGCCGCGCGGCGCAGCACGTAGCCGAAGGGCGTATCGGTGAGCACGTGATGGTAATCGATCCCCCCGCTGCGGCAGGCCGCACGCCACTCGTCGATCGTGCGGCGCACCGTCTCCTCGTAAACCGCGCGCAGCTCACGCGGGCGTGCCACCATGGCGCTACCCGTCTCGGGGTCCTCGAAACGTGCCTCGGGTGGCCCCTCCAGGGAGAGCTCGGCCGGGTCCATCACGTGGAACACCACCACCTGGTGTCCGCGGTGGCGCAGGTACTGCAGAGTCAGCAGGGCCAGGTCGCGCTCCAGCAGCAGGTCCGACACGAAGACCACGAGCCCGCGGCGTCGCAGCAGGTCGGTCACGCGGCGCAGCGCCGGCTCGGCCACGGTGCCGCGCCCCGCCTGCAGCTGGGAGAGCGCCGCCAGCAGCTGCCACCAGTGCCGGTGTCGCGCCCGGGCACGCACCACCGTGCGCACCTCCTCGTCGAAGCCTATGAGTCCCGTGGCATCGCGCTGCCGCAGCAGCACCAGAGAGAGCGCAGCCACCAGCCGCTTGGCGTATTCCAGCTTTGTGAGGCGCCGCTCCCCGCCGGACCAGTCCATCGACCGGCTGGCGTCGAGCACGATCATGGAGCGCAGGTTGGTCTCCTCTTCGTACTGCTTCACGAACAGGCGGTCGGCGCGCGCCATGATGCGCCAGTCCAGGTAGCGCAGCTCGTCGCCGGGCTGGTACGGCCGGTGCTCGGCAAACTCCACCGAGAAGCCGCGGAACGGAGAGCGGTGCAGGCCCGCCAGGAAGCCCTCCACCACGCCCCGGGCCACCAGCTCGATGCCGCCCAGCTGGGCGACCTCGTACGGGTTCAGCAGATCGAGACGGCGTGTCGAGACGTGCGGCGTCATTCCACTGCATCGTACCCGGCGGCCCGCCGGCGGTCAAACCGCCTGCCGGGTGTCACCGCAGGGGGACGGAGACCCGCTTCCGGAACTGCCGCGTTACCGCGTAAAGCATTGTGACATAGCGACATACGGCTGTGCTCCCCGGTGGCACGCCCCGTGCTGTATTGGATGGCGCCAACCACGGAGCCGGCCATGCTCGTGACCGTCCTGGCAGCACTCATCTCGCTGAGCCCGACCGGGGCGACAGCGCCGCCGCCCCAGTCCGAAGCGGAGCCGTCAGTCGAGCTCCGGGTCGGCGGCCGCGATCTGCTGCGCAGGGGCGACGTCGTGAGCGTGCGGTTCCGCTCCGTCACCGACGGGTACGTGACCGTGTTCCGCGTGGACACCGACGGGCGCTTCCAGGTGCTGTTCCCGCAGCAGCCGGGCGATGAGCACTTCGTGCGGGCCGGGCGCCCTTACACCATCGGCGAGCGGGGCTCCTTCGTGGTGGATGACTACCCCGGCGTGGGCTACCTGTTCGCCGTCGTGACGCTGGACCGCGTGGACTGGGGCGCGTGGGAGCTGAACGGCCGCTGGAATGCGGCCGCCGTGGGAGGCGGACGGCGCATGCGCGGCGACCCCTACGTGGCACTCACGGAGCTGATCGAGCACATGATGCCGCGCGGCTACTCCGCGTTCGCGTTCGACATCGTGCCTTACCTCGTGGACCCCACAGCGCGGGTGTACAACCCGTACCGCGACTGGTGCGGGACGTTCCTGGTGAGCTACGACGGGCCGACCCCGGTCATCTACGACCCCACCACCTACGTGATCTCTCCGATCACGTCGTACATCCTGCCGGGATACTCCGCTGCCGGCGTACCGCTGACGAGCCTGCGTGCCGCGGCACCGGGGCGGGGCTCGGAGCGCGCGGTCGGCCGCAGAGGGACACCGCAGGCGAACGGGCGGCGCGGGGCGCCGCACCCCAGCGCCGTGCGCGGCACACACGCTACGGGCCGCAGCCGCCCGGCGGCGACTGCCCCCGCCATGGCCGAGACGCTGGCCAGAGTGCTGGCCGACGAGGGAGGGAAGGCCAAGCGCGGAACCGCCCGGGCGCGTCCGGCGCGGCGACCCCGGACTGGCCGGCGCTACACAGTGCACGGACTGTTCTAGCGACCGCCAGCGCGTCCAGCCAATGCAACGCCTCGCGCCCCAGCGGGGTTACTAGTTAAGGTTCCAGCCACAACAAATCCGAAGTCAGGAGCAACACGTCATGCGCGCTCTTCGCCTGCTGTCGCTCGCGCTGGTGGCTCCGGCCGCGCTCGCCGCGCAGTCCGAGCAGTCAGTCGCCGGTGCCGTCAACTCGATCACCGAAGCCGACGTCGCCCACCGGGTGGGCGTCATAGCCCACGACTCTATGGGCGGCCGCAACACGCCCAGCCCGGGCCTGGATCTCACGGCCCAGTGGGTGGCGGACGAGTTCGAGCGCTTCGGACTGGCACCCGGAGGCGACGACGGGAGTTACCTGCAGCGCTACCCCCTGCTGTGGATGCAGGTCGACACGGCCCACTCGATGATCGCCGTAGAGGGCGGACCCAGCTGGCGGCTGGGGTCGGACTTCGCGCGGCGCGGCGGCGCGACAACTGAAGCAGGGAGCTCCGGATCCGCCGTGGTGGTGCATGGAGCCGAGGGAGGTGCCGACGCCGTCGCGAGCCTTCCCCTGGAGGGGAAGGTCGTGTTCATGGTCCCGCCGCAGGACGGCCAGGCTGGCCTGCGGGAATTCCAGCGCATGATCTTCACGGCGTGGCAGATGGACCCCGCGGCGGTGATCGCCGTCGTTAGCACGGCCGACCGCATGTGGCAGCGGCAGCTCCGGGGCGGTGTGCGGGCCCGGATGCAGGTCGGGTCGCCAGCACCAACACGGTCACCGCTGCTGATGATCCAGGGAGCGACCGCCGCGCCGGTGCTGGCACAGCACGGCTTCGAGCTGGGTGACGCACTGGGGGCAGCGGCGCCGGTCACGGCAGCCGAGCTGCCCGGCCTCGAGATCACCGTCTCGATGCCCGAGCGGGTGATCGACGAACAGTCGGCGCCCAACACGGTGGGCATCCTCGAGGGCAGCGACCCGCAACTCAAGAACGAGTACATCGTGTTCAGCGCCCACATGGACCACGTGGGCACCGCCGGCGACCAGGCCGGCGGCTGCACCGCGGTCGCCGGAGACGCCATCTGCAACGGCGCCGACGACGACGCGTCGGGGACGGTGGCCATCGTGGAGCTGGCCGAGGCCTTTGCGATGCTGGAGCCGCGGCCGCGGCGCTCGATGATCTTCGTGACCGTGAGCGGCGAGGAGAAGGGACTCTGGGGCAGCGCACACTTCGCGGAGAATCCCCCGGTGCCGGTCGAGCAGCTGGTCGCGAACTTCAACGCCGACATGATAGGGCGCAACTGGACCGACACGATCTCGGTGATCGGCAAGGAGCACTCGGACCTGGGCGAGACGCTGCACCGGGTGGCGGACGAGCATCCCGAGCTCGACATGGTGCCGGTGGACGATCAGTGGCCCAACGAGAACTTCTACCGGCGCTCGGACCACTTCAACTTCGCGCGGCGCGGCGTGCCGGTCCTGTTCTTCTTCAACGGCACGCACCAGGACTACCACCGTCCCGGCGACGAGCCCGACAAGATCGACGCCGAGAAAGAGGCCCGCATCGTGAAGCTGATGTTCTACGTCGGCCTCGAAGTCGCGAACGCCGATGAGAAGCCGCAGTGGAATCCTGAGAGCTACGCGGAGATCGTGCGGCCGGGCGGCACCGACTAGTCAGTACCCCAGGGCGGCCCCGCCCCGGCGCGGGTCGGCGGCCCCGATGATCGTGCCGTCGGGCGCGGCCAGCAGGAGGTGCACCCCACCGAAGTAGAGGTCGTAGGGCAGGTAGACCTGCACTTCGTATCCGCGGGCGCGCAGGCCGGCCACCGCCGCGGGCGCGACTCCCACCTCGATGCGCACGACCGGCTCGTCGAAGAACGGGTACACGCGCGGCATGTGCACCGCGGTCCACGGATCCAGCCCGAAGTCCAGCGTGTACACGATCGCCTGGATTATGGCCGGCGCGATGCGGCCCCCGCCGGGCGATCCCACCACGAGCTTCACGCGCTCGGACCCGGGCTCCCCCTCCAGCACCAGCGTAGGTGTGGTCATTGTGCGCGGCGCGCGGTAGGGGCCGCGCCGGTTGGCCCACGGCCCGCCGAAATTCTCGTTGGCGTCGTTGAAGAAGGCGCCGGCGGCCCAGGCGCCGTAGCCGAAGAAGGCGCCCAGGGTAAACGTGAGAGAGACTGCGTTCCCGTCGCCGTCCAGCACCGACAGGTGGGTGGTCTCGGCCTCGTCGCCACCACCGGGCTCCTGCTGAGCGTCTTCGACGGGCCTCGGGTGCGCACTCGGCGGGAAGTGATCCAGCGCGGGACAGGCCGGGGCGATCCGCAGATGCTCGTCGGGCCACGGGTCGCCGGGCAGCAGCGAGTCCTGCACCGGATCCAGCCCCACCAGCTCGCCACGCTTGTGCGCATAGGTCTTGCTCACCAGTCCCACCGCCGGCACGCCGGCGTCCCGCGGATCGCCGATCCAGGCACCGTAGTCGGCCCGCGCCACGCGGATGGCATCCACCAGCGCTCCCAGCGCCTGCGGGTCCTGCGTGGGCAGTCCAAGTGAGGCCAGCTCCACCCGCTCCAGCAGGTTGAGGCCCTCAAGCACCTGCACCCCCGCCAGCGGCGGAGGGGCGGTGAGCACCGTGTAGGCTCGATAGGTGCCGCACAGCGGCCGCCTCCAGCGCGGCTCGAACCGGGCCAGGTCCTCGAGGGTGATCGGGTTGCCGCCGGCCTGCAGCACGCGCACTGCCTCCTCGGCTACGCGCCCGGCGTAGTAGCCGTCCCTCCCCTCCCGCGCGATGCGCTCCAGTGTACGGCCCAGCTCCGGCTGCACCAGGAGGTCGCCCGCGCCGAGGGCTTCCCCGTCCGGGTAGAACAGCGCGGCGGAGGCCGGGTGATGCGTCAGCTTCTTTCGGCTCTCGCCGATCACCTGCGCGAGGAAGGGGTGAACCGGGAAGCCGTCGCGTGCGAGGCCGACCGCGGGTGCCATCACACGCTCCCGCGGCAGGCGCCCGTAGCGCTCGTGCGCAGCCAGCAGCCCGGCGACCATGCCGGGCACCGCGGACCACTGCTCGGGCGTCGTCATCGAGTCGCCCACCGCGGTGGCCGCGTCGAGGCCGTCCAGAGCGTGGTCGGGCCGCCCCGGCGCGGAGGCGTAGAACTCCAAGTGCCACGCCTCCCTCCCGGGCGCGAGCCACAGCGTCATGGCGCCCCCACCCCCGATCCCGCCCATCATCGGCTCCACCACTCCGAGCGCGAAGGCCGTGGCAACGGCGGCGTCGATCGCGTTCCCGCCGGCCTCGAGCATGGCCACCCCGGCGGCGGCGGCGGCCGGGTGTGCCGCCGCGACGGCACCGTGGCGGGCCACCACCCTCTGCTCGGGGCGGGGAACGGTCTGCGCGCCGGCCCGAGATGTCGCGGCGGCGGCGGCGAGGGCAAGAGCGGCGACGGTTAGCGCGCGGCGCGGAACGGCGGCCTCGGAAATGGTCATGATCGCTCGCAGCTGTTAGCCGGTTGGTGGTCGACGAGCGCCAAACATAGAGCGTGACGCGTGGGGCGGCGAGGCACCGGGGAGAGAGGCGCACCCCCGTGTATATTTGGCCGATGCGCCAGGACCACATCCGCAACTTCTGCATCGTCGCACACATCGACCACGGCAAATCGACGCTGGCCGACCGCCTGATCGAGGCCACCGGCACGCTCGAGAAGCGCCGCATGCGCTCCCAGGTCCTGGACACCATGGATCTCGAGCGCGAGCGCGGAATCACGATCAAGCTGAATGCCGTCCGCATGCAGTACGTGCGCGACGGAGAGGACTCCTACGAGCTCAACCTGATCGACACGCCGGGGCACGTGGACTTCACTTACGAGGTGTCGCGCTCGCTGAACGCCTGCGAGGGAGCGATCCTGGTGGTGGACGCGAGCCAGGGCGTGCAGGCCCAGACCGTGAGCAACCTGCTGCTCGCGCTCGACGCCAACCTCGAGATCATCCCCGTGCTCAACAAGACCGACCTCCCCGCCGCGGAGCCCGACCGCCGCGCCGCAGAGCTGGCGGAGCTGATGGGAACCGACCCGGACGAGATCCTGCGGATCTCGGCCAAGGAAGGCCGGGGGGTGCACGAGCTGCTAGAAGCGATACTGGAGCGGGTGCCGCCGCCCTCCGGCGATCCCGAGGCGCCGCTGCGTGCGCTGATCTTCGACTCCTACTACGACCGCTACCGCGGAGCGATACCCAGCGTGCGGGTGGTGGACGGCCGCATCGAGCCGGGCATGGAGCTCGCCTTCGGCTCCCACCCGCAGGACCACTACGACGTGGCCGAGGTGGGGTACCTCCAGCTGGACCAGCGTCGCACCGATGCCCTGGAGGCCGGTGAGGTGGGCTACGTGGTGGCGAACATCCGCGGCGTGCAGGAGACCCGCGTCGGCGACACCGTACTGGACGCGAGCCGCCCCGCCGGCGAGATGCTCCCGGGCTACCGCGACATCCACTCGATGGTGTTCGCGGGGCTCTACCCCACGGACGCGAACCAGTACGAGGAGCTGAGGGACGCGCTGGAGAAGCTGCAGCTCAACGACGGTTCCCTGCACTACGAGCCGGAGACCTCAGTCGCGCTGGGCTTCGGGTTCCGCTGTGGCTTCCTCGGCCTGCTCCACATGGACATCGTGCGGGAGCGGCTGGAGCGCGAGTCGGACCTCGACCTGATCACCACGGTGCCCAACGTGGAGTACCACGTGCACTTCACCGACGGCTCGATGGCTGTGGTCGAGAACCCGTCCAAGATGCCCACGGGTGCCAAGGTGGACCGCGTGGAGGAGCCTTACATCAAGGCCCGGATCACGACTCCGACCGACTACATCGGAGCCATCATGCAGCTGGGCCAGGAGCGCCGCGGCGAGTACCTCGGGATGCAGTACCTGGATCCGACCCGGGTGGAGCTGGACTGGGAGTTCCCCCTCGCCGAGATAATCCTCGACTTCTACGACCGCCTCAAGACGGTGACCCGCGGCTACGGGACGATGGACTACGAGGTCCTGGGCTACCGGCCAAACCAACTGGTCAAGCTGGACATGCTCATCAACGGCGACCCGGTGGACGCGTTCAGTGTGGTGATCCACACCGACGAGGCATATGCCTGGGGCCGTAAGGTGGCGAAGAAGCTCAAGGAGCTGATCCCGCGCCAGCTGTTCGAGGTGATAATCCAGGCTTCGGTCGGGAGCCGCGTCATATCGCGGGAGACGGTGCGTCCGCTGCGCAAGAACGTCACCGCCAAGTGCTACGGCGGAGACGTGACACGGAAGCGCAAGCTGCTGGAGAAACAGAAGGAAGGAAAGAAGCGCATGAAGCAGGTGGGGACCGTGGAGATCCCGCAGGAGGCCTTCCTCGCCGTGCTGCGCGTGGAGTAGTCCGATGACGACCAGGCGCTTGATAGTCGGCGTGGACGTGGGCGGCACGAACGTGGTGGTGGGGACCGTGCCTGAGGACGGCAGCACACTCTACGGGCTGCAGAAGCAGCGCACCCTCGTCGCCGAGGGAGCGGACGCAGTCGTAGGCCAGATCAAGACCATGGTGGAGCGCTCCCTGGAGGAGACCGCGGCAGCGCTCGCCGAGGACGACCTCGAAGTGGTGGGAGTGGGCGTCGGCTCGCCGGGACCGCTCGACACCAAGCGCGGCGTTGTGCTGATGACCCCGAACCTGGGCTGGGAGGATTATCCCCTGCGCGAGCGCGTGAGCGAAGCGGTGGAGCTCCCGGCAACGCTCGACAACGATGCCAACTGCGCCGTGTTCGGCGAGTGGTGGCGCGGGGCGGCGCGCGGCACTTCGGTGGCCGTGGGGCTCACGATCGGCACGGGAATCGGCGGCGGAGTCATCCTCGACGGGGAGATCTTCCACGGTGCAGGCGACATCGCCGGTGAACTGGGCCACATGAGCATCGATTCCACGGGGCGGCGCTGCCGCTGCGGCAACTACGGCTGCCTCGAGGCGTACGCTTCGGGAAGCGCAATCGCGGAGCGGGCCGTGGAGGGAATCGGCCTCAACTCCGAGAGCGAGCTGCCTGCCCTCGTGAACGGCCGGCTGGACGACATAACGGCCCAGACCGTGTACGACGCCGCGGCGCACGGAGACGAGTACGCTCTCGAGGTCATCAAGGACACCGCCCGGTTCCTGGGCACCGGCATCGCGAACCTCATCAACATCTTCAATCCCGAGATAGTGGTGATCTGCGGCGGCGTGACAGCGGCGGGCGACAGGCTGTTCGTCCCGCTGCGCAAGGAGGTCCGGCTGCGGGCGTTCCGGCCTGCCGTCGAGCTGTGCCGCGTGGTGCCCGGCGAGCTCACGGGCACCGCCGGCGTCTACGGCTCGGTGGCGTCGTTCAAGGTCCAGACCTGGGGCGATGCGTGAAGCGTCTCGGCGTCGTCGGAACGATGGTGTGGGACACGATCTACCGTGACGCAGATCCCGCGCCAATCGAGGAATGGGGGGGCATCGCATACGCCTTGGCCGCCCTGGAGGCGAGCCTGCCGCCGGATTGGGAGCTGGTGCCGCTGATCAAGGTGGGCCGCGACCTGGCGCCGCGGGCCAATCACTTCCTCGAGTCGCTGACCCGGCGCTCCTCGGCGGCCCGCTTCATCGAGGTGCCCGAGCCAAACAACAGAGTGACGCTGCGCTACGAGGGCCTCAAGCGGACGGCCGAGCACCTGAGCGGCGGTGTGCCTGCGTGGCAGTGGCCCGAGTTGGGACCCATGGTGCGGGACCTCGATGCGCTGTACCTCAACTTCATCTCGGGATTCGAGGCCGACCTCGCCACCGTGCAGCACCTGCGGCGCGGCTTCGGCGGGCCGATATTCGCCGACCTGCACAGCCTGTTTCTCGGGGTCGCCGGCGACGGCCGCCGCGTGCCGGAGGAGCTGGCCGACGTGGGCGAGTGGCTCGAGTGCTTCGACGTAGTACAGCTCAACGAGGACGAGCTCGGTCTACTGGGAGGCGACCCGCTCGCGGTTGCGGCGCGTGCCTTCGAGCTGGGAGTCCGGCTGCTGGTCGTGACCCTGGGCGAGCGTGGGGCGGTGTACTTTACGGTGCCGCCGTTCGATTTTCTCGAGCGGCCCTCGCAGGGGCCGCCGGCCGCCAGGCCGATCCGCACCGCCCGCATCGATGCCGACGCGGTCGAGGCGCTGGATCCGACGGGATGCGGCGACGTGTTCGGCGGCGCGCTTGTCGCCCAGCTGGTCAGGGGTGCGGAAGTGGAGCAGGCAGTACGCGCAGCGGGCTCCGCCGCCGCCCGCAACGTGCAGTACCGGGGCGCCACGAACTTGCACTATCACCTGCGCGGGGAGATCGTGCCGCGATGACTCGTGTGGTCGAGGTTCCGGCCCACTTCGACGACCGCTCGTTCGACCAGTTCGCCAGGGCATACGGCGAGCCGGACGACAAGCGCCTCCTGTTCGATGCGCACGCCGCCCAGTGGGCCTCGCCCTACGGGCTGCTCGGCCTCCTGGCGGCCGGCCAGGCCGCCCTGGAGCGGGGGCCCGAGCGGCCGCTGCTCACGGTGCCGGCCGACCGCGACGTGGCCCATTACTGGGGTCGGGCGGGCTTCTTCCAGTACGCTCAGGAGTGGTTCGAGCTGCACGGCAAGGTGCCGCGGGTGGCCGCCAGCCATTCGTCCGACGTGCTGCTGGAAATCACTCCGGTGCACGGCACCGACGACGTGCACAGCGTGGTGGAGACGATTCAGGAGCGCTCGGCGGCGATTCTCTCGGGAGAGCTGGGCCTCGAGGCGACGGCCACGATGGGCTTCGCTATGGCGCTTTCAGAGGCCTGTCAAAATATTGTAGAGCACGCCGGCACCTCCGGCTGGGTCGCGGTCCAGGCATACCACTGGCGCAAGCGGCTCGGACGGCGGGTCGTGGTGATCGCGGTGGCCGATGCGGGGGTCGGATTCCGGCGCTCTCTGGAGGCCACGCAGGCAAGTCGGTTCGGAGACCGCTGGAATGACGCCACCGCATTGGAGGCGGCGCTGTTCCAGGGCGCGAGCCGGTTCCGGGATCCTGGACGGGGGCAGGGATTGGGCGGAATCGCACGGTACGTCAACCGGTGGCAGGGCAAGCTGAGCATGCGCAGCGGTACCGCGCGCATCACCATCGTGCCGCCGTGGGACGACGACAACCCGCTCACCGATGGTCTGCCTGCCTTTCCCGGCAGCCAATTGCTCATGATCATACCAGCGCAACAGGCTGAGTGACGGGTATGCGACGCATCGACCTGAAGGTGATCCTCCAGGACACGGTCTCCGGCGGCTACGGAGACCTCGTGACCCGTCCTACCGGCAAGGCCGTGAGGGGCGGCATCGAGCGGGAGCTGGCCGACCTGGACGGAGGGCACACCGCGGTGATCGACTTCGGCGCGGTGCGCTGCCTCGACATTTCCTGCGCCGATGAGATCGTGGGCAAGCTGCTGCTGCACCACGGCCAGGCCCGCTACTTCCTGCTGCAGGGCGTGACGGCTTCCCATTGTGACGCCATCGAGCACGTGCTGGAGCGGCACCGGCTCGCCGTGGCGGCCCGCGACCGGCAGGGCAAGATCACGGTCCTAGGCCCGGTCGACGACACGGCGCGCAGGGCCTTCACGGTGCTGTCTGCGCGGGGGCCCGCCGGCACCGACGAGGTGGCCGACGAGCTGTCCCTGCCGCCCGACCGGGCGCAGGCGGCGCTCGAGACGCTGCGCCTGCAGCGGCTGGTGCACCACGCCGCGAACCGCTACATGGCAGTGACCGCCTGATGGCGGATTACACCGGCGGACCCTCGACGCGGGCCATCCACGGAACGCCCCACACTCCGGGCGACCGCGAGCCGGTCTCTACGCCGATATACCAGAGCAGCACCTTCGTTCACCCGGTGGGATCGGATGAGGAGGTGCGCTACACGCGCTACGGCAACAACCCCAACCAGGTGCGGCTGGCCGAGAAGCTGGCGGCCCTGGAGGGCGCCGAGGCTGCGATCTTCCTGGCCAGCGGAATGGGGGCGACCGCGCTCGCCCACCTAGCCATGCTGCGGCCCGGGGACCACCTGCTGGCCAGCAGCTGGATCTACGGCGGCACGCAGCGCCTGTTCGCCGAAGAGTTCGGCAAACTGGGGATCGAGGTCACCGCGATCCCGCCCGACAACCAGCGCAACTGGCGCCACAACGTGCGCAACACCACTCGCGCGATCTTCGTGGAGAGCCCCACCAACCCGCTCATGCGGGTGCTGGACCTGCAGCCCATGGCCCAGTTCTGCCGTGACCGCGGCATCGCTCTGATCGTGGATTCGACCTTTGCGTCGCCCGTGAACATCCGGCCGCTGGAGCACGGGGTCGACCTGGTGATCCACAGCGCCACCAAGTACCTAAACGGCCACGATGACGTCATCGGCGGCGTGGTGGCGGGTAGCGAGCCGGTAATCGAAGAGGTGCGCCGTCTCATGCAGGTGTGGGGGCAGTCGCCCGATCCGCATGCCACGTGGCTGGTCGAGCGCGGCATCAAGACGCTCGCGGTTCGGATCGCACGCCACAACGAGAATGGCATCGCCTTCGCGCGGTGGGCGGACGGTCACGCGGCGGTGACCAAGGTGCACTACCCGGGACTCGAGTCGCACCCCGACCACGAGATCGCGACCCGCACGCTGGGCGGCTACGGCGGGATGGTGGGCCTCGTACTGGACGGCGGAGCGGCGGCCGCTGACGTGGTGCTGCGGCGCCTCCGCCTGGCGACTCACGCCCCCAGCCTGGGAGGCGTGGAGACACTGGTGTCGGAGCCCCGCTTCACGTCGCACGCTGCGGTCGGCCCGGGCGAGCGGGCCGCACAGGGCATCCCCGACGGATTCATCCGCGTTAGCCTGGGCATCGAGGACGTCGAGGACATCATCGCCGACTTCGAGGAAGCCTTCAGCACGCTATAGCCGTGATCCGCCTCAACAAGGTCTTCAAGGCATTCCCCAAGGGGTCGATGGCCCTGAAGGACGTCTCCCTCCACGTCGCCAAGGGAGAGTTCGTCTTTCTGACCGGACACTCCGGCGCCGGCAAGTCCACCGTGCTGCGCCTGATCTACGCCGACGACCTGCCGACTTCCGGCACCGTGCGGGTCTCGGGCTTCTCCACCGCGAGCCTCAAGCGGCGCGACATCCCGCGGCTGCGGCGGCGCCTGGGGATCGTGTTCCAGGACTTCCGGCTGCTGGAGGACCGGACCGCAGAGGAGAACGTGGCCTTCGCCCTGGAGGTGACCGGAACCCGCCGCTCGGTGATAGGACCCAAGGTGATGCGCGTGCTGACCCAGGTAGGCCTCGCCACCAAGGCCAACGCGTACCCGCACGAGCTGTCGGGCGGCGAGCAGCAGCGCGTCGCGATTGCGCGCGCCCTGGTCAACGACCCGCTGGTGCTGCTGGCGGACGAGCCGACCGGGAACCTCGACGAGCGCGCCACGCGCGGCGTGTACCAGCTGCTGAAGGACATCAACGCCACGGGCACGGCGGTGCTGCTTGCCACTCACGACCTCGACCTGGTGCGCCAGGCCAGCTGCCGCACCGTCGAGCTCCAGGAGGGCGCCGTGGTCTACGATTCGAAGGACGACCAACCCGCCGCCCGGGAGCCCGCCTGACATGCGCCTCACAGTGAGGGAAGCGCTGCTTTCGTTCCGCCGGGCCCCGGTTCTGTCGGCGCTGGCCGTCACGACCATTGGCTTCGCGCTGTTCGTGTTCGGCCTGTTCGGGCTGGTGGCCGTCAACCTTCGCAGCACTCTGGGCGAGATCGAGGAACGCGTCGAGATCGTGATGTACCTGACGCGCGGCACACCGGTGGAGGTCGTCACGGTGGCCATCGGCGACATCCAGGCCTTCCCCGAGGTGGAGCTGGTCGACTACGTGACCGAGGACCAGGCCCTGGAGCGCGCCCGCCGGGAGCTGGTGGAGTTCCAGGGCGTATACGAGGACCTGACGGCCAACCCGCTCCCCGCATCCCTGGAGATCCGCCTGCGGGAGGGCCACCGCGACAGCCGCAGCGCGCGGGCGGTGGCCGAGCGGCTCAGCGGATTCCGCTTCGTGGAGGACGTGCGCTACGGCCGGGACTGGGTGGAGAAGCTGGACCGCCTGCGGGACATCGCGGGTGTCGTGGGGCTGGTGATAGGCGCCGGCTTCGCGGCGGCCGCCCTGATGATCATTGCCACCACGATCCGCATGACCGTGCTGGCGCGCAGCCGCGAGATCCACATCATGCGCCTCGTGGGAGCCACCGACGGCTTCATCCGGCGGCCGTTCCTGCTAGACGGAGCCCTCAAGGGAGCCATGGGGGGTATGCTCGCCGTGGCGCTGTGCTACGGGGCCTACGTCCTGGTGAGCCGCGGGCTGTTCCGGGCATCGTTCTTCACGGCCGAGCAGACGCTGCTGTTCTTATTGCTCGGCACCGTGCTGGGGTTTGCGGCGAGCGCGCTGAGCGTGAACCGGCACTTGCCCCGGGTATGAGGACCGTACCCGCTGCGCTGACCCTCACCCTCCTGCTGCTCGCCGCGGGGCGCGCCGCCCCGGCACAGCAGCGCCCCAACATCACCCGACAGATCCGCGAGAACCAGGACCGGCTGGAGGGCATCCGGCAGGAGCGCCTGCAGCTTGAGTCCCAGCTGCAGAGCCTCAGGGGGCGGATGCACTCCATCGAGGGCGAGCTGGACAACATCGAGCGCCAGAAGAGCGTCACCTCGCGCATCGTGAACGAGCTGGACCGCCAGATCGTCGGGCTCAGCGCGCAGCTCGACACCGTTACCCTGGACCTCATGCTGGCGCAGGACGCACTGGCCGAGACGCGCGCGGTGCTCGACGCCCGGCTGGTCGAGATCTACAAACGGGGCTCGCTGTGGATTTTCGAGGTGCTGCTGGCCGCCGAGAGCTTCGGCGACCTGGTGAGCCGCTACAAGTACCTCTACCTGGTGAGCCGCCAGGACCGGGCCCTGGTGGGCGAGGTCGAGGTGCTGCGCGACCGCGTGGGCGAGCAGCGCTCCCACCTGGTTGCGATCCACAGCGAGCTGTCGGTGCGGCGCGACGAGCGCGGGGACGAGCTGAACCGCTTCGTGGCGCTGGAGCAGAGGCGCCAGCGCGCGCTGCGCGACACGCGGGCCTCCGAGCAGGTGGCGGCCACTCGGCTCGACTCGCTGGCTCGGGACGAAGAGCGCCTGGTGGACATCATCGCCACGCTGGAGGAAGCGCGGCGCCGCGCCGTGGCCCGGGGCGCGCCCGGGGCAGCCACGATCGGCGAGGAAGACCTGGGGGCCCTGGAGTGGCCGGTGGACTCCGGCCGGGTCATCTACCGGTTCGGGATCGCCGCCGGACCCGACGATACCCGGATCAGGCGGCACGGGGTGGGTATCGCCGTGCCCATCGGGACCCCGGTCCGGGCAGTGGCGGGAGGCACAGTCGAGTACGCCAACCTGATGAGCACCTACGGGCCGTCCGTGCTGATAGACCACGGCGGCGGATTCTACACCCTCTACCTCTACCTCAACCGGTTCACGGTGCAGGCGGGCCAGTGGGTCGATCCGGGCGAGGTCATCGGCGAGTCCGGCGGGACCGGCTCCGAGGAAGGCCCCCACATCGAGTTCCAGATCCGAGGCCAGGGCGGGATCGCGCTGGATCCCGAGAGCTGGCTCGCGGCTCGGCCCCGATAGACACCATCGATACACCATCCTGACAGCACGCGACACCAAGCTTGACAGCCGGTAGGGTGACTGTATCATACATACGTCCGTATCAAATCATACGTATGAATCAGACACCCGATACAGCCAGCGCCCTGCTCGCCGCCGCGCGTGAGCTCTTCGCCAGCGACGGCTACAGAGGAGCATCCGTCCGGGCCATCACCCGGCACGCCGGGGCCAACCTCGGCGCGGTCACCTACCACTTCGGCTCCAAGGAAGCGCTGTACGAGAGCGCCATGGCTTCGGTGGCCGAGCCGCTGCGCCAGCATCTTGCGTCCGTGGCCAGCCAGCCGGGCACACCGCTGCAGCGCATCGAGCTGCTGGTGCGGGCGGCGTTCGACCACCTGGCCGAGCACCCGGAGCTGCCCTCCTTCATGGTGCAGCATCTGGCGAGCCAGGGCCCGCTCCCCGAAGCGGTGGCCCGGGTGCTCGAGGGCAATCACGCCCTGTTTGCGGGACTCATTGGCGAAGGTCAGGCCGACGGCTCGATCCGCCCGGGCGATCCGCGCCTCATGGCCCTCTCGGTGGCGGCGCAGCCCATCTGGCTCTCCGTGGTGCGGCGCTTCCTGGAGCAGGCCCTGGGGGTGAATCAGCGGGACCCGGCCACCCGGTCCGAGCTGGTGAACAGCGTGGTGAGCTTCGTTCGAGCCGGCCTGGAGGCCGCCCCCGGGGAGGCACCATGACGGCCCCCGCGCACGGACCGGGTGCGGGCCGTGGGCTGGGCCTGGCGGCCGCAGTCTGCGTCGGCTGGCTCGCCGCCGCTCCGGCAGCGCCGGCTCAGCAGGCAGATCCCCCCGGGCGGCTCACCCTGGACCGGGCAGTCGAGTTGGCCCTGGATTACCACCCGTCGGTCCGGGCGGCGCGCGCGGCCGAGCGCGGCGCGGCGGCGCGGGCGGGGGGAGCCAGCTCCGAGTGGTGGCCCTCGCTCCAGGCGGACGGCTCCCTGTTCCAGTACCAGAAGGACATGCTCGTCTTCCCGATCCACGAGCTCTCGCCGGACGCTTTCGTGTTCGACCGCACCCTGATCCAGGGCGGGCTCCAGCTGGGGTGGACCCTGTTCGACGGCTTCGGCCGCAGCTCGCGGGCGAAGGGAGCCCGCGCGCAGCAGCAGGCTGCCGAATCCAGAGTGGAGTCGAGCGAGGCGGCGCTCCTGGCGGATGTCTCGATCACGTACCTGGAGGTGCTCTCGGCCCACGGCATCCTCGAGGCCCAGCAGCAGAGCCTCGCGGCACTGGCGGCCGAGCGGGAGCGGGTGGGGCACCTGCTGGAGCAGGGGCAGGCAGCCGAGGTGGAGCGCCTGCGTGTCGAGGCCGCATACGCTGAGGCGGAGGCGGAGCGCATCGCCGCGGAGCGCGCGTTGGACACCGCCGAGCGCGCCCTGGCCCGGATGCTCGGCCTCCGGGCCGGCACGGTGCGGGCAGACCGGCTGGTGCCCGTCAGGTTGGCCGGGATCGCCACTGAGGACCGCACTGCCCTGATAGATCGCTTCGAAGCCGCCAACCCCGACCTCGCGGCGGCCCGCAGCCTGCGAGACGCCGCGGAGCGCGCGCACGGTGCCGCCACCGCCACGTGGTGGCCGCGGTTCGACGTGGCAGGGTCCTACCAGCTGTTCACCAGCCCAGCCTTCGAGGTCCAGGACCTGTGGCAGATCGGGGTGCGCCTCTCGTACCCGCTGTTCACCGGGGGCGCCCGCTCCAACGCGGTGTCCGCGGCGGGCGCCCAGGCAGCAGAGGCCGTGGAGCAGCTCGAGCTGGCCCGGCTGCACGGCCACGACGCCGTGGACCGCGCCCTGTCGCGCGTGCAGGAGCAGAGCGCCCGGGTCGACGCGCTGGCACGCGCGGCGGAGCACCTCGCCGAGGTTGCCCGGATCGAACAGCTCGCGCTCGACGCGGGCCGCGGCATCCAGACCGACTATCTCAGAGCCGAGGCATCGCTGCGGCGCGCCCGCGCGGCCGTGGTACAGGCGCGTCACGCCGAGATCGCAGCCCGCGTGGAGCTGGCCCGTGTGGTGGGCGACCTGTCGCCGCACTGGCTCGCCGCGATGCTGGAGACCGTCTCATGAAGAAGCAGCAGCGAATAGCGATCGCGGCCGCGGCACTCGTGGTCGCCGCCGTCATAGTGGTCGCCACCGTATGGCGCAGCGCGGCGGGTGCCGACCTGATCCAGGCATCCGGCACCGTGGAAGCCACCGAAGCCGACCTCGGATTCCAGGTACCCGGCCGCATCGACAGCATCGCCGTCCGGGAGGGCGACCGTGTGGCCGCCGGCAGCGAGCTGGCCTGGCTCGACCGCACCGAGCTCGCCGCCCGCCGGCGTCAGGCAGTGGCGCAGGTCGCGACCGCGCGCGCGCGCCTCACGGAGCTGGAGAGCGGCTTTCGCGACGAGGAAGTGGCGCAGGGCCGAGCCGCCGCGCGCGCAGCCGAGCAGCGGCTCGCCGATGCGCAGCGAGACCTGGAGCGCACCCGGCGGCTGTACGAGGGCGGCGCCGTTAGCAGGCAGCAGCTCGACAATGCCGCGACCGCCGTGACCATCGCGGAGGCCGAGAGGGACCGTGCCAGCGAGCAGCTCGACATCCTCGAGCGCGGACCCCGCACCGAGCAGATCGCGGCACAGCGGGCCGTCCTCGACCAGGCGCGGGCCGCGGTGGCCCAGCTGGAAGCGACCCTCGAGAACGCCGTCGTGCGCGCTCCGTTCGCCGGGGTGGTCACCGTGCGCCACCGCGAGCCTGGCGAAGTGGTGGGTGCCGGGGTTCCGGTGCTGACCGTCATGAACCCCGTCGACCGCTGGGTCCGCATCTACGTGCTCGGTGACGAAGTGGGGCGGCTCGCCGTGGGGCTGGCCGCGACGATCGCGGCCGACGCCTACCCCGACCGCACCTACGCCGGCGAGGTCACCTTCATCGCCAGCGAGGCCGAGTTTACCCCGCGCAACGTGCAGACCACGGCGGAGCGGGTGAAGCTGGTCTACCGCGTGAAGGTGCGGGTGACGGGAGACGACGGGTTCGATCTGAAGCCCGGCCTCCCGGCCGACGTCAGGCTCGACACTTCCCAGCGCTGAGACCTTGATGGAAGCCGCAGTCACTCTCGACGGCCTCACGCGCCGGTTCGGCGCCGTGCGCGCGGTCGAGGGCGTGTCGCTGGAGGTGGCGCGGGGCGAGCTGTTCGGCATCGTGGGGCCGGACGGCGCCGGCAAGACCACCACCATGCGCATGCTCGCCGGCGTGCTGGCGCCCAGCGCGGGCGACGCCCGGGTGCGCGACATCAGCGTGGCCCGCGATCCCGAGGGCGTGAAGCACCGCATCGCCTACATGTCGCAGCGCTTCGGCCTCTACAGCGACCTCACCGTACGCGAGAACATCGAGTTCTACGCCGACCTGTTCCGCGTACCGCGGGAAGAGCGCTCGAGGCGGGTCGAGCGCCTGTACCGGTTCTCGGGCCTGGAACCGTTCCAGGACCGGCTCGCCGGGCAGCTCTCGGGCGGCATGAAGCAGAAGCTCGGGCTGACCTGTGCCTTGGTGCACGAACCCGAGATCATGCTGCTCGACGAGCCCACATTCGGGGTGGACCCCATCTCCCGCCGCGACCTGTGGCTCATCGTGCACGAGATGGTGGCACGGGGAGTGACCGTTCTCGTGGCCACCGCCTACCTCGACGAAGCCGAGCGCTGCGATCGCGTCGCCCTGCTGCACGAGGGCAGGCTGGTGGCCCTCGACACTCCGGCCGCGCTGCAGCTGCTGCTCGCGGGTCACATCCACTGGGTGCGGGCCGACGACCCGCGCCGCGCACGCGACCTGCTGCGCTCCCGTACGGGCGTGCGCCAAGCCACCCTGTTCGGCGACGTGCTGCACGTGAACCTCGACGACCGGGCTCGCGACTGGCCTGCGGCCCGCGCCGCTCTCGAGGCGGCGGGACTGCAGGTGCTGGGCGAAGGCGAGGCCGAAGCCTCACTCGAAGACGTGTTCATCCACCTGGTGCAGGACGGCGGAGCGGCGCATGGCTGAGGCTGTCCGCGTGCGCGACCTGAGCCGCACGTTCGGCGATTTCACCGCGGTCGACCGGGTCAGCTTCGACGTCGCGACCGGAGAGATCTTCGGCTTCCTGGGCCCCAACGGCGCCGGCAAGACGACCACGATCAAGATGCTCAACGGCCTGCTGCTGCCGACCGGGGGAGAGGCCAGCGTGGCCGGGTTCGACGTGGCGCGTCAGTCCGCCGAGGTGAAGCGGCGCATCGGGTACATGTCACAGCTCTTCTCGCTCTACGGCGACCTCACGGTGGAGGAGAACATCCAGCTGTTCGGGGGACTGTACGGAGTGGCCGGCGCACGCCTGGCCGAGAGGCAGGAGTGGGTGCTGCAGATGGCGGGGCTCGCCGACGCACGGAAGCGCCCCACTGCCGAACTCGCGCTGGGCTGGAAGCAGCGCCTCGCATTGGGCTGCGCCGTGCTGCACGAGCCGCCGATCCTGTTCCTCGACGAGCCGACGTCCGGCGTCGACCCCGTGTCGCGCCGCAGCTTCTGGGACCTGATCTACGAGCTGGCCGAGGGCGGCACGACCGTGTTCGTGACCACGCACTACATGGAGGAAGCCGAGTACTGCAACCGCCTGGCGCTGATGAACCGCGGGCGGCTCATCGCGCTGGGCCGACCGGCCAAACTGAGGGAAGAGCTGCACCAGCCGCTGCTCGAGCTGCAGACGGACGATCCGGCCCGCGCCGTCGAAGCCCTGACCGGTTCGCCTGGCGTCCTCACCGCGGCCATGTTCGGACGGTCGGTACACGTGATGGCAGAGGACGCAGCGGCCGCACTCAACGAGCTGCCGCCGCTGCTGGAGGGTGCCGGCCGCACCTGTGAGTCGCTCGCAGTGGTGGAGCCGTCCCTCGAGGATGTGTTCGTGGCACTCGTGCTGCGAGAGGGCGGAGCGGTCGAGGGATGAGCGCCGCACGGCTGTGGGCAATCGCCCGCAAGGAGCTGCTGCAGATCCGCCGGGATCCTCGCAGCCTCTACCTCGCGTTCATCCTGCCGGTGCTGCTGCTGCTGCTGTTCGGCTACGCCATCTCGTTCGACATCCGCAACATCGAGCTGGCCGTGCTGGACCAGAGCCGCACGCAGCAGAGCCGGCAGCTGGTGGAGGCCTTCGAGGGATCGGGATACTTCACGGTAGTCGCCCGTCTGGACCGCGCCGCTGAGGTCGAGGGGGTGCTGAGCCGCGGCCGCGCCCGGCTCGTACTGGCAATCCCCCCCAGCTACGCGCGCGATCTGGCGTCGGGACGTCCCGCCGAGGTGCAGCTGCTGCTGGACGGCAGCGACGCCAACACCGCCACCATCGCGCAGAACTACGCCGACGTCATCGTGCTGCGCCACTCGTCGGACGTCATGCTGGAAGGCCGCCAATTACAGCTCCCGGCGGCGCTCGAGGCGCGCGTGTGGTACAACGAGACCCTCGAGAGCCGCAACATGATCGTCCCGGGCCTGGTAGCGGTCGTCATGTCCATCATCGCGTCCATGCTCACTGCGCTCACTATCGCTCGCGAGTGGGAGCGCGGCACCATGGAGCAGCTTGCGGCGACGCCGGTGCACCGACTCGAAGTAGTGCTCGGCAAGCTGATTCCGTACGTGGGGATCGGGCTGTTCGACGTGGCAGTTGCGTGCGTGGCAGGTGTCCTGATCTTCTCCGTGCCGCTGCGCGGCAGCCTGCTGCTGCTGGGAGTGTTCACGCTTCTGTTCGTGATCGGAGCGCTGGGGCTGGGGATATTCATCTCCGCTGCGCTGCGTTCGCAGATGCTGGCCACGCAGGTGGCGATGATGGCCACGTTCCTCCCGGCACTGCTGCTCTCCGGGTTCATCTTCCCCATCGCCACCATGCCGTTCGTGCTGCGCGCGATCAGCTACGTGGTGCCGGCCCGCTACTACGTGTCCGTCACCAAAGGGATCTTCCTCAAGGGCGTCGGCATCGACGTGCTGTGGCCCAGCGGTGTGGCGATGATCGTGTTCGCGGTCGTGGGCCTGGCGCTGGCGATCAAGGCGTTCCGCAAGGAGATCGCATGAGCCCGATCTCGGTGCCGCGCCTGCGGGAGATGGTGAAGAAGGAGCTGCGGCAGCTGCTGCGGGATCCGCGCACCCGGGGCGTCATCTTCGTCGCACCGATCATCCAGCTGCTGATGTTCGGCTACGCCGTGAACACCGACATACGCCACACCGCCACCTTCGTGGTCGACTACGACCAGACCGCCGAGTCCCGCCGCCTGATCGACGCCTTTCGCTCCACCGGCTACTTCGATGTGGTGGGCCAGTCAGGGCGGTCGCGGGACCTGGTGCGCGCTCTAGATGGGGGCAATGCACTGGTGGGAATCGAGATCCCGCGCGGCTTCTCCCGCGACCTCGCGGCTGGGCGGGGCGCCACTGTCCAGGTGCTGGTGGACGGTTCTGAATCCAACAGCGCTACCGTCGCTCTGGGCTATGCGCAGGGTATCGTGCAGCGGTTCGCGCTCGACGCCGCCGCCGCGCAGGGTGTGCTCCCGACCGGGGGCGTCGAGCTCCGTGTGCGGGCCTGGTACAACTCCACTCTCGAGAGCCGGGTCTACAACGTGCCGGCCGTGGTGGGAGTGCTGATAATGCTGATGTGCCTCCTGCTCACCGCGCTGGCGGTGGTGCGGGAGCGCGAGCTGGGCACGCTGGACCAGCTCATGGTGAGCCCGCTAACCCCCGGCGAGCTGATGCTGAGCAAGACCCTGCCGGTGGCGGCGGTTGCAGTGGTGGACCTGGTGCTGATCTCGGCGATCGCCGTGCTGTGGTTCGACATACCGATCCGCGGCTCGCCGCCGGCGCTCCTGCTGGCCGCCCTCCTCTACATCCTGTCGGGCCTCGCCGTGGGACTGCTGATTTCCACGATCTCGCGGACGCAGCAGGAAGCGTTCATGACGATGTTCCTGTTCTTCCAGCCGGCGATCATCCTGTCGGGCTTCTTCTACCCGATAAGCAGTATGCCCGAGGTGTTCCAGTGGGTGACGCTGCTGAACCCCGTGCGCCACTTCCTGGAGATCCTGCGGGTGATCTTCCTGAAGGGTGAGGGCATCGTCACGCTGTGGCCGCAATACCTGGCGCTGGCCCTGATGGCAGCGGGTGTGCTGTGGCTCGCGATCGCGCGGTTCCCGAAGACGGTGGGGCGCTAGCTCAGCCCGGGGTCCGCGTCCGCTCCACGGGGATCGCCATGACCGGAGCCCCCTCCACCAGCCGTTCCAGTCCGCCGACCACCACCAGATCGCCCGCCTCGACCCCGTCCAGGATCTCCACGAAGCCCGGAACGCGTACGCCCAGCTCGACTTCGCGCCGTGTCGCCGCATCGTCGGCAATCACCCACACGTAGTCAGCTCCCTGCAAGGGCAGGATCGCATCCTCTGGCACCACTACTGCTTCGGGCCGCACTTCGGTGGTCAGCCGGACCTCGATGAACATGCCCGGCTTGAGTGCGCGGCGCCGGTTGGAGACTCTGGCCTTGACCGTGATGGTGCGCGCTGGCAGCTCGACGATCGGGTCGATGAACTCGACGCGCCCCACGAACCGGCGCTCCTCCACCGCCGCCACGTTGAAAGTGATCTCCTGACCCCTCTGGAGCCGCTGCGCATGGCGCTCGGGCACGCGGAACACCGCACGCTGCGGATCCACGGTCTGCAGTGTGGTGAGACGGGTCGACGTGGTGACGTAGTCCCCCAGGCTCACGTAGCGCTGGCCCACCACGCCGGCGAACGGTGCGCGCACGACGGTGCGCTGCAGGCGCACCTGCTGCAGCTCGAGCCGGGCCGCCGCGCTGCGTGCGTTGGCCTCTGCCCGCTCCAGATCGGCGGTTGACGAGGCGTTCTGATCGATGAGCTCCCGGGTGCGGGTGAGCGCCTGCTCCGCCAGGTCGCGCTCGGCTTCGAGCTGCGCCACCTCGGCTTTGAGCTCGGCGTCGTCCACCTTGAAGAGCGGCGTGCCGGCGGCGACCTCGGAACCCTCGCGCGCGAGGATGTCCACCAGACGGCCGGTGATCTCCGGCTGCACCGAGATCGACTGCACCGCCTCGATCTCGCCAGTGGCGTGGATCGCGTCCACGATGGTATCGGAGAACGCCGCGGCCACCTCCACCGGCATCGGCGGCATCCCTCCGCCCATCCCGTCGTTGGACGACTCCGCCTTGCTGCAGCCGGCCAGCGCCACCAATGACAGCGCCGCGGCCCACGTCGGTTTCACACACATGCTGGTCATATCCCGTAGATCCTTCTTCCGAGCAGGGCCTCCAGCCCCGCCAGAGCGAGGCGCTCTGCCTGAAGCGCCTGCACCAAGGCTGCCTCCGCTTCGACCATCGACACCTGAGACGTGAGCAAGTCTAGGATGGTAGTCGAGCCCACACGGTACCGCTCCTGGTTGACCCGAAGGTTCTCGCGCGCGACGACCACTGCATCCTCGGCCAGGTCCGCGCTGGCGCGCGCGGTCTCGAAGACCTCGTAGGCCGCGATCACGTCGCGCCGCACTTCGCGCTCGGTGTCGTCGCGCACCGAACGGGCCACTTCACGATTGGATTTCGCCTGGGACAGCTGGATCTCCCGCTGCGCGTTGTTCCAGATCGGGAAGTTGATCGAGAAACCGTAGATCCACCGCCTCGAATCGTCGGGCAGCAGGAACTCGTCGCCGAACGTCTGATAGGTCGCGAACAGGTCTATGCGCGGCAGGTACCCACCCATCGCCGCGCTGTACGCCCGCTCGGCCGCGCGCGCGCCGGCCGCCGCGGCCCGGTAGTTCGGTCCTTCCTGCAACGCCTCCTGCACCGCCTCCTGTTCCGTGATCGGCAGCGGCCCCGAAGGCAGCGTGTCCAGAGGGGCTGCGTCCACCGGCCCGGGGACGCCAATGCGCCGGCCCAGCTGGATACGCGCCACCCGCAGCGTGGCCCGCTGCCTGAGGAGTTCAACTCGTGCGCGTGTCAGCTCGAGCAGCAGCTGGAGCGAATCGGTCTGCACTGCGGCGCCGGCGGTCACCCGGGCCCGGGCTATGGCGAGCTGCTCCTCGGCCCGTCGCACCCGCTCCTCGACCACTCGCGTCAGCTCCCGCTGCGCCAGCACGTCGTAGTAGTCCGACTCGGTGAGCAGGGCGGTCTCGAACCGGGCCGCCAGCTCGTTCGCGTCGGCCTGCGCCACCGTGGCGCCGGCCTGCCCCGCCTCGAAGAACTTGCTCAGCCCGCGGAACAGGTTGAGCCGCATGTCGACCTGGGCCTGCGTCAGCCGGTTCGCGAACTCACCCGTGCCGAAGTTGAACACCTCCCGGTTGGACCGCGTCTGGGTGGCCGACAAGGTGGTCGCGGGGATGATGAACGCCGCGTAGGCAGCGCGCTGCTGCCACTTGGCGTCCACGATGTTCCGCAGAGCGGCCACGTAGTTGGGATCCACGTTGGCCGCACGCTGCAGGGCGTCGGCGAGCGTCACGACCATCACCGAATCCTGAGCCTGCTGCGCGGCGGGCACTGCACCCTGAGCGGCAGGCAGGGCGAGCTGCAGCGCGGCCAGCAGTGTCGCTATCATTGCGCCTCCGCCGGGGCCAGCTCCGGGGCGCGGCGCCGAACCCGGAGCCTCATCCCGTCCAGCACCACGTACACGACCGGCACCAGGAAGATGGTGAGCATCGTGGAGAACAGCAGGCCGCCTACGATGGCGTAGCCCAGCGGCCGGCGGCTCGCAGCCCCGGCGCCCAGCCCCAGCGCGATCGGCATAGTCGCCATGATGGTGGCCATCGACGTCATCACGATGGGCCGCAGCCGGATGCGCCCCGCCTCGACCATGGCCTCCGCCGCGCTCATTCCCCTCGCCTTCAGCTGGTTGGCATACTCCACCAGCAGGATCGAGTTCTTGGTCACTATGCCTATGAGCAGGATCATGCCGATCTGGCTGAACAGGTTGAGCGTGGACCCAGTGAGCAGCAGCGTCACCAGCGCCCCGGTCACCGCCAGCGGCACCGACAGCAGCACGGTGAACGGGTGCACCATTGATTCGAACTGAGCCGCCAGCACCATGTAGACGGCCACCAGCGCCAACAGGAAGGCGAAGTACAGCGCCGAGCCGCTCTCCTCCATCTCGCGCGACTCGCCGGCCAGCGCAACACTGCTGCCCCGAGGCAGCACCTCCCGCGCCGCCGCGCCGAGCGAATCGAGAGCTTCGCCCAAAGTGAATCCGGGCGCGAGGTTTCCGCTCAGGGTGAACGACCGCACCCGGTTGAAGTGATTCAGCTGCCGTGGCCCGACGCCCTCGGATACCGTGGCGACCTGGTCGAGCTGCACCAGTGCGCCGTCGCGGCCACGCACGTACAGCCCGGTCATGTCGCTGGGGGTGGCGCGCTCGTCGGGCTCGAGCTGGGCGATCACGTCGTACAGCTTGTTGGCGCGCGTGAAGGTGCTGATGCGCTGGCCGCCGAGCATGGTCTGCAGCGTCGAGGACGCGTCGCGGATCGGCACGCCCAGGTCCTCCGCGCGGTCACGGTCGTAGCGCACCACGAGCTCCGGCTTGTTCACCCGCAGATCGGTGTCCACGTTCACCAGCCCGGTAATCTGCCGGGCCCGCGGGACCAGCCGGGCCATTCCCGCACCCAGAGAATCGAAGTCGGGGTGCCGCACCACGAACTGGACGGGCTGGCCCCACCCGAAGGCCGGCGGCTGGTTGGCGAAAGCGAACACGCCCGGCAGTCCAAAGAACTGGGGCTGCACTTCCCCGATGATCTCCTGCACGCTGCGGTCGCGCTCCTCCCAGTCGGCAAGCCGCACGAAGGCAACGCCGCTGTTCACCCGGCCGCCCCATCCGATGATGCTGAAGTAGGCCTCGATGTCCTCTGTGTTGCCGAGGATGGCTTCGATCTGCTGCTGGTAGCCGTCGGTGTAGCCCAGCGAAGCTCCCTCGGGCGCCACCGTGATCGTCATGAACCAGCCCCGGTCCTCGGGCGGCACGAACTCGCGTTCCAGCGTCCGGAACACGCCCACCGCGACGACTACGGCTGCGACGGCGCCCCCGATCACGACTACGCGGTGGCGCAGCGCCCAGTTCAAAGCGACCCCGTACACGTTCGCCACGCCCAGGAACGAGCGCTCGAAGAACTCGAAGACGCGGCCGTGTCTCTTGGGGACCTTGAGAACCTTGGCGCACAGCATGGGCGACAGCGTGAGCGCGATCCAGCTCGAGATGACCACGGCGACGGCAAGCGTGATGCCGAACTCGTTGAACAGGCGCCCCGTCGTCCCCTGGAGGAACGCGAGCGGTGAGAACACCGCCACGAGCGCCACGGTCGTGGCGATCACCGCGAACGCGATCTCGCTGGTTCCCTTGCGCGCCGCGTCGGCCGGAGTTTCTCCCAATTCCTCCTGATGCCGGTAGGCGTTCTCCATCACGATGATCGCGTCGTCCACCACGATGCCGATCGCGAGGATCAGTGCCAGCAGCGTGAAGTTGTTGATGGTGAAGCCCAGGAAGTACATCACGCCGAAGGCCGCCACGATGGACACCGGGATGGCGAGACCCGGTATCACGGTCGCGCGCGGGTTGCGCAGGAACATGAAGATGATGATCACCACGAGCACGCCCGCGATGAGCAGGGTGTCCTCGGCCTCCTGGATGGAGCGCCGCACAAAGACCGCACCGTCGAATGCGATGTCTATGTTCACGCCCGGCGGCAGCGCTTCCTGGATATTGGGCAGCTCGGAGCGGATGCCGTCCGACACCTCGATCAGGTTGGATTTGGACTGCCGCACCACGCCGATGGCCACCGCCGAGGCACCGCGAAAGCGCAGCACCGCGCGGTCGTTCTCCGGACCGAGCTCCACCCTGGCAACGTCATCGAGCTTCACGAGCTGGCCGTTTTGGTTGGCCACGGTCATGTCGCCGAACTCGTCGGGAGTCTTCAGCTCCCCGAGCGAGCGCACCGTGAACTCGCGCCGCTCCGATTCGATGCGGCCCGCCGGGATCTCCACGTTGCGGCTCTGCACCGCGCTCTGGACGTCCTGCACGGTGAGACCCTGGGCGGCGAGCCGGCTCGGCGACAGCCAGATCCGCATCGAATAGCGGCGCTCTCCGAACACCTGCGCTCGGCCTACGCCCGTCAGGGTCTGCAGCCGCGTCTTCACCTCGCGGTCGGCGATGTCGGACAGCTGGAGCAGGTCGTAGTTGTGGCCCGACAGAGCCAGCCAGAAGAAGGGCTGGGCGTCGGCGTCCTGTTTCGTGACGACCGGCTCCTCGATGTCCTGGGGCATCCGGCCCCTGACGCGTGAGACCTTGTCGCGGACATCCTGCGCTGCCTCTTCGAGGTCGCGGTCCAGCGTGAACTCCAGGGTGATGTTGCTGAACTGTTCGACGCTCGAGCTCGTCAGCGTGCGCAATCCGGGGATCGTGCTGAGCTCCTCCTCCAGGATGTCGGTCACGGTCGACTCGATCACCCGCGGGTTGGCGCCGCGCAGGAAGGTGGAGACGGAAACGACCGGGGAGTCCACATCCGGGTACTCGCGGACCGGGAGCCGCAGGAACCCGATGGCCCCGAAGAGCACGAGGGCCGTACTCACCATGCTGGTGAGCACCGGCCGGCGGATGGCGGTGTCCGACAACTTCACGGGAGGTCCCTCCGCACGGGGGAGTAAGCGATAAGTATACCCACGGTGCGACCGGCGGGTTGCACCGATCCGCGTCCGCGGTGGCCCGCCGGCCACAATCCTTTATCTTGTTAACGACTTGTCCTGGATCCCTATGAGCGACACCCCGCTCTATACCCTGCGCCAGATCGCCCGCGAGCTCAACCTGCCCGAGTCGACGGTGCGCTACTACCGGGACGCGTTCGCGGCCCACATAGCCACCGTGGGGATGGGACGGAGGCGGCGTTACCCGGAGGAGGCGGTGGCCACATTGCGTGCCATCGCCGAGGGATACGCACAGGGCCGCACCCACGAAGAGGTCGAGGCCAACCTGTTCGGCGGCCCCGCACCGGCGCGGGCCCGGCCCCAAGCCCAGCCCGAGCCCGGTGACAAACCGGCCGACGACACCGTGGCGACCCTGCTCAAGAGCGAGCGGGAGCAGCGCGACGCGATGTGGCAGATGGCCCGCGAGCTGATGCGCGTCGGGGAGGCCGTCGAGCGGACCCAAGTCATGCTGGGCGAGTTGAGCGAGAAGCTGGCCGAACAGGCCAACCGTACGCTGCCCCCGGCTCAGGAGCCGGCGCCGGCCCCCGCGCCGCCCGCGGCACCTCCGCCCCCGCCAGCGTTCGACACCACCGCGCTCGAGCGGGAGCTGGAATCGCTGCGCACCGAGCTCACCCACGAGCGCGAGCTGGTGGAGCGGCTCCGCAAATCCAAGCTGGATATCGAGCGCCGCGCCGCTGAGGCCGAATCGCAGCTGGAGAACGGCGAGGGGTCGAAGCGGCGCAACTCCGTGTTCGGGCGCTTCCGCCCCAAGGAGCCCGGCGACGGCGGCGACGCTTAACCGCCGCTGCGGCATTCAGTGGCGCGCCCCAAAGATCCCCGGATTCATGACATGGTGCGCCGCCAGCTCGCGGCGCGTGACATCACAGACCGCCGGGTGCTGGCAGCGATGGCCGCCGTGCCGCGGGCCGAGTTCGTGCCGCCGGGGCTGCGGGACCAGGCCTATGCCGACTCGCCGCTGCCCGTAGGCTACGACCAGACGATTTCGCAGCCCTACATCGTTGCGCTGATGACGCAGGCGGCACGGGTGGGCCGGCGTTCCGTCGTGCTCGACGTAGGCACCGGCACCGGGTATCAGGCCGCCATTCTGGCCAAGCTGGCCCACCACGTATGGACCGTCGAGCGGCTGGAGCCGCTGGCCCGCAGCGCCGAGCGGCGGCTCGCGGACCTGGGATTCTGCAATGTCACGACCGTCGTGGGCGACGGGGCGCTGGGACACCCCGAGGCGGCTCCCTACGACGCCATCGTGGTGGCGGCGGCGGCGCCCCGCCCTCCGGCGCCATTGCTGGACCAGCTGGCTCTGGGAGGCCGCCTGGTGATCCCGCTGGGCGACCGCGCGCTGCAGGACCTGACGATCGTCGAGCGCCGGGCGGACGGGTTCCGGCACCACTCGGCCGGGGGATGCCGCTTCGTGCCCCTGCTCTCGCAGGAAGCGTTCGAGGCCCCCTCCTGAGCGCGGCCGACCTGCTGGGCGCTCACGTATCCACCGCGGGCGGGGTGGACGCCGCTCCGGCGCGCGGCGCCGAGATCGGCGCCACCGCAATCCAGATCTTCACCAAGACGCCGAACCAGTGGCGCGAGCCCAAGATGGGCAGAGAGGAGGCGGGCCGATTCCAGGCGGCGCTCTCCGCCACGCGCATCCGCGTGGTGGTGTCACACGACTCCTATCTCATCAACCTCGCGTCACCGGTGCCGGCGCTCAGGGCGCGCTCCATCAACAGCTTCAAGAGCGAGCTCACGCGGTGCCGCGCTCTCGGCGTGCCCTACGTGGTGACCCACCCGGGCAACTACATGGACGAGCGCGCGACCGGGCTGGTCCGCAACGCGGCGGCATATGAACAGTGCCTCGCTGCGGTGGCCGGACCGGTCATCCTGATCGAGACGACCGCGGGGGCCGGCACCGCACTGGGAGCCACTTTCGAGGAGCTGGCCGCCCTGCGCGACCGGGTGCGGCCCGAGCTGCAGGAGCGCATCGGGTTCTGTGCCGACACGTGCCACCTGCATGCGGCCGGTTACGATCTGGTCAACGATTGGGACGGGGTGTGGCGCGCGTGGGACGAGACCGTAGGGCTCGAGCACCTCAAGTGCCTGCACCTCAACGACTCGGTTGCCGCGTTCGGCTCGCGGCGCGACCGTCACGCCCTGATCGGCGAGGGCACCATGGGTCCCGCACCGTTTCGGCGGGCGATGCGGGATCCGCGCTTCGGGGGGGTTATCAAGATCATCGAGACCCCGAAGGGCGACGATGCCGGAGCCACCGACCGCCGCATGCTGCGGCGGCTCAGGGCGTATCGGAGCGCGAAGGCCGCGCGCTGAACCCGCTCAGCCCCCCGGCTCCTCGGGCACCTCGAAGTCCACTTCCAGGCGCGACCGCAGCCGTTCCATCAGACGCTCGTCCGTCTGATCGATCCTGAACGGCGTGATGACGACATAGCCGCGGTTGAAGCCGAACAGGTCCGTGCCCTCGACGTCATCGAATGCCGGCTGCCACATGTCCCAGAAATAGAGCTGTCCCCGCGGGGAAGTGCGCGGCTCGTAGTTTGCAGTGTTGGGTGCCGTGCTCTGGCGCGCCACGCGCACACCCTTCATGGGCATCGAGCTCGGGGCCAGCAGGTTCACGTTGAGCAGCAGGCCCGGCTCCAGCATCCCCCCGTCGCGCAGCCGCAGCACCAGCTCCCGCACGATCCCCGCCGCCGCACGGTAGTCATCCAAGGCACCCGAACCCATCGAGACGGCCATGGCGGGCACGCCGTGGAACGCCGCCTCCCGGGCGCCGGCCACGGTGCCCGAGAGCCAGGACGTGAGCCCTACGTTGTCCCCGACGTTGATGCCCGACACCACGAGATCGGGCAGCGTATCGAGAAGCGCATTTAGCGCGAGGCGAATCGTGGTGGAGGGGCGCGCGTCCACCGCGTACCACTTTATGCCGTGCGGGTTGGCGAACTCATCCACCTCGATCGGGTTCTTGAGTCGAATGCTGTGCGACACACCGCTCTGCTGCTCCGCCGGCGCCGCAACGGTCACCTCGCCCAGCGACGCGAGCGAGTCCACCAGCACCCGCATGCCCGGGGAATTGTAGCCGTCGTCGTTGGTGATGAGAATCCTGAACGGACGTTCGGGCACCTCCTGCGCGCTCACCGCGCAGGGAGCTGCTGCCAGGATGATGGCTGCGAGGGCTCGTCGCATTGTAGACCTTCCCGCGTTAAGCTTCTGCCGGGGAAAAATGGTGCGCACTCGAACTCGATGTCACAAGATGCCGATTCTGCACTTGGGGGCAACCTGGTGAGCATGCGACCCGGCATGTTGCGATACGCGGTTCGGCTGGCGGTGTTCCTGACGGTTCCCCTGAGTTCCGCATGTTCCGCAGGCGCTCAGGAGGGAGCGGCTCGCGTCATCCTGTTCGTGGCCGATGGAGCGGGGGCCGGCCACTGGACCGCGGCCCGGCTCACGATCGAGGATCCGGCATTCGTTCGCCTGCCCACGGTGGGACTCATCGACACGCGGGGCTCGGACCACACCGTTACCGAGAGTGCGGCATCGGCCTCGGCCTACGCCACGGGCGTACGGACGCAGGAGCACATGATCTCGCTCGGCCCCGACTCGATGCCGCGCCGCACCGTGCTCGAGCTGGCCGCCGAGCTGGGGCGCTCTACCGGCCTGATCACTACCACTCGGCTCACGGACGCCACCCCGGCG
The DNA here is from genome assembly GCA_039586895.1 of Gemmatimonadota bacterium. Taxonomy (GTDB): domain Bacteria; phylum Gemmatimonadota; class Gemmatimonadetes; order Gemmatimonadales; family GWC2-71-9; genus WVYX01. Next base: position 15,553 of record JBDHJM010000002.1, on the reverse strand, counting down.
GCCTTTTGCGCTCACTACGACAGCCGCAACCATGCCGAGGTGGCCAAGCAGATGGCCGCGGCCGGTGTGACCGTGCTCATGGGCGGCGGCCGCGCATGGTTCTGGCGCGTGATGGACGAAGACTCCACGCGGCTGCTGCAGCGGCTGCAGGCGGATTACGCCTACGTCGAGACCGACAGCGCGTTTCGGGACCTGGATTCCGACACCTTAAGCAATCTCGTGGGGCTGTTCGCGGACAGGGACATGGCGCTCGCCCCGGAGCGCGCCCCCACTCTGGCAGCCATGACCGAGACCGCACTGGCCATCCTCGACCGGAACCCTCGGGGCTTCTTCCTGATGGTCGAGAGCGAGGAGACCGACACGCAGGCGCACGACAACGAGCCGTTCGAGGTGTTGGCCCGCGAGTTGCGGGCCTTCGATGACGCCGTACGGATCGGCCTCGAATACCAGCGGCGCCATCCCGAGACACTCATTGTGGTGCTGGGCGACCACGAGACGGGCGGGCTGTCAATCGTAACCGGCCGAGACGGCCGCCCCGAAGCGCGCTACACCACCACGGGACACACCGCGGCCATGCTGCCGGTCTTCGCGGGGGGCCCGGGGGCCGACCAGTTCGGAGGCATTATCCCCAACAGCCGGGTCGGCGAGCTGCTGATGGAAGCCATTGACCGGTAACGGAACCCTTTGCACCGCTGAGTGTTATAATTCCCGGCGCATGCAACCAACCCGCCTGCTTTCCATCGTCGCGCTGTGCCTTGCCACAGCGGCAGCCGCTCCCGCTCCGCTCTCGGCGCAGGAGCCCGCCAAAGCCGACTCGCTGGAGAAGGAGATCGAGCGCCTCAAGGCGCGGCTCGACTCACTGCAGGCCGTGCTGGAGCGGCTCGTCCGCCAGGGCCAGGACACCACCGAGGTGTCCGACGAGCTGGCCGCGCTGCGCGCCGCGGCTCAGGCGGCCGGTGCAGGCGGCGAGCAGGACACCACCGCCCAGCAGAGCCGCAGCCGCGACCTGAGCATCCTCAACCCGGAACTCAGCGTGACCGGCGACGTGGTCGGCTACTACGCGGCCCCCGAGGGTGCGGACGGGACGTTCGGCGCCGTGCCGCGCGAGTTCGAGTTCTCGTTCCAGGCCGCCGTCGATCCGTACACCCGTACCAAGGTCTTCGTGACCTACGAGGAGGAAATCCCCATTGCGGGTTTCCCCGAGGAGGAGGAGGGGGAGGAGGACGGTCACGGCGGCTTCGGTCTGGAGGAGGGCTACCTCTACTGGGTGGGCCTGCCGGCCAACGTCGGCCTCAAGGTCGGCAAGTTCCGGCAGGAACTCGGCAACTTCAATCGGTGGCACACGCACGCCCTGTTCGAGGTGGACCGGCCCCTGCCTTCGGTTGTGCTGCTGGGGGAAGACGGCCTGATCCAGACCGGGCTCAACCTCGTATCCCCTGCCCTGCGCGTGGGTCCCACCACCAACACGGCCTTCTTCGAGCTGACCGCCGGGACCAACGACGCACTGTTCGCGGGCAGCGGCGAGCCGAGCTTCCTGGGTCGGGTCACCAGCTTCTGGGACCTGAGTCCAAGCACTTACCTGCAGATCGGGGGTACCGGAGTGTACGGCCAGAGCGGCGCGGACACGCTCGAGACCACGCTGTGGGAACTCGATTTCACGTTCCGCTGGGCGCCGCCGGGGCGCCTGCTGTACCAGGACTTCCAGCTGAGGGGTGAGTGGTACTGGAAGAAGCAGACATTGAGCGGCATCGGGCCGTGGCAGCGGGGCGGATGGGCCCAGGCCAACTACCGGGCCGGGCGCCGCTGGGTGTTCGGCCTGCGGGCAGATTACCTCGACGGCGTGGAGGAAAGCCCCTACTACGTGCAGCTCGTGCCTACCATCAGCTGGTGGCAGAGCGAGTGGGTACGGCTGCGTCTGCAGTACAACTATCTCAAGCCGGCGAGCGCAGGGGGCAACCACACACTCATGCTGCAGTTCGTGTGGGCCATCGGGCCGCACCGGCACGAAAACTACTGAGCGTGACGAGGGATTACCCGATGAGGCATACCGGCAGGAATCACCACGTGCCGCTCCGCGGTATTGCGGCCCTCGCCGCACTCGTGCTTTGCGCAGTGCCGGGCACGGCTCAGGAGCGGCTCAAGGTCGTGACCACGCTGCCGACCTATGCCGCGATCGCCCGAGAGGTTGCGGGCGAGTTCGCCGAGGTGCAGGCCATCGCACGCGGCGATCAGGATCCCCATTTCGTGAACCCCCGTCCGAGCTTCGCGGCGGCGGTGCAGCAGGCCGACCTGTTCGTGCTCACGGGGCTCGACCTCGAGCTGTGGGTGCCGGCCATCCTGGACAGGGCGAGCAACCCCCGGGTGGTGGACGGTGCCCCGGGACAGGTGGCCGCCTACGCGGGCATCCAGCTGCTCCAGGTTCCCGAGGACGTGTCGCGAGCCGGGGGCGACGTGCACGTGTTCGGCAACCCGCACATCCACACGGACCCCGTGAACGGCATCGCCATCGCGCGCAACATCGCAGCGGGGCTCAAACGGGTCGACCCGGAGCGCGCCGCCGAGTACGACTCCAACCTCCGCTCGTTCGAGGAGCGGGTGGCTCGGCGCCTGTTCGGCGATCAGCTGGTCGACATGCTCGGCACCGACGCCCTCGTCAACATGGCGCGTGCCGGCACGTTCTGGGAATTCGTCACGTCCCAGAGCTACCAGGGCAGGCTCCTCGAGGAGTACATAGGCGGATGGCTCGAGCAAGGCGCACCGTTCCGCAACCGGCGCATGGTATGCTACCATCGCAACTGGGCCTACTTCAGCGACCGGTTTCAGATCGAATGCGCCATGTACGTGGAGCCGCGCCCGGGCATTCCACCGTCTCCAAACCACGTGAACGCTGTCATCGAATTCATTGACAGAGAGAACATTTCGGTGCTGTTTGCAGCCAACTACTTCAGCCGGCGCCAGGTCGAGAGGGTGGCCTCACGTACCGGAGCGACCGCGCTCATGGTGCCGGAGCACGTGGACGGGGAGGAAGGCGTCAACGACTACTTCGCGCTCGTAGACACCTGGGTGGAACGGCTGGCCCGTGCGTTCGCGGAGCGGAGCGCACATCCCTGATGCTCGAACTGATGCTGCCGGCCCTGGTGGCCGCCCTGATTCTCGTAGGTATCCACGGCTACCTGGGGATCCACATCATCGCGCGGGGAGTCATCTTCGTGGACCTCGCGCTCGCACAGGTGGCCGCGATGGGCTGGGCGGCGGCCGGCCTCGGGCTGGGGCACGAGCTGGGCGGCATCCTGGGGATTTCGGAAATGACGGCGGGCTACCTGATCGGTCTCGCGGCGACTCTCGTGGCGGCCGCTCTGTTCAGCGTCTCCCGCATGGAGCATGCATACGTTCCCCAGGAAGCCATCATCGGCATCGTGTACGTCGTGGCGACGGCAGGCACGATACTGCTCGCAGCGCAGGCGCCGCGCGGTTCCGAGCACGTCGAGGACCTGCTCACCGGCAGCCTGCTCTGGGTGACGTGGCCCGAGATCCTGAAGACGGCGGTTATCTACGTGCTTTTGGGGGCGGTGCACTGGATGCTGCGCGACCGGTTCCTGACCATTTCACTGCGGCCGCAGGATGCCGTGGCGAAGGGGTGGTCCGTGCGGAAGTGGGATTTCCTGTTCTACGCTCTGTTCGGAGTCGTCGTCACCTCGTCCGTGGCCATCGCGGGCGTCCTCGTCGTGTTCAGCTTTCTGGTGATCCCGGCCGTGATCGCTTTCCTCTTCACATACAAGACGAGTGGCCTGCTGGCGATCGCCTGGTCTTCCGGCACGCTCGCCACGGTCGCGGGCCTGTACGCGTCGTACGTCACCGACATGCCCACGGGACCTATGGTCGTGTGCGCCTTTGCGGTGGCACTGCTCGTCGCGTTCGGGCTGCGCCGGGTGCTGCAGCCGCGGCTGCATGCGGACCGGACCAGCGAGACCTGGGACCAGCGCATGCCAAAGCCGGAAGGGGAGGCATAGCGTGAGCGCAGGGCGGCGCACGCTGATCCTGGCGGCTTCGCTTGCGGCGCTCACTGCGGCTGCACCGTGCCGGGCCCAGGTGCTTGCCGAGTTCCGCATCGGAGCCGACTGGAGCTCCGTGCTGGTGAGCGACCTCATCGTGGACGAGTTCACGGCCCAGCCTGCAATCGCGCCGTCTCTGGGCCTGGCGCTGGGCACCCCCCTGGGACCCAAGTACGAAGTGGCGCTGGACGTGCGCTGGGCCCGCAGCGACCTCAAGATGAAGCAGGCCGACTCCAGCCGCACGATAATCCCGCTCACGGTTTGGACCGGGTTCATCACACTGCGTTGGCGCCTGCACGGGCACGCACTGGTTCAGGCGGGAATCGGCGCTCTGAAGTACGACCCCTCCGAGGAGGGACGCGAGTCCACGATGTTTCGTGACGACCAGCCGCTGCGGCCCGCGGTCGCCCTCGGCGCCCGGGCCGAGTACCCTCTTAGCGGCAGCCTGAGGGTCGGGCTCGATCTGGGGTGGAGCATGCACGGGTTCTCGACACAGGCGCTGAGCGAAGAAGGCTTCGAGACCCGCATCGCCCACCGCGTTTCACTCGCCGCAGTCCTGAGGTGGAGCAATGCGAAGCCCTAACGTCGTGGCGGCGGTCCTGCTCCTGGGCGCCCTGGCGGGTTGCCAGGATCCGGAGGTGCCGAGCCGGGCGCAGCCGTACGAATTCAGGCTCTCACCCGCAGACCCGGTGTTCCGCTGGCCCAGCGACGATCTGCCGGTGCGGTTCTGGGTCGAGCCCTCCGGCGCCCTGCCGGAGTACGTGACGACCGGGATGGTCTCATGGGCCCGCCAGTTCCTGTACGGCGAGTTCTGGGGCGAGCTGGTGTCGGACTCGCTCGCGGCCGACATACTGGTCAGCTACCTGGACGAAGCCCCGCCGGACGCGCCCCTCACCGACGACCCGCCCCAGCAGGTTTGCACCGGCACGACCACGATACCGCTGCCCCAGAGGGATGTCGAAGGCAGGCTCCGCTTCCCCGAACCCATAACGATCAGTGTGCGCTGGTTTTCGGCGGACCCCACCGACATCGCCAACTGCCTCCAGCGGGTCGTGGCGCACGAGATCGGGCACGCGCTGGGGATATTCGCCCACAGCCCCAACGCCGGCGACTTGATGGCGATTCCCGTCGTGGCGCGCGAGCCGAGCCGCTCCGACCGCTCCACGGCCCAGCTGCTGTACCACTCGGTATCCGACATCCTGCCCTACCGCCCGTAAGGGTGTTACATTCTCCGGCCCCATGACAGCGCAAGCCAGGACCATCGCTCCGGGCGTAGCAGGCTCGGGCGCCGTGCATTGGAATCTCCCGCCTGCCGGCCTGTACGAGAACGCGGTGCGGCGGGCCGAGGGACGGATCGTATCCGGCGGGCCGTTCATAGCGGTTACGGCACCGCACACCGGCCGCTCCCCCGGGGACAAGTTCGTGGTGCGCGAGCCGGGCTCCGAAGCCGACATCTGGTGGGGGCCCGTCAATCAGCCGATGGAGACGGCTCACTGGGACGCGCTGTCGGCCGACGTGCGCAATTACCTCAGCGGGCAGCCGGAGCTGTTCGTAAGGGACGTGTTCGCCGGCGCCGACCCGACGCGCCGCATTCCCGTCCGCTTCATCACGACCAACGCGTGGCACGCGATGTTCGTGTACAACATGTTCCTGCGGCCCGATGCCGAGTACCTGGACAGCTTCGAGCCGCACTTCACCGTGCTGCACGCGCCCGAGATGCAGGCAAAGCCCGACCGGCACGGCACCTCCAGCGGCACGTTCATCGTGATCAACTTCGCGGAGCGCACCGTCCTGATAGGCGGCACCCGCTATGCGGGTGAGCTCAAGAAGTCGATGTTCACGATCCTCAACTACATGTACCCGAAGCAGGGCATCCTCTCGATGCACTGCTCCGCAAACACGGGTGACCGCGGGGACGTCGCCATCTTCTTTGGACTCTCCGGCACGGGAAAGACCACGCTGTCGACGGACCCCGAGCGCGGACTGATCGGCGACGACGAACACGGCTGGAGCGAGCAGGGCGTGTTCAACTTCGAGGGCGGCTGTTATGCCAAGGTGATCAAGCTCTCGGCCGAGGGCGAGCCCGACATACACGCGACGACCGGGATGTTCGGCACAATCCTGGAGAACGTCGTGGTGGACCCGCGCAGCCACCAGATAAACCTGAACGACGACTCGATCACCGAGAACACGCGGGCCTCGTATCCCATCTACTTCATTCCCAACCACGTGGCCGAAGGCCGCGGCGGTCATCCGGAGAACATTCTGTTCCTGACGGCCGATGCGTTCGGGGTGCTGCCTCCGGTTGCCCGCCTCACACCCGAACAGGCGATGTACCACTTCCTCTCGGGGTACACCGCCAAGGTGGCCGGCACCGAACGGGGCGTCACCGAACCGCAGGCCACCTTCAGCGCCTGCTTCGGCGCGCCTTTCCTGCCGCTCCACCCGGGCAAGTACGCCGCGATGCTGGGGGAGCGGATCGCGCAGCACGACGTGCGCTGCTGGCTCGTGAACACCGGCTGGACCGGCGGCCCGCATGGGGAGGGCCACCGCATCAACCTCCCCTACACGCGCACCATGGTGCGAGCAGTGCTGAGCGGCGTCCTGAACGAAGGGCCCACACGGGAGGATCCCGTGTTCGGACTGCAGGTGCCGGCCAGCCTCCCCGGGGTGCCCGCAAGGCTGCTCGACCCCAGGAGTACCTGGGCCGACGCAGAGCGTTACGACGTGCAGGCGCGCCGCCTGGCCGAGATGTTCCGCGACAACTTCACGAAATACGCAGACCAGGTGGCCCCGGAGGTCTGCTCGGCCGGGCCGCGCCTCTAGTCGGGTCCATCCATGGCGGTCACGGGTAACTTCGAGGTCATCCGGGACCCTCTCTGGAACAACATCAGGGTCGACGCTGCCGCGCTCGCCGTCGTGGACAGCGCGCCTTTCCAGCGGCTGCGCTATGTGCGGCAGCTCGGGCACGCGTACCTCGTGTACCCGGGCGCCACGCACTCCCGCTTCGAGCACGCCCTCGGCACTTACCACCTGACGCGCCGCGCGCTCGCCATGCTTGGGGAGCGCGGCGAGCTGGACGAGTTGCCCGATCAGTCCATCTCGCTGGTGCGGCTTGCTGCGCTGCTGCATGACATCGGGCACTATCCCTTCTCGCACGCCCTCGAGGAGGCGGGGCTGCCCTCGCACGAGAGCATCGCGGCCGAGCGCCTGCGCCAGCCCGAACTGGCGGCGGCACTCGATGCCTTCGGCGTTCCGGAGGTCGAGCGGCGTATCGAGGAGCTGATACGCGGTCGCAGCGACAACCCGCTGCAGGGCCTAGTGTCGGGATCGCTGGATCTCGACAAGATCGAATACCTCAACCGCGACGCACGGATGTGCGGCGTGCCGTACGGGACGGTCGACGTGGACCGCCTGATCCACTCGCTCACTCTCACGGCCGGCCCCGGCGGCGGCCGCACTGTCGGCGTGCACGAAAAGGGCGTGAGCGCCCTCGAATCCCTGCTGTTCGCCAAGTATCAGATGTACCGCAACGTGTACTGGCACCACGCGGTACGGAGCGCCACCGCCATGTTCAAGCGGCTGGTGCGGTCCGCCACGGCCCAGGGTGACCTCGACCCGCTGTGGATAGCGCACAGTACCGACGAGGGACTGATGGAGGCGGTGCGCGGAATGAGCAATACCGACCTGGCGTCCCGGCTGCAGCGCCGCCAGCTCTACAAGCGGGCGCTGGACGTGCGCGCGTCCGAGGTGCCGCGCGGCCGCGGCGACTGGATTGCCGGAGAGCCCGACCTCGCAGCCGGGGTCGAGGACCGCCTCGCCGACGAGCTAGGCGTGGCGTCCGGCGAGATCCTGCTCGACTTCCCGGCGAAGCCCGAGATGCTAGCCGTGGATCTGCCCCTGCTCAGACGCGACGGCGGCACAACCACCCTGGGCGGAGTGGAGAGTGCCGATTGGCTGGGCATACAGCAGGTGGCGGAAGAACTGCACATGAGCGCCCGCCGACTCCGCGTGTTCGTAGCGCGCCCGGTGGCGGTGGACGAACGGGCGGTGCTGGCGCTGGTACAGCGCAGCGCGGGGGAAGTCCGGGACGGGCTGGAGTCGGGCGCGGCTCTTCTGAAGAAGCGCTAAGGACTCTCCGCGGCCGGCTGGGGAGTCCCGCCGGCATCGGACATGCGGCGCGCGAGCTCGCGGTAGTAGTCGGCCTCTTCCTGGCGGCCGTCACCCTCCATCTGCAGAGCGCACAGCTCCAGAGCGTAGAGAATCGTGGGGAGATGCTCGGCCACGAGCGGGCCGAGCGCTGCAGGGTTGGGACCTGCCGTCACGCCCTGGCGTCGCCGTTGTTCTCGACGCTGTCGATCCGGATGATGATCACGGTGACGTTGTCGAGACCGCCCCGCCGGTTCGCTTCGGCCACGAGCGAGTCCACCAGTTCCGCCGGGGAGCGGCCCGAAGCCATGACCGTCAGCAGCTCGCTGTCCTCCAGCATCCCGGTGAGTCCGTCCGACGCGAGCAGGTAGATGTCGCTGGACTTGAGTGCCCCCACGTAGATGTCGGGCGCCACGTGGCTGTTGGCGCCCACACACCGGGTGATGACGTTGCTGTAGGGATGGGTGCGGGCCTGGTCGGGGGTCAGGTACCCGGCATCGACCTGCTCCTGCACGTAGGAATGGTCCTTCGTGATCTGGAACAGCTTGTGTTCGCGCAGCACGTACGCGCGGCTGTCGCCGACCTGGCCGATGAGATAACGCGGACCGTTGATCACCATGGCGGTGGCGGTGGTGCCCATGCCCCGCTTGTCCTGCTCCACCAGCGTGCGCTGGAAGATAGCGCCGTTGGCCTCCACGATCGACTGCTTGATGATATCGGCCGCTTCCGTATCGGGGCGCCCGGCCACGCCCTCGAGGGCCTTACCCACTATCTGCACTGCCATGTCGCTCGCCACCTCGCCCGCGGCATGGCCGCCCATCCCGTCGGCCACGATGAACACGCCGTGATCGGGGATCAGCAGGTAAGCGTCCTCGTTGCCCGATCGGACAACGCCGACGTCGGTGCGTCCGGCGCACGTGAAGCGGACGGTGTGGGGCACGTTACCGCAGGAACACGAAGGCCACCGCGACGATGGCGAGCAGGATCACGAAGAAGAGCCACCACGGGACCCCGCCTTCCTTCTTGGCGGGAGCCGGCGTCGGCGGCGGCTGCGACAGTCTCTCCTGCGACAGCCGCTGCACCACCTTGGCGGCCGCAGGCGTCTCGACCGCGGGAGCCCCGTCAGTGGGACGGTCCGGTGCGGCGGCCGGTGCTGCCGCACCGGGCATGGCGTCGCGCGGTCCGGAGACTCCTCGCGTCTCCTGGATGGCCTCGATCACGCGCGTCGAGCTTCCCTTCTTGGCATCCACGGTGTCGTCGACCGGCTCGAAGATGGTCTGAACGTCACCGAAGCGAATCAGTGCTCCCGGGGCCAGGGGTACCTCACCCTCCACCCGGTCCCCGTCCACCATGGTGCCGTTCGTGGACTCGAGGTCGACCAGCACCCAGATGCCTTCGCGCCGCTGCAGCTTGGCATGCGTCGTAGAAACGCTCTCCTCGGCGATCGCGATGTCGTTGTACTCGGCACGGCCCACGTTGACCACCGGCACCCTGATCGGGAAGCGCTGTCCCTTCATTGGCCCGGAACGGACCACCAGGTTGGCCAGGGCAGCGGACTCAGCCGCCGGGTCGGCTGCCGGGGCCGCTGCCTGCGGTTCGGCCGGCTCGGGCGGCGCCGCTTCCGGCTTGGCCATCTCGACCCGCGGCACGCCGTGCCGCGTATTGGCGAGCCTGAAGTCGGCACCCGGTGCCGGCGTGGGGGGCGCAAGAGGTCCGGCAGGCGGCTCCGCTGCGGCGGGCTCCGGCGCCGTGTCGGCGTAGAACCGGAACTCGTGCTCGCCGCACTGGATCACGTCGCCCCGGGCCAGCAGGTACTGACCCTCGATCCGCTTGCCGTTGACGATGGTGCCGTTGGTGCTGCTGTCCACCACGAGGTAGCCCTTGGGCGATGTCAGCACCTCCGCGTGCCGCCGTGACACGTTCTTGCTGGTGATGACGATCTCGCAGCTGGCGTCGCGACCGATCGCAATAGAGCTTCCGGCAATCTGGTACTCGCGCCCATCGGTGAGCGAGACCAGGCGCCCGCCCGTGGCGGCGGTCGCTACCCGCTGCGCGGCAGGCTTTGCCGCCGCCGCCATCACGCCGGGGTCCATAGCCTGCACGTACTGGGTGCTACCGCTGCGGCGCTCGTCCACGAACAGGAGCTCCTGCCCGGCGATGCCCACTTTGTCTCCATGCAGCAGCGGATGCGGGTTGGCGCCCAGCCGAACGCCGTTCACCCGCACCTCGACGTCGTCGCCGGCCGCCCGAATGGCGACCTGGCCGTTGGCGAGTCCCTGCACGATGGCATGGCACTCGGCGACGCCGTCGCCGGTCAGCGTGATATGAGAAGATGAGTCGGAGCCGATGGCCACATCACCCACGGGAATCGCGTGGCGCTGGCCGCCGACCTGCAGATACGACATTCGGGCTTTTCCTTAGGATTGCGAGCTATCGGCCAAAACTAGTTGCCCACATCAGGGCGTGCAACTCGGTCAAGTTCCGGCAGGGATTCCACTTCCGGCTCCTTGCCGGTCCCCCGCTCGACCTCCTTGAGCACGCGCCAGAACACCACGGAACCCACCAGCAGGGACAGGTAGCTCACGATGAGGCGCCACAGAAGGATGTAGGACGGGGTCAGCTCCCGCGGCACGTAAATCGACATCACGGCCGCCGACAGGACCTCGGCGAGTCCCGAACCGCCGGGAGTGGGCGCAAAATAGAGTAGGAACACGATCAGGGTCTGCAGCAGGACCACGTCGACGAACTGGGCCTGGATGCCCAGCGCCCGCAGCACCACGTACCCCGACACCAGCTTGTTGGCCATCGCGACGCCGGTGAGCACCACTGCGCCCAGCAGGGAGAGCCAGCCGCGGCCCTTGAAGAACGCCACCATGGACTCGTGGGCCCGGTCGATGCCCGCGTTCAGGGTCTCGACCCGGCCCGCCAGCTTCGCGCTGCCCCGGCGCTCCAGCCACCTCACAACCCTCCGGGCGAGCCGCCGTGCGACGCCGGGGAAGATGATGAGGAACAGCATGATCGCGCCGACTGTGATGAAGCCCGAGAGGCTCAGCAGGTACAGCTCGCGCAGGCTGACCACCCCGAGCACGCCGTGTCGCTCCAGTGACTCGCCCGCGCCGAACACGATCGTAAGCGGTCCAGCCACGGCGAAGAACAGGATGGTCGCGACGAAGCTCATGAAGGTGACGACCATGGCCACCGGCAGCGGCGTGCCGTAGTGCTTCAGCACCCAGATGCCGACCGGGCCGCCGCCGGCCTGCGATGGAGTGAGCAGCGTCGCCCAGTAGTTGAGTCCGGCCGAGAGGATGGATCCTTTGAGCGATGTCTCGGGATAGACGTGCTTGCCCAGCACGTAGAGGCGCAGTCCGCCGCCGATCCAGTCCATGGTCGCCAGCCCCAACCCCAGCAGCAGCCATTCCCACCGGAGGGTGAGCATCGCGTCCAGGAAGAGCTCGAGGTTGTTGCCGTAGAACAGCACGGCGGCAAACACGATCACCGAAATGATCGCGAAGACCTCGAGGCCCCGACGCAGCAGTTTTAACGGGAGCGGCGCAGCCATGGGCGGGCAACGTAGTCCCCGGGGATCGCTCCCGTCAACGGCCGCGTTGCACTATGCTTCACCATGCCGGCCGACCGGATCGTGGTGGAGGGTGCCCGCCAGCACAACCTGAAGGGGATCTCCCTCGAGGTCCCGCGCCGCGCGCTCACCGTGATCACCGGGCCGTCGGGGTCCGGCAAGTCCACGCTGGCCTTCGACACGCTGTACGCCGAGGGGCAGCGGCGCTACATCGAGTCGCTTTCCACCTACGCCAAGCAGTTCCTCGAACGCATGCCGAAGCCGTCGGTCGACCGGATCGACGGGGTATCGCCGGCTGTGGCCATCGAGCAGAAGAACCCCACCACATCGAGCCGGTCCACGGTCGGCACCGCAACCGAGGTGTACGACTACCTGCGGCTCCTCTGGGCCCGGGTCGGCCGTCAGCTATGCCACGAGTGCGGAGCGCCCGTCACGGTCGACTCGCCGAGCACGGCGGCGGACCGTCTACTGGAGGAGTTCGCGGGCGAGACGGTGACAGTGACCTTCCCCCTCCCCGCCGTGGCGCGCATCGGGCACCAGGGAATCGTGGAGAACCTCACGGCGATGGGGTTCGTGCGGGTCATGCTCGATGGCGACACCCTCCGGGTGGACTCCCTCCCCAAGGGCACCCGGCTGGACCGGGCAGAGGTCCACGTGGTGGTGGACCGCGTTCGGGTGACGCCCAAGGCTAGGGCCCGCCTAGCCGACTCAGTTGCGCTGGCCTTCGCGGAGGGTGAGGGGCTGGCCGAGGTGCGCAGCGCCGACGAGCCGCTGCGCTTCTCCCAGCACCCGCGCTGCACCGCTTGCGGGACCCCGACCCTGCCGCTGTCGCCGGGGCTGTTTTCCTTCAACAACCCGCGCGGCGCGTGCCCGACCTGCAACGGCTTCGGAGCGGTGCTGGAGTACGACGAGTCGCTCATCGTGCCCGACCCCGAGCGCACCCTGGCACAGGGAGCCCTCGACCCCTGGACCAAGCCGCGCTACACGAGGCGGCGGCGCCTGCTCCGCGAAACGGCCGAGGCAGAGGGCATCCCCCTGGACGTCCCGTGGCGCCGCATCAAGAAGGCTCACCGCACCTTCCTGCTGCACGAGCGGTCCCGGCGGTTTCGCGGCGTGTTCCCGTTCCTCGCCGACCTGGAGCGCAAACGATACAAGCAGTACATCCGGGTCTTCCTCAGGCAGTACCAGCTCGCCAACCCCTGCCCCGACTGCGGCGCAGCGCGGCTGCGGCCCGAGGCGCTTGCAGTGCAGGTGGGCGGGCTGTCGATCGGCGAAGTTGCCGGCCTGACCGCCGACCAGCTGGCCCGCTGGGTCGGCAGCCTCGAACTGACTCCGTTCGAGCGCGGCATAGCCGCCACCATCCTGCGCGAGCTCGAGGACCGCGTGGGCTTCCTGCTCGACGTCGGGCTCGGCTACCTCACGCTCGACCGCCAGACCCGATCCCTGTCAGGCGGCGAGGCGCAGCGCATCTCCCTGGCCAACGCCATGGGATCCCATCTGGTGGACACGCTCTACGTGCTGGACGAGCCGTCGATCGGGCTGCACCCGCGGGACATCGACCGGCTGCTGGCCCTGCTGCACCGCCTGCGCAGCGCCGGCAACACCGTCGTGATCGTGGAGCACGACGCGGCAACGATCCGGGCGGCGGACCACATGGTGGAGCTTGGGCCGGGCAGCGGGGAGCACGGGGGCGAGCTGGTGTATTCGGGCTCGGTAGACGGAGCCGAACGTGCGGGTTCCCTGACCGGCCAGTACCTGGTGGGCGCAAAGGCCATAGGGGTGCCCAGCATGCGGCGCCGGGCGGGACCGCAGTGGCTCACGCTGAAGGTGTCCCGGCGGCACAACCTGAACGGCGTGGATGCAGCGATACCGCTGGGCACGCTGACGGCCGTCACCGGCGTGTCGGGCTCGGGCAAGTCCACGCTGGTGCACGACGTGCTGTACCGGAACCTGGCGGTCCGCCTCAAGGGGCGGCACGGGGCAAAGGAACACCTCGGCGAGCGGGTGGGCGAGCTTGCCGAGCTCACCGGGTGGGAGGGGCTCGAGGACGTCGTGCTGGTGGACCAGTCGCCCATCGGCCGCACGCCCCGCTCCAACCCGATCACGTACGTGAGGGCCTTCGACGAGATCCGCACGCTGTTCGCGGCCCAGCCCCTGGCGGGCGCGCGGGGCTACACTCCCACGACATTCAGCTTCAACGCGGCCGACGGCGGCCGCTGCAGTGAGTGCGACGGCGCGGGGCACGTGCAGGTCGAGATGGTCTTCATGGCCGATGTCTTCGTGCCGTGCGACGCCTGCGGCGGCACCCGGTTCGAGCCTGAGGTGCTGGACGTCCGGATCAAGGGACTGTCGATCCACGACGTGCTGCAGCTGACCGTGGAGCAGGCGATGACGCGATTCCGCCACCAAGAGCGTCTGGGACGGGCGCTGTGGCACCTGCAGCAGGTCGGCCTCGGCTACCTGCGGCTGGGCCAGCCTGCCACAACCCTCTCCGGAGGTGAGGCGCAGCGGCTCAAGATCGCCCGCCAGCTGGCCACTGCGGGCCGCAAGAAGACGCGGCGGCTCTACCTGCTGGACGAGCCCACGACCGGACTGCATCTCGACGACGTGCGGACCCTCATGAAGGTGCTGGACCGGCTGGTGGCCGCGGGACACACGGTGGTGGTAATCGAGCACCACATGGACCTCATCAAGCGCGCCGATTGGGTCATAGACCTCGGCCCCGAGGGTGGCTCAGGGGGCGGGAGGGTCGTGGCCGCCGGCCCGCCGGAGGAGGTCGCGCGGGCCGGCACCCACACGGGCCGTTTCCTGGAGCAGGCGCTGGCCCGGCGGCAGCCCGAGACCGGCACCGAGACAGACCGGTCCGGTTGACCGCAAGTCCAAGAACCACAATCTTGTAGCCCATGCGAACCGCACTCATGCTGGTGATGGCGGTGGGGCTCGTGGCGGGCCCTGCCGCGGCCCAAGATCAGGGCGCGATCGTGAGCCAGTCGGGGGGTGGCTACAGTCTCGCGCCGGGCGACCTCGTGCGCATCAGCGTTTGGGGTCGGGAAGAGTACTCGGGGCAGTTTCAGGTGGACGAAGACGGCAACCTGCACTACCCGGTTCTGGGCGAGATCAACACGACCGACCTGACCGTACGGCAGCTGCGGGACACCCTGCGGACGGGGCTGGAGCAGCTGTTTGCGAATCCGTTTGTCACCATTACGCCGCTGTTCCGGGTGGCCGTCCTGGGCCAGGTGAACCGCCCCGGTCTCTACACGGTGGACCCGACGCTCAGCGTGCTGGACCTGGTGGCCCTCGCGGGCGGAGCAACCGAGGCCGGAAATACGGGCTCCATCAGGGTGTTTCGCGGCGGGGCTGCATCCCAGTTCAATTACGAAGACGAGGCCATCCGCGCCCGCTCGCTGGGAGAAATCGGGGTGCGCTCCGGCGACGAGATCATGGTGCCCCGCAAGTTCTTCGCCCGTCAGGACTGGTGGATCCTGCTCCAGTTCCTGACCTTGTCGCTGACCGCCGCGACGTTCATAGTCACAGTGAGCCAGTAGCGTCGGTTGCGTGGGCCACCGGCCCCCGTTAGAATCCCGGGCGCATACGGTCCGGAGTAGCTCAGTTGGTAGAGCAGACGGCTGTTAACCGTCGGGTCGGGGGTTCGAGTCCCTCCTCCGGAGTGAACACGGCGAGAACGCTCGGTCGGCTGGCCGGGCGCCGTGTATCTCGGGAACGTCAAGGAACGTACTGCGGTGGTGGACACAATGCTCCTCTGCAGGAAGTG
>JBDHJM010000076.1:0-9245 GCA_039586895.1 Gemmatimonadota bacterium | reverse complement strand
TCGGCGCGCACGAATATGCTGCCGCCGCGGCCGCCGTCGCCGCCGTCGGGACCGCCCTTGGGCACGAACGACTCGCGCCGGAACGAGACACACCCCGACCCGCCGGTGCCGGCGGTGACCCGGATGGTGGCCCGGTCGATGAACTTCATCGCACTCCCACTTCCGCTGCGCTCACGCCGGCACCATGCGACCGGCGCGTCTCAGCGGCCGCATCCATTCCCTGCGCCGTCCATCCCGCGCACGCACCTTCCCGGAGTCCATCAGGCAAAGCTGACCCCACCCTCTGCACGCATCGCTCCCACCGGCTCGAAGCGCGTGTTGAGCACGTCCAGCTCCGCGAAGCGCCCGAGCACCGAGGAGGGCGCAGGCTCGAGCTCGAGCGCGTCCAGCACTCGGAGCAAGGCGGGCATCGCGGCCCGGCTGGATCCGTCCTCCACCTTGAGCGCCAGGCCGAGCCCCCGACCAGGCAGCGCCGCGCAGTACATCCCTTCGGCTCCCACCTTCACCAGCAGACTGCCCGGGTAGGCCTGCATCAGCTCGGTATCGAGCCGCCACTGCCCTGCCACGAATTCGGGGTGCTCCATCATCGCGCCCACGACGGTCCGTGCCGCCGGGCTCTCGTCGGCCCCGAGCGCGGCGAAGGCGCGCGCGATGGCCGCGAGCGGCAGCGAGAACGTCACCACGCCACATCCGTCCACGCCCTGGCCGATGTCTGACTCGGCCATGGCGGCGTAGCGAGCCAGGACGCCGAGTGCCCGCTGCTGCACCGGGTGGCCGCGCAGGTGGTAGCCTTCGGTCTCCCACCCGTGGTGCAGTGCGAGGGCCAGCATCCCCGAGTGCTTGCCGGAGCAGTTGGACGCCAGCCGGGAGGGCTCCGCCAGCTCGACACGCTTGGCCGAGCGGTCCGGCCGCACACCGAACTCGCGGGCCAGCGCCGGATGGGGGCCGCATGCCAGGTCGTCCTCGCTGAGGCCGATGCGCTCGAGCAGGCCGCGCGCCACCTCCACCTGGCGCACCTCCGAGTTGTGCGACGCGCAGGCCAGCGCCAGCTCCTCGCCCGTAATGGCGAAGCGCTCGAGCACGCCGTCCTCCGCCAGGGGCAGCGCCTGAAACGGCTTGGCCGCCGAGCGCATGATCCCCACGTGCTCCGCATCGCCGGAGTACGCCACCAGAGCGCCATCGGCGCTGCACACGGCGGCGTGCACGCGGTGCACGGTGTCGAGGGCGGGGCCCCGGGTGTTCTGGATCGTCAGCTCGGTCATGGCAGGGGGAAAAGATAACCGCGCTTTGGCGGGGACGCGCGCGGCACGGCAGATTGTAGCATGACGTCCACCCGCGACCTCGTTCGTCGCCTGGTCCCGCGCACGCTGCGCAACTGGGTGCGCGCGCCGCGCAAGACGGCGCAGTGGATGAGCGATGCCGTGCGGCACTCCGTGGGCCGCGACCGGGACCTGCAGCTACGTCCCGACTGGCGGCTGCGCTGCCACCCGGCGGCGTACCGAGCCCTGAGGGCAGCGCAGCTGAACGATCCGGCCCAGGTGGCCGAGCTGAACGAGTTCGTGCGCCACTGTACGCCCGGGATGGTGCTGTTCGATCTCGGAGCGCACTTCGGACTGTTCTCGCTCGCCGCGCTGCACTACGGCGGCTCGGGCGCCCGTGCGGTGGCCGTCGACCCTTCACCCACCGCAGCGCGCATGCTCGCCACCCAGGCCGGGCTGAACGGCGTGCGTGATCGGCTCACGGTAGTGCGGGCGGCTGCATCCGAGCGACCGGGAGCCCTGGACTTGCTGGACGCAGGCGTGATCGCAGACGGCTACTTCGTGGAGCCGACCGGGGCGCGGCCGGCGCGGGAGCTCTCGCGCGTGGAAGCGGTGAGCATCGACTCCCTGGTCGAGGCCGTGGGAGCGGCCCCTACCCACATCAAGGTAGATGTCGAGGGGTTCGAGGGCGCGGTGCTGGCTGGCGGGCGCACCACGCTAGGTGGCGATCCGTCACCGGTGATCTTCCTGGAACTGCACAATCAGCTGGTGCGCCATGCCGGCAGGGACCCGCGGCGACCGCTCGAGCTGCTGGCCCAATTCGGCTACACCGATCTCACGGTGGACGGGGCTCCGGTGAGTTCCGCCGATCTCCTGGAGGTACCCCTGGTTCGCCTGGCAGCGCGGCGGGGCTAGGCCCCTCCGACCGCCGCACCCGCCAACACCTCGGCGGTCTGCTCCAGCGCCCACTGCAGGTCCGACCGCTCCACCACCAGGGGCGGCGCGAAGCGCACCACCTGCTCGTGGGTTTCCTTCGCGAGGATGCCGCGCTCCATGAGCCCCTCGCAGAAGGGCCGCGCGGGACCCGAGTCGGCCTTGATCTCGACGCCAACCATGAGGCCTTTGCCCCGCACCTCAGCCACGTGGGGCGAGTCGACCGCGCGCAGCTCGGCCATGAACCAGTCACCCAGCTCCCGCGCCCGCTCGGGCAGCTTCTCGTCCACGATCACCTTGAGCGCGGCCCGTGCAACGGCCGCTCCAAAGGGATTGCCCCCGAACGTGGAGCCGTGGTCGCCCGGGTGGAACACGGCCATCACGTCTTCGCCGGCGAGCATCGCCGAGACGGGATAGAACCCGCCGCTCAGAGCCTTGCCCACCACCAGCACGTCGGGCTTCACGCCCTCCCAGTCACAGCAGAACATCTGCCCCGTGCGTCCCAGGCCGGTCTGGATCTCGTCGGCCACCAGCAGCACATCGTTCTGGCGGCAGATCTCGGCCACCTGGTCCAGGTAACCGCTGGGCGGCACCATCACGCCGCCCTCTCCCTGCAGCGGCTCGAACATGAACGCCGCGGTGTTCTTGGTTATGGCCCGCTCAAGCGCGCCGGCGTCGCCGTAGGGGACCGTCTTGAAGCCCGGCGTGAGGGGTCCGAAGTCAGCGCGGTAGGCTTCCTCGGTCGAAAACGAGACGATCGTGGTGGTGCGGCCGTGGAAGTTGTTCTCGCACACGATGATCTCGGCCCGGTCCGCCGGTATGCCCTTCACGCGGTAGCCCCAGCGCCGCACGGCCTTGATCGCGGTCTCAACCGCCTCGGCGCCGGAGTTCATCGGCAGCGCCTTCTCGTAGCCGGTGATCTCGCACAGCTCGCGCAGGAACGGCCCCATCTGGTCGTTGTGGAATGCGCGCGAGGTGAGAGTGAGCCGCTCCAGCTGCTCCCGGGCCGCCGCCACTATCGCCGGATGCCGGTGGCCCTGGTTGACCGCGGAGTAGGCCGCGAGGCAGTCGAGGTACTTCTTGCCCTCGATGTCCCACACCCAGGCACCCTCCCCGCGAGACAGGATGATCGGCAGGGGATGGTAGTTGTGCGCGCTGTACTGCTCGACTTCCGCCAGATATTCAGCCGTGTTCATTCAGACCGCCCTTCACTCATCCTGGGAGGCGCCGGGCAGCTGCTTCTTGTGGCGCTGCGACTGCACGACCCGCTCCGCAAAGTCCAATCGTTCCTCGATGTCCAACAGCCGCTCGTGGGTGCCGGCAGAGAGTCCCAGCAGACGCTCCTCGTTGGTGGTCACGCGGTCCTCCATGTCCTGCAGCCGCCGCGCGAGCCCCGGGTCGTTTCCCTGCCCGACCCGCCGCGCCACCGCGGGCCCGACCTTGGACGCGAAGACGATCAATGCGATACCAAAGAATATTTCGAACATGACCTGCAACTCCATCGCCGCGGGCACTCCCCGCGGCGTGCACGGAATCTATCGAGGGTGCGGCAGCCGTGTCACCGGTGTTCCCGGTGCATCTGCTCGATCTTGTCGTACGCCATGTAGTGACGCCAGTCGCTCTGGTACAGTGCGTCCGTGGTGTCGGCCGGCGGCCACACCGCCTCGCGGTCGGGCCAGAACAGACCGGCCACGACCCCCATCCCGCCGCTCACGATGGTGTCGGCGGTGGGATTGTGATAGGTGACCGAGGCGCGGTACGTGCGCTCGGGGTAGAGCTTCACGCCGAGGCGGCTCAGGAAGTACTCCACCGGAGCGCGCTGCAGGTTGCCGTCTTCGTCGAGGATGGGCTCGCCCACCCAGATGAGGCGGCCCCGGGTTACGTCCTCGAACGCGATCCGCGTCGCATACTCGTGCAGGTGGCTCCCCATCACGACGATCCGGCCCGGGATGGCCGGGCTGCCCTCCCACGCCGCGGTGGACTCGCCCGGCGGCAGGTCGAAGTCGCGCCGGTTGTGGGGGAAGGCCACGTCCACGTGAAACGGCATCACGAGAAACAACGGCCCCAGTCCTTCGGGCGGCACGTAGCCCAGGTGCAGCCGGACGGTGACGCCCTCGTAGTCCCGCTCGGTGGGATTGTGCAGCGTGACCGAGACCCCCAGCCGCTGGCCGCGCGCGACCGGGTAGCCGAACAGGATCTTGGGCATCGACTGGGAGCCCGTCTCCTGCCCCACGGCCAGCACGCGCCGCGCGATGGGCAGGAACAGCTCGCGCTGATCCGGATCCACCAGGTTGAGGTGGTGGAGGGTGAGCGGCGGCACCTCTTCGCCGTGCGCGTCCACCAGCTCGGTACTGAACGAGTACAGCGACCCGTCCACCGGTATCTCGACAATCTCTGGTATGGGAGAGACCATCGGGGCGCTGCCGTGGGCGTGGCCCCCGCCTGCCGGGAGATCCAGCGGCCCGATGGAAATGGTGAGCTCGTGCCGCACGGAATCGTCCACGATCGTCACCGGCGCCTGTTGCGCGAGGCATCCGGAGGCCGTGGCGAGAGCCAGCAGAAGGATCGGGACGGTTCTCATCGGGTCTCGAGGCCAAGATGCTGCACCGAATGCACCGCCGCAAACGCAAAACGCGAACGCAGCGCACGAACGCAGCACGCGAACGCAGGACAGCAGGTGACGGCTGTCACCTCTAACGCCGCGATCACGCTTTAGGTTGCCATTGAGCGCCGGCCGCGTCGGGAACGCGGGCGCCCCGGGGCACAACGACGACTCACGGGCAGGAGTCAGTGAAATGGGGATTCTCCGGTCAGCCGACGGCTCGAGCCGTCTGCACGGTTCATCCGGCAACACAGCCAGCCTGTCAATCATCTCGCCCGGCGCACACCTCGTGGGCGACGTGCGCGCCGAAGGCACCATCCGCGTCGAGGGTGAGGTGGAGGGCAGCCTCCACGTGCACGGCCAGGTGCTGGTGGCGCCCGGTGGTGTGGTGGCCGGCGACATTCTCGCTGCTCACGTCATCGTGGGCGGCGAGGTGCGGGGCGAGATCAACGCGGACGACATGACCGAGCTCCACGCCGGAGGCTCCGTGGCTGGCAACATCGTCACACCGCGCATCGCGGTGGCGGACGGGGCCAAGTTCAACGGCAGGCTGCACACGGCCAAGCCGGAGGCCGCCCGCCGCAAGCCGCTCGCATCGGACGTGCCGCCAGCGCCGTCTCTCGTCGATGAGCCGCCCGCCTTGGGCAAGGAGTTCCGCTCGGCGAGCTAGAAGTCGATGACCAGCCTGGCTCGGTAGCCGTCCGGCACCCCGCGGTCGAACAGCGAGCTGGGGTTGTCCAGGTCGAAGGCCGCGCCGATGTAGAGGTAGCCGCGGTCTTCCAGACGCCATCCCAGGTCGAGCCGGAACCGCGCGTTGTCGCGGTCGAGGCTCCCGAGTGTCGGCAACTGCCCGTCCCCCCGCAGCACCTCCCGGAAGTCCGCCACGAGGCCCGCCATGGCCGTGAAGCCGGTGGGCTTTCCGTAGACGAGCAGCGCCATCCCGCCCCATGCCCGGTCCTCGTAGTCCACCGCCAGCGAATCCTCCGGGAACACGCGCTTGGTCTCGGGCCGCCAGTTGTGCGCCAGCCAGGTCTGGATCTCCCACGCGCGCCCCAGCCGCAACAGACCGAAGCCGCCCAGCGATGCCTCGGTCTCCTGGCGAGTGAAGTTGTCGGAGGGAATCCCGCCCGAGAGCGCGCGGCGGTCTATCTCGGCGAAAACGTAGTTGCCCATCGCACCGACGCTGACCCAGCGCGCCGCCGACCATTCCAGGAGTCCCGCCGCGTAGCGGGCCCGATCGGTCTGGGTGAAGCCGGAGTCGGGGGTGCCCTGCACGAACGCGGAAAACGTGGCGGGGTTGGTGATGGCGCCGTGCGCCTCGAAGCGCACCCTGCTGCCGATGGGGATCTCCACTGTAGCCTGAGCCGCGTAGCCCTGCTGCTGGTAGGAAACCGCGGTGTCGGCAACGCCCGGGTTCACGCCCAACCCCACGAACAGGTGGTCATTGAACGGATCGAGCGCGGCGAGCACCACGCTGAACTCGGCCGGCCTCGCGCCCCGCGAGCGCCAGCCTCCGCCCACCATCATGTCGATGTCGGCCTTGTTCTGGATCAGCGTGCTGCCCAGGTACGTGAACCAGCCGCTCTTCCACTCGTGGCCGAACGCGACCCGCAGGACGTTGCGCTGTGCCTCCACGGTGGACGTGAAGTTGTAGTGCAGGTTCACGTTCCAACCGCCGGTCACCGGCACCCGGATCTTGAACTCCATCCACTGCGCCAGGTCCCGGGTGGTCACGCTGCCGGTGGCCCAGCGGAAGCCCCGGTCCTTGCGCCACCACACGTAGTCCTCCGACAGCGTGAACTTGTTGGAGATCAGATCGATCTTGTAGTGGAAGTCCGTGATGGGGTGGAACCGCTGCAGGATGCCGAGGTCGCTGAGGCGGCCGCCCGTCGAGCCGGAGCGATTGAGCACGCGCAGCCAGATGCCGTCGGCCCAGCCGCGCAGTGTGGCGTGGAGCGGCCAGGGGTGCTCGGGCGCCGGCTGCTGAGACGCCTCGGACTCAACCGAATCGGCCGCAGGGCGTTCCTCCTGGCCGGGCAATACTGCAGGCACCACGGCTAGCCCCAGCACGAGCGCGAGGCGTGCGGTCACGCTCCGGATTCTCATGGGAGGAATGCTACAGCGGCGGCGGCGCTCCCGCTTCAGCCGGCTGCCTCGACCAACCCCTCGACCAGCCGCCCCAGGCTCTCGAACGCGGTCCGGATGCGCGCCGGCTCGACCCGCACCGGCGGCGGACACCGGAACACGCGGTTGCGGTACGCCGAGAGCAGCAACAGCTGTTCCTGATCCGCGGCAGCCAGCGTGATGCCCACGGCTTCCTGCGCAGCAACGCGCGAGCGCCGGCACGAGAAGCGCCGGTCCTCCCAGCCACGGTGCATGCCGGGACTCACGCACTCCAGCTCCTCGCCGCTCAGCAGATCAATGACGTCGGTGAACTGGAGCACCTTGGGGACGTTGATGCCGTCCCGGTGCGGATCCACCTGGGGGTCAGGCAGGTTCAGCTGCAGTGCTATCGTGGCCGGGAAGCCGTCCTTCACCGGCTGCAGCAGGTGAATGGTGAGTATCTCCGCTGCGTGGAGTCCCAGGTCGAGCGACTCGAACAGCTTGACCAGGTCGTCGCTGGCCGCCTGCTGGGCCTCCCTGGCGGCGCTCCACAGACGCAGGGCCTCGTCCTTGGGCCCGAGCTCTATCGTGTCGGCAAGCTGACCCATGTGCTATCGCCCTCCCTCCGTCAGTCCCTCGCCCAGCTCGCTGCCGAACGTCTCCCGCTCCGTGACCGGCACGTGGCACTGCCGGCAGCGCCAGCGCTCCGGGTGTGTGGTGCGCACCTCTTCCCGAGCGCCGGGGCCGTCGTGACACGCCACGCAGTTCTCACGCATCAGCGTGCGGTGCGGCATGGTCGGCGGCGCACCCGGGGTCGCCCTCCCCCCATAGCGCAGATCCTGCTCCAGCGGCTCGTACTCGCTGGCCACGAACTGCCCCCCCGTCGTGACGAACACGTGGCACTGGCGGCAGCGCGTGGTGCCCCCGGCCCGTTCCGTGTCGTCGTGCGGCGATGCCGGCGCGAAGCCCACCCCGCTCACCGACTGGCCGCGCGCGTTGTGGCACGCCGCGCACCTGGCTCCGAAGCTCTCGTGGGGGATGGTCGGGGGCGCCCCGTCGTATGCGCGCCGCTCGGCGCGCACGTGGGTCGCCGACTTGACGGCGCCGTCCTGGTCCGGCACCGGGACGGTGTCACCGCCGCACCCGGCGAGAAGCGCCAGGCCGGCTGCGGCTGCGGCGCCTCGCGTCAGACGCGCTCTATGCGGACTGCGCATTTCTTGAAGTCCGGTTCCTTGCTGATGTTGTCCATCGCGTCGAGGGTCAGCAGGTTGGGCAGCCGGCTCTCGTCGAAGAACGGAATGAACACCGAGCCCTGCGGCGGCTTGCCCCTTCCGTCCACCTTGGCCGGGAGCTCGAGGCTGCCGCGCCGGCTCACCACGCGCACCATCTGGCCGGAGGTCACGCTCAGCCGCTGAGCGTCGGCGCGGTTGAGCTCCACGTAGCCCTCCGTAACCGCCTGGTGCAGCTGGCGCACACGGCGGGTCATGGAGCCGGTGTGCCAGTGCTCCAGAACGCGGCCGGTGCAGAGCCAGTAGGGGTACTCCTCGTCGGGCGACTCCGCGGGCGGGTGCCATGGGCGCAGCCAGAAAGCCGCCTTCTCGCCGTAGCCCTTCGCCTTGTAGAAGTGCACGCCGCGGTCCTTCTGAACGTACGGATCGTGCCCGGCGGCGTAGCGGTAGCGCGTCTCCACGCCGTCCACCACGGGCCACAGCAGGCCGCGCGTGTCCTTGAGCTGCTGGTACGACGCCACGTCCTTGCCCAGGCCCAGCGTGAAGCTGCGGTACTCCTCGTACATCGGCTCGTGCCAGTCGTCGTCCGGCCACGGGAACAGGTGCTCCATCCCCATGCGCTTGGCGACCTCCATTATCTGCCACGCGTCCTCGGTGGCCTCGCCGGGCGGGTCCACCGCCTTGTGCCAGTGCTGCGTGCGCCGCTCCGAGTTGCCGAACACTCCCTCGCGCTCCACCCACGCCGCCGACGGCAGCACCAGGTCCGCCACCTCCGTCGAAGGCGTCGGGTAGATGTCGCTCACCACGAGGAACTTGCCGTCGCCAGGCTCGCGCTGGATGCGGTTCAGGTTGGGGATGCTGACCCACGGGTTGGTGGTCTGCGTCCACATCACCCTCACGTCGCCGCGCATGAAGGCGCGGAACATGTCCATCGTGTGATAGCCGGGCCGGGGCGGGATGGTGCCCGGAGGCACGCCCCAGATCTCCTCCGCCTTGGCGCGGTGCTCGGCGTTCATGACCACCATGTCGGCGGGGAGCCGGTGCGCCAGCGTGCCCACCTCCCGCACCGTGCCGCACGCCGACGGCTGGCCCGTGAGGCTGAACGGGTTGGCGCCGGGC
>JBDHJM010000024.1:0-35221 GCA_039586895.1 Gemmatimonadota bacterium | reverse complement strand
GCGCGCAACTCGGTGCAGACCGAGCTCGACCTGCGCTCGGCCAGCGAGGACGAGGCCCGTCAGCGCCTCACCGACCAGCGCACCCGAGTGCGCGACGTGGAGAGCCAGCTGCAGCAGCAGGCCGAGGCGTTGCGCGCGCTGGCCGGAGAGCGCACCGCGGTGGAACAGGACATCGAGGAGCTGGACCGGCAGGAGAAGGCGGCCGGCGCGCGCCTGGCCGAGGCGCGGCGCGAGCACGACGGCGGACGCAAGGCGCTGGACGCGGCGCGGCTGGCCTACGGCGAGCGCGAGCGGGAGGAGCGGGAAGCCAGCACGGGACTGGAGCGCGCGCGCCACAACCTGGCGGCGGCCCGCGAGCACGAGGCAGCGCTGCGCATCGAACGGCGCGAGATGGACGAGGCGATTGCCCAGCTCGGCGCCCGGCGTGAAGCACTGTCCGAGCTGGAGCGGCGCCGCGAGGGACTGGCTCCCGCGGCCCAGGCCGTGCTCGGTGCGGACGCGGACTTCGGCGAGGCAGCGGTACTGGGCCCCCTGAGCGATTTCCTCACGATCTCGGCCGAGAGAGCCCGGCTGGCGGAGCGTCTTTTGGGCGACTGGCTGGACGCGGTGCTGGTGCGCGACCAGGCGGCCGTCGAGGCCGTGCGGCGCTGGCATGCGGAGGCGCAGCCCGGACCGCTCATCCTGCTGCCGGTGGAGCCCGGCCCGCAGGGATCAGCCGAACAGCATCCGCTGCAGGCCGAGCTGGAGGTGCAGCCGCCGGCGGCCCGTTGGGTCTCCGCGCTGCTCGCCGGCAGCCGCGCCGAGGACGAGACGGGAGCCGTGATCCGCCGCGCAGGCGGGGCAATCTACCTGCCGGGCCCGGACCACTCGGGACCGCTCAGCCGCCGTGCCGAGCTGGATCAGCTGGCCGAACAAGTGTCCGCGGCCGACCGGCAGCTGACCGAGCTCACCCAGCGCACCCAGGTGGCGGCCCAGGAGCACTCACGGGCGGAGGACGACCTCGAGACCGCCACGGAGCGCAGCACCAAGGCTCGCTCCGCGCTGCACGAGGCGCAGGGCACCAGCGACGAGGCGAGCCGGCACCTGCATAGGGCCGAGCGCGAGCGGGCCGAGGCCGAGCAGCTGGCCAACCGGCTGCGCGAGCGCGCGGCGGAGCGGCAGCAGCGTCTGCAGACGGTTGCCGAGGAGCTCTCGACCGGCGACGCGACGCGGGCCCGGCTCGAGGAGGACTTGGAGCGCCACCAGACTGCCCTGGCCGACCTGGAGTCGGCGCAGGAGGCGGCGCGCGAGCGGCGCGTCCACTGGCAGGTCGAGGAGGCTCAGGTGTCCGCCCGCGAGCAGGCTGCCGTGGAGCGCGAGAGCCGTGCCCAGGCCGCGCTGGACGAGGCCCGCTCCTCCAGCAGACAGCTGGACGCGGAGCTTTCCGGTATCGAGGAGAGCCTGCGCACGCTCACCCAGCAGCGCAACGAATGGACCGACCGGCTCGCCGAGCGGCGCGTGGCCGTGCAGGAAATGGAGGACGCGGCGCAGGCGGCCGAGACCGCGTTGGGTGCCGCTGCGGCCATGGTGACCGCCGAGGAGCGGGCGCTGGACGAGCAGCGGCAGGGGCTCGAGCGGCTGGGCGACGAGCTGCACCGCCTGGAGATCGAGCTCACCGAAGCCGGCGGGAAGCGCCAGGCCCTGGTGGAGCGCATGGAGGCCGAGTGGCAC
Source organism: Gemmatimonadota bacterium (assembly GCA_039586895.1). Taxonomy (GTDB): domain Bacteria; phylum Gemmatimonadota; class Gemmatimonadetes; order Gemmatimonadales; family GWC2-71-9; genus WVYX01. The sequence goes on along the minus strand of JBDHJM010000024.1, from coordinate 33,511 downwards.
AAGCCGCTGAACGCCCTGCTCGCCGAAGCGGAGGAAGTGGAGGGCGACGCGGGGACGCTGCGGGCCGAGGCGGAGCAGCTGGCACAGGAGCTGGAGCGCCTCGGTCCGGTCAACCCCCTCGCGGTGCAGGAGCACGCCGAGGAGAAGCAGCGGCTCGATTTCCTCGAGGGCCAGCGTGAGGACCTGGTGCAGGCGCGCGCGTCGCTGGTGCAGGCCCTCAAGGAGATCGACGAGACCGCGCGCGAGCTGTTCCTCGACACTTTCGGCGCGATTCGCGAGAACTTCCGCTCGGTGTTCCAGACCCTGTTCGACGGCGGCGAGTGCGACGTGCGGCTGGCCGACGAGGGCGCCCCGCTGGAGAGCGAGATCGTGATCCAGGCGGCGCCGCGCGGCAAGCGCATCCAGCGCATCCACCTGCTGTCATCGGGCGAGCGGGCGCTGGTGGCGATCTCCCTGCTGTTTTCGATCTACCTCGCCAAGCCGGCGCCGTTCTGCCTGCTCGACGAGGTGGACGCCCCGCTCGACGACGCGAACGTGATGCGCTTCGTGCGGCTGCTCGAGGAGTTCAAGGCCGACACCCAGTTCATCGTCATCACGCACAACCCGCGCACCATGCAGGTGGCGGACGCGGTGTACGGGGTGACCATGCAGGAGCCCGGCGTGTCCACGATCGTGGGCGTGCGCCTGGGCGCGCACGAAGCCGCAGTCACTTGAGGCGCGCCCTCCTCCTGATCGTCGCGCTCTTCCCCCTCGCGGCGACGGGGGAGGCCCAGCAGCCGACCGTCTCCCCCCGGCTTGCACAGCTGCTGCAGCGCGACACCACCGTCGCGGTGTGGTTCTTCGGCGCGCGCGGGGAGGCTCTCCCGGCCGTGGAGTCGGCCGTGCGGGCAGTGGGAGCGCGGGTGCGGCGCCGCAGCCGCTGGCTGAACGCGGTATCTGCCGACGTCACTGCGGCCAACCTCGCCGCAGCTCGCGGCCGCGCCGAGTTCCGCCACCTGCAGCTCGTGGCACGCATGCGGGGCCGGCCCGAGCCGCAGCGCGCCCTGCCCCACCTCGCACCACCGCAGCGCGCTCTGCTCAACAACGACTCGCTGTACGGTCCCTCGGCGATGCCGCTGCGCCGGCTCAACCTGTTCCCCCTGGTGGACCAGGGCTTCCGCGGCGCCGGCATCACGATCGCGGTGCTGGACACAGGCTTCGAGACGGGGAACGCGGCATTCGACTCGGCCAGCGTGATCGCACAGTGGGACTTCGTGTTCGACGACACCACGGTCGCCAACGACTCGCTGGACGTGCCCGCCGCGTCGCAGCACGGCACCGCGACCTGGTCCCTGCTGGCGGCCAACCTGCCCACCCAGATCATCGGCATCGCGCCCGAGGCCGACTACATCCTGGCCAAGACGGAGGACGTGAGGTCAGAGACGCGCGTCGAGGAGGACAACTGGGTGGCGGCACTCGAATGGGCCGACTCGATCGGGGTGGACGTGGTTTCATCGAGCGTGGGGTACCTCGCCTTCGACGGCGGGTTCAGCTACCAGCCCGAGGACATGAACGGTGACGTGGCAGTCACCACCGTGGCCGCCGACTCCGCTGCGGCACGCGGCATCCTGGTGGTGGCCGCGATGGGCAACCTGGGACCCGGCTTCCGCACGATGATCACGCCGGCCGACGGCGACTCGGTGCTGTCGGTCGGCGCCGAGGACTCGCTGGGGACCATCGCGGGCTTCAGCTCGCGCGGCCCCACCACCGACGGCCGCATCAAGCCCGATCTCACCGCGCCCGGCGTGGACGTGTTCGTGGTGGACCCGCTGGCACCCGGGGGCTTCTCCCGCTCGGACGGCACGTCGTTCTCGACGCCGGTGGTGGCCGGGGCCGCCGCGCTGTACCGGCAGCTCCACACGACGCATGACGCGATAGACGTCATCGCGGCACTGCGGCGCACCGGGACCACCCGGGCCGCGCCCGACTCGACGTTCGGCTGGGGCCGGCCCGACGGCGCCGCCGCAGTGTACTTCCCGCGCGGCGTGGTGGTTACCAATCCGGAGGACACCCTGCTCAAAGCCGTCACGCCGACGTTCATCTGGAACACACCGGAGGTGCCGCTCGTGGCGCAGCCGCTCACCTACCGGGTGCGCGCTGCGAGCGACGTGTCGTTCAGCCAGGTGCTGTTCGACACCACCCTGAGCGAGACTCAGGTGACCTGGGCCGAGGCTCTGCGGCCAGGCACGCGCTTCGTGTTCACCGTTACCGCGACAGCCGTGGACGGGGTGAGCTTCACCACTCTCGCGACCGACGAGTTCACGGTGCCGGATTGGGCGACGCTGTTGACCCTGAACGACCCGGAGGGCTCGGCCACGCGCGACGTGCGCCCCATGTTCGACTGGTCGTCGCCCGCCGCTGTGGAGCCGCCCGGGCCCTACCTGTACGACATAACCGTGTTCCGCGAAGACAACGGCGACGTGGAGATCTTCGAGCGCGGCCTCACGGACACCGAGTACACGCCGCAGCGCGACCTGGAGTTCAACACGCCGTACCTCTGGCAGGTGACGTCACACCTGGAGGCCGACAGCACCATTACCGAGAGCGAGGCGCCGTTTCTCATCCTGGACGACTCCGCGCCGGCGATCACACTGCTCTACCAGAACTTCCCGAATCCGTTTCCCAACAACGAGATCGGACGCCGCACCACGTGCATCTGGTTCGACCTCGCCACGAGCGGCAGGACCACGGTGGACATACTCGACACACGGGGCCATGTGGTGTTGAACCTCGTGCCCGGATCGGCCTTTCCCCCAACTCTAGAGCCGGGCCGCTACGGCCGGCCCAGTGCGGGCGGCTCGGGGAGCTGCGATCCGAACCTGGAGTGGGACGGGGTGGCGGCCGACGGCACCGTCGTGCCCCAGGGGATCTACCTGGTGCGGCTGGACAGCCCCGACGGGGTGATCTTCAAGCGAATCGTGTTCATGGGAGCGGACTTCTAGCATGGAGCTGACGGTGCTCGGCAGCGGGACCGTCGCGCCGACCGCCGAGCGCACTCCTGCCGCTTACTGGGTGGATGCGGGCTCGGTGTGCCTGCTGCTCGACTGCGGAGCGGGCACGCTGCAGCGCGCCGCGCAGTATGGCGTCCCGTGGTCCGAGGCCACGCACATCGCCATCACGCACTTTCACCAGGACCACTGGGGCGAGCTGGCCCTGTTCTTGTTCGCCTGCAAGTGGGGCGTGGAGCCCGCCCGGGAGGCCCCGCTCACTGTGATCGGCCCGCCCGGGTTCCGGGCGCGCCTGTCCATGCTCGCCGGCGCCTTCGGCGACTGGGTGCTGGAGCCAGGCTTCCCACTGGAGACCGCAGAGCTCGGCCCAGGCGAGGAGCGCGAGCTCGCACCGGGCGTGGTGCTGGAGGCGTGCGACACGCCGCACACGCCCGAGAGCCTGGCCTACGGGGTCCGGACCGGCGAATGCCGCCTGGTGTACACGGGAGACACGGGCGAGAGCGCGGAACTCGCCCGCTGGGCCGCGGGCTGCGACCTGCTGCTAGCCGAGTGCTCGCTACCCGAACACCGAGCGCTCGACTTACATTTAACGCCTTCGAGGGCGGGGGCGCTGGCGCGGGAAGCCGGGGCCAGCCGCCTCGTTTTGACCCACTTCTATCCGGTGTTCGGCGACATCGATCCGGTGGCGGTGGCGGGCGGGGAGTTCCAGGGTGACATCGTCGCCGCGAGCGACGGAGACCGCTTCACGGTAGGGGCATAGCAGGCAATGCTGGTTGTGATGAAACACGGCGCAGCCGAGGAGGAAGTCCGGCGCGTCGTCGATACGATCGAGCAGCTGGGCTACAAGGCCCGCCCGATTCCGGGGCAGCAGCGCACCGCCATCGGGCTGGTGGGCAACGACGGCCGGGTGGACTCGTCGCGCCTGGCCGCCCTGCCGGGCGTCAAGGAAATCATCCACGTCACCCAGCCCTACAAGCAGGTCTCCCGCGAGTGGAAGGAAGAGTCCACCGTAGTGCAGCTCGCGGGCGGGCTCTCGATCGGCGGCAGCGACGTAGTCGTGATCGCGGGACCCTGCTCCGTCGAATCGGAACAGCAGATCCTGGCCACCGCGCAGGCCGTGCGCGGCGCCGGCGCGGCCATGCTGCGCGGCGGAGCGTTCAAGCCACGCTCCTCGCCCTACTCGTTCCAGGGGCTCGGCAAGGCAGGCCTGGAGCTGCTGGCCAAGGCGCGCGAGGAGACGGGCCTGCTCGTCGTTACCGAGGCGATGGATCCGGACGGCGTGGACCTGGTGGCCGAGTACGCCGACGTGATCCAGATCGGCGCCCGCAACATGCACAACTTCTCGCTGCTCAAACGCGCCGGGCGCGCGGGCAAGCCGGTGCTGCTCAAGCGGGGCATCGCCGCCACTATCACCGAGATGCTGCTGTCGGCCGAGTACCTGCTGGCCGAGGGCAACTCCGACGTGATCCTGTGCGAGCGCGGCGTGCGCGGCTTCGACAGCGCCACGCGCAACGTGTTCGATCTGACTGCGATTCCCCTGGTGAAGGGACTGTCGCACCTCCCCATCGTGGCGGACCCGAGCCACGCCACCGGACGCCGCGACCTGGTGATCCCGATGGCGCGCGCCGCGGTGGCCGCAGGCGCCGACGGGGTCATGGTCGAGGTGCACCCCAGCCCCGCCGACGCGCTGTCGGACGGAGTGCAGAGCCTCGACTCCGGGCAGTTCGATCACCTGATGCAGGAGATCGGTGTGATCACCGCGGCCATCGGGCGCCGGGTGGCCGAGCCGCTGCCTGCCGTGAGCGCGTGAGCGCGCACCCGAAGGCGGCGCGGGAGGACTGATGGAGATCACAAACTCGCTGCTCGTGGCGATCATGTTCGTGGTTCTGCTGAGCATGGGGATCGGGAACGCGCTCACCGCCATCGTCACCGTCGTCGACCGGCGCACGCCACTGCGCATCGACTGGTTTCACGCAAGCTGGATGGTGCTGCTTCTCCTGGTTGCCCTCAGTCTCTTCTGGCATACACTCAATCTGCTCGATATAGAGGACTGGCAGTTCAGCGCTTTCCTCTACGTAATCACCGGACCCATTCTCTTGTTCTTCGGAAGCGGCCTATTGCTGCCGAGCGATGCAGAAACCGAGGAGCTTCGCACACACTACTTCGCAGTGCGACCGCAGTTCTTCGGCGCCCTCGCGTTGCTGCAGCTGTGGGTCATAGGCGTGGATGTGTTGCTGGGATCGGGCTTCACCGCCGCGAGCACGTTCAACGCCGTTGCGCTCGGAATCGTCCTGGTGCTCGCCGTATTCGAGCGGGCAGGCGTACATGCTGTGGGAACGGCTCTCGCGTGGGCGTTATTCCTCACTGCGGTTACTTTGCGCGGCCTGAATGTCATCGACTGATCATCTCGGCGGTTCACGGCACGGGCGCAGGTCCATTACCTTAGCCAGCGCTGCCCTGCTCGTCTGCACCGCCGGCCCACTCGCCGCTCAGGACGCGGCCTCCGTACTGGCCCGTGCCGAGCGAGCCTACCACCAGCTCACCACACTCACCGCCGACTTCTCGCAGACCATCGTGAACCCCATGCTGGGCGGCCCCGAGGAGACCAGCGGGAAGCTGTTCCTGGAGCCGCCCGCCCGCTTCGCCATGCGGTGGACCGACCCCGAGGGCGAGCGCATCGTGGCCGACGGCGAGTGGCTCTGGGCCTTCGCCCCGAGCAGCGTGCCGGACCAGGTGATCCGCCAGCCCATCCCGGAGCTGGGACCCTCTTCGCCGCAGCTCATGGCCCAGTTCGTGGACAGGCCGCTGGAGCGGTACGAGGCGAGCTATCTGCGCGAGGAGATGGTGGCGGGCGAAACGACCGACGTCGTGCTGCTGCTGCCCAGGTTCGAGGAGACGCCGTTCCGCGACGCAGAGATCGCAGTGGCGCGCAGCGACGGCCTGCTCAGGCGCATCAAGCTCACCGAGGTCTCGGGCCAGAAGCGCACCCTCGTGCTCAGCTATCTCCGCACCAACCGCGCCATCCCGGAACACGAGCTGCGCTTCCAGGTCCCAGACGGGACCAGGATAGTCACCCCATAGGCCACCAAGCAGAATTTGTGACAATCCCGCCGCACACCGAGGGCCGCCCTTGAAACGACGCGTACCGCGGTCAGCTTTAGCATGGGACGGCGGGCGGCGCGACGACCCTGCCTCGGGCAGCAACACCCGAACTCCTCAGGGAGCATTCATGAGAATCGTGCGCAACGGTGGCGCGCTGGTGGTGATAGCCGCGTCCCTCGCAACCGGTCCACTGGCGGCACAGGAGCAGAGCCGCGAGTCCATGGCGCTGGACAACACAGCGTCGCAGTGGTCCCTCCAGTTCGCCTACCAGGCAATGCCCGAGTACCGGCAGGACACGCTCGCCACCGGCGACGTCCGCCCCGAGGGAAACAAGGGCTTCTTCCAGTTCCGCATGGTCGCACCCATTCCACTCGGCAAGGTGACGATCCTGCCGCGCCTCACGCTGCGCGTGGCCGAGAACAGCGCCGGCGAGTGGGGCCTGTCCCCCACGGACCTGTTCGCGCTCGTCGTGCCGTTCCAATGGTCAACCGGCCGCGCCGGCATCGGCCCGGACGTTGTCTTCCCCGGCAGTGAGAAGGTGGGGGGCAGTGAGTGGGCGTACGGTCTGGCTGGCGCTCTGATCCAGCGCTTCTTCAATGAGAAGATGATGGTGGGGCTGCTGCTGCAGCAGACCTGGGGCCAGCGCGATGTAATCGACCTGGGTCAGCCCATCCCGACCGACAGCACCGAGACCGGCGCAAACCCGCTCATAATCAACCCGTTCGTCAACTTCCAGCTCGGCGGGGGCTGGTACCTCGGCACCAACGACCTCCAGGCGCAATACAGCTGGGAATTCGGCGGCTGGAAGGTGCCCGTGGGAGCCCGGCTCGGCTACGTGCTCGTGCGCCCCAGGAACTCCTGGAACTTCTACGTCGAGTACGCGACCGAGTTCGCCACCGACGACTGGCCGGGGGCGGCGGCCAAGCACAAGATCAGGCTCAACGCATCGTTCACGATTCCGGTGGGGTAGCGTTGGCCACATGCACCCCGACCAGTGTAGCCTCAGCAGACCAGTGCCTGTTCGGCTTCGCTCGAACGGAGCAATAGACTGAAGGGAGCAATGAGATGAGACCATCGAAGCTCGCAGCGGCATTCGGCCTGATCCTCACGCTCGGCGCCGGTGCGGCCATCGCCCAGGACCCCGTGCCGCCACCCGAGGCATTGGAGAATGCGTTCCCGGCCCAGAAGCACTTCTCCCCCTACGCCGGCCGCAACTTCCCCACCAACGTGTATTGGGGCGACACCCACCTGCACACGGGTATGTCGATGGACGCGGGTGCCTTCGGCGCGCGGCTCACTCCCGAGGACGCATATCGCTTCGCACGTGGCGAAGAGCTGACCTCCTCTACCGGCCTGCAGGTGAAGCTAGGCCGGCCGCTCGACTTCCTGGTCGTTGCGGACCACTCCGACAACATGGGGTTCTTCCCGCGGCTGTATTCGGGCGACCCCGACATGCTCGCCGATCCTACCGGCCGGCGCTGGTACGACATGATTCAGGAGGGCGGTCAGGCCGGAGTGCAGGTCGCCATTGAGGTCATTCAGGCATTCTCCGACGGCGCGTTCCCAGAGGCCCTGGCGTCCCTTCCCGGAACTCCTGCCTATCTCTCCGCCTGGGAGGAGGCGATCGATGCGGCCGAGAAGTACAACGATCCCGGTGAGTTCACCGCGTTCATAGGCTACGAGTGGACATCGAACACCCGCGGCGCCAACCTGCACCGTGTCGTGATCTTCCGCGACGACGGCAATAAGGCCAGTGCCGTGGAGCCCTACACGACGCTGGCACCGCTCGGGAGCGACAACCCGCGCGATCTGTGGCGCCAGCTGCAGGCGTACGAGGATAAGACCGGCGGCCGCATCCTCGCCCTGGCACACAACGGCAACCTGAGCAACGGCATCATGTTCCCCATGCTGGACACGTTCACCGGCATGGCATTCGACCGCGAGTACGCGGAGACCCGTGCCAGGTGGGAGCCGCTGTACGAGGTCACCCAGATCAAGGGGGACGGCGAGGCCCACCCCTACCTGTCGCCCACCGACGAGTTCGCCGACTACGAGACCTGGGACCAGGGCAACCTGGACCTGAGCGAGGCCAAAGAGAACGACATGCTGCAGTACGAGTACGCCCGGACGGGACTCCAGGTCGGGCTGCAGCTCGAGCGCCAGCTTGGCGTCAACCCCTACAAGTTCGGCATGATCGGCTCGACGGACAGTCACACCGGCCTCGCCACGGCCGAGGAAGAGAACTTCTTTGGCAAGCACTCCGGCACCGAGCCCAGCCCCGAGCGCTACAAGCACCCCATGGCCCAGCTGGGCGACAAGAAGTACGAGAGCTGGGACATGGTCGGCTCGGGCTACGCGGCCGTGTGGGCGACGGAGAACACGCGCGAAGCGATCTTCGACGCGATGATGCGGAGGGAGACCTATGCCACCACCGGTCCGCGCATGCTGGTGCGGTTCTTCGGCGGCTGGGAGTTCACGGCCGAGCACGCGCAGAGCCGGCTCCCTGCGGACGTCGGCTACACCAAGGGCGTGCCCATGGGCGGCGACCTGCCTGCCAGGCCGTCGGGCAGGTCACCCACATTCCTGGTGGCCGCGCTCAAGGATCCGTTCTCGGGCAACCTCGACCGTATCCAGATCGTGAAGGGCTGGGTGGACTCCCGCGGCGAGCGCCACGAGCAGGTGTACGACGTGGCGTGGTCGGGTGACCGCCAAATCGGCCGCGACGGCAACTTGCCACCGGTCGGCAACACCGTGGACGTCGCCAACGCGACCTGGACCAACACCATCGGTGCGCCGGAGCTGATCACCGTGTGGACCGACCCCGACTTCGACGCTTCGCAGTCGGCCGTGTACTACGCACGCGTGATCGAGATCCCCACGCCGCGGTGGACGGCATACGAGGCGGCACGCTTCAACATTACGCTGCCCGACGAGGTTCCCATGGTCACGCAGGAGCGGGCCTACACAAGTCCGATCTGGTATACTCCGTAGGCCGGTGACGCAGAACAGTACGATCACGCCGCCGGCCCTCGGGCCGGCGGCGTGATCCACATCTGAGACCGTGAGGCCGATGCACGAGAAGATCTCAGCCTGGGTGCGCGAGCCGTTGGTGCAGTTCATGGCCCTGGGCGTCGCCCTGTTCGCGCTCTACGGCGTGCTGGGCGGCGGGAGCTCCGACCCCCGAGCTGAGAAGCGCATCGAGGTGACTCAGGCGCAGATCGATTGGCTGCGCGAGCGCTGGGCCCGCCAGTGGCAGCGACCCCCCACCGAAGCGGAGCTGCGCGGCCTGGTTGACGACTACGTGCGTGAGGAGGTGCTGTACCGCGAGGCGCTCACCCTGGGACTGGACCGCGACGACGGGGTGGTACGGCGCCGCATGGTGCAGAAGCTGGAGCTCCTCACCGAGGCGGTGCAGGCGCCGCCCACCAACCAGCAACTGCAGGCCTTTTTCGACGAGAATCTGGAACGGTACGTCATCCCCGAGGCGCGCAGCTTCTCCCACATCTACTTCAACGCGGACCAGCGCGGCGATGCTGTCTTCTCGGAGGCCGAGCAGGTGCTGGTCCGGTTGAATGCTATGCCCCACCCGCCGCGCCGCGCACCGGAGCGGGGCGACCGCTTTCTGATGCAGTACGACTACCGGCTGCACACACAGGCCGAAGTGGCGCGCCTCTTCGGCAACCGCCTCGCCGAGGACCTGTTCGAGGTGGAGCCGCAGTCGTGGCAGGGGCCGATCCGATCGGGATACGGTCTGCATCTGGTCTTCGTGTCCGAAGTGAGCCCCGAGGCGGTGCCGGACTTCGAGCAGGTGCGCAACCGCGTCACGGTCGACTACGAGACCAACCAGCGCTTCGACGCCAAGGAGGCGCTGTACCGCACCCTGTCCAGCGACTACGAGATCATCATCGACGAAGAGGCAGTCGCGGCAGCCGCGCTGAAACCCGAATCCCCCGGAGCCAGCCGCTGAGCGTGCGAGTGCGGCCACTCTGCCTGGCTGCTGCGGCGCTCGCCGGAGCGTCCGCGGTCACCATGGCGCCGACGACCGCACGCGCCGACGACGTGCGCCCGGTGCAGGTGCACATCGTCGAGCGCGAACCCGGCCAGTTCCTGGTGCAGTGGCTGGTGCCGCAGCTCCTGCCCATCCGGGCCATGCCCAACCCAGCGATGCCGGCCCACTGCCGGCCCGAGGGCGAGCGCGTGGTGCTGGAGCGGCCGGGAGCCTGGCTCAACCGGCAGACCTACCGCTGCGCCGGCGGCTTGTACGGGCACGCGCTCGGCATCAGCTATCCGATCTCGAACCCCGGACTCACGACCGTCATCCGCCTCGACCTGCTCTCGGGTGAGCGGTTCGCGCACGCGCTCAACCCCGCGGAAGACTTTTGGCAGGTGCCGGAGGAGAACCTGGGCGCGGTCGAGTCCGTGCTGCGCGGTGCGCGCAGCGCAGTCGTAGCAGGCGCGGGGCACATAGTCAGCCACTGGGTGCACGTCGCGTTTCTGCTCGCGCTGGTCCTGCTGGGTGGTGCGGTCGGGCCGATTCGGACCATTACCGGTTTCGCGGTAGGCCAAGTCGCCGCAGTCCTGCTCACGACGGTACTCGGCCGCCAATTCGATCCCACCGTGGCCGAGATCTGCGTGGCCATTGCGGTCGTGCTGCTCGCGCGTGAGGCACTGCGGCCTGAGCCCGATCGGCGGCGCATCACCGGACTCGCCGCGGGCGCCGGTCTGTTCCACGGGCTCGCTTTGGCCGGTCTGCTTCAGGGAGCCCCGGGCGATGCAGCATCGTGGTGGGCGCTGCTAGTGCTCGTGCTGGGGATGGATGCGGCGTTCCTGATGCTCGCCGCTGCCGTGCAGTCGGTCGGGCAGCTTCTGGAACGGCACCGGCCGAACGAGCAGCCACGCCGAGTGCTCACGTATGTCGTGGGTGCGACCGCCGTAACCGCGACCATGGTGCTCGCTTTCGGCGAGCGGCCGGCAGAGGAACCGACGGCAGCGTCCAGCGCGAGGCTGCCCGGCATGGCGGCGAGCTCCAACGTCGGAGCACAGGCGTCACGGCGGCTCGCACCGCAGGCTCCTAGCTCTCCGATCCAGAGCTACCTGGCGGTGGAGCCGTTCGAGGTGCGGCACGAGGTGCTGGTTCGCGTGCAGGACGTGGCTCGCGAGGTCGGCGTCACCGGGTCGGCGGCCAGTTACATCCAGATCGCGGCCCAGGAGGACGTCGTGCGCGGCATCGCGGAGTACGTAGCGTCGCACTCGAGGATCGACATAGATGGCGAGACAGCGAGCGGCGTTGTGGACCGCGCGAGCTTTATGGGAGTCGATGCCCAGGGCGTGCTGCCGCGGCAGTTGCCGGTGCCCGAGCCCATCGCTGAGGCGTTCGTTGGGGTGACGGTGGTCTACCTGACTCCGGGCGTGCCGGATGAGGTAACGCTCGGCTGGGACGTGCTTGCGGAGGGCACGCCGATCCCGGCCGCCGTGATAGACCCCGAGTCGTCCCGCTCGACGGCGCTCACGGTCGACGAGCCCGTGCTGCGCTGGACCAACGAGCTGCTGGAGGACCCGATCCCCACGGTGCGGGCCGTCGCCGTCGAGCCGCCTGTGTTGCCCGTCCCTCTGCTGTCGCTGGCGCTGCTCGCACTGGCCACCGCGCTCATTGTGTGGGGCAGCCGCGGGGCGCGCCGGGCACCGGCACTCGCCGCGGTGCGCGTGACCCTGGCCTTCGCGCTCGCAGTCGCCACGTTCGCACAGGTCGCGATCGCGCTGCCTGCATCACTGGCGCCCGCCACCTCGGCGGACCAGGCACGGCGCGTGCTCGCGACTGTGCTCCCCAACGTTTACCGGGCGCTGGATTTCCGTGACGAGGGCGCCGCTTACGACCGCCTCGCTCTGAGCGTGACCGGAGAGACGCTGAGCGATATCTACCTGGGGCACCGCCGTTCACTCGAGCTGGAGGAGCGGGGTGGCGCACGTGCCCGCGTAGAGGCCGTGGAGGTGCAGGACGTGAGCAACGTCAGTCCCCGGGACGGCGGCGGTTTCGACGCGGACGCTTCCTGGACAGTCGGCGGCAGCGTGACACATTTTGGACACCGGCACTTCCGCCAGAACCGCTACGACACGCGGGTGGAGGTCGTGCCTGTGGACGGAAGCTGGAAGATCCGCTCGATCGAGATTCTGGAGCAGGAGCGCGTGAGGTAGGTTACGGGCCGGGAGGGGTGAGTATGGTTGCACCGAGCGTCCAGAGTCAGACAGCCATCCCAAGGGGCCGCCTCATCGTCGGCGGCACGATCTTCGTCGCGGGCTTCCTGGCACCCCTGCTGATCCCGCTCGTGGCGGCCTCCTCCCTCCCCTCCGGGTGGAAAGCGGCGATTTCCGGCCTTCTCGCTCTGGGGATCCCGGAGTTGGGGATGCTGGTGGCCGTGGCGGTGATGGGGAAGCCTGGGTTCGAGTTCCTGAAGACGCGCATTGGCCGCTTCTTCAGACAGCACGGACCGCCCGCCACCGTGAGCCGCACCCGCTACAGCGTGGGCCTCGTGATGTTCACCGTACCCCTGCTAGTGGCGTGGGTGACGCCGTACGCGCCCTATCTGCTGCACGGACTCGATCTGAACAGGGTCAGCATCGCAGTGGCCGGAGACCTGACCTGGATGGCCAGCTTGTTCGTGCTGGGCGGCGACTTCTGGGACAAGATGAGATCGCTGTTCGTGCACGGAGCGAGAGCGGAGTTTCCTGCGAGGTGACGACGCCGATGCATGACCCTTCACGGCCCCACAAGGAAGAGCGAGCGACGCTGCAGCTCAGCCGGCTCGAGCGGCTGAGCGACGTGGTGTACGCCCTCGTGCTGTTGCGCATCTTCTTGTTCATTCCCAGGCCCGGCGAAGGTGACTGGCACTGGAGCGCCATCGGACCGTTCGTGCTGGACAACCGGATGACGTTCGCGGTCGTCGCGGTGGCGCTCGCGGTCACGATCATCTACTGGCTGCAGAGCAACGTGCTGCTGAGCCACCTCGAGCGCACGGATGGGAAACATACGTCTCTCATGATCGTGCAGCTGTTCTCCCTGCTGCTCTTCCTCTACGCCATCGGGCTGGGGATCGCGCTCGGGCCGTCGGCCGGCTCCCGGGCATTCGAGAGCGTTACGGCTGCGCTGCTCGGGATCTCAGGCGGGTGGGCCTGGCGGTACGCCGTCAAGAACCGCCGTCTGCTGCGTACCGACGTGACCGGAGAAGAAGCGCGAAACCTGGCGCACCGGATCACCGCCGAGCCGTTCACGGCGCTGCTGACGATCCCACTCGCCTACGTGGGCCCGATCGTGTGGGAGCTGTCGTGGCTGAGTTACCCGCTCTGGGTTGGACTTTTGAGGCGGCGCACGCGGCACGCCAAGTGAACGAGGAAAGCTGGAGGGCTTGCCGGATGTTGGTCCAAGGCGGGAGGGAAACCGATTCGTGAAACGCAATCTGGTTGCTGTACTAGCACTCGCGATCTTCACAGCAGCCCCACTGCGGTCCCAGGAGTCCGCGCCCGTCATCGACACGATCATCATCCGAACGACTGACGTGTTCACGCCGGAGGAAGCCGAGGCAAAGGGCCTGTTCCGCTTCTTCAACTCTATACACGTCGTCACGCGGGAGAACGTGATCCGCGACGAGCTCCTGTTCCGGGAGGGCGAGCCCTTTGACACGACAGTGGTCCGTGAGACGGCGCGGAACCTGCGCAAGCGGGAAATATTCAAGCGCGTGGACATAGATACGACCCGCATCGACGGCAGGTTCGCAGTAATCGTGGACACGCAGGACGGTCAGAGTCTCAAGCCCAATTTCAGCTTTTCGGTGGCGACCGACGGAAGTTGGACGGGGCGGCTCGGGGTCACGGAGCGCAACCTGCTGGGATCGGGCTCGCTCGCGAGCATCGTCTACGTGAAGGAGATCGAGCGGCACGGCCCTCAATTAGCGGCCAACTTCCGACGCCTGTTCGGTTCGCAGATCCGCGCCAAGGGAATCGTGAGCCTTTGGAACGACGGCACCGATGGCTGGTGGCGCTTGGGAGATCCGTTCTATTCGAACGAGGACCGCTTCAGCGTGGATTACGACGGCGAGGCATCGGGACGCCGGGTGCTCGAATACCGCATCGACAGCATTGTCAGGGACACGGTCTGGAGGGATACCACCTTCTTTCGGCGTGACGCTCTCATCAACCGTATGATGGGCGTCACCGCACCCATCGCGGAATCAAAGCAATACCTGCGTCTCGGCCTCGACGCGTGGCTGAGGCAGGAGAAGTACATGCCCTGTCCCGAGTCTACCTGCAGTACGGATAGCACGGACTTCTCCGTGGTACCCGATAGCCTATACGCGGCATTCGGCCTGTGGGCAGAGTACCGGAAGGCCCGGTTCCAAACGGTGCAATACTTCAACGGCTTCATCCCGGAGGACATAGACCAGAGCCCGCGCGTGAAGCTGTACGTCAACCTGGCACCCGCCAAGCTGGGCTACCAGAGCACCGGTGTCGTCCCCGGGATAGACGCATCGTACGGCGCCGGCGGGAGGGCCGGCTTCTTCGTGGCCAATCTCAAGGCCCACGGCCTGTTCACCGATGCGGGGCTGGACTCCGGGCGGGTGGAAGCGAAAGTGACGCTGGGTGCCCAGCTCTTCCACCGAAATGCCACCGCCATCTACATCTTGGCCGGCGCGCAGGAAAACCCGGCTCCCGGACAGCAGTTCTCACTCGGCTTCAGCACGCCGCCGCGCAGCTGGGAGGCGAATTCGTTCGTCGGCACCCGCGCCCTGTGGGGCACGCTGGAGCACCGCTGGTTCGCTGTTGACGAGTTCCTGAAGTTCTTCGCCGTCGGTTTTGCGGCGTTCGTAGACTATGGAGGCGCGTGGTACCCGGATCAGGACCCGCGTTTCGGGGGAGATTTCGGGATCGGGTTGCGGATGGGAAGCGCCCTCGGCACAGCCGCGCGCACTGGCCGCATCGATCTCGGATACCGGTTCGGTGAGGGATCTGGCGCGGGCAGCAGGCTCGTGCTCTCAATCGGCGGATCGTTCGTGTTCCCCTGGAATCCCAAGGCCACGGACCTGGTGCCGCGCGAGGGACCCTAGCTAATCCAGCGCAGCCTCGAGCGCGGCGCGCTGCTCCGCAGTCAGATCCGTCAGCCGCAGCACCGCGCGCGCCAGCTCCCGGTAGAGACGCTCCGCCTCGGGCGGCAGCGCCTCGAGGTGCCGCCGCACCGTCGCCGCGTCGCCCCGCGAGACAGGACCGGTGAGAGCATCTCGCGCACCCGTCGCCAGGGCATGATCGAGAGCGGCACGCATCAGAGGACCGAGCGCCGCCCGCGCGTCTCCGGCGGCCAGTCCTGCGTTCTGGAGCAACTCCTCGGCAACCCCCTCGAGCGCCACCAGGTAGTTGGACGCGAACACTGCCGCCGCGTGGTACAACACCTTCTTGTCATCGGGAACTGCGACCGGGTGCATGCCGAGCGAGCGCGCCAGCTCGGACGCCGCATCCACAGCACCCGCAGACCCGCTCACTCCCGCCGCAGCGCCCCGTAGGCGCTCGGCTGCGTCTACGGCGCCGGACATGGTCTGATAGGGGTGGAGCGAGCCCAGCTGCGCCCCGGTGCCGGCCAGAGGCTCCAGCACCTCACTGCCCAGCGCGCCGGACACGTGCAGCACCGTGTGCGAGGTCGCGACCGCGCCGGAAGCGGCGAGCGATCGCGCCGCCTCGGAGACCGCATCGTCGGGGACGGCGAGCACCACGACGTCGACGTCGCCGAGCCACGGCGGGCTGCCGCCCGCCGTCATGGTCAGTGGATGGGGAAGATCGTGCTGGGTGCGGCCGTGTAGCCTAACCTCGTGGCCGGCCTGCGACAGCGCGAGGCCGAGCGCCACTCCGGCGCGGCCCGGCCCCACGATGCCGACGCGCGTCACGGGTTGCGGCTCACCTCCGCGTCCCGCTCCTCGGCCAGCGCCAGCAACTCGGGCACCGTCCGCGCCTCGCGCAGCAGCTCGAGCGCGCGCTGCACCTGCACGTCGTCGCTGATGCGCCGCCGTGCCTCGGATTCCCGCCCGAACACGTAGCGCTGCACCTCGTAGGCCAGCTGCTGGTCCATGAGCAGACGCGCACCGCCGAACAGCTCGTCTGAGATCACGACCTCGCGCTCTGCGAGGCGCTCTTCGAGCCGGCGCCTCACCTCAGAGTGCATAGCGTCGCTCACGCGGAACGCTGGATCTGTGATCGTGCCGTTGGCCTTGAGCTCCAGGGCGTAGGTGGTCATCACGTCGCGGTACAGCGGGATCTGCGCGCCGAGGGCGCGCACGAACTCCTTCTCGATCTCGATCAGGGTGTCGGGCGACACGATCAGGTCGGGCCGGATGCCGCCGCCGCCGATCACGACGCGCCCGCCGCTGGTGTGGAACACCTCGCTCGAATCGGCCACGGTGCTGTCAGCACCCTCTGCGCCAGCGACCTGCTCGGCCGCAGCGCCGGGCCGCTGAATCGTGCGGCCGCTCGGCGTGTACCAGCGCGCCGTGGTGAGCCGCAGCGCCTGCGTGTGCCCCAGCCGGAACACGGTCTGCACCATGCCTTTCCCGAAGGTGGGCATGCCCAGGATAAGAGCGCGGTCGTGGTCCTGCAGCGCGCCGGCGATGATCTCGGACGCGCTCGCGGTGCCGCCGTCCACCAGCACTACCACGGGCAGATCGGGCCAGCGCTGCCTGGTGCGCGCTTCGTACACGTCGGACATGCCGCGGGCGCGGCCCCTGGTGGCCACGACGTCCTGGCCCGGATCGAGGAACAGGTCGGACACGTCCACGCCCGCGTCGAGCAGGCCGCCGGGGTTGCGCCGCAGGTCCAGCACGAGCGCCGTCGCGCCGTCCTCCAGCACCCGATCGATGGCGTCGCTCAGCTCACCGGCCAGTGACTCACCGATGCTGGACGCCACCAGCGAGATGTAGCCGACGTCCTGCGGCAGCACGGTGGCGAGCTGGATGGCGTTGACGTGAATCTGAGCGCGCTCCACGGCGAACTCGAGCGCCTCGCTGAACCCGGGGCGCGCAATGGACAGCAGCACGCTGGTGCCGGCCGGCCCGCGCAGCTCGTCCACCGCCTGGTCCGCCTTCCACCCGAAGGTCGACTCGCCGTCCACGGCGATGATGCGGTCGCCGGTCTCCAGCCCCGCCGCTTCGGCCGGCGTCCCCACGATGGGCGCGATGATGGTGATCCAGCCGTCCCGCACGTCGATGCGGATTCCGAGCCCGCCGTAGTTGCCGGTGGTGCTCTCGGTGAGCTGTTCGAAGTCCTCGCGGCGCAGGAAGCGGGCGTAGGGATCGTCCAGCTGCTCCAGCAGCCCGTCGATCGCCAGGTCGTACAGGTCACCCACACCGATGGAGTCGACGTAGTAGTCCGCCACGTAGCCGAGCACGTCGTCGAACAGACGCGCATGCTCGTACACGTTCCCCGCCCGCTGGGCCCCACGCTGCAGGAGCCACCCGCCGGAGATGAACGAGACGAACCCGACCAGCGCGAGCAGCAGTATCCGTTGACCCTTCATCGGTGTCCTCCGTTCGATCGCCGTTGCGCGCCCTGCCAGTTCAACCCTCCGCGCACCTAGCGTGTTCCGTCCAGCCACGGGGCGATCGCCCGCCACGCGGCCTGTTCCAGCTTCTCCGGGGCGTCGAGTCCGTCGAGGTGCACGATCCCCGGCCCATCCGCCTGCCTGAACGCACGCGCAACTCGCTCGTGCATGGCGGCATCCTCCAGCTCCATCCGGTCGGGCTCTTTACCCGCAGACGCCTGGCGCTGGCGGCCCACCTCCGGTGGGATGTCCAGCACCAGGGTCACGTCGGGCCGCAAGCCGCCGGTGGCCAGCCGGTTCGCCGCCATCACCTGTTCGCGCGGCAGGCCGCGCCCGCCGATCTGGTACGCCTCGGTGGAGAGGTCGAAGCGGTCGCTGATCACGACGCCCTCTTCCTTCTCAAGGCGCGGCCTGATCACCCGCTCCACCAGCTCCGCACGTGCCGCCAAGATGAGGAACAGTTCGGCGGCCGGCTGCCATTGCATCGCGGGGTCCAGCACCAGCTGCCGTGCGGCCTCCGCGGTGTCGGTCCCCCCGGGCTCGCGCACTTCCAGCACCGGGTGCCCGGCGTCCCGCAGCCGCTGTGCCAGCCGCGCCGCCAGGGTCGTCTTACCCGCCCCTTCGGGTCCTTCCACGACCACAAACAGGCCGCTCACGGCACGCTCAGCTCAGTGTGATGATCGGGCTCTCGGCGCCCTTGCGGATGCCCTCGAGAATCTGATCCTGCACCCGCAGCATGAACTTGTCGAAGTTCGACTGGGCCGTCACCAGCCCCTGGTACTTGGGGTCGGACTGCACTTCGCCGAGGAGCTTGTTGTACTCCTCTGCTTCGGCCGGCTCGGGCTCCTGCCCCTCGGCCACCTTCTTCTCGAGCGCCTGCGCCGTCGTCTGGAGCTGCTCGAACTTCGCGGTGAGCTGCTCCTGCCCCTCTACGGCGACGCGCGCTCCGTCCAGCGCCTTGTACTCCTCGCTTTGGCCGATGAGACGTCCCAGATCCAGCGCTTTCTCCATTATCACGTGTCCGACTCCTTGGTTGCCAGTAAGTAGCGGAGGCGGCCGAACAGGTCACGCTCGAGCCGCACAGGATCCCACCCGGCTCGGCGGGCCAGCTCAGCAGCCGCCTCCGCCCTGTTGCAATCTACCTCCAGCGCGAGCAAACCGCGGGGGGCCAGCCGGGCTCCGGCCGCCTGCGCGATTCCCCGGATGTGGTCCATTCCGTCTGCCCCGCCGACCAGCGCATCTCGCGGCTCGTGGTCGCGCACGGCCGGATCCAGCGCAGCGAACTCGGCCTCGGTCAGGTAGGGCGGGTTGGAGACGATGACGTCGAACGTCGCCTCAGCCACCGGCTGAAACAGAGAGCCCTGCCTCAGCTCCACCGGAACCGGCGGCGCCACCCGCTCGGCGTTGGCGTCCGCCACGGTCAGGGCCGCGGCAGACGCGTCGGTCGCCACCACCCGCCGGAAGCGGCCCTCCACGGCCAGCGCCAGAGCCAGACAGCCGCTGCCGGTGCCCAGATCCAGCGCGGTGCCCCAATCCTCCACGCCCCGCTCCCCACCCCACGCCAGGACGTGGTCCACCAGGCCCTCTGTCTCGGGCCGCGGGATCAGCACCCGGCTGTCGATCAGGAGATCCAGGGTCCGGAACGCGCCCACCCCCGTGGCGTAGGCCGCCGGCTCCCCGTCCGCCCGGCGCGCTACAGCCTCCAGGAAGCGCGCCCGCTCGTCGGGCCCGGCCGGCTCGGAGCGCCGCAGCCATGTGTCACCGACCGTGGTGCCCTCCATCCGGGCCCAGATGCGGGCCGCCTCATCGTGGGGCCGCTCGAAACCGGCAGGCGCCAGCGTGCGGGCGCCCTCCTCGAGGGCTTCGGCCAGCGACACCACGGCTCAGGCTTCGGAGCGCTCGCCCCTGTGGGCCAGCGCCAGGGCCTCCACAACCTCGTCCAGCTCCCCGTCCAGGATCTCGTCCAGCCGGTGAACGGTGAGGTTGATGCGGTGGTCCGTTACCCTGTTTTGCGGGAAGTTATAAGTGCGGATCTTGGCGGACCGGTCCCCCGTGCCGACCATGGCGCGCCGCTCGCGGGCGCGCTCGGCCTCCTGCTCGGCGATCATCCGGTCGAGCAGGCGGGCGCGCAGCACCTCCATGGCCTTCACCTTGTTCTGCAGCTGGGACTTCTGGTCCTGGCACTGCACCACGAGGCCGGTTGGCAGATGCGTGATGCGCACGGCGCTGTCCGTGGTGTTGACGCTCTGGCCTCCGGGGCCGGAAGAGCGGAACACATCTACCTTCAGGTCCTTCTCCTCGACCTGGATGTCCACGTCCTCTGCCTCGGGCAGCACCGCCACAGTGGCCGCCGAGGTGTGGATTCGGCCCTGCGCTTCGGTGGTCGGCACGCGCTGCACCCGGTGCACGCCCGATTCGTAACGCATGCGGCCGTACGCGCGGCCGCCCCGTACGGCGAAGGTGGCCTCCTTCACGCCGCCCACGTTGCCCTCGGACAGATTGACCATCTCGACCGACCAGCCGCGCCGCTCGGCGTACCGCGTGTACATGCGCACGAGGTCGGCTGCGAACAGAGCGGCCTCGTCCCCGCCGGTGCCCGCACGGATCTCCACGATGGTGTCCCGGTCGTCGAGGGGGTCAGGCGGCACCAGCAGGTCCTGCAGCTCCGCCTCCAGCTTCTCCACCTCCGGGCGCAGCTGCTCCACGTCGGCCTGGGCCAGCTCGGCCAGCGCGGCGTCCTCGTCCCGGGCCAGCTCCTCGGCCTGGGCGAGATCGCCGCTCAGCTTGTGGAATTGGGCTGCGACCTTCCGGATGCGCTCGAGCCGGGAGTACTCCCGGCCCAACGCCTTCAGCTTGGCAGGGTCCTTCGCGGTGGCCGGATCGGCCAGCTCGCGCTCTACTTCGGCCGCGCGGTCGAGCGCGGCCTGGAGCCGCGCCTCCACTGCCGCCTACTCCGTGCTCGCCTTGGCCTTGCTGGAATAGCGCTGCCGGAACCGCTCCACCCGGCCCGCGGTGTCCACGAGCTTCTGCTTGCCGGTGAAGAACGGGTGACAGCGCGCGCAGATCTCCACGTGGATCGACGGCAGGGTCGAGCGCGTCTCGAAAGAGTTACCGCAGGCGCACTGCACGACCGCTCGCTGATACGTGGGATGGATGTCCGCTTTCACCGCTCGCACTCCGTTACCGCAAAAGAAAAAAGACCGGTCCAAAGAGGCGGAAATATAACGGGGGCATTGAGTTGTGGGCAAGCGCCCGGCCCCGGATCGAATTGACAGCGCCGCCGCCGGGGCGTAAGCTAGGCAATCTATGGCCTCTAAGCCCTCTCCGGGCGGCGCGCCCGCCGCCGAACGTCTGCGCCACATCCCGCTCTTCACACAGCTCAGCGAAGAGGAGGTCGTGCGCATCACGGAGGTCGCCCGCGAGCGCCGCTATCCCAAGAGCAGCGTCATCCTGTTCGAGGACGACCCGGGCGACGCCCTCTACGTCGTGCTAAGCGGTGAAGTGAAGGTCGTCCTGATCGGCGAAGACGGACGGGAGGTGATCCTCTCCATCCTGCGCGGCGGGGACTTCTTCGGAGAGATGTCGCTGATTGACGATCAGCCCCGCTCGGCACACGTCATCGCCACCGAGGATTCGGACCTCCTGGTGCTGAGGCGCGAGGAGTTCAGACAGTGCCTCGAGCACACGCCCCGCATCGCCCTGGGACTGCTGCAGGCTCTCTCCCGCCGGCTGCGCCGGGCCGACGACAAGATCGGCGGACTGGTGCTGCTGGACGTGAACGGGCGCGTGTCGCGGGTGCTGCTCGAGCTGGCCGACGAGCACGACGGCGAGCGGGTGCCGCGCAAGATCACCCACCACATGATCGCCCAGATGATCGGGTCCAGTCGCGAGACCGTTTCCCGCACCATCCGGGAGCTCGGCGACAAGGGCCTCATCGAGGTGTCCCGCAAGGACATAGTGATCAAGGACCGGCCCCGCCTGGAGGACATGGCGGGCCTCTAGTGACCCATGTCACCGACCGCGCGTGACTCCCAGGCTTGCTTGACGTTGAGGGGCACCCGTAGCTTGCCGCTCATGGCGGCAGAGCCGGGCGAATGGCGTATACCGTAACCATTTGGGGGGCAAGGGGTTCCATCCCCACGCCCGGAGCGCCGACCGCTCGGTACGGCGGCAATACACCGTGCGTGTCGGTGGAACACGAGGACGCCGCGGGCAGTCACATGGTGGTCCTCGATGCCGGCACCGGCATTCGCCTGCTGGGACAGGAACTGGCAGACCGCGGCAACGGCCCGCTCGAAGTTGACCTGCTGCTGACGCACACGCACTGGGACCACATCCAGGGCATCCCGTTCTTCCAGCCCCTGGTGGGCGAGGGGAACGAGGTCAGGGTGTGGGGGTCGAAGCAGGGTGACACCGACCTCGACAACATCCTGCGCCAGCAGATGCACCCCGTGGTGTTCCCGGTGCCGCTGGAGCGGATGGCCGCCGAGCTGACCGTCGAGCACGTCGAGCCCGGCGGCTTCGAGATCGACGGCTTCGCCGTGGAGGCGCTGCGGCTGCGCCACCCGGGCAACACCCTGGGCTACCGGCTCACCCCCGTCGAGGGGGGACCCAGCGTGGCCTACGTGACCGACAACGAGCTGGGCGCCGGCGGAGACTACGAGGTGGGACCCGACTGGCGCTCGGAGCTGATCACTTTCGTCGCTGGGGTGGACGTGCTGATCCACGATGCGATGTACACCCCCGAGGCGCTGGAGCAGCACCGCGGCTGGGGCCACTCCTCCACGTCGGAGGCGGTGGCGCTGGCCGCAGAGGCCGGAGTGAACCAGCTGCTGCTGTTTCACCATCGGCCCGAGCACGACGATGCGGCCATGGACAGCCTCGTCGAGGCGGCCCAAGCCGAAGCGGGTGGGGCGGTCCAGGTTGCGGCAGCAACCGAAGGGATGCAACTGATCCTCTGAGCTGAGGAGAGGCTTATGCGGTGGCGTTCGATGTTGGCCCTGGCACTCGCCGTCGGACTCGCGGTCCCGCCCGCGCTGTCCGCTCAGGATGCGCGGCCCGGAGTGGCCGTGATGCCGTTCGAGGACGGCGGCTCCTATGGGCAAGATGCGGAGGACTTCCAGGCCCTCACCGTGGGCCTGCAGGACATGCTGCTCACCGAGCTGGCATTCAACGACCAGCTGCGCGTGGTGGAGCGCGGGCGCATCCGCGATCTGCTGGCCGAGCTGGAGCTGGATGCCTCGGGAAAGGTGGATGCATCCACCGCAGCCGAGGTCGGCAAGCTGGTGGGCGCGCGGTACATGATCTTCGGGAGCTTCATCGATTGGTACGGCGACTTCCGCCTCAATGCACGCATCGTGAACGTGGAGACAGGCGAGATCGTGAAGGTCGAGCGGACCCGCGACCAGCGGGAGAACCTGTTCCCCATGGTGGTGGACCTGGCCAACAGCATCACGGCAGACGTGGACCTGCCGGCGCTGTCCCAGGAGGCGTTCCAGCAGCGGCGCGAGCGCTCCGAGGCGATCCCGTCGGAAGCCCTGGCGCTCTACAGCAAGGCCCTGCTCTACGCCGACCGTGGGGACACGGAGCGGGCGGTGGAGCTGTTCAGCCAGGTGACCCGGGACTTCCCCGAGTACACCGAGGCCCAGGAGGCCTTGAGGCAGCTGCAGGAGGGGTAGTAACATAGGCGCGTGACGGCGCCAGTAGCAGCACTCGGTCAGGGAGTAGCGCGCTCGGTTGCCTGGATAGGTGCCGTGGCGCGCTTCTTCATGCATACACTGGGAGCGTCGCGCTCGGTTTCGCGCGCGGGCCGCCGCGTGGCGTTCCGCGTATTGCTCAAGCAGGTCTGGTTCTCGGCCCTGCAGGCACTTCCCCTGATCGTCGTGCTCGCCTCGATTCTGAGCTTCCTGGTCATATCGCAGGCAGTGCAGGAGCTGGGGCGGCTGGGCGCCACAGAGCTGATCGGCAGGCTAATGGTCGTGGCCATCGTGCGCGAGCTGGGCCCGCTGATCACTGCACTGGCACTGGCGGGCCGGTCCGGCACCGCCATCGCAGCCGAGCTGGCCACCAACAAGGTGCTGGGCGAGGTCAACGCGCTCGAGGCGATGGGTATCGACCCGCTGCACTACCACGTGCTGCCGCGCCTCGGCGCCGCCATCCTCTCCGTATTCGGCCTCATAATCGTGTTCGACCTCACGGCTATCTTCTCCGGCCTGGTCGCAGCCAGCGCCAACGGCATGGCGGCCCCGCGCTACTTCGACATCGTGCTCGCCTCGCTCACGTCCAACGACGTGTGGCTCACGATCACCAAGGCGCTCGTGTTCGGAGTCATCGTCGGCGTGATCCCCAGCTATCAGGGGCTAGCGATAAAGGGCTCCTCCACCGAGATCCCGGTCGCCGCCAGCCAGGCTGCCGTGGGGAGCATCCTGGCGATCTTTCTTTGCTCGGGACTGTTCGTCCTGCTGACTCTATGACGTCACCGCTCCGGTTCGAGGACGTGACCCTCTCGGGGCACTCCACACCGATCACGCTCGAGGTGCCGCAGCACCGTGCGGTGGTCCTGCTGGGATCGGACGCGAGCGGAGTGGGCTTGCTGCCCGCATACGCGCTCGCACTGCAGCGGCCGGCCGCGGGACGGGCCCTGGTGTTCGGGGAGGACCTCGCCCTGCTCCCGCGGCGATCGGTGCTCGCCTTCCGCCGCCGCGTGGGATACCTTCCCGCCGGCGACGGGCTGATAAACAACCTGTCGCTGCGGGACAACGTCGCGCTCCCGCTGCGCTACGGCAGCGACATGTCCGAGCGCGAGATCGACGGTCGGGTCGGCATAATGCTGACGCTGCTGCGGCTGTCCGAGGCGAGCGGCCTGCGGCCGGCGGGGGCCACCGAGGAGCAACGGCGCCGCACTGCGCTGGCCCGGGCGCTGGCTTTCGACCCGGACCTGCTGATACTGGAGGATCCCTTCGACGGGCTCCCAACTCGCGCCGCAGCCGAGCTGCTCGAGGTTGCGCGAGGCGGTGAGACCGGCGCAGGTTCGAGACGGACGGTGTTCATGACCGGCCAGTTCGTGCCACAGATGCTGGAGCCGCGCATCGAAGTGCGCTACCGGTTGGTCAAGGGCGAGATGAAGCTCGAGAGCTAACGTGGAGGCTGTTACGGGACGCACCGATTTCTTCGTAGGGCTCTTCATCCTGATTACCATCGGGGTCGTCGTGGGGGCCGCAGTCCTGACGAGCGGATTGCTCGAGGGGCGCTACGAGCTCCACATGCGTGCCGCCGAAGCGGAGGGTCTCACGCAGGACACCCACGTGGAGCTGCAGGGTCTCGAGATAGGACGCGTGGGCAGTGTGGCTCCTCAGCTCGACACGGCGACGAACATGCTGCACTTCGTGGCCACACTGTCGATCCGCGAGCGCTTCCCCGACGGAACGCACTTGAGGCTGCCGCGCGGAACCAGAGCCCTCATCGCTCCCCCGGCCACATTGGTCGGCGCGGCAGTGATCGAGCTGCAGATGCCTCCGGCGTCGCCGGCGACCGCGTTCCTGCAGCCGGGCGACACGATCGACTCGGAGCGGCGCGCCAACGTGATGGAGACTCTCTCGGAGATCGCCGCCGGAATGCACGAGGACGTGCTGGACATGCTCACGGAAACGCGGGAGCTCCTGGCGCAGACCACGCACGCCGTGCGCCAGACCAACGTGCTGCTGGCGAGTGCGCGCCCGCAGATAGACGAGGTGTTCACACGGCTCAACGGCAGCCTCGACCGCACGGACCGCATCCTGGCCGAGGTCGAGCCTCATGTTGGGCCGATGGCCGATACGATCATGGCAACGCTGGTACACACCCGTGGGGTCCTGGCAGGGCTCGATTCGCTGACTTCAACGGCACACGGCGTCGCGCTGGACAGCCGTGAGAAGTTGGCCGACGCGCTGGACGATCTGGCGAGATCGGCCGAGATCCTGGAGCATTTCTCGGAGCAGATTAGCCGGCGGCCAATGCGCATGCTGTGGGGCGTGACACCGCCGCCGGACTCGGCTGAGTCCGCCGACTCCGGAGACGAGGGACAGTGAAGTACACCCTGCTGCACTCGACCAGCTTCACGCCCGCCGACATCTCGGAGGCGCTGGCGGCCGAGGGCATCACCGTCCAGACCCTGGGTGCGCCCGGCGACTTGAACGTATCGGGCGTCCCCACCGCGCTGATACTGGATCCGGCTGCCCGTCCCCAGTACACGCCCGAGCGGCTGCGCCAGTTCGTGAACGGCGGCGGCGCCGTGGTGGCGATCGGAACACCCGACGAGCAGGACGTGCCGGAGATCCTGTCGGATGAGCTGGTCAGCGCCTTCGTGCCGCACGGACACGGGCCGCGCCAGCTCCTGGTGGCGCTCCGCTCGGCGTACCGCGAAGCGGCGTCCCGCGCCGAGACCACGCGAGCGCGGCAGGAAGCCGCGTTCCGCACGCGGGAAATCAAGGAGCTCACCCGGATCGGAATGGCGCTGTCCACCGAGCGTGACCTGAGAACGCTGCTCGAGCTGATCCTGTCCCAGGCACTGCACATCACCGGTTCCGACGCCGGCAGCCTGTACCTGGTAGAGGAGCCGGAGGGCGAGCCGCGGCGGCTGCGCTTCAAGCTCACCCAGACCCTATCGCGGCCGGAGATTCCGTTCGTCGAGTTCACTATTCCGATCGACACAGCTAGCATCGCCGGATACGCCGCGGCGACCGGCGAGCCGCTGGTGATCGACGACGTCTACTTCCTGCCGCCCGACGTCGATTACACGTTCAACCGCTCGTTCGACGAGAAGTACGGCTACCGCTCGAAGTCGATGCTCACCATCCCGATGAAGGACCACAAGGACGAGGTCATCGGCGTGGTGCAGCTCATCAACCGCAAGCGGCACGGGGAAGCGAAGCTGGAGGCGCCCGAGGAGTTCGACGCCGAGGTGATCCCCTACACCCACCGCCTGGTGGAGCTGGTGTCGGCCCTGGCGGGGCAGGCAGCGGTGTCGATCGAGAACAGCCAGCTCTACGAGGACATCGAGCGGCTGTTCGAGGGATTCGTGAAGGCGTCGGTCACCGCGATCGAGCAGCGCGACCCGACCACGTTCGGTCACTCGGGCCGCGTCGCATCGATGACCGTCGCACTGGCCAAGACCGTCGATCAGGCCCGTGACGGCGCCTACCAGCACATCCGGTTTTCACGGCAGGAGGTCCGCGAGATTCGCTACGCCGGCCTGCTGCACGACTTCGGCAAGGTGGGCGTGCGGGAGCAGGTACTGGTGAAGGCCAAGAAGCTCTATCCGCCCGACCTCTCGCTCATCCGCCAGCGCTTCGCGTTCATCCGGCGCACTGTGGAACGGGACTTCCACAAGGCTCGGGCCGAGTTCCTGCTGGAGAACGGAACGACGGGCTACGACGGCTATATCGCCCAGCTCGAGGCAGACAACCGGAAGCAGCTGGAGGAGCTGGATCAGTTCATGCACCTCGTGCTCGACTCGAACGAGCCCACGCTGCTGCCGGAGGGGAGCTTCGACGATCTGCACCGGTTCGCGGAGAGGTTCTACCAGGACCTGGAGGGAAAGCAGCTGCCGTTCCTCACCGACGACGAGGTTCGCTTCCTGAGCATCCGCAAGGGCAGCCTCGACGAGTCCGAGCGGCTCGAGATCGAGAGCCACGTAACTCACACCTACCGCTTCCTGCTGCAGATCCCGTGGACCAAGGAGCTGCAGTCAATCCCGGCCATCGCCTACGGCCACCACGAGAAGCTCAACGGCAGCGGCTACCCCAGGAAGGTCGCGGGAGAGCAGATCCCCATCCAGACGCGCATGATGACCATCTCGGACATCTACGACGCCCTCACCGCCGCCGACCGGCCCTACAAGCGCGCGGTGCCGCAGCAGCGCGCCCTGGACATCCTGCTGGACGAAACCGGCGCGGGCCAGCTCGACGAGGAGTTGTTCAGGCTGTTCGTGGAAGGAAAGGTCTTCGAGCAGGCCCTAGACTGATCCGGGCGCGCGCGCACGCAGCCAGGCGGCACCCACCAGAACCAGAGCGAGCACGAGCACGAGGGTCCCCACCCAGTCCCCGGCCCGCGTGTAGAGAGTGGTGACGTCGGTGGTCAGCAGCAGGTGTGCCCCCATGGTGCGGACCGAAAGGTCCGTCCTGCGGTGTTGCCGCCCCAGAGGATCCACGAACACCGATATCCCGCTGTTGGCGGCGCGCGCGATGCCTGCTCGGTTCTCGATGGCACGCATCACGAGGTGCGACGCGTGCTGGTACACCGCGCTGCTGCGCCCGAACCAGGCATCGTTGGTGATGTTCACCAGGAACTCGGCGCCGCGGCGCCGGTAATCACGCGCCAGGTCCTCGAACGCCGACTCGTAGCAGATCAGGACCCCGAACGTCCCCGGTCCGGCCCGATAGACAGGCCCCGGTCCGCCGCGACCGAACCCCCCGAAGAATCGCCCCGAGAACCAGCGCGGGCTGACGAACGGCACCCGCTCGGTGATGGGCACCAGGTACTGCTTGTGATACACGGGCTGGGAATCCGAGAAGCCGAGCGTGTCGAACAGAAACGCCGCGTTGTAGGTATCGTAGCCGCCATCGTCGTCGAACACCGCGTGGTATCCCCCCACCACTTGGGGGATGCGGGCCGCGCGTGACAGCTCCGCGATTCGATGGCGCCACACCGGGTGGTTGTGGAAGTAGCCGGGCACCGCGGTCTCGGGCCATACCACGAGATCCGGCTTCGTCTCGTACAAGGCACGGGCCGCGAGGTTGAGCGCTATCTCAACTATGGAGTCCTGCTGCCCCTCCTCCCACTTCTCGGCCCATCCTGCGTTGGGCTGCAGCACCGCTATGCGTCCGGCGGGCCGCAGCTCGAGAGTGCTTGCCCGGACGGCGCCGTAGCCCAGGGCAAGCAGGACGCCGGCGGCGACTCCGCCCGCCAGCATCGATGCCCTGCGCGGTCGCCCACGCTCCAGCCAGGCGAGGGCGAGCGCGGTGTTGGCGAGCGCCAGCAGGAGCGTGACTCCGCGTGCGCCGCCGACGTCGGCAATCTGCACCAGCACGGGATAGCCCGTGAGCGACGTGCCCAGACCCAGCCACGGGAATCCGACCTGCGGCAGGTGACCCACCGTCCACTCCGTCGCGGTCCACAGCACCGGAAACACGATGAGGATTCCGACACCCGAGCGCCGCGCCAGCCACCCCGTCAGCGCAAACGCGGAGGCCGTGAGTGACGCCAGCACCAGGAGTGTCACGAGGTAGCCCAGGGCTGCCAGCTGGGAGAAGCGCCACAGAGTGAAGCTCATCCAGTAGAGCACGAGCGCGCTGCTCAGCAGCCCGAACCAGAAGCCCTGCACGAGGTGGCGACGCAGGGGCCGCGCATCCTCCGCCCCGGCCAGGATGAGCCACACCGCGGGGACGAGGCAGACGAACGACGGGAGGATCAGGTGGAACGGCGGATACGCTGCGGGCAGGAGCAGTGCCCCGCCGGCAATGAGGCGCCAGTCGTGGCGCGGCAGCGCCAGTCCCCTCACAGCGTTACTTCGCAGCCCTCTGCGGCCGATCGGGCGATCGCCTCCATGACGTCGTGCAGCAGCACCTGGTCGTCCAGGTCGGGGACCGGCGCCCTGCCGCGTACCACGTTCAGGAAGTGTGTCCACTCCTCCCGATAGGAGGCGCCGAACACGTCTGCGTGTCCGCCTTCTTGGGGCGAGGTCACGTCCACCGGCGCACCGTGCATTTCCTTGAACACGGCGAGGGGTGGAAGGCTGGCCGAGCCTTCGTCGCCCATCACGTCGAGCCCGAACTTCTCGTCGTGCCCCACATAGCGCCACGACACGTCCACAAATATCGAATGGTCGCGGTCGCAGCGGATCAGCGCGCAGCCGGAGTCCTCAACGTCGCCGTCCGGATCCCGCTGGGAGTAGACCGCGGTGACGCGCTTGTTCGCCGCGCAGCCCGAGAACCAGAGACCGAGGTCAACGAGAGGTAGTCCCAGGTCGAACATGGCGCCGCCGCCCGACTCCGCCCGCCGCTCGCGCCAGCCGGCCGCAGGGCCGGCAGGGCGGTGTATGTGCCACCTCCCCCGCACCGCCCGCAGCGCACCCAGCTCTCCTCCCGCCAGGAATCTCGCGATGGCCTGCACGTCGCTGCGGTAGCGGTGGTTCATGCCGACGAAGACCGCCTTCCCCGCTGCGTCGCGGGCGGCCTGCACCCGCTTCACACCCTCCACGGTGAGCGCCAGGGGACGCTCGCACAGCACGTGGGCGCCGCGTGACAGAGCGATCTCCACGTGCACCTCGTGGAGGTGGTTGGGCGTGCACACGACCACGGCTTCCGGCTTGGAGTAGCGCAGCAGGTCCTCGATGTCGTCGGACACGCTGGGGATCCCGAAACGGCCCGCGAGCGCCTGCGCCTTGGCCAGGTCGGCGTCGCAGATGCCAACCACGTCCACATCGTCACGCCGGGCCAGCGTCACCAGATGCGCCACCTGCGCGGCGGCGCCCGCTCCGATCACGCCGACCTTTATGGCCTGGCTCACTCGGCGCCCCTGTACGGGATCCGGTAGGTGACCCCGCCCCGCGCAGAGAGGGTCATCAGCTCGGTCGAGATCTCGCCCTTCCCCTCCGCCGTGAGGAGCAGCGTCTGCGTGACCGCGACCTCCAGCCCGAGTGACCCGACGAGCCCCGCGTCCACCATGTCGAGCGCTCTCTCCACAAAAGTGCCCGCGATGGCCGCTCCGTCGCCGTCGCGGAAGTGCACCGCGAACCCGAGGCCGGCGTAGGGGCGCACGCGGGGTGACGGCTGGAACCAGTACTGCAGGTCGAGGCCCAGCCCGATGTCGGCCCAGCTGATCGTGCCGAGGTCGATGGTCACGTCGATCGTGTCCGGCAGCAATCCCTCGAGCTGCTGCTCGAACTCGGCGATCTCGGCGTCCTTGAAGTCGGATTTGAAGTACGAGGCGGTGAAGAGGACCCGGATCCTGGGGGCGATGTTGCCCCAGTCGAGCCGCAGCCCTCCGCCGAAAGCCGTGTTCAGGCGGTTGGAGAACACCGCGCCGGCGTCGAGTCCCACTCCGGAGAGCCGGATTCCCTCGTAGCTGAACTGGTCGAAGAAGCCTTGGCCCATGAGCGGTGCCGGCGCGACCAGCAACACGAATGCGATTCTAATACCAGCGTTCAAGGCGCGTTCCCGGAAAATAGGTGGAGATGATCGTGCGGACGTCTTGCCCCGCCCGCGCACGGCCGACTGCACCCCACTGACACATCCCTACTCCGTGCCCCCAACCGGCGCCCGAGGCGCGCACGCGCTCGACCTGGCCCGAGCGCTTCTCCACCGCCAGCTGGAAGGCGGTGCTGCCGAGCAGCCGTCCGTCGGGCTTGAGAAAGACGCGCCGCAGGTCCGGGCCGAACACGGGGACCTCTCCGCGTGCCACCGCGATGCGGACTTCGGCAACACGGCCCGAACGTCCCGTGCGCTGCACCCGCACGTCAGCGAGTGCGTCGATCGCCGCGCGCTCCACTCCCAGCACGGAGGGGACGGTCTCCCGTAATATGCGCGTCAGCTCGGCGCCGGACCACTCGACGGTCCACCGGTAGTGGGGCGAGATGTCGCAGTAGTGGCCGCCCGCGTGCGCGTCCGATACGGGACTCAGGTAGGGAAGCTCCTGACCGAACCGGAACACCTCTTCGGGCGATGCCGTGGAGAAGCCGCACGTGGAGTGGAAGAACGTCGTTATCGGCTCGCCGCGGTACGTCACCACGAGCGCCGCGGTGCTGCGCACCGAGCGCCATCCCTGCTCCGTTTCGGACTCCACCCCGCCGTAAGCCTGGTCCGACACACTGGCTCGCAGGTCGTAGCCGTCCGAGGTGTACTTGCCGAGGTTCTGCAGGGCGTAGGTGCGGGTGACGACGGCCTGCGCCTCGAGCGCGGCCACTTCGTTGCTCGCCCGCCGTCCCATCTCCACGTTCACCACGCCGGCTACGTATGCCTCGAGAGGCAGCTCGTTCACCGCGAGCACGCCCCCGCCGCCTGCGTACACTTCGACCACGCCGCGGTACGGCTTCCCGTTCACGGTCACGAAGCGGTCCCGGTCCAGGCTCACGAACGTGATGCGCTCGTAGCGCCCGCTGGCTGCGCCGCTCAGCCGCACCGCGCGGCCGTCCGGCACCGCCCGCACCTCTGCGCCGGACGACAGCCGGAACTGCACGCTGCCACCCACCACACCGCCCACTCGTCCGGTGCCGCCTACGCGGGCCTGCGCATCGCCCACCACCACCCCGACGCGGACGTCCGGTTCGTCGCCGGTAGATGGCGTGACACCGGACGGCTGACCGCAGGTGGCCGCTGCAAACGCCGCACCCGCAACCGAGACCGCGGCCGCCGACCGCGTCGTCCAGCGCCGGCGCGTCAGGGAAGCGCCTCCAGGCGAAAATCGTAGTCGGTGTTCTCCACTATGCGCGCGCGCAGGAAGTCACCCGGCCTGGCCCAGCCGCCGGCCGCCACGCGGCTCACTCCGTCCACGTCGTCAGCCTGCCACTTCACTCGCCCCACATGAGTGGCGCCCTCCTCATCGGGATCGGCGATCCGATCCACCAGCACCTCGGTTTCGCGACCCACGAACCGGGCCAGCCGGTCCTGCGATATCATGCGGGCCAGGTCCAGCAGCTCCTCCTGACGTGCCCGCTTCACCGCATCGGGGACGTCGTCCGGGTACTGCACCGCGTGCGTGCCTTCCTGCGCCGAGTAGGTGAACACGCCGAGCCGCTCGAACTCCATCTCCTCGGCGAACTCGCACAGCACTCGGAAATCGTCGTCCGTCTCTCCGGGGAAACCCACTATGCTGGTGGTGCGCACGGCAACGTCGGGCATCTCCGACCGAAGCCAGCGCACCTTCTCGCGGATCGTGTCGCGGCGCTCGGGCCGGCGCATCTTCTCCAGCATTGCGTCCGACGCGTGCTGGATCGGAATGTCGATGTAGGGCACCACCCGCGGCTCACCCGCCATCAGTTCGACCAGGCGCGGCGTGAGGCCGGCCGAGTACACGTAGAGCAGCCGATACCATGGCACGCCGGTTTCCCGCAGCAGCACCTCCACCAGGTCGGCCAGCTTGGGCCCGTCGCGCCCCAGATCGCGGCCGTAGTGGCCCAGGTCCTGGGCCACCAGGTTGATCTCCTTGGCGCCGGCGGCCTCCAGCTGCTGTGCCTCGCGCACCAACCGCTCCAGGGGCTCCGACCGATGCCTGCCCCGCATCAGCGGTATCGCGCAGAACGCGCAGCTGTGGTCGCAACCCTCGGAGATCTTCAGGTAGCGCACGTGGGGCTGGTCGCCCAGATACTGGCGCACACCCGGATGATCCGCGGCGGGATCTTCGATCAGCCCCCGCTCGGCAAGCGCGGGTATCAGGGTGTGGAGGTCGTGGAAACCAAGCAGGAGGTCGACTTCCGGCATCTCCTGCCTCAGGTCGTCCTGATAGAGCTGGATCAGGCAGCCCACCGCCACCACGGCTTTCACTTTGCCGCTCTCCTTGAGCGCCGCGGCATCGAGGATCGCCTCGATGGACTCGCGCTTGGCTGCGTCGATGAACCCGCACGTGTTCACCAGGACGACGTCGGCTTCCTCGAGCGGCTCCACCACCTCGGCCCCGTGCCCCACGAGGTCGCCCACGAGGCGCTCGGAATCGACCGTCGCCTTGTCGCACCCGAGAGAGATTACGCCGAGCTTCATGGCGAGGAATTTAGCCTAGAGCGAGCGCGCCTGCGCCACGTGCTTCGTGAGGAGCCGGAGATCTGCCTTGCTGTGGAGAGTACGTCCAGCGGGGGCGCGGGTCCTCGCTGCCAGGGCTTCCGGGG
>JBDHJM010000125.1:0-2212 GCA_039586895.1 Gemmatimonadota bacterium | reverse complement strand
TCCGCACAAGGCCCGCCGGGGCAGGCGCACCCACCTTCATGGTCTACTCCCTGCGGGACGCTCAAGGTGCAAACCTCGACCGTATCCAGATCATCAAGGGCTGGCTGGACGACGGTGAGACCCGCGAAAAGGTCTACGACGTGGCGTGGTCCGGCGGCCGTCAGCCCGGGCCGGACGGCAAGCTGCCACCGGTGGGCAACACCGTGGACGTCGAGAACGCCAACTGGACCAACACGATCGGCGCTGCCGAGCTCGGCACCGTGTGGACCGATCCGGACTTCGACCCGGATCAGAAGGCGTTCTACTACGCCAGAGTCATCGAGATTCCGACGCCACGGTGGACGACATACGACGCCTTCCGCTTCGGAATCGAAATCCCGGAGGGTGCGCCCACCTCCACCCAGGAGCGGGCGTACACGTCACCGATCTGGTACACGCCGGGGAAGTAGTGAGGTCACTAGCGCGTAGCCGGGGCGGGCGTCACATCGCCAGACTCGATGGACCCTTCGCGATCGAGCGGGCCGTGGTTTCGCAGGTGCTGCATTTCAACCGGACGGTGACTGTGCGGGCAATGGGATTCATCACGACACCTGCGCTCTTCGCACTTCTTCTGCTGCTGCCAAGCGCGCCGCTAGCTGCGCAGGAGCACGAACCGGCGGAAGAGGCTGCCGCGGAGCACGGCGGAATGCACCCTAACCACTTCGGGGGCTTCCTGGGTCTTTCGGCGCACAGCGACGCCGATCACCCCGCTCTGACAATGGGGCTGGAGTACGCGCGGGTCTTCTCCCGTCACTGGGCCGCGGTGGCATACGTCGAGCTCGTCTCCAGCCAGCTGGAGCGCGACGTAATCGTAGCCGTGGGTGGTATCTACTATCCGCTTCCAGGCTTGGGTCTCGTGCTCGCCGTCGGCGCCGAGGGGGCCGAAAAGGACACGGTAGAGGGCGAGCATGTGGAGAGCGAAACCGAGGTGGAGTTCCTGGTGCGTGCCGGGGTGGGCTACGGGTTTCGCATCGCCGAGAGTGCCGCGATCGGCCCGGTCTTCTTGGTTGACCGCGCTCCGGGACGGACCACGTTCGTGTTCGGGCTCGCGATCCTGGCGGGGTTCTAGGAGAGGAGACCATGGCAAGACGTGTTGGCGTCTTCACGCCGATCCTGCTGTGTACGCTCCTGCTTCTGGTACTCTGGGCGGCCGGCGGCGTCGCGGACGTACAGGTCCAGCACGCCGAGGTGCAGGCCCAGCATGCCGAGTCCTTTCCCCGGGCCCTCCAGAGCTATGAGGAGGTCGACGGCATTTGGGCAACCCTCACGTCACGGGTCAGTGCGGCGCCGTTCAACCTGGTCGCCACCCTCATCTTTCTGCTGGCCATCATTCACACGTTCCTGCGGTCGGTCAGCAAGGCTCTAGCGACGGCTCTTCGCACCGCATATTATTGCCGTCCCTCCCTACGGTGTGGTTCTTCACCCTGCTGATGGCGCGCATCACCGGCAGGCCTTCTATGCCAAGGGCGCCGAGCTTCAAATCGGTTGAGCGGTTGTAGTCGATGATGGGAATCCCGGTGACCTTGAGGCCCTTCGCTTCCTCGGCCTCTTCCTGCGCCTCCTCCTGGGCGAGGGCTGTCACCGGGATCAGGGCAAGAACCACGAGCATCGCGATCAGATGCCGAACGACGAAGCCTGCCGTAATCGTCCGCATTCTCATCCTCCCGTCCACTCCCTTTGGTCCAGCCTGTCGATGGCTCGCAATCTACATGGAGGTTCGCCAGCCCGAGAGGGATTACCCGCAGTAGTAAGTCGAGCATTCAAACCCTATTGAAATGCTGAGAGCTTGCGCGAGTCCCAACCGTGCGCGATGCTTAGCGGAGTTTCTTGCTCGACTTTCCCTGCCACCCCTGAAGTGCGGGCCACCGAGTACTCACCAGCTGGAGCCAGAGCCATGTCGACCCAAGCGAGAAGAGTCGTCCCCATAGTCGTTGTCGCAGTCGCGCTCACTGTCGGATACCTCGTCGGCAGTACCGGCGACAGCAGGCTTGGGGCGCAGGACGTGTCGCCCACGCAGGCCCGGGAGCGGGACTACTACGTCCCCAACAGCGAGGACCTGGCCCCCGACGAGATGAGGGTCATCGCGTGCGGCACCGGGATGCCGACGACGCGCGCCGCACAGGCCGCGGCATGCTTCCTGGTGGAGCTCGGCAACGGTGACAAGTTCCTCTTC
>JBDHJM010000023.1:0-85352 GCA_039586895.1 Gemmatimonadota bacterium | reverse complement strand
CGCCCACCAGCACGATCAGCGATATGGCCCAGACCTTTGCCCGGAGCGGAATTGTGCGGGTCTCGCGCCACTCCCGGATCATCGGGCCGACGCCGGGTTGTGTGCTCAGCCATTTGTAGAACCGAGGTGAGGACCTCGCGAAGCATGCGGCCGCCACCAACAAGAAGGGAGTGGTGGGCAACAAAGGGAGCACGACCCCGATGGCTCCGAGGGCAGTGAACACGAATCCAAGGGCAATGAACAGCCAGCGAGTTGGCCCGGAGCTAAAGGAGTCAGCTGGTGTCTCGCTCGTCGGCTTGGGGTCAGGTGTTGACTGGGTCATTCTTCGTCCAGCGTCGGTTGCGGTAGACCGCGCGGCAGTTGTCAATTAAGATCATAGCCGGAGGGCGGCCCAAGATCTCCTCCGTTTCGGGGTCCCGTGCCAGGGAGGTGTAGTGGTGGAGAGCGGGTCTGGCAAGGGACGTCTGATAGGCTCGTAGCTCAATTTGGTAGAGCACCGGTCTCCAAAACCGGGGGTTGCAGGTTCGAGTCCTGCCGGGCCTGTGCGGCCAAGTCCTAGCGGCTTGGCCGCTTTGCTTACTCCAGTGCTCGGCTTGAGGCGGGTGCCGAGGGGTGGTTCGTCCGCTCTTCGCCGTATCTGCCTGCAACGTTCGCAAGCCTCGAGTTATCCAATGAGAAGTAGATCGTCGACCGCGCTTATACCATGCACAGAAGGTGCCACTATGAGATCGGTGCATCGCTGCGGTGTTGTGGCGGCGCTCGTTGCCTTGAGTGCTACCGCCGCACACGCACAGGACAGTACGACCATTCCGCTCACGGACGCGGAAAAGCTCTACGGGCTGTCGCTCATCTGGAAGGAGGCGGACTACAACTTCCCTCTATTCGCGAACGTGCCCGAGCTCGATTGGGACAGTGCGTATCGGGCCTTCGTGCCACAGGTGTTGGAAGCGGAAACGACCGTCGAGTACTACCAAGTGCTGATTCGGTTTGCCGCGCTGTTGCAGGACGGGCACACTCAGGTTCTGATGCCGTCGTGGGTGTTTCAACAGCACGTGTTTGACCAGCCGAAGATCCTCGTTACGCCCGCCGAGGGGCGCCCGATCGTGTGGAACGTGGAGGAGCCCCTCGCGTCCCGGATACCCGTCGGGTCTGAGATCCTTGCGGTCGATGGGACTCCCGCCGAGGAGTACCTCGAACGCGAGGTCTACCCCCTGATGGGCGGTCATTCAGACCTCTTCAAGCGATCATTCGCGATGACGGGCTGGTACCCAAACGGAATCGGGTTTCTGTGGGGACCGTCAGGTAGTCAAGTCGCCTTGACGGTGCGGACTCCGGATGGCGACGAGCGGACTGTGACGGCGACGAGAGATTTCTTCAGTCGGCGGTCGCGGTGGGTCCGTGACTTCCCACAGAACGATGCCCTGGAGTTCCGTTGGCTCGACGACGACATAGCATGCGTCGCGCTGAACACGTTCGGGGATCGCGCACTGGAGGAGCGGTTCGACTCCATCGCGCCGGAGTTGCATCGGGCGAGCGGCGTGATCATCGACGTGCGACGCAACAGCGGCGGCAGCAGCGGGATTCCCCGCAGGATCACGGCCCGGCACCTCACGAACGACACCCTGACGGGCGCGCGGTGGCGCACCCGGATCAGCAACGCAGCGCATCGTGCCTGGGGCCGTTGGGAAACCGAGTACGAACCGTTCTATAACGGCAACGCGTGGCACGAGGCGGAGCCGGTTCTAGTGATACCAGACACGTCCCTCCCGAAGCTGAATGTACCAATCGTCGTCCTCATTGGCCGCAACACCGGCTCTGCGGCGGAGGACTTCCTAGTATGGCTCGGCGGGATGGAGAATGTGACGCTCGTCGGCGAGCCGACGGCTGGTAGCACGGGACAGCCGCTGTTCATCGACCTGCCTGGCGGCGGGTCGGTGCGTATCCTCAGCAAGCACGACACATACCCGGACGGCCGGGAATTCCTGGGCGTCGGGGTGCAGCCTGACGTGTTCGTGGCGCGCACGGTGGAGGACGTGATCGACGAGCGGGACGCCATGCTCGAGCGCGCGCTGGAGGTGCTCCGGGACCGATTGCGCTGACACCGCGCCGGGTCTCAGGCACAACAGCTGGAGCCACGCGTTCAGGCTGCTGAAGCAGTAGGGCTGACTATTCGGCGTTCGACAAACAAGAAGCCCGGGGCGTGTACCCCGGGCTTCGTCGCGCCTCGTCCTCGACGCACTCGAAGAAGCCGAAGAAGCCGGTCTTGTCCTTGTGGTAATCGTTGTGGAGTCGGTTAGTGTGTGCCGTTGTGCGCCCAACGGGGCGCCCGTCCTGCTCCGCCAGGAAGAGCGCAGCCTCGCCGTGCTCGAAGAACGGGTTCTTGCGCTGGTTCAGGGAGTCGAGCACGTCCTGCTTGAGCGGCGGCACCCAATCGCGGTTGTTCTCGTTCACCCTCCAGGGCACGTTGACGAACTTTCTGCGGTCGGACCTCGAGTCGATCTGGCGCACGTTGACCGTCATCGGGACCTTGCCTGTTGCAATTACCGAGTGTTACTTGGATGCCGGGACGATAGAGCGAAGCAAAAAGGCCGCGCAAGGTGCGTGGCCTTGCAGCATATGCGGGGCTGAAGGGGCGGCCGACGGCGTGTCCGGTCCTCAGCCCCGCCTGCGCATATCTCCCTGAAGGGTGCCTCATTCGCATTGGGGGCACCCACCCGACCTCCCACTTGGAGAGAACAGCACATGCGCCATTCGATTCAAGCTGTCGCTGCAATGCTCATACTTGCCGGATGCGGCGGCAGCTCGGGCGGCGGCTCAGCCATCGCCGTGTTCGACTCGTCCGGTGCCCCGCTGGGCACCGTCGCGTTGGCCCACTCCTGCACCGACGATGCCGCCGTTCACTTGGGCCGCGGCCTGGCTCTGCTGCACAGCATGACGTACGAGGAGTCTCGGGCCTCCTTCGTGGCTGCCACCGAAGCCGATCCCAACTGCGCCATGGGCTACTGGGGGCAGGCAATGACGTTCGTGCACCCCCTGTGGTCCGATCCGCCGGACGCGGCCACGTTCGAGCACGGCGTGGCTCTGCTTGGGGACGCGCGCGCACTTGCGGGCTCCGACCGCGAGCGCGCCTACGTGGATGCGATCGCGGCATACTACGCGGCAGGCGAGGGCGAGTCCGAGAAGCCCAACCTCGTCGCGTTCGAGAGCGGGTGGCGCGGGTTCCACGAGCGCTACCCAAAGGACCCCGAGGGCACCGCCTTCTACGCGCTGGCCCAGCTGAGTACGGTGGACCCCGGCGACAAGACGTTCAGCAAGCAGCGGGCGGCGGGAGCGATGGCGGAAGAGGTCCTCGAGCAGGTGCCGGATCATCCGGGCGGGCACCACTACGTGATCCACGCCTACGACAACCCGGCGCTGTCGGCCAAGGCGGAGGACGTGGCGCGCAACTACGGCAAGGTGGCGCCCGACATCCCGCACGCGCTGCACATGCCGACCCACACCTTCACCAGGCTCGGCCTGTGGCAGGAGTCCATCGACTGGAACCGCCGCTCCGCCGACGCGGCGCTCAAGCGCCCTGTGGGCAGCGAGACCTCGCTGCACTACTTCCACGCACTCGACTACCTGGCCTACGCGTACCTCCAGGGAGCCGAGGACCGGCGGGCAGACGCGGTGCTGGAGGAGCTGGAGGGCGTGGAGCCGCCGTATCAGGCTCACGTAGCCAGTGCGTACACCTTTGCCGCGGTGCCTGCTCGCTTGGCTCTAGAACGGCACATGTGGGAGGCAGCGGCCAACCTGAAGCCGCGCATCCCCGGCCAGTACCCGTGGGAGACGGCCGCCGCCATGGAGGCGATCACCTACTTCGCGCGGGCGCTGGGCGCGGCACGGAGCGGCCGGTTCGAACAGGCGCGAGCGGACCTCGAGACCCTTGGGGCCCTGCAGGAGCGCGTGGCTGCGAAGAGCCCGTATTGGGGGACGCAGGTTGAGGTGCAGCGTCTGTCTGCGCTGGCCTGGCTCCAGTACGAGCAGGGCAGCAGGGAGCGCGGGCTCTCCACCATGCAGGCTGCGGCCGATCTGGAGGCGAGCACCGAGAAGCATCCGGTGACGCCGGGTGAGGTCCTACCGGCTCGCGAGCTGCTGGGCGACATGCTGCTGGAGCTGGGCCGTCACGAAGAGGCGCTGGCCGCCTACGAGGCGGCCCTCGACCGCAGCCCCAACCGGTTCAACAGCCTGTACGGTGCGGGCCGGGCCGCGGAGTCCTCAGGGAATGGGGAAGTCGCGAGGCGCTACTACGAGGCCCTCATCGAGGTCACCGCGAACGCGGATACGGAGAGGGAACGGCTGGAGTACGTGAGGAGCTTCCTGGCGACGGGCTGAGTTCTGTGGCCGAGCCGCCAAGAGGCGAATCCATATGAGGAAGCCCGGGGCCGTTCGCCTCGGGCTTCTCTCTAGGTGCTGGTGCTATCGTCTCAGCCGTCCCGCGTCGCCTCCAGGTCGAGACTCGAAGCGCCCGCGCCGCGCCACAGGATGAACGCGCTCATCAAGATCACGATCAGGGGAATGACCGGCTCGCTCGGCTGCAGCGGAAACAGCGCCGGGTCGTCCACCACGATGTGGACGTAGGTGGCCACCAGCATGATGCCGATCACCATTACGGCGGCGAGCCGGGCGAAGAATCCCGCCGCGAGCGCGATCCCGAGCGCGATCTCCACGAACGGTACGCTCCACCGAGACAGCTTATAGAATGGAAGGTCTGCCGTTTGCAGCTGGCCGGACCATGCCTCTGCCAGCATCGGGACTGCCAGCTTCATGACGCCCGTCATCAGGAAGATCACGGCCAGCATGAGTCGGACTCCTGCTGCCAGCTTGTCAGGAGAGGTTCTGCGCAGGTCGAGGAGCGTCATGCCGGTGCCTCCCGGGAGGGCGGGTGCTTCGATAAATGGGGAAGCGCCGGCAGGGCGACAAGGTTCCATGGGTGATTGCGGCACGCGAGCCAATGCTCGATTGTTCGGCATGGACATGAGCGAGATCGCGCTGGGCCTGGCCCCCGCGGCGTGCGCCGTCGGGATCCTCAAGTACCGCTCCGACTACCGCCGCTTCGGCCGCACCACTCTGCTGGGCGTCGTGCTGCTCTTCGCGGCGTGGATCGCCCCCCACGTGATTCTCGGCTTCTCGATCCCCATGTTTGTAAGCCCGGAGAGGCCGCTGCAGTTCGTGGGCTACGGGCTCATGGCGCTGGGTCTGGCGCTGGCGCTCATTCCGATGCGCCGCTTCTCGCCGCGGATGGTAGTGGGACGGGATCAGAAGAGACTCGTCACGTCGAACATCTATCGGTTCAGCCGCAACCCGCAGTACACCGGCTACGCGCTGTTCCCGCTCGGCTATGCACTCACCGGTCAGTCGCTGCTTGCCTGGGTGGGTGTGGCGCTCTTCCTGGTGCTGATGCACCTCACCGTGCTGGTTGAGGAGGAGCATTTGGAGCGCTGTTTCGGTGAGGAGTACCTGCGCTACAAAGAGCGCACTCCGCGCTACCTGTTCTTCTAGTCGGCGGGAGTTCTGGCCGGAGGCAGAGCCCGGCGCTCGATGTGCGCGGTCAGCCGGTTTGCCAGGTTCTCCAACTGCGGCGCGTAGTGCCGGGCCAGTCCCTGCACCACGCCGTTTACGGTGAGGATGGCGCCGCCGACGGCAGTGCTCAGAACCAGCACGATCATCCCTGCCTCCGGGACTCCAAGCGCCGCGGAGATCGCGGCGCCGATGCCGGCCCCGCCCGCAGCCCCCCAAGCCGGTGAGAACATCGAGGGTCCGCGGATCTCGATGTGCTCCTCGATGTGGACCAGCGTCTCGGTCTCGCGGCGGGTGATGGTCACCCTCGTGTCCCGGCCCACGAACCCCGGCTTGGCGCCGCTCCAGTTCAGCGTGTTGCCGACTCCCGACACGGCGCCGACGTATCCCAGCGAGCGTTGGATCTCCTCCACCAGGATCTCGTAGTCGGCCTCCGGCAGACGGCCGGGTATGGTGCGGTCCACCGTGAGGCGGCCCTTCTTGAAGTTGGGCTTGATGAGCCCGCGGGCTGCGGCATCGGCCGGCAGCTCGTCCTGGCGCGGATCGAGCTCCGCCATGGCCTCCCGTACCCTGGCGGGCGGAATGCCCACCTCGGCGGCGACTCGCTCCACGCCTCCGACCGACAGCGCGCCCTCCTCGGTCACGTGCTGTGCGTCAAGCTCGGCGGCACGCTCCACCACATCGCGTACGACCGAGTCGCTCAAGCGCTCGGTGTGCTCCGATGATCCGGCGAGCGCGCCTGCGAACTCCCCGGGCGTGGCGAACCGGTCGGCGGGGCGCAGGGCCAGCGCCTTGGTGAGCACCTGTTCGAGCCGGCCGGGAAGCTGCTCGAGGCGCGTGCGGTGGTCGGGCGAGGCGTCGAGGAAGCGTCCCATCCGGACGGCCTCCTCGGTGGGCCACAGGCCCGGGGTCTCACCCACCAGCATCTCGTACGTGACGCACGCCAGGCCGAACACGTCCGTGCGCGGATCCTGGGCCGTGCTCCCGGCCGCCTGCTCGGGGCTCATGTAGCCAGGCGTTCCCAGAGGGAAGCCGCTCTTGGTGAGCTGATCCCGGCTGATGCTGCTCACCGCCTTGGCGATTCCGAAATCGGCGACGATCGCGTGCCCCTCGGAGAACAGGATGTTCTCCGGCTTCATGTCGCGGTGCACCACGCCGAGTCGGTGCGCGTGGTCGAGGGCGGACGCGACCTGCTCCGTGATGCGTACGGCGGCCTCGACGGACACGTCGGCTTCGCTGCGCAGCAGCTGGCGCAGGGAGCCGCCGCTCACAAAGGGCATCACGTAGTAGAGGAAGCTGTCCGCTTCGCCGGAGTCGAGCAGGGGCAGGATGTGGGGGTGGTTGAGGCGGGCGGTGATCTTGATCTCGCGCAGGAACCGGTTCGGCCCGACCGCTGCTGCCAGCTCGGGCTTCAGCACCTTGACCGCAACCTCGCGGTCGTGCTTCGCATCCCGCGCCAGATGCACGGTGGCCATCCCGCCGCTCCCGAGCTCGCGCTCGATTGCGTAGCGTCCGGCCAGGGCATCCCTCAGACGATCGGTATCGCCTGCCACACCGCCTCCCGTCAGTGCCAATTGGAGAATAGCCGGTTGGCGGTGCGGCGCAATCGGCGCTCAGGCGGCCTGCCGCGTCACCTCGGCGTAGATCGACTGCAACCAACCGCAGCACCCAGATGTCAGTAGGATGACGGGCGGTGCCGACACCCGCAGTCCGGTACTGGACGCCCCCTGACAGGCCAAGGTAGGATCAGGGATCTATTAACCGACTTAAATGCCGGAGGCATCATGAGATTTGCCCGCGCCATGGCTGTTCTGGCTGCAACCGCCGCTCTCGCTTTGGCACCCCGACCGGCCGACGCCCAGGAGCTCAAGCTGCTGGAGCCCGAGTACACCCAGCAGATCACCCAGGAGGTCTCGGGCGACGCGGCATACGAGCACATCCGCTACATGACCCACTTCCACCGGCCGCGGGGCGGCTCGGACGGGCTCTGGGCCGTGGCGGAGTACTTCGCCGAGAAGGCAGAGGAGTTCGGGTTGAGCGACGTGCAGCTCATCAAGCAAGCGTCGCGCACGCGGCCTTGGAACGCGACGTTCGCGGAGCTGTGGATCGTGGCTCCCGAGCCCGTGCGGATTGCGAGCACGCTGCAGACCGTCCTGCACCTCGCCGACAACAGCCGTCCGGCCGACGTGACCGGAGAGATCGTGGACGTCGGTCAGGGCCGGGAGGAGGATTACGAGGGCAAGGACGTGGCCGGCAAGATCCTCCTGACGTACGGCTCGACGTTCCAGGCGATGCGACGGGGCGTGTGCGAGCACGGCGCGGCGGGCGTCATCTGGTATCCCAGTCCGTTTTCCCCCGACGTCGGCATCAGCGGGGGAGGCATGGCGCGGCCCGACCAGCTGCGCTGGATCACCATCCCGTCCAGCGGCTCCGAGGAGTGCGAGCCGACGTTCGCCTTCGGGCTCTCCTACCGGCAGGGCGTGGCCCTGCGCAACCGGCTGCAGCAGGCACAGGAGCCGGTGATGGCGCACGCG
Organism: Gemmatimonadota bacterium; assembly: GCA_039586895.1. Classification (GTDB taxonomy): domain Bacteria; phylum Gemmatimonadota; class Gemmatimonadetes; order Gemmatimonadales; family GWC2-71-9; genus WVYX01. The sequence goes on along the minus strand of JBDHJM010000023.1, from coordinate 77,259 downwards.
GTCGTCGAGTCCGCATTCGACTCGGAGCAGGGAAGCGAGCCGTGGCAGGTGATGGTGGAGGCGTTCATTCCGGGGACCGAGCCTGCCCTGGGGCAGGACATCGTGATCACGGGCCACCTGCAGGAGGAGGGCACCTCCGCCAACGACGACGCGAGCGGCTGCGCCAGCGTGCTCGAGGTGGCGAGATCGCTTCACAGGCTCATCGCAGAGGGCCGCATTCCGCGTCCCAAGCGCAACCTGCGCTTCTGGTGGGTCACCGAGATCTCGAGCCAGCGCCAGTACTTCGCGGACCATCCCGAGGCGCACAACGAGATGTGGGTCAACGTGAACCAGGACATGGTCGGCGCCAACCAGGCGCAGGACGTGATGCGGGTGCAGAACGTCACGCGGCTGCCTGCCACGCGGTTCCACTTCTACAACGACGTGGTCGAATCGGTCGTCGAGTACATGGTGGCGGGCAACACGTTCGAGCTGGCGCAGCTGCAGCAGGGACACCTGCTGTACCCCAAGCCGCACATGTCGCACCTGGGCACGCAGCACCGCTTCAACGCCAAGATGATCTGGTTCCACACTTCGACCGATCACATGACGTTCCTCGAGACTCCCATCGGAGTGCCGGGCGTGACGTTCACCAACATGCCGGACAGGTTCATCCACTCGAGTGACGACGACCTGTGGAACATCGACCGCACACAGCTCGGACGGTCGGCTGCTTCAGTGGCGCTGATTGCCTACATCATGGCCAGTGCGGACGGCATGGACGTGCCGGCGCTGGCCGCGACGACCGTGGGCAACGGCATGGCGCGCATCGGGCACAACACCGGGCTCGCCCTATCCTGGATCTCGATGGCCGACGACAAGGCGGCTGCGTACTGGCAAGCGCTGGACCAGGTGTGGTACGCGGTGCAGCGCGAGAAGATGGCGCTGCGCTCGTTGGAGGAGGCTGACGCCAGGGTCGGCGGCTACGTGCACCGGCTGCTGCAGGAGCTGGATCGGCGCGAGGCACAGGCCGTGCGGGACCTCACGGTCACGTACATGGAGCTCACCGGCGAGAACCCGCCGTCACTGCGCGAGGAGAGCGAGGCGCTGGAAGCGCTTTCCGACATGGAGCCTGAGCTGATCGCCGGCCCCACCGAGTTCTTGACGGGGCGCGGGCAGGTCGGCTTCGTGCGGGGCCTTCATTCGCTGATGGCGTTCGAGATCATGAGCGCCGTGGACGGGAACCGCTCGGGCTTCGACATCTGGCGCTATGTTGCGGCCGAGGCTCGCGAGGCCGGCGAGCACTACTATGGAACGGTCACACCCGAGGCCGTGCAGGAGTATCTGCAGAAGGCGGCCGAAGCGGAGCTGCTAAAGCTGGATTAACTGATGGTGAGCCGGATCGGGTCCGGCCGCCGTGCGGTCAGGACTCGATCCGGTTCCGTCCCGCCTGCTTGGCGCGGTACAGAGCCTGGTCGGCCGCCTCGATGACCTCGAGCGGCGTCCAGTTCTCCTTCGAGGGTTCCGCCACGCCGATGCTCACCGTGACCGAGATGCGCTTGGCGCGCTTTCCTTTGCCGCGGTGCTCCTCCCCTCTCTTCTTGGGGCGGTTCGGCCCCCGCAGCTTGAACTTGGCGTCCTCGATTTCCCGCCGTACCGCTTCCAGGAAGAACAGGGTATCGGCGGCGGGCTTGCGTGGGAACAGGATCGCGAACTCCTCGCCGCCGTAGCGGAAGGCTCGGCCGGCCCCGACCTTGTTGAGCCTCCCCGCGATCATGCGCAGCACCTGGTCGCCCGTGTCGTGTCCGTACGTGTCGTTCAGCTTCTTGAACTCGTCCACATCGACCATGGCTACCGTGTAGCTGCCCCCGATGCGCGACAGCGCCTCGTCGAGCGCCCGGCGTGACGGCAGCCCCGTGAGCCCGTCACGGTAGGCCATCGAGTAGGACGTCTCGATGATCGCCACCACCAGGATGAGCGAGGCCGTGGCGAAGTAGACGGTCGAGACGTCGCCCGTAGTGTTGAGGCCGATTAGTGCGGCGAAGAGCGCCCAGATGAAGCCGCGGCCCGCGGCCGTGGGGTTGATGACCTGGCCCACGATCAGCAGGACGAACACCCCGGCGAACACGACCAGGCCGAGATACCCGATGTTGGTCCAGGAGAAGAGCTGCTCCGGCAGCTCCTCCCGCGCAGCGAGGGTATCGGTGACGGTGCGGGAGCGCACGACTATGAGAACGATGATCGCCTGCACCGCCAGGGCGCCGGCTCGGATGGCTCCGTTGGTCGTCAGGATCCCGCGTTCCTTGAGCCGTGCCAGAACCACGAGGTTGAGCGGCAGGAGTATTGCGAGGACCTGGTACAGCCCGCCCGTCCTGCCGTTCGAATCCACGAAGGCCAGCGTGCGGTCGACCAGCAGCAGCACGATCAGTGCGAAGAATATCTGACTGCGGCCGAAGCGCCACGCGAGCAGCGCACCGATCGCGAAGATCACGTACGGGTAGAACTGGGCCAGCTGGGTGAGCGGCCCCCGGATGGCCTGGAACTGCAGCATGACCACGACGACGATTAGCACGATTCCCTCGGGCACGACGACCGAGGCCGCAGCTCGAAGGATGCGCTCGGTGCGGTCGCTCACGGGGCCTCGTCCGCCGCACGCGGCTTGTGCGCCACGTGGATGCAGATGCCGCCCATCAGCTTGCGGCCTACCCGTTCCACAACGAGGCCGCGCCGCTCCAGTTCCGTCGAGAAGTCCTGATACGACAGAAAGTGCTCGATGGATGGGGCGATGTAGCCGTACACCTGTGCCTGCCCGTGCCATAGCCTGCCGAACAGGTTGCCCGCGCGCTTCAAGTACCACAGGTAGACGCGGCGCCACAGCCGGTTGCTTGGTCTGTAGAAATCGAGCGCCAGCAGGCGCCCGCCCGGCGCCAACACGCGGGCGATCTCATCCAGCGCAGCCAGGGGGTCGGGCGCGTTGCGCACAGCATAGCCCGCCGTCACCAGTCGCACCGAACCGTCACGCAGGGGCAGCTGCGGCATGTGCCCTGCGGAGAAGCGGGGCCGCGTTCCGCTCACTTCCGCTGTCCGTGCGGCCGCTGCAGTGAGCATGCGGCGCGAGATGTCGAGGCCGAGGACGTTCGCTTCGGGGACCCGCCGGGCCACACCCAGGGCGATGTCGCCTGTGCCGCACGCCAGGTCGAGCACGAGGTCCCCGGGGGCCAGCTCCCGGGCGGCTTCCTCCAGCAGTGATCGCTTCCAGCCCCGGTCCATGCCGCAGGAGAAGGCGCGCGTGAACCGGTCGTAGCGCGGCGCGATGACCTCGAACATGGCGGTCACGAAGCGCTGCTTGATGCCGGGGTCGCGTACATGCGCGTCCAGGTCGAGCTCGCGCAGGACCTCGTCTGGGCCCAGCCGGTCGGGCCCGGGCCGGCTCATGGGCTGCCCTTGCGCATGACGGGCTTTCGGTCGGAGAATGTGGAACGCGTCCCAGCCAGCGACGGTATCTGTTGGAACATGCACGAGGCTCTTGGTCCCCTCCACCCGGCACTCTCAGTGAAACGCATTGATTGCAGGAACATACGCGCGGGACGACCCGTTTCCAACGCACTGCTAGGAGTGCGATTCGGGACAGGGCGCTGCCGTGATGGGGCGCACGGAACCGGGGACAGCCGATGAGGCGCAGCTACGATGTGGCAGTTGTCGGAGCGGGACCCGCCGGAAGCGCCACCGCCGCGCTGCTGGCCGAGCGGGGCTTCGCGGTGCTTCTGGTGGAGCGGGCGGCGTTCCCCCGGCCCAAGCCATGCGCCGAGTACCTGAGCCCGGAGGCGGCCCGTATCCTGGACCGCTTGGGGGTCGGCGAGGCTCTCGCGGCCGAGCGACCGGCAAGGCTCAAGGGGATGCGTGTCGTGAGCCCCAACGGAACCCCCTTTACGGGGCGCTTTGCGGGCGGGCACGGCTTCCGCGGCTACCGCGATCACGGTATCGCCCTGCCGCGCGAAGTGCTGGACGCCCACCTCGCAGCGGCAGCCAGTGCCCGCGATGCCGATGCGGAGCGGAGCCCGCCGCAGCTCGGTGTGCGCCCGGCTCGTGATCGGCGCCGACGGCCTCAACTCGCGGGTTGCGAATCTGCTCGGGCTCGCGCGGCGGGGTCGGAGGCGGCGGGTGGCGCTGGTAACGCACGTGGCCGGCGTGCGGGACATGACCGACGTCGGTGAGATGCACGTGGGACCCTCGGGCTATGTGGGACTCGCGCCGGTCGGACGCGGGCTCACAAACGTGGCGGTCGTGGTCGACCTGGCTCGGGAGAAGCCCGCGGGGCCTCCCGATCGGTGGTTCGACTCGCTGCTCGGGTCGTTCCCCAGCGTGGCCGGCCGCGTGACTGCGGGAGAGCGAGTGACCCCGGTGCGTGCCGCTGGTCCGTTCGCGCGATCCACGCGGCGCGCCACGGCGGACGGCGTGATGCTGGTGGGCGACGCGGCCGACTTCTACGACCCGTTCACGGGAGAGGGCATCTATGCCGCCCTGCGCGGAGCGGAGCTGGCCAGCGACGTGGCGGGTGCCGCTCTGGAGGCGGACCGCCTCGCCGCCGCCGACCTGGCGCCCTACGACTCGTCCCGACGCCGCGAGTTTCGCGGCAAGTGGATTCTGGAGCGGCTCGTGAGCTGGAGCATCGCACACCCGGCGCTGTTCGACCGGCTCGCGGCCCGCTTCGCGCGCAAGCCCGAGCTGGCCGACCTGCTCGTGGGCGTAACGGGAGACTTCGTTCCCGCCACGATGGTGCTGCGTCCCTCGTATGCCTGGCAGCTGGTGCGATGACCGCGCCGGCTAATTCGCCGCTCTCGACGGTGGGCAGCGAGGCGCTCGACTCGCCGACCCTGGACCCGGCAGTCACCCGCGCCACGCTGGCCGACATCGCGCGCGCCAACCGCCTCTTCGGTGGACGCGGCGCAGTGGTGCACGGCGTGGCGCGTCTGCTGGACGGTGCGTCGAACGGCGGGAGCGGAGGCCACGGGGAGATCACGCTGCTGGACGTGGGTGCCGGCATGGGGGACATCGCCAAGCACCTCGAGCGTCGCGGCAGCAACGGCAGCCCGCCGATTCGCGCCGTTGCGCTGGACTGGCACAGCGAAGCGGCCAGCCTCTGCCGCTCGACCGGGCTGACCGCCCTGCAGGGAGACGCGAGCAGCCTGCCGTTCGCCGACCGCTCGGTGGATATCGTGGTCGCGAGCCAGCTGCTGCACCATTTCAACCGGCCCGCGGCGGTCGGGCTGGTGCGCGAGCTCGACCGTGTGGCCCGCCTGGGCGTTGTGATCGCAGACATCCGGCGCACACGCCTGGCCGCGGCGGGTATATGGCTGGGCGCGGTCCTTCTCCGCTTCCACCCGGTGAGCCGCCACGACGGAGTGGTTTCGGTGCAGCGGGGCTACGGTCCGGCTGAGCTCGCAGCGCTGCTGTGCGAGGCCGGAGTGTTCGCGCGGGTCTCGCGCCGTCCCGGATTCCGGATAGTCGCTACGTGGAGAACAGACAATGCGGACGGTTGACCGAGCGCGCGTCGCGGCGCCGCTCGAGCGCGTGTTCCAGATAGCTGCCGACGTGGAGCGCTGGCCGGAGTTCCTGAAGCACTACCGCTGGGTGCGCATGCTGGAGCGCTCCGGGACGGGCGGTGTGGTGGAGATGGCCGCATGGCGCCCCTTCGGAGTGTTCAAGTACCCCACCTGGTGGCTCTCCGAGATGGAGGCGCTGCCTGACGATAAGACAGTGCGCTACAGGCACATCGGCGGCATCACCAAGGGGATGGACGTGGAGTGGAAGCTGGAGCCGCGGGGGGATGAGGTGGAGGTGACGATCGTACACGAGTGGGACGGACCGGGCTGGCCGCTCATCAGCTGGATCGCGGCCAACTGGGTGATCGGCCCGGTATTCATCCACGGAATCGCATCCCGCACACTGGCGGGAGTGAAGCGAAAGGCGGAGTCGGCATGACTGAAGTGGTCGTTACGGGCATCGGATGCGTCACACCGATCGGCACGGCGGCCGATGGTCTGTGGGACGGGCTCAAGGCCAGGCGCTCGGCGGTCGGGACCATCACGCACTTCGATCCCACCCCGTTCAAGAGCCGCATCGCGGCCGAGATCGGCGACTACCGGCCGCAGGACCACCTGCCGGCCAAATCGGCCAAACGGCTGGACCGGTTCTCCGGGATCGGCGTTGTGTCGTCGCGGCTCGCGCTGGACGATGCGGGGCTGGAGCCGGAGCGCGAGGACCGGGACCGCTGCGGCGTGATGATGGGCTCGGCGCTCGGGGGCGTGGCCCACGCCGAAGGGCAGGTCGGTGTGTACCTGCAGCATGGGCTGCGCGGAGTGGACGCCGCGCTGGCCACCTCGGTGTTCGGCGGAGCGGTTTCGTGCAACATCGCGATCCACTTCGGGCTCACGGGGCCGAACTCGACCAACTCGATGTCGTGCGCTTCGGGTACGGTCGCGATCGGCGAGGCGTTCCACGCTATACGCGCGGGGCGCGCCGACGTGATGCTGGCGGGAGGAGCCGAGGCGCCGCTCTCACCGCTCAGCTTCGGCGCTTTCACGATCATCCGAGCGATGTCGACCCGGAACGACGACCCGGAGCGTGCGTCGCGCCCGTTCGACAAAGAGCGCGACGGCTTCGTGATGGGCGAGGCGGCCGCAGTACTGGTGCTGGAGCGCAAGGACCGCGCCCTGGCGCGAGGGGCGCGCATCTACGCCGAGATTCTGGGCTACGCGCTCACCAACGACGCCTACCACATGACCGCGCCCAAGCCCGACGGGCGCGAAGCGGCGAGGGCGATGCAGCTGGCGCTGCGGGACGGTGGCCTTACTCCAACCGACGTGGGCTACGTCAACGCACACGGCTCGTCCACGCCGCTCAACGATCCGACCGAGACGCGCGCCATCCGCAGCGTGTTCGGTGAGCACGCGTCCCGCCTCGCCGTGAGCGGTACCAAGGGCTACTACGGCCATGCGCTGGGCGCGAGCGGTGCCGTCGAAGCCGCCATCTGCGCGATGGGCATGGAACGTGACTGGCTCCCGCCCACGCTCAACCTGGAGGTGGCAGATCCGGAGTGCGACCTGCAGTACCTCAACGACGGCGGGCTGCAGGGCAGCCCAGAGGTGGCGCTCTCCAACTCGTTCGGGTTCGGGGGAGTGAACGCGGTGCTGGCCATGAAGAAGGCTGCTTAGGACGGCTATGGAGTCGGCGCCCCCAGCAGATGCCGCTCGTACCAGGCGAGAATGCGCCGGTTCCAGTCCACCTGGTGCGCGCGCTCGCGCAGGCCGTGCGGCTCGCGCGGGTAGATGACGAGCTGGGTCTCCACGCCCACGTACTTGAGTGCGCGGAACAGCTCAAACGCCTGCCCGGTGGGCACCCGCCGGTCCCGCTCGCCGTGGCCGATCAGCGTGGGCGTATTGGCGCTGTGAATGTGCGCGAGGGGGGAGCGGTCCCACACCAGCTCCCAATTGTCGTAGTGCCAGAAGTTCCAGTGCACCAGCGCATTCTCCGCCGGTGTGTCGGTCACACCGATCTTGGAGATCTGGTTGGATATGCCGGCGAAGACCACGGCGGCCTGGAACCGGTCGCTGTGCTTGGTCGTTGCCCACGCCGCCGTGTAGCCGCCGTAGGAGCCGCCGCCCACCGCCACGCGGTCCGGATCGACGTGACCCTGCTCGACCAGGTGGTCGATGCCGGCCAGCATGTCCGCAAACTCCTTGCCCATCGGATCGTCGTGGTCGCCCTTGGCGTACTCCACGCCCCGTCCGGTGGAGCCGCGGTAGTTGGGCATGAACACCATGATGCCGCGCTGCGCCAGCATCTGGGCCAGGGTGCTGTACGAGGTGTTCCACCCGTCGAGGTAAGCCGACTCGGGACCGCCGTGTACCTGCATCTGAAGCGGGTAGGCGGTGCCCTCGCGGAAGCCGACCGGCATGATCAGCACACCGGTGATCTCCCACCCGTCGGGTCCCGTCCAGGAGATCGACTCCTGCTCGCCGAAGGTCATATTGGCCAGTTCGGGGTTCGACACCGTGATGCGCTCGAGTGAGCGGCCGTTGCCGCTTCCCACGCACAGCTCGTTGGGGTGGGCGGGCGTGCTGCATACGGTGGCGAAGCTGCGGCCGTCGTCGGACAGCGACACGCCGCGGAAGATCGGTCCGTCCGAGCCTCGCAGCGCGCGCATGCGGCCGCCCGGCACCGCGACCTCGTACAGATAAGTCCGGGTCCGCTCTATGGTGTTGAGCAGGATGGTCTGGCCGTCTTTCCACGCGAAGGCCACGGCCGTGCCCTCGTATCCCTCGGTGAGGTTCACGGGCGCGCCGCCGCCGGCCGGGATCACGAACAGGCTGCCCGACGCCGGATCGTTGAGCGACACTGCGCCAAGCCAGCCCACGTACCGCCCGTCCGGTGACACCTTCCCGCCGGCGAGCTTGCCTTCGGTGTCGTGCACGACGGTGCTCGATCCGCCTGTTGCGGGCACCGTGTAGTAGTCGGTGAACATGTAGCCGTCGTCGGTGAAGGGACGCTCGCTGCCGCGGAAGAGCAGAGCGTTGCCGTCGGGCGCCCACGCGAAGCTCCACACGTGGAGGTCGTCCTCGGTGACGAGATTGTGCTCGCCGGTGGTGAGATCCTGCACGTAGAGCCGGGTGATCCCGTCCCACGTATCGATCACGCGCTGATCGTACCCCTGGCGCCGGGCTGCTAATACTTCGTCAGGCACAGCGTCGCGCATCGTGTACGCCAGCTTCGAGCCGTCCGGCGAGAAGGCGTAGTCTCCCACGTTCCGCGCGGCCTGGCTGATGCGCTCCGCCTCGCCCCCGCCCAGCATCATGCCCCACACCTGTGTGTGGGCGTCGTGGCTCTCGCGCCGGGCGCGGAACGTGATCATCGCTCCGTCAGGCGACCAGCCCACGTCGAACGCTGACACCGGCTTGCTGGTGTAGCGGCGCGGCTCACCGCCCCGCGTCGGGACCACCCAGATCTCGGTGTAGGACCCGCCCCTCTCCTCATCAGCTCCGCGTGGCACCCGCAGCGTGTAGGCCACGTACTCGCCTGAGGGGTGCATCGAGACGGACGTGACCAGCTTCAGGTCGACGACCTGCTCGGAGGTGAGTTGGGCGGAGAGTGGGGTGGCGACTGCAAACGCCCCCGCAACCGCGGCGATTCGGAGTATGGCTGTGAACGAACTCATCCCTATCTCCCTAGCACGACATGGCCATGGTCTTCGCAGTGATTGAACAAGAATACCGTGGAGTCCCGTTCTCGACTAGCGATGTGGCTCGAAGCTGAGAGGGGCGGCTCTGGGAGTCGCCCCTCTCTCGCGTGCCGTTGCGGAGCTGGCGCGGATTACGGCGATGTGATGGTCACCTGCGCCAAAGTCGGGCTTGCACCCTGGCTGTCGTACAGATCCAGCCACAGCCGGTAAGTGGTTCCACCCGGTATGGTTACCGTCGACTCTTCAGGCATGGAGGCAGTGGCGCCGTTGAAGTTGCCGGTCCAGGCGGTTGCATCCTCGTTAGTCCAGAGGATGTCCAAGTCGGCAACGGTTTCCCACCTGAGTCGCACCGTCACCGTGAGATCCGACGATGGAGCGAGCGTGAGCCAGTGATCCGACTCTGTGTCACTCAGTTCGATGTAGAACCACATCGGGAACGGACCGGCTGAAATATCTACGCCACTGAGTGGATCGCTGTTCGGCGTAAATGTCGATGCGACGTCCACGTCTGCATGCTGTGTGACTTGACTGGGGCCCTGGTTGTGCACCACCAACTGAGCGGGACCCGTCGGCAAGCGTGGGACGACCAAGGCGATCGAGTCCATGTCGTTATAGGCCCAAGATGACTGCACGCCGCCGATCGTCACATACTCGTCACCATCCCAGGGCAGCGTGGGTGAGGGTTGTACGAGCAGCCTCTCGCCGAAGTCGAGCGATGTGGAACTGAGAGTCCCACCGAACGTAGGCTGCACGGTGACGGTCGCGCTCGCGGACGCCCCACCGGTGGCCGTGCCCGTAATCGTAGCCGTGCCCGTTCCAGTGGCGGTCACCAATCCTGATTGGGTGACCGTCGCCACGGCGGGGTTGTCGCTAGTCCACATGAACGAAACGTTGGCAATCAAGTTCGAGCTGGCGTCCCGGGCCTCACCAATCATTTGAACGTCGTCCCCCGGCCCCAGAGTCGGGTGGGTCGGCGCCACCGTCACAGTCGCACCGCGATAACCGCGCAGAATCGTGCCGGCGCTCCCGGCGGCCCATAGATCTTCTGCGCCCCACACGCTGAAGAGGTCGTTAGCTGTCGGGCTCGGTACGATGGACCAGCTCGCTCCGTCCCAGTGGAGGATCGTCCCGAAATCGCCAGCGATCCACACGTCGTCCGCCGCCGCACCCCACACGCCTATCAGCACGTCGGTAGTTGGGCTCGTCACATCTTGCCAGATGCTGCCGTTGTAGTGGATGATGAGACCGTCATAACCGATAGCCCACACGTCGTCCGGTGCGGCACCCCAGATCCAGGTCAGGCCGCTTGTAGTAGTGGCAGCCAGGTCCCAACTCACGCCGTCGTAATGGATGATTGTGCCGGGCCCGCCCGGCGGCGAGTACGCTACGGCCCAGATATCGTCGGCCGCAGATCCCCAAATCCCCACAAGGCGAACGCCCGCGCCTACGGGACTGGGGAAGCCCGTCCACTCGTTGCCGTCGAAGTGGAGCAACAGCCCGTCTCTCCCGACACCCCAAATGTCGTCAGGCGCGGCCCCCCAAGCCGCGGTAACCTGGGTCACCGAAGGCGGGTAGTCAGTGAACAGGCTCCAGTCCGTGCCGTTGTAGTGGCGCATCACCGGGTTCCTGCCCACCGACCAGATGTCGTCGGGCGCGGTGCCCCAAAGGACTCCGAAGTCGCTCCAGTGATACGCGCACGTCCCGCCGCCCTCGATCACCTCCCAATCACTCCCTTCGAACCGGAGAGTGGTGTTGGGACAACCCACGGCCCAGATGTCGTCCGGAGCCACGGCCCAGAGGGAAGTAAGCTCGGCTCCTGGTGCCGGGCTCGATACGGGAGCCCATACCGTCACCGGAGCGGGCTCGGGCTTGGCCACGGTCAACAGCCCGTAGCCTTCCACGCCGTCCACGTCGGCTGCGATATGCACCTGCCCGCTCATCACACCGGTAGCAACACCAGTCGGTCCTACCGTCGCCATGTTCGGGTTGCGCGAGGTCCAGGTCTCGCCTCCCACGGCCATAGGAGTGCCGAACCAATCATACGCCTGGGCTGTGAACGCCTGAGTGCCGGTAGTGACCGTCGCGCCGGCGGGTGATACCTCCACACTCCGCGCCGGACCGAACGGTCCCTCGGGCGGCCTCCACGCCGGATTAGCGTCCCATGATCCCGGGCTGTTGCTGATGTTCGTCGGCTGCGTCCCGTCGGCATTCATAACGTAGACTTCCCAGTCGCCTCTCCGTTGGGATGCAAACGCGATGTAATCTCCGTTGGGTGACCACGCGGGGAGTGCGTCATGCGCCGGGTTGTACGTTAGGCGGGTCAGATTCGTGCCGTCTGAGTCCATAACGTAGATCTCCGCCGCGTAGACTTCCGGGTCCGGATCGCTGTCGCGGGTCGAGTTGAAGGCGATCTTGGTACCGTCGGGTGACCATGCCGGCAGGTCATCATGAGCAGGATGGTTTGTTAGGTTGGTCTGCCCCGAGCCATCGTGGGAGTTCATCACGTATATCTCGCGGTTGCCGTCGCGCTCGCTCCGGAAAGCAAGCTGGCTTCCGTCATGTGCCCACGTTGGGAATAGGTCATCCCCCGAGTGGTTCGTGAGGTTTTTCGGCTCCGAACCGTCCGGGTTCATCACGTAGATCTCCCAGTTTCCATCCCGATAGGTGTGGAACGCGATTTTCGAGCCGTCCGGCGACCAGACAGGCCTGCTGTCCAGCGCCGGATGGTCGGTTATGCGAGTGAGATCGGTGCCGTCGGCGTTCATCACGTAGATCTCACGATTGCCGTCGCGATTCGTCGAGAACGCCATGTACTGGCCATTCGGCGACCAGGAAGGATGGATGTCGTAAGCAGAGTTGTTTGTGTGGTTGATCTGCCCGGACCCGTCTCCCTCCATCGTGTATATCTCGAAGTTCCCGTCCCGGTCGCTCCCGAACGAGAGCTTGTACTCCGGAGGTACGAACGGCCCGCACTTCTCCTCTTCGTCGGCCGCCTCGTAGATGTCCTGGATCTCCGACGGATCGAGCGCCCGGTCGAGAACCATCACCTCGTCGAGGGTCCCGTGCAGAGCTTCGGGGTAGGGTGGGGCCGTTGCCTCGGAGCTGAACTCGACCCCGTTGCCGGCGGCTACGGTCCCCACCACGGGCGTGCTGCCCACTTCCACGCCATCGAGATAGGCCCGCATCACACTGCCGTCGTACGTGCCGACCACGTGGTGGAAGCAGCCCGGGCGCAGGACGTCGTCCACACGCACGTGCCTCAGGTCCCCCACCTCGGGCGTGCCGAAGTTCATGTAGAAGTGCAGCTGACGCCAAGCGCCGAGGCCATCCTGGCGAATCACCGCCTTCTCACCGAGAAGCGTCACGAAACGCTGTATCTGGTCGCCCGGGCCCGTATCGTCGAGCTTGACCCAGGTGTGGAGCGTCAGCGTCTGCAGGTCGTCTATGCCGGGGGCCCCGTCCGTCTTGTTGAGAACGCTGCCGTCGCCGGTGAAGCTGAATCCCTCTTCGAATAGCGCCGGAACGAACGGGACGGTGCCGACTACCGTGACATGGTTCAGACCATAGAGGTCGTAGTAGTGGGCGTTGCCCGGCCACCAGCTGACAATGTTCGGCACGGCGCCCTCAGGTACGGCACCGAAGAACTCGGAGCCTGAACCGGTCATTCCGCCGAGCCCCCTGGGTGGGCGGGTACCTACCTCCGCGAGCATTGGGCCTTCTGCGACTGCTGTACCGGCTGGAGCTGGCGGCTCATAGCCCATAAAGTTGCTGCAGTCGACGTACTGAGGCTCAACCCAGGGGAGTGGGACGGTCCCATCTTCGGCCGTGTACTTATGGAGTAGCACGAGGTCCCACTCGTCGTCGCTCATGCCTCCCGCCGGCTCTGCGACGCACACCTCTACGGTGACAAGCTCGCCGAACTCCTGCTGTCCGTAGAAGTTGATGTCCCAGCACCCCACCGTTTGCTCGAGTGAACCGTTGTCCAGTGTGCATGTTGGATCGCCCAGCAACTCCATGGTAACGACCACCAGGCCTTCCGTGGCGCCCGCAGGGGCGTCGACCGCGACCCACTCGTTCGCGCTCAGCACTACTTCACCGTCTGGATCGATGATCCCGATTCCGAAGTCCTCCTCCGCCGATCCCGGGAGTGGTGGGGTGAGCGGTGGAATCTCGGAGGCCTCGAAGCCAACGAACACGAAGAGCAGCTGCGTGAGTTCGGCGACCGCCGCTGCTGTGGTCTGGTCCCAGGGCGGATCGAAAAGCTTCCCCTCGGCCCAGTATCCGGTGGTCTTGTCAACCAGCTCGAGCGCCTTGCGCTGCGCCTCATCCTGGGCGTCGGGCATCTTGTCCTGGATGGAGCCCCATTTCCTGAGGGCGGCGTTCAAGAGCTTGCCCTCCGGATACAGGGCGCAAATGAGTTCGGTAATTCGATGTCCGTCAGAGCAGGCGGAAACCTGGACCTTCAGGTCGGGCTCGATCAGCGAGCGCTCATCCTGACAGGTGACGAAGAACAGCACGAGGAGCAGCAGCAGCGGCAGGCGTTTCATGGTTTCCCCCCAAGGCAAGACGTGGGCGCGTCCTCGGGAGGGCCGGCAGGCAGGACGGGCCTGAACAACTTCGACTGGTGTGCTGGGCCGACGATCACTAGTCGTCGGCAATGACCGTTGGGTGTGATCTCCTCCTCAGCTCATGCCGGCGAGCTCACGGAAGCCCGGGTGGCTCTGGAGGTCCCGCCACCACCAGTGAGTAGCCCACTCATAGTCTTCTTCGCTCTCGGCTACATATCCGGCGAACAGCCGCTGCAGCAGGGCGACGGCCTCATCGTAATCGCCCAGCATCGTCCGTACGTGCGCCTCGATGAAAGGAAGCTCGAGATTGGGATCGACGTCAGCGCCGGCTCGCGCCCCCAGGAGCACCGCCCGCGCACTATCGGGAAGGTCGGCGCGCGCCAGGACGGCACCCACGATGATCATGCCCCGGTGGCGCTGGTACTCCCGCTCGGCCTCGGGTACCAGTGCGGCCAGCTCATCGAGCAGCTGCCAGGCCCGATCCACGTCGGGTGTCACGCCGGGGAACGTGCTGACCCAGAGTTGGCACTCTTTGAACCGGAACTCGTTTGAAAACCGCCGCTGTCCCTCGTCGCACCAGCGACGAGCCTGTGTGAACTCTTCGAGGTCATACGAGCCGAAGAAGAGCCTGGCGAGTATCATCGGCGCTGCGTCGAGGTAGGCGTCCGCCTCATATGCCCTTTGTGCGGCCAGGAGTACTGCAACGCGGCTTTCCGTCTGGTAGTAGAGGTAGCTCAGCCAGGCATGTGCGCTGGCCAGGCCCGGGTCGGCGTCCACCGCGGCCTCCAGGTCGCGTTGCGCCCCCGTCAGCAGTGACTCGGCCTCAGCCGGATCCGGCGTGACGTCCTGGAGCCAGTACCAGTACCGCAGTGTCCCGCGCATCTCGAGAGCTTCGGGGTACTGCGGATCGATCTCGAGGGCGTGTTCTGCGATCTGCAGACCTTGCTCGATTGCCGCTAGGCGATCGTCGAAGTCGGGCTCCAGGCGCGCGCGGCGGTAGGCGACTCGAGATCTCAGGACAGCCGGCTCCACCCACGAGGGGTCCGCCACCTCCGCCAACGCGAGCAGGGAATCGGCGCCGCCGAGCGTGGCGAGGCAAGTATCAAGACCACCGCTTTCCAGCAACTCCTCTGCGTCCTTTCGCATCCTCTCGCCGCGCTGCACCAGGGCCCACGCGTCCACGCTCTGCGTCGCGGACCGCCGCTCCCGCATCCGAACTTCCTCGCCAAGCCGTTCGCGTAGCAGCAGGGAGACTTCTCGGCTCACCGAATCCTGCGCCGCAATCAACTCACCCGCCGGAACGTCGAAGCTCCGGCGGTCGAAGTCCGCTCCACTGCTGCCCTCTATGAGTCGGACCATGATTCGGAGCTTGTCGCCCACCGGCTCAATGCTTCCCTGCACGAGAGTTCCGACCTTGAGAGCTCCGGCGATGCTATCCGGCGCTGCGGTGCTGCCCCTGAACTGGGCCGATCCGTTGCGGGAGACGACGTTGATGCCCTGCACTCGGGAGAGCTCTCGGATCAGTCCCTCCGTGAGCCCATCAGCTACGTACGAGAGCTCGCCGCCTTCGCTCCGGTCCTCCAAGTAGAGAACGGCTATGCTGGTTGGGTCGAGCCCGCCGACTGCGGGCGCCGAGGCGCTCGGCCACAGTTGCCACGCGGCGAACGCGACGGCCAAGGCGGCGACCGCTCCCACGACCGCGCCGAGCGGAACGGTGCGGCGCTTCGTCTCCGTCCTCCGGGCCCTGGCAAGCGAAGCGTTGGTGAGGCGCGGCACCTCTCCACTGATAACGGCGTTGAGTGCCGCCGCCAATTCAGCCGCTGTGTGGAAGCGATCTGCGGGCGCTTTCTCGAGCGTGCAAAGAACTATCGCCTCGAGATCCTCCGGGATGCTCTGTCGCACAACGTGCGGGAGCGGCACCTGGTCCATGGAGTGGCGTGCCATCACCGCCTGGGGCGTGGGGCCGGTGAACGGCGGCTGGCCGACCAGCATCTCATAGAGCACACATCCGAGGCTGTAAATGTCGGTGCGCGCATCTACGTGGACGTCACCCGACGCCTGCTCGGGGCTCATGTACGCCGGCGTGCCCACCGCCATTCCGGTCTGCGTGAGCTTCTCGCCGCCTGCCTCGCTCACGGCGCGGGCGATTCCGAAGTCGGCAACTATCGCGTGGCCGCCCGAGAGCAGGATGTTCTCGGGCTTCATGTCACGGTGTACGATCCCGTAGCTGTGAGCGTACGCCAGGGCCTCAGCCGCCTCCTGGGCGATCTTGACCGCCTCCTGCAACCCTAACTGCTGTTCGCGGTCCAAGAGGTCTCGGAGAGATTCGCCCTCGACGTACGGCATCACGTAGTACAGTTGGCCGCCGGCTTCGCCGGAGTCGTGGAGCGGCAGGATGTGGGGGTGCTGCAGCTTGGCGGTGACCTGGATCTCGCGCAGGAAGCGGTCCACCCCGATTGACGCAGCTAGCTCCGGGCGGAACACCTTGACGGCGACGTTGCGGTCGTGCTTGAGGTCGCGGGCGAGATAGACGATCGCCATCCCGCCTGCGCCCAGCTCTCGTTCAATGAGGTACTTGTCGGCCAATGCGGCCGTGAGGGCTTCCAACGGACCGTCCACTCCCACCCCGCCCGGGCGCGTGACGAGTTCTACAATACGGGCTAGGGGACAAAGCCGCTAGGGAAGCGCCCAGAAAAGCGACCACATCTCTCCCGTTTTGTCCCAGTTTGTGCCGAGTGACTCTCAAATGGGACTGGCGCGACAGAGGGAAAGGGCGACTCCAGAGGGGTCGCCTTGCGGGCGGCTCGCCGGTGAGTCCCCGAAGGTAGTGCGAAGCATGCCCAAAAAAGGGCGGCTCCTTGCGGAGCCGCCCTTGGTTCTCGCGCCGTCGACCCTAGGCGCTGAATGACTACTGGCCGATGTGGAATGCGTCCGACGTCGCCACTGCCAAGTCGTATCCGAACAGAGCTGCGGTCGCAACCAGCCTGTAGCCGCCCGGCTTGTTGAGCGTCAGGCCGGAGAACGTAACCGTGCCGGTGGGGATACAAGCCGACGTAGACGTGCAGTCTTCGTCGGTGGTCTGCTCGGTGTCGCCGCCCAGCTCCACCCAGCTGCCCTGGTTGAGGGCCACCGTGAGCGTAATGGTCACTTCGGGCAGCGGGGTCCCGTTGTCGGCTTTGGCAGAGACCACGACGTCGTTGAGCGTGGCGTACTCGCCGCCCTCGGGAATCGTCGCATCCAGCGGCTGGATTTCGAACGTCAGGTTCACGTTGCCACCTGTCACGACTACGAACGGCGTGAAGCCGCCGGCGGTGCCGCCGCAGCAACGGCCCGGGGCCACGGCCGAGGCGTGGAGCGGCCGGGGCATCAGCAGGCTCGTGGCGGTGTGGGTCCACTGCTTGAGCGTGCCGAGCAGCCCCGATCCGAAACCGAGCGACTCGAAGTCCTCGCAGAAGCTAGGCTGCGAAAACGGGAGTATTATCGGTGTGCCGGCGCCTCGCTGAACGCGCTCCTTACCGCCTTCGTCCTCGGGAGTGCAACGGGCAACTCGGACGTCTTCATCGAAACCGTTGGTGAGCAGCGGTACCGTGTTCCAGTCGAACGCCTCGGTGAGCTGTGCCTCACCGCCGCCGGGAGAGGCGGTCTGAGCGCCGTAGACCAAGTATCGGTCGCCACCCGTGACGGTCGCCCATGTGTGCCCGTCGTCGGCCGGCTCGACGCCCCACGTACCCTCGGGGCAGTCAACGCCCTCGACGTAATCGCACAGGTGCGACACCACAGGCTCATCCGCGTCGTTCGCACCGCCCCGCACCTCGTACGCCCCGAGGTCCAGAGCGCTAGTGAAGTCGATGGGATCCGCCGGCTCGAATCCGGCGTCAAACGTCATGCACGCCAGCAGGCCGTTGGTGAGATTCGAGCCGTCCTCGAGCGTTCCACCCTGCGTCCCCTCGCGCGCGACCTGAGCGACGAGCGCAATGATGTCGAAACCGAAGTCGGTTGCGGCCGCGGCGGTTTCGGCCTGCTGCATGTCCCTGATCATGTCCTGGACCGTCCGGTCCAGCGACTTCGGGAAGTAGGCCCGGGCGTCCTTCTTGACCGGCCGGTAGTCACACGCCGGTCCGTTGGTGAACTGAAAGCTCACCTCCTGGGGGAGCGGCTGGCCGTTATCGCTGCACGCGACCAAGGCCACCGCTGCGAGCGGGAAAAGGCTCCTACGAATTACGGGATGCATCTAGCCTCCGAAGGGAGATGGTTCTAGGGCGCTTGGCTATCGGCTGTGCCCGGGATGGCGAACAACCTGTCGCGGTGTGCGAATCCCGTCAAGACTGGTACGAAATGCTCCAGGCGGCCGAGAGGTGGGTCGTTTTGCGGAAAGGCCTAGTTGGCAACGAGTTGGCGGTATCTCGGGTCCGAGCGCAGGTTCTCCAGCCACCAGGTTCGGGAGCGAGCGAAGCTCCCTCTCGCGTCGGGGTTGGCGGCCAGATAGACGCTGAGTGCCCGGAAGGCTTCGTCGTTGTCCTCCAGGATGTTGTGGAGGATTGCCTCGTAAAGGGCCAGCTCGCGGGTCGGGTCCAGCTCCGAATTCCCCCTCGAACGCTCGGCCACGCCGCGGGCGCTGTCGGCCATTCCGGCCCGCGCCAGCCCCCACGCGATGAACATCTGGCCGCGCAGGCGGCGGTACTCCCGGGCACCGGGGTCGTAAAGACCGGCGTACTGGTCCAGCAGCTGCCAGGCCTCATCGATGTCCGGCGTCCGGCCCCGCAGGGCGTTGATCTGCAGCTGACACTCGGTGAATCGCGGGTCCTCGGGGAAGCGCTGGAAGCCCTCACCGCACCAGCGCTCGGCTTCGATCCCGTCGTCGAGGTCCATCGAGCTCTGGAACAGCCGCCAGAGGGTGCGCTCCACGTTTGCGAGGTACGGATCGGCTTCGTAGGAGCGCAGGGCGGCGAGCTTTGCTTCGGCGGTCTCGGATCGGTTCATCAGCAGGTGACTGAGCGAGCCCCATGCTGACGCCTGGCCCGGGTTCGCCGCGACCGATGCCCTGAAGTCGCGCTCGGCCGTCTCGACGAGTACGACACCTTCATCCACGGGCGGCAGGTTGAGCAGATGGCGCCAGTACGCGAGGGTCGCTCTGGCCTCAAGGGCATCCGCGTCGGCAGTATCGAGTGACACAGCCCGGTCGGCGTGCGCCAGGCCGTCACGGGTCCACCGGTCGTTGTGTGCCCGGTCGAAGGCGCCCGCCAGTCTCGCCTGGCGGTACGACAGCCAGGCACGCTGCGCCGCCGGTGTCACCCATTCGGGGTCCAAGGCCTCTGACCGCTCCAGGAGGGAGTCGGCTCGGCTCAGCTCCCGCGAGGCCGCCTCCACGTCGCCCTCCTCGAGGAGGGGATCCGCCCCCTCGGCAGTGCTCAGCGCGCGTTGCACGAGGTCCCACGCCTCGGCGCTCTCCGTACCGGCCCGGCGCTCGCGCAGCTGGATCTCCTCGCCCAGCCCGGTGCGCAGGAACATGGACACCTCGCGAGCCAGCTCGTCCTGCAGAGCGAAGATCTCGCCGCGCGGCCGGTCGATGGTGGTGCCGTCGATCTCGTCTCCGCTGGACGCGTCGACCAGGGACACGCTCACACGCAGCTGATCTCCGGACTGTGCGACGGTACCGTCCACCACTGTCCCGACGGCGAGGGCGCGGGAGATGCTGTCGAGGGTGACGTTGGAGCCCTGGTACTGCCGCACTCCGTGACGGGACACCACGCGGAGCCCCGGAACCTCGCTCAGGCGCTGAATCAGTGTCTCGGTGAGCGCGTCAGAGAGATAAGCCAGTGAGGCATCCGGGCTGCGGTCCTCGAAGTACAGCACCGCGACGCTTCGCGGATCGGGACCGGTGGTAGCGCCAGCGCCTGAATCGCCCCAGGGCCACAGCTGCCACCCCGCAATGCCCAGCCCGGCGGTTATCACGATGCCCGCTGCGATTACGATGTTGCGGCGGGACTGCTTGGGCTGCGCCATCACCCGGGTGGTGCGCCGCATGCCCGGCCCCGAGATCGCACGCGACGCCCGCCGCATGGCGAAGGTCCCGCTGTCCAGATCCGTGAGCGCCTCTACCAGCTCGTTGGCCGTCCGGAAGCGGTCGGCGGGCGACTTCTCCAGGCACGTGTAGACGATGTCCTCGAGCTCCTCGGGGATGGACTGCCGCATTATGGCCGGCGAAGGCACCTGGTCGATCGAGTGCCGCGCCATCATGGCCTGCGGCGTCGGGGCCGGGAACGGGATTTGCCCTACCAGCATCTCGTACAGCACGCAGCCCAGCGCGTAGATGTCGCTGCGGCCGTCCATCCGCTCGTCGCCGGCCGCCTGCTCGGGACTCATGTAGGCCGGCGTGCCAATGGCCATACCGGTCTGGGTGATCTTCTCGGCACCGGCCTCGCTCACCGCGCGCGCGATGCCGAAGTCGGCCACCACGGCGTGGCCGCCCGACAGCATGATGTTGGCGGGCTTGATGTCGCGGTGCACCAACCCGTAGGAGTGGGCGTACGACAGTGCCTCCGCCACTTCCCGGGTGATGCGCATGGCGTCGTGGAGCGGCAGCTGCTGCTCGCGCGTCATCAGGTCCCCGAGCGTCTCGCCCTCCACGTACGGCATGACGTAGTAGAGGAACCCGTCGGCCTCCCCGGAGTCGTACAGCGCCAGGATGTGTGGGTGGTGCAGCTTCGCGGTGACCTGTATCTCGCGCAGGAACCGCTCCGTCCCCATCGAAGCCGCCAGCTCGGGCCGGAACACCTTGACCGCAACGTGGCGGTCGTGCTTCAGGTCGCGGGCGAGGTAGACGGTCGCCATCCCGCCCTCGCCCAGCTCACCTTCGATGGCGTAAGTGTCTGCAAGGGCAGCGGTTAGCCGCTCGAGTTGTTCGGGCATAGGGCGCAGTTCGGGGAGCGTGAGCGCATTAGGTTCGACACATCTACAACCTAATAGAGTGCCGTGTTCCGTTGGGCCAGACCGGAATAGGCTGCCCCACTACGGCTCCCGCCCCCTCTCTCCGGTGAGCCACGGCTCCATCAGCCCGAACGTGCGCATCTGGTCGCCCAGGTCCGTGGACGTGATGATCTGCTGTACCTCGTCACGGGTCTGGCGCCGCCAAGTCACGTCCATCGTGGCGAAGCCCCACGTGACGGCGGCCGCTATGGCCGCGTTTAGGCGCAGCTGATGCTGGTCCACCTTGTCGAACGTGTCCGAGCGGGCGTGGTAGTTGGGGCCGTAGTTGGTCGAGGCCTGGTTGGCCACCAGGTTGCCGATCCCCTGCATCATGAAGTCGTAGTTGTCGGTGCCCACGATGGGGATGTCCAGTTGCTGAAACGGTCCCAGGCCGCGCACGGGGTCCAGCGTTCTCTCGACCGCCTCCACCATCTCGGGCCGCCCGCCGGTGAAGAACCCGAGGATGCGTCCGGTCCCCAGGTCGTACGAGCTCGCCATCACGTGTCCGTCCATCTCGGCGGCGTGCTGCTGGGTGTAGCGCCATGACCCGATCAGTCCCTGCTCCTCGCCGTTCCACAGCGCAAACCTGATGGTGCGGTCGGGCTGCAGGCCGAGGCGGGTGATCTGCCGGGCGATATCGATCACGAGGGCGACGTTGGCGCCGTTGTCGAGCGCACCGGTGCCGAGCCCCCACGAGTCGAGATGCGCTCCGATCACTATGAACTCGTCGGGCTTGATCGCGCCCCGGATCTCGCCGATCACGTTGTAGCTCTCGTAGGGACGCCCGTCCTCGATGTCGAGCCACACGGTGAGCTGCAGCTCGCGGCCCGACTGCAGCAGCCGCAGCGCGCGGGTGGCCGCGTCGCGCTCCATTATCACCAGCGGGTGCTCGTTATCGGTGCCCAGCGAGGCAAGGTGGCGGTGCAGCAGGTTGTTGGGGCGGGAGCCCATGTAGACGATGCCGGCCACGCCCGCTTCGAACGCGCGCGGCTCGATGCCCGCCGCGTCGGTGTACTCCTGGAACAGTCCGGGCACATCCTCGAGCGGGTCGGTGCTGATCAGCAGCCACGCTCCGTGGGCGGCGTCGCCTAGGCGGGCGAAGTCCTCGTCAGTTCCTCTTCCTCCGTCCACAAGCGGGCCGGAGAGGCCCTGCGGCCGCGTGGCAGTGGAGAACGGCATCGCCGCGATGCGGGGCCAGAAGTTGATCCCGTCGCCGAACACGGTGGCCGACGCGGAGTTCTCGAGCCACAGCTCGGGCATGCGGAATGCCTCCTTGAAAGCCGGCACTCCGGCCTCCCGGAACCGCTCCAGCACCCACTCGACCGACATTTCGTTGGCGGCCGAACCCGTTGGACGGCCGCCGATCTCGTCGGTCAGCGCGTGCGCGTCGGTGATCAGCGGCGTGTCGCCGAGGATCGCGGCGACCAAACGGGCGGCGCCGTCGTAGTCCTGCGCCCGAGCTGTCGTGGTGCCGACTGTGACCGTGACGAGGAGCAGGGCGCACGACAGCAGCAACCTGAGCTTCGACATTTACTGCCTCCGGTGGTGAGGGGCCACGGAGAACTTCCCGTAGTGAGCGGAATAGAATATGCGGCGCCGTCCGGAGACGGCCAGGGTACGGACGGTCGGCTTTTGCCGGGCACGGTACCGGTAGGTACAATCCGAGGTTCGGTTGCCGGCCCCGCAGGGGGGCTGGGCGGCCCAGAGGGAACCAGAAGGTCCGAGGAGGAATGGTCATGCAACGTGGCATCGGCGCCCTGACGGGCGCGCTTGCACTCCTGATCGCCGCACCAGCGGCGGCCCAGGTGGCGCAGGAAGCAGTGGACCTAGCAGTGGTGGAGCAGATTCGCGAGGAGGGGCTGGAGCGGTCCCAGCTTCCGGAAGTGGCCCGGTACCTCACGGAGGTGATCGGTCCCCGGCTCACCGGCTCGCCGCAGATGATGGAGGCCAACACCTGGACGGCCGAGAAGATGCGCGAGTGGGGTCTGCAGAACGTGGTTGTGGAGCCGTGGGGCGAGTTCGGCCGCGGCTGGGAGCGCGATGAGTACATGGGCCGGATCGTGACGCCCTACGCGCAGCCGCTGATGGCGCAGCCGGTGGCTTGGACCGGGAGCACCAGGGGCACGATCCAGGGCGACGTGGTGCTGATCAAGGCCGACACGGTCACGGACCTGGAGCAGTACGCGGGCCAGCTCGAGGGTGCCATCGTGATGCTCGCCGATGCGCCGGAAGCCGGGCCCGAGTTCGATCCGCCCGACCGCCGCACGTCGCTGGACGACCTGCTGAAGCCGCAGGAGGAGCGCGAGGTCACCGACGAGCAACGGGCGCGCTGGGCCGAGTGGCGGCGGCGCTGGCAGATACAGCGTGAGGTGAAGGCCGCACTGATCGACGAGGGAGTGAGCCTCATTCTCAATCCCTCGTCCCGCAACTTCAGCGTCGTGCGGGGCGGCGGAAACAGCGCCGGCCGCGAGGCCGACGGTCCCGACCCGACGCCCGAGCTGGTCGTGATCCGCGAGCAGTACAACCAGATCTACCGCAACGTCGAGGCCGGCATTCCGGTGCGCATCGAGGTCATGATCAAGAACGAGTTCTTCGACGACGACCTGCAGGCCTACAACACCCTGGGCGACATTCCCGGCGGCGACCTGGCCGACGAGTACGTGATGCTGGGCGGCCACCTCGACTCGTGGCATTACGGCACTGGCGCCACTGACAATGCTGCCGGCTGCGTCGTGATGCTCGAGGCGGTGCGCATCCTGCAGGCGCTCAACCTGCAGCCGCGGCGCACCATCCGGATCGCCATGTGGAGCGGTGAGGAGCAGGGTCTGCTCGGCTCGCGCGGCTGGGTGGAGAACCACCCGGAGCTGCACGACCGCATCTCGGCCTACGTCAACGTGGACAACGGTACCGGCAAGGTGCGCGGCATCTGGGATCAGTCCAACGAGCAGGTGATCCCGATCTTCGAGCAGCTGCTGTGGCCGTTCCGCGACCTGGGCGTCGTGGCGGTGAAGCACGGCAACACCGGCGGCACCGACCACCTGGCGTTCGACCGCGCCGGCATTCCGGGCTTCAACTTCATTCAGGATCCGATCGAGTACGGCGTCCGCACGCACCACACCAACGTGGACACGTTCGACAACCTGATGCTCGAGGACCTGCAGCAGGCGGCCGTGGTGGTTGCCTCCACCGTGTATCACCTGGCCATGCGCGATGAGATGATCCCGCGCAAGGAAGCGGCCGACGCTACGAACTAGCGCACGCCCCCTCCGGCTGATGTGAGAAGGCCCGGCGCACCTCGGCGCCGGGCCTTTCCCATGCCCGAGAGCCCCTGACTCTCGGGCCTCCGAGGGGCTAAATATCTCTTCATAGTGGCCTTATGAGGAAAAGCCGACAGACTGGCTAGACATTAGTGGCCAAGCGAGAGGACTCTGGATAGTGCTACCGCGCTTCATGCCGGCCCGGGCCGGCGAGGGGGGAATGACCAGCGCACGTGCCGGCGGCACGGGCGTGCGGGTGCACGGAACCACGGTTCTCGTCGGCAATCCCAACGTCGGCAAGAGCGTCCTGTTCCAGAACCTCACCAACCGCTACGTCACCGTATCCAACTATCCCGGCACCACCGTCGAGATCGTCCGGGCGCAGGCCAGCTTCAACGGCCGCGACGTGGAGGTGATCGACACTCCCGGGGTCAACGACCTCACTCCGCGCAGCGATGACGCCCGGGTGACGCGCCAGGTGCTGGACGAGCACGAGGACGCCACCATCGTGCAGGTGGCGGACGCCAAGAACCTGCGCCGGGCGCTGCTGCTCACCCTGCAGCTCGCCGAGTTGGACCGGCCCATGGTGCTGGTGCTCAACATGTTCGACGAGCTCGAGCAGCGAGGCGGACAGGTGGACACTGCACGCCTGAGCGAGGTGCTGGGCGTGCCCGTCGTGGTTACGGTGGCCCCGAAGGGCCGCGGCACTGCCGATCTGATCGACGCGCTCGGAGCGGCACGGCCGCCCAAGCACATCGAGTCGGCCCCTGAGTCGACGGACGACTACGAGCAGAACCGGGCGCGGCTCGACCAGGTGAATGCCATCCTGGCCGAGACATACTCCATCGAGCAGCCCGAGCACCCTTCCACGGCCGTGCGGCTCGGATTCTGGGCCATGCACCCGGTGAAGGGTCTGTTCGTTCTGGCCGCGGTGCTGGCCGCGGTTTTCTGGTTCGTGGGGTTGCTGGGAGCGGGGACGTTCGTGGACCTGCTGGAGGTGGGCCTGTTCGAGCAGCGGCTCAATCCGGCCGCCATCCGTGCCGTGGACGCGGTGCTGCCGTTCCCCCACGCGCACGACACGGAGTCGATCGCGGTGTCGATCGGGATTCCGGCCACCCCGGTGCACGAGGTGACGCTGGGTACGCTGGAGCACGACGCGACTGTGCCGTCCTACTCGGTCGAGCCGGGCGCGGAGCTGTCCCTGCTGCAGCGTGGCCTCCGCTTCCTGCACGACTTCCTGGTGGGGCCGTACGGTGCCATCACCATGGCTCTCTCGTACGCGTTCGCCATCGTGCTGCCGATCGTCACCGCCTTCTTCCTGGTGTTCAGCATCCTGGAGGACTCGGGCTACTTCTCGCGCATGGCGATCATGCTGCACCGGGTGTTCCGCTTCATGGGACTGAACGGCAAGGCCGTTCTGCCGATGATACTGGGGCTGGGCTGCGACACGATGGCGACTATGACGACGCGGATCCTGGAAACCCGCAAGGAGCGGATTGTAACTACCATGCTCCTGGCGCTGGCGATCCCGTGCTCCGCGCAGCTCGGCGTGCTGCTGGCCCTCATGGCAACGCTCGCGGGCCCCGGCACACTGGTGTGGCTTGGCGTGGTGATCGGCGTCATCCTGGCGGTCGGCTGGCTCACCGCCCGCGTGGTCGGCGGAGAGGCCAGCGACTTCATTCTGGAGATCCCGCCCCTCAGGAAGCCCCAGGCGTCCAACGTGCTGGTCAAGACGGCGAGCCGCCTCAACTGGTACCTCAAGGAAGTGATCCCGCTGTTCGTGCTGGGCACGGCCATCCTTTTCCTGCTCGACTCCTTCGGCCTGCTCGACAGCCTGGCACGCGGCGTGGAGCCGCTGGTGACCGGGTGGCTCGGGCTCCCCAAGGAGATGGCCAACGCGTTCCTCATCGGGTTCATGCGGCGGGATTTCGGTGCGGTCTACATACTCGATGCGGCCACAGGCGGTGCTCACGTCGCACCAGATCCTGGTGGCGATGGTGACGATCACGCTGTTCATGCCGTGCATCGCCAACTTCCTGATGATTGCCAAGGAGCACGGCACGCGTGTCGCGTTCAGCATGGCCGCGTTCATCTTCCCGTTCGCGTTCTTCGTGGGAGGGGTGATTCACCGGATCGGAACATGGCTGAGTATCTGACCTGCCCGTTCTGCGGCTTCGAGTTCGAGAAGGCCGACACGCTGTGCTCCCACGGGTGCCCGATGGGGCCGTGGTGCGCGCTGATCCGTTGTCCCAGCTGCCAGTACGAGTTTCCCGAGAAACCCCAGGCGGTGAGCTGGCTGCAGCGCCTGCTGGGCAAGCGGGCGGCTCCCCCCGCGGACCTGCCCGCCACCGTGCGGTCGGTGCGCGACCTCAAGCGCGGTGAGAAGGCCTCGGTGCTGTGCCTTGGATCAGGAAGCTCCTCTCGCCGCAACTCCCTCGCGGTGTTCGGGCTGGTTCCCGGCGCCGAGCTCACCGTGCTGCAGCAACAGCCCGCTTGTGTGATCCGGATCGGCGAGACCGAGCTGGCCCTCGATCCGGACATCGCCCGCGGTGTGATGGTGCAGCGTCCCACGCCGGAAACAGCCGGCACCTGAGCCGGCGCCTGGGCCGCACGGCGGCTCCCAGCGCACCCGACTGCACGGCTTGCCCCGGGTGGGACGTGCCGTGATCTTCCACTCTTAGCCCAATCCGATCTCTGTTGGAGGCTTCCATGCAGCGCATAGCGTCCTTCGCAGCAGCACTCTGGCTGGTGTTCGCGGCCGCCCCGGCGGGCGCCCAGCAGGCCGACTACCTGAGCCAGCTCCCCCCCTTGGTGGACCGGGAGCTCTTCTTCGGCGATCCCGAGATCTCGGGCGCCCAAATATCGCCCAACGGTGAGTTCATCTCGTTCCGCAAGCAGTACAAAGACGTGATGAACATCTGGGTGAAGGGAATCGACGAACCATTCGAGGCCGCTCGCCCGATGAGCGCCGACACCACGCGGCCGGTGAGCGGCTACTTCTGGAGCCAGGACAGCCGCTACCTGCTGTACGTGCAGGACAAGGGTGGTGACGAGAACTCCCACGTCTACGCCATAGACCCGCGCGCCGCGGCGGATCCCGGCACGGGCGTGCCGCCCGCGCTCGACCTCACGCCGTACGAGGAGATTCAGGCGCGCATCATATCGGTGCCCGAGGCAACCCCGGACAAGATCCTGGTCGGCCTCAACGACCGGGACGCGCAGGTCCACGACGTGTACCAGGTGGACCTCAATACGGGCGAGCGCGAGCTGGTGCTGCAGAACAACGAGAACGTGGCCGGCTGGCAGACGGACCTGGAAGGTAACGTGCGGCTCGGCGTGCGGATCGACGAAGAGGGGAACTCGCTGGTCCTGCGCCTGGACGGAGAGGCGCTCACCGAG
Organism: Gemmatimonadota bacterium; assembly: GCA_039586895.1. Taxonomy (GTDB): domain Bacteria; phylum Gemmatimonadota; class Gemmatimonadetes; order Gemmatimonadales; family GWC2-71-9; genus WVYX01. The sequence goes on along the minus strand of JBDHJM010000023.1, from coordinate 49,852 downwards.
GTGTACCGCTGCAGCAGCATGGAGAGCTGCGGGCCCGTGCGGTTCCACAAGGACGGCGAGCGGGTCTACATGATCACCAACAAGGGTGACCTGGACCTCACGCAGCTGGTGCTGTTCGATCCGGCGACCGGCGAGACGCAGTTCGTGGAGTCCGATCCCGAGAAGCAGGCCGACTTCGGCGGCGCCGCCTTCTCGGACGTGACCGACGAGATCGTTGCCACGTTCTACGTGGGCGACCGGGTGCGGATCTATCCCAAGAGCGCCCAGGTCGCGCACGACCTGGAGGTGCTCGAGCAGAAGCTCCCAGAGGGCGAGATCTCGTTCGGCTCGTCCACCGAGGACGAGAACCTCAACATCGTTTACGTGAGTCGCGACGTGGATCCCGGGTCGGCGTACCTGTACAACCGGGAAACGGAAGATGTCGAGCTGCTGTACCGCTCGCGGCCCAGCCTGCCCAGCGAGAACCTGGCCTTCATGGAGGCGGTGCGCTACACGGCGCGGGACGGACTCGAGATCCCCGCGTACCTGACGCTGCCGCGCGGCGTGGAGCCGCGGAACCTGCCTGTGGTGATCCTGCCGCACGGCGGACCGTGGGCCCGCGACAGGTACGGATACGATCCGTACACGCAGTTCCTGGCCAACCGCGGCTACGCGGTGCTGCAGCCCAACTTCAGGGGCTCCACAGGCTACGGAAAGGCGTTCCTGAACGCCGGCAATAACGAGTGGGGCACCGGCGCGATGCAGCACGACATAACCGACGGAGTGCAGTATCTGATCGACCGGGGCATCGCAGATCCCGAGCGGGTGGCCATTTTCGGCGGCTCCTACGGCGGCTACGCCACTCTGGCCGGTCTTGCTTTCACTCCGGAGGTGTACGCGGCGGGCATCTCGTACGTGGGCCCCTCGAATCTGATCACGCTGCTCGAGTCCATCCCGCCGTACTGGGCGCCCATCAAGGCGCTGTTCGACGTGCGGCTGGGCGATCCGGATGATCCCGACGACTACGACCGACTCGTGGAGCAGTCGCCCCTGTTCTCGGCCGAGCAGATCACGGCCCCGCTGCTGGTGATCCAGGGAGCCAACGACCCGCGCGTGAAGAAGCGGGAGTCAGAGATGATCGTCGTCGCGCTGCGCGACATGGGCCGCCAGGTCGACTACATACTGGCCCCCGACGAAGGACACGGGTTCGCCGGCCGCGAGAACCGGCTCGCCGTGTCAGTTGCGATGGAGCAGTTCTTCGCCGAGCACCTGGGCGGTCGGTACCAGGAGGACGTGCCTGACGACATCGCGTCCAAATATGCGGACCTGACCGTCGACGTGAACACGGTGGTGGTCGAGGAGCTGCCCGACGTGGCGGCCGCCGCGACCGCCGCGATCATGGCGGGAGACGGGAGCCTGCTCCAGGAGCAGACGCTGGAGTACAACATGACCGTCTTCGCCATGGGCCAGGAGATTCCGATAAGCGTAACGCGCACTTTCGAGATGGCCGAGTTCGAGGGCCAGCCGGTGTGGCGAGTCATCGAGACGACCTCCTCGCCCATGGGGTCGGGCTCGGACACCCTCGAGATGGACGGGCAGACCCTCCTGCCGGTGCGCCGCAGCGCGTCCGGTCAGGGCACTCTCAAGATGAGTTACAGCGACACGAAGCTGAGCGGCGAGATCCGCGCGCAGGGACAGGTCATCCCGATCGACGTGGACCTGGATGCGCCGATCCTGGCGGGGGGGGCGGGCCTGGATGCGTGGCTCGCCACGCTGCCGCTGGAAGTCGGGTTCGAGGCTGGCTTCCGGGTGTTCAGCATCCAGTCGGGACAGGTGCGCTCGATGAAGGTCGTCGTGACGGGAACGGAGACGGTGGAGTGTGCAGCAGGCACCTTCGAAGCGTACGTGATCGAGATCGAGTCCATGGACGGTGACCCAGCCGGCACGGGCACCATGAAGGTGATGCAGGCAGCGCCGCACATGGTCGTGCGCAGCGAGTCGCAGCTCGGTGCGGCGATGGGCGGCGCCACGGCTGCGACGGAGCTGATCTCGCAGGGCGGCGCTGGTAATTGACGGAGCTTGGTGTATTGTTTGGTGGCACCGGACAATAGGAGAGCAACCGATGCGACTGATGCGTCGTGAGGTGACGCGCGCCTGGGTGGCGTGCGCGATCGTGGCCCTGGGGCTGGCGGGCTGTGCCGAGACCCAGCCGGCGCAGGATGTTGAACGGGGCGGCCAGATGACTGCCGCCGACGATCTGATCCTCGCCTCGGCCCGAATCGGCCTGCCGCAGCCGGGGATCGGACCGGCAGACCTGCCGGACCCGGAATCGGACGGGGCGCAGTACCTGCGTCAGTACTGCACGGCGTGCCACGCGCTGCCGAGTCCCGGCGCGCACTCCGCTACCGAGTGGCCGTCCTATCTGCGCCGCATGTGGATGAGGCTGGACGGGCTGGATCCCAAGTACAACGTGCCGACGCCGACGTCGGGCGAGCGGGTCGTGCTGACTCGCTACGTGGTGGACAACGCGCTTCAGGTTACACGCGCCGACCTGCCGGCGGGGCAGGGGCGCCAGCTCTACATGACCGAGTGCGCCCGCTGCCACGAGCTGCCCGACCCGACGCAGCACTCCGCGGCTGACTGGCCGGCGGTGGTGATCAGGATGCGCGAGCACTCGGTGAACATGCTGCGCCGCTCCCCCACCCAGGCACAGGTGCAGGAGATCATTCTCTATCTGGAGCGGGCTTCGCGGGGGACATAAAGCGCGCGGCTGGAACTGTATTGCGAGAAGGCGCGGCTCAGAGCCGCGCCTTCTTTTCTGCCTCCCGCACCGTATTGCAGTGGATCTCCACGGTGTCGTCCGGATCCACTGCATACCCGCCCGCCAGGGTGACCGCCACGGGCACCCCCGCCTCGGCGCACTTCTCGTACACGATGGCGTCGCGCCGCCTCAATCCGTCCACGGTGAGGCTCAGCCCCCCGAGCTGGTCGTGCTCGTATGGGTCGGCGCCGGCCAGGTAGAACAGCAGGCCGGGGCGGTGCCGTTCGAGTACCCCGGGCAGGTGCAGCTCCAGCGCCGTTAGGTACGTCGCGTCGTCGGTGCGGTCCTCGAGTCCCAGGTCCAGGTCGCTGGGCGGCTTCCACGCCGGGTAGTTGTGCTGCTGGTGCATCGAGAACGTGAATACGTCCGGGTCGTCCTTGAACACCGCTGCCGTGCCGTTGCCGTGGTGCACGTCGAGGTCGACGATGGCGGCGCGCTCGATCGCACCGTCGCGCATCAGCGCGCGCACCGCGATGGCTACGTCGTTGATGAGGCAGAAGCCCTCGCCGTGGTCGGGAAAGGCGTGGTGGAAGCCGCCGCCCAGGTGCACGGCGACACCCTGCTCCAGGGCGATGCGCCCTGCCAGAGTGCTGCCGCCGGCGACGATCCACATCGCGTCGGCCAGCTCGCGCGAGAACGGCACTTCGAGCTGCATCCGCTCGATGGTCTGGAAGCTGTCCAGCTTGATCTTCTCGATAAAGCCCGCCGTGTGCACCAGAGCGACGTCGTCGTCGCTTGCCGGCTCGGGGCGCACCACGTCCGACTCCGCGATGGCGCCCTCGGACAGCAGCCTGTGCAGTGCCAGCCGGTACTTCCTGGTGGGGAAGACGTGCGCGCCGATGTCGGCTTCGTAGTCCGGATGATTGACTACGGCCAGTCTGGACACGTGTTGGGCCTTCCCGTTCCTACATGTCCTGCAGCGTGTGCGTCCGGCCCTCGTTCTGCTGCTGCAGCCACTCGTACAGCGGCTGGAAGTAGTCCACCATGGCCTGTGCGTCGAGCGCGCGTCCCGTGGTCCGCTCCAGCACGTCCTGCCACGGCCGGCTCGCGCCGGGGGCCATGAGGTCGTCCAGGAACTCGCCCACGCCCTCGTTGCCGTAGTAGTCGGTGTCGTGCGGGTCCTGCTCCAGAATCTCGCGTGCAATGTGGTCGTGCATCTGGAACAGGAGCGCCTCAGACAGGGCGTAGTCGTAGTACTGCCCCGGGTCGTCGTTGATGTGCGTCTTGGTCATGGCGTCGGCGTACTGCTCGCCGCGGGTGCTGGGCGGCACGATGCCCTGGTAGCGGCGCACCAGGTCCCACCAGGTGACGTTGAACGTCTCGGGCGGCAGCTCGTCGGCGTAGAGGGACCGCTCGAAGCGGGTCATGACTCCGGCCGACCACGGGATGAACACGACGTGGTTGAGCGCCTCCCTGAGCAGCAGCGCTATCTCGTCCACCTCTGCGTCCGCGGGGGCCAGGCCGCGGTTGACCAGGAACTGCCGCTGTGACGCGGCCAGTCCGATCATCGAGCCGATGGCCTCGTGGTAGGCCCGGTTGGCACCGTCCCTGAGCACCAGCGGCACGTCGGGATTTGTGTACGCCATGAAGTAGTAGACGTGTCCCAGCTCGTGGTGCACCGTCTCGTACCAATACGAATCGGTCTCCACGCTCATCAGCGAGCGCACGTCATCTGCGAGGTCCATGTGCCAGGCCGACGCATGGGTGTCCTTCTTGTACTCGGCGTCGGGTGCTACCGGGTAGAGCGACGATCGCTCCCAGAAGGTCTGGGGCATGGCGTCGAACCCGAGGCTCTGATAAAACGCCTCGCCTTGCTCCATGATCCACTCTGCGGTCTGCTCGGCCAGCGCCGAGTCGGCGTTGAGCCCCTCCACCTCAATGAGCGCGCTCCAGTCCTGGCCCCAGCGGTTGGGGAGCCAGTGGGCGGGTATCATGTCGGGCACGGGAGCGCCGAAGCGCTGGGCCAGCTCGTAGCGCGCCCAGGTGTGGATCTCGCGGTATAGCGGCCGCAGCTGTGTGACCAGCTGATCGGTCAGCCGCAACATCTGGTCGGTGGTGAGCCCGTAGTCCGAAACCTGGTACGCAAAGAAGTCGTCGAATCCCAGCGCCCTGACGGTCTCGTTGCGCAGGTCACGCAGCTCCACAAGCCCGGGCTTGAGCACGGGCCCGACCGCCTTGGAAGCCTCCCACACTGCAAGGCGCTGCCGCAGATCGGTGCTCTCGCGCAGCAGCCGGGCGATCTCGTTCGGTGTGATGGGCCGGCCCCGCAGCCGGAACTCGAAGCCGTACATGTCTTCGGTCTGCGCGGCCTCGGCGGCGATGCGGCGGCGCACCACCTCCGGGATCGTCTGCGGCCCCTCGGCGGCCAGGTATAGCATCTTCTCGAGCCGCGTCACCTGGAGCTGCGACAGCTCGTCACGCAGCTCGAGGTAGGCCTGGATCTGCTCGATGTTCTCCACGCTGCCGGCGTACTGCACGAACGCCTCGTGTGCCTGCTTGGTTCGGGCGGCGTTAGTGGTGTCGCCCTCCACGATGCGGGTGCTCAGGGCCCACTCCGCCTCGCTCCACTCGTAATACAGGTCCTGGAACCCCTGTTCATAGGAGTCGAGGAAGGCATCGACCTCGTTGCGAAGCGCCGAGTCGTAGCACGCTGCGGTGAGCAGGAGCAGGCAGGCGGCTCCGGCGGTCTGCAAACGCATTGGTCCTCCCGGTTGGGAGTGTCGTTTGTTATTGCACAGAGTCCGCGAGCTGGCCGAGGCGCGCGCGCGCCGTGTCGACCATCGGGCGGAACTCCTCGTCACTTTCGCTCCACAGCTCCAGGAACCGGCGGTAGTGGTGCACGGCGGCAGCGGTGTCGCCGCGGGCTTCGTGCACCTGGCCGAGTCCGAGCTGGGCCGGGCCCAGGTAGGCGAAGTCGTACGCGGCCCCGTCGCCGATCGACTCGTACCAGTTGATCGCCTCGACGTCGCGCCCCATCGCGCGCAGCAGCTCGGCCCGCAGGAAACGCTCCCTGGCCTGCCCCGCAAACGGAGAGGCGTAGGCCTGGAAGCTGGAGACGTGTCCCTGAGTGCGCTCGAGGTAGCCGAGCGCCTCGAGTGTGTTGCCCGCCAGGCGCGCCACCTCGGCCCGTACGCCCAGCGCGAGATCGCCGTGCAGCGATCCCACTTCGGTCGCGGCCACCTGCTCCAGGCCCCGTGCGTAGCCCAGGGCCAGCCGGTCGAACCCCAGACGTGCGCTCAGCAGCCCCAGCAGGTACGCGCGGCTCGCGGGGTACTCGCCCGGGGAGGGTAGGATGAAGTAGCTCGACTCGCGCGCAGGCACTTCCGCGTTCCAGCTGTCCAGCTCCGCGCGCAGCACGCGGATCAGCGTCACCTGGTCTGTCCCGAAAGGCAGCGTCTCGAGCAGCGCGTGCGTAGTCAGTCCGGTCGGGTAGTCGAGGGAGCGCACCTGCGCCAGCTGGTCGCGCGCCGCTATGCGGTGCCCGCGGGCGAGCGCCACGTGGGCCAGCACCGTGCGCGAGCTGGCCTCGGTTTCGGACGACGTGGGATCATCCGCCAGGAACTGGTTGAGCTCCTCCACGCCGTCCAGGTCCACCACGCCCACTGCCGGAGTCCACACGGTCTGGAACCGGGTCACGTCGTCCGCGAAGCGGAGGTCCTCCTTCACCGCCTGCAGTGCCAGGCTGTCGTCGGCGAGAATCGCGCGCAGCGCGCGCATCGGCAGGGCCGCGAATTGAACCGGCTCCAGCGCCAGCAGCGCGCCGATGAGTGAGTCGGCGGTTGGGCGGTCACCCTCGATGGCCGTCACCTGAGCGAAGTGCACCAGCGGCTCGATCTGCCGCGGGCTGAGGAAGGCGGCGCGCTCGAAAGCGAAGCGCGACTCGGTGATGCGGCGGCCCCACCGGAAATTGAAGTGAAACAGAGTCTCTCCGAGCCAGTACCACGCCTGCAGCTCGTCCGGGTAAGTGGCGATGATGGAGCGGTAGATCCGCTCCGCTTCGCGCCCGTCGTTCTGCTCCAGCGCGCGGAACGCCTCGAGCAGGCGGCGCTCCCTCTCGGACAGCCGGTCGCGCAGCTCCATTGCCCGTTCGGCAGCCCACTGTCCGAGGCGGATGTCCGTCGCTGCCCAAACCGCCGCCTGGCTCAGGCGGTAGTAGGCCAGCGCGAAGCTCGAATCCTCGGCGATGGCGCGCTGGAACGCATCGATCGCCTCGGGGAAATCGAGTGTGTGGTATGCCCGCTCACCGTCCAGGTACGCCTTGAGAGCCGTGAAGGACTGCGTGGTCGTAGCGGCCAGACGTGACAGCCGCAGCTCGGTCCCGGCGGACAGATTGGCAACGATCTCGCGGGCCAGCTCGTCGGTCACGTCCAGGATGGCCTGCTCTCCGTCCGCCTCGGCGCTCGCCACCAGCGGCGCCCCGCCGCCCACCTCGTAAACCGATGCGGTCACCTCCAGGCGTCCACCTGCCTGCACCACGCTGCCGAGCACGTAGCGCCCGGCGCCAAAGCGCCGCGCCGCGTTGGCCGCGTCCTCCGGCCCCAGCGTGCCTCCCTCGTCGGCCGGGATGCTGCTGAGCAGGGCGTGTGGATCCACGGTCTGGATCTCCCCCGCTCCGTCCAGCGCCAGGCTGAGCAGCTCCACCATGCCGCCGCCCAGATACGCCAGCTCGTTACTTCCCCGCACGGAGAACGGCATCACCGCCACTCGGTTGGGCGAGAGAGCGGGGCCCGATGCCATGCGAGCGCGGAAGAACACTGCAGCCACGGCCACGAGCACCACGACGAGCACGGCGGCGAGCACCGCATTGCGCCGGGTTGCCAGGATCTGGAGCGTCCGCTGGGCGGCGGAGGGCTCCTGCCCGGCCCGCTCCAGCACGGCGCCGAAGCTGCGCGCGGTGGCGTGCCGGTCGGTCGGCACTTTGGCCAGCGCTCGCGAGACGGCCGAGTCGAGCTGCTGCGGCACGGTGGGGCGCAGTCGCCGCACGCTCGGCACGGGGTCCAGCATGTGCTTGGTGAAGATGGCCTGGTTGGAGCCGCCGCCGAACGGCGGCTCGCCGGCCAGCATCTCGTACAGCACGCATCCCAGTGCGTAGACGTCGGCGCGCGCGTCCACATCGTCCTCGGCCGACGCCTGTTCGGGGCTCATGTAGGCCGGGGTGCCCGCGGCAAAGCCGGTCTGCGTGAGCCGCTCCCCGCCGGCCTCGCTCATCGCCCTCGCGATGCCGAAGTCGGTGACCACGGCATGGCCGCCCGACAGCATGATGTTCTCGGGCTTGATGTCGCGGTGGATCACCCCCTCGCCGTGCGCGTAGGCCAGGGCGTCCGCCACCTCACGCGCCAGGCGGTTGGACTCGTCCACTGGGAGGTGCCGCTCCCGCGTCAGCCGCTGGCGCAGGGATTCGCCCTCCACGTACGGCATGACGTAGTAGAGCAGTCCGTCAGCCTCCCCCGAATCGATCAGGGTGAGAATGTGGGGGTGCTGCAGGCGGCCCACGATTTCGATCTCCTTCAGGAACCGCTCCGGGCCCACCGCCGCAGCAAGCTCGGGGCGCAGCACCTTGATGGCTACCTGGCGCGAGTGTTTGAGGTCCTGCGCCAGGTACACGGTGGCCGCGCCGCCGCTGCCGAGCGGGCGCTCGAAGCGGTAGCGGTCTGCGAGGGCCGCCTTGAGGCGGGAGAGGACGTCGGTCACAGAAGTAAGCTACTGCGACTCAGCCGTACTTGAGGCTCTCGCCCGGCGCCAGCTCCTTGACCTCGACGCCGGTGGGCTCGAAGCCCGCGGCGTCCTGGAGCAGGATGGGGAACGTCTTGTAGTGTATCGGAACGGCCACCTTGGGCTTGATCAGCTCCACCGCCCGGGTCGCGAGCTCTGGGCCCATTGTGAACCGGTCGCCGACTGGGACCAGGGCGATGTCGGGTCGATAGATCTCGCCGAGCAGCTGCATGTCGCCGAAGATCGTGGTATCGCCCAGGTGGTACACCGTGACCCCGCCGAGGTGCACTATGGCTCCGCACGGCATCCCCATGTAGCGCCCTTCGTACGACGACGAGTGGAACGCCTGGGTGAACGCCACCCAGCCCCACTCCGCCTCCACCTTGCCGCCGGGGTTGGCCGGCTCCCCGGCCACGCCCTGCTCGCCCATGTACTCCACGATCTCGAAGGCGCCGAACACGGTTGCGCCGTTGGCTTTGGCGATGGCTACGGTGTCGCCCATGTGGTCGGCGTGGCCATGCGTGAGCACGACCGCCTGGCAGGTCACGTCCTCGGGCTTCATGGCAGTCATCGGGTTGCCGGTGAGGAATGGATCGACTGCGACGGTGTGTGCTCCGTCGCTCATCAGAAAACCCGAATGTCCCAAAAAGGTGATGCTGATGCCCATGGTGCTCTCCTCTTCCCCAAGCCCAAACACGAATGCTGCAGCATCGAGGTGTGTGCCTTGAACGTAATTCGGTGCCGGGTTGGGTCCAGGGTGGTGCCGATGGTGGGGCGCGGGTGCGCAGCGCGCATTCGGCATTTCTTCGGGTATGCACAGGAAACCTCGTCCCAGATTGGTGGTGTCCCTCACGGCACCTAGACTTTGCGTAATTACTGTTGGTGTCACAATTTGGCTCGACTCGGAGGTTCCTTGACGTCGGGGGCGGGGTGGTGTTGCGCCCTCACGACCCGTGCTTATGGACCCGCTAGTCCTAATTGCGATCCTGGTGCTGCTGGTGGCCTTCGGCTGGGCCGTCGTGCTCGTGGTGCGCCCAATAGACCAGCGCCTGCGGGTGCTGGCCGGCACCATCGGGGCGGTCGCAATAGGCCACCTCCTCGGGATCGTGGCCGAGCTGTTCGCCGACTCGGCGCACAGCTCCCACATCTGGGACGTGGCCGTCGCAGCCGCTCTGCTGCTCACTGTGTTCGGGCTGGACCGGGAGATCGGCCGCCAGCGGCGCGAGGGGCGCAAAGTCGCCAAGGAGCGCACGCTCACCCAGCGCACGCTGCGCGAGCTGGAAACGGCGGTCGAGTCCATCCAGCTCGGCGTTACCGTCACCGACCTGTCCGGCAAGATCCTCTACGTGAACCCGGCCGAAGCGGCCATGCACGGCTACGCGGTTGACGAGCTGGTGGGCCAGGACGTGGGGATCTACGCCCCGGCCGACGTGCGCAAGCAGCTGACCGTCGAGCAGATCGAAGAGATGCACAGCTGGCGCCGCGAGTCGGTGAACATCCGCAAGGACGGCACCGTCTTCCCGGTGTACTTGATGTCGGACGTCATCCGGGACGCAGACGGCGAGCCGATCAGCATCGTCACGACGTGTGAGGACATTACCCCCCGCAAGGAAGCCGAGGAGGCACTGCTCGAGAGCCAGGAGCGCTACGCCCTGGCTGCGGAGGGCACCAACGACGGCCTGTGGGATTGGAACCTCGACTCGGACGCCGTCTACTACTCGGAGCGCTGGAAGGCCATCCTGGGATACGCGGAGGACGAGGTCGAGCCCACCATCGATGCGTGGCTCGGCCGCGTACACCAGGAAGACATTGAGCGGGTGCGCGGCCTCCTGGACGAGCACCTGATTGGCCACTCGGTGCTCTACGAGGCCGAGCACCGAGTGAAACACCGGGGCGGCGAACACCTGTGGGTGCTGGCGCGCGGAGTGGCCGCCCGGGACGATGAGGGCCGCCCGCACCGCATGGCGGGGTCGCTCACCGACATCACCGCGCGCAAGCACGTCGAGGAGCAGCTCGCGCAGGATGCGCTGTATGACGGTCTCACGGGCCTCCCCAACCGGGCGTTCTTCACGAACATCCTGCAGCGCTCCGTGCGACGGGCGCAGCGCCGCCGCGGGTTCCGCTTCGCCGTGCTGTTCCTCGACCTCGACCGCTTCAAGGTCGTGAACGACAGCCTGGGCCACAGCGTGGGCGACCAGCTGCTGATCGGATTCGCCGAGCGTCTGGAGCGGTGCCTGCGGCCGGGCGACGTTGTGGCCCGCCTTGCTGGTGACGAGTTCTGCATCCTGCTGGACGACATCAGCGCGAGCACCGACGCGACCCGCGTGGCAGAGCGTATCCAGGAGGAGCTCAAGCTGCCGTTCCAACTCGGCACCCACGAGCTGTACGCCAGCGTGAGCACCGGCATCGCGCTGAGCGAGAGCAGCGGCGACGGTCCCGAGAACCTGCTGCGCGACGCCGACACCGCCATGTACCGCGCCAAGGCACGCGGCCGCGCCCGGTTCGAGGTGTTCGACAAGGCGATGCACGCGCGCGCCATGCAGGTGCTCGAGCTGGAGAACGACCTGCGCGAGGCTCTCGCCAAGGAGCAGTTCCGGCTGGTGTACCAGCCTGTGGTCTCGCTCGACGGCGAGAGCATATCCGGGTTCGAGGCGCTGCTGCGCTGGGAGCACCCGGAGCGCGGCACCGTGTCGCCCGACGAGTTCATGTCCATCGCCGAGGAGACGGGGCTGATCGTGCCGCTCGGCTTCTGGGTGCTGCGGGAGGCGTGCATGGAAGCGGCCAAGTGGGTGAAGAAGTTCCCGCACCTGCCCGACCTCTTCGTCAGCGTGAATGTCGCCGAGAAGCAGCTGCAGCAGACAGACCTGGTGGACCGCATAACGCAATCGCTGCGTGAGGCCGACCTGGAACCGCAGCGCCTCAAGCTCGAGGTCGCCGAGAACGTGCTGATGGACGATCCCGACTTCAACCTGGCCCTGGTGCGGGACCTGGGCGACCTCGGCATTCAGGTCCAGATAGATGACTTCGGCACCGGGTACTCGTCTCTCGCGTACCTCAACCGCTACAACATCGACACGCTGAAGATCGACCGCTCCTTCATCAGCCGGGTGAGCCTGAGTGGTGAGAAGTCGGTGGTAGTGCAGGCCATCATCAAGCTGGCCCGCGATCTCGGCGTGCGGGTCATAGCCGAGGGAGTGGAGACGGCGGAGCAGTCGGAGAGCCTCAAGCTGCTGCGGTGCGAGGAAGGGCAGGGCTTCCTGTACTCCCGCCCGGTTGACGGCGGCGAGGTTCCCAAGATGCTCGAGGAGCAGGCGGCGGCGAAGGCCAAGAAGTAGTGCTCCCCTACGACATCCTGACGTTCGACTGCTACGGCACCCTGATCGACTGGGAGACCGGGATCGGCGGGGCAATAGCAGGTGCGGCCCGGGCCGCCGGGGTCGAGCTGGAGCGCGAGACCATCCTCCAGGTCCACGCGGAGGTCGAGCCGCAGATCCAGGCCGAGCGCTTCCGCTCCTATCGTGAAGTGCTCGAGCTGGTGGCGCTCGCTACAGCCGAACGCCTGGGGTGGGAGCTCGCGCCCGAGCTGGCGGCGTTCCTTCCGGCGAGCCTGCCCGATTGGCCGCCGCTGCCGGACACCAACGCGGCCCTGGCCGCGCTCGAGAAGAAAGGCTACCGGCTCGGTATCCTCTCCAACGTGGACGACGACCTGCTTGCCGGATCGCGGGAGCACCTCACGGCCGACTTCGAGCTCATCGTCACCGCGGAGTTGGTTGGCGCCTACAAGCCGGCCACACCGCACTTCCTACACGCGCGGAAGCGGATCGGATCAGCCCGCTGGCTGCACGTGGCGCAGAGCTACTTCCACGACGTGGAGCCGGCCGTGGCCCTCGGCGTCCCCGTGGTGTGGGTGAACCGCAAGCACGAGGCCCCGACGGGAGAGGCCCGCCCCCTGGCAGAGGTCGCCACGCTGGCCGAGCTCGTGGACTGGCTGGTGCCTCAGGAGTCCTAGCCCTCCTCGAAATCCCCTTGGCAACCGCCGGACCCACGTGTTTGTTACTGATTCGACACGGGGACGGCACCCGGCCGCACCCGCTCCCGCAGCACGACGCCTCCCGCGACGCCAAAACCGAAACGGACGGACCATGCGCGCACGCCTGCTCACCTTGCTCGTCGTCGCCGGCATTCTGCTCCCCGCCGGCCTGACCGCTCAAGACGACCGACCCTTCGCCCGCTACCCTGCGATCAGCCCCGACGGCCGCACGGTGGCGTTCTCGTTTCAGGGGGACATCTGGACGGTGCCCGTGGACGGCGGCCGCGCCCTGCGGCTGACCATTCACCAGGCCTACGAGTCGCGGCCGCGCTTCAGCCCGGACGGATCGCGGCTCGTATTCGCGAGCGACCGGTACGGCAGCGACGACTTGTTCGTGATGGCTGCCGACGGCAGTGCTCCGGAGCGGCTCACCTATCACTCGGCGACCGACAGGGCAAGCGACTGGACGGCTGACGGCCGGATCCTGTTCGAGACGCGGCGCACCTTCCGCCAGGTGGAGCGGGAGTCCGAGATCTACCAGGTGTCCGCAGCGGGGGGGACGCCCGAGCGGATGCTGGATGCGGTGGGCTATACACCACGCCTGTCGCCCGACGGCCGCTTCATCGCGTTCTCGTTCGGATCCAACAGCCCGTTCCGCCGGGGCTACCACGGTCCCGCCAACAAAGACGTCTGGCTGTACGACACCCGGAGCGGCGCGTACACCGAGCTCACCAGCTTCGACGGCAACGACCTCGAGGCCGTGTGGGCCGGCGACCGCACGCTGTACTTCATATCGGAGCGGGACGGCACCTACAACATCTACCGGCTTGCAGTTAGCGAGGACGGGACGGCGGCGGGCGAGCCGGAGCAGGTGACCAGCTACACAGACGACGGTCCGCGCACGATGGACGTGAGCGCCGATGGACAGACCCTGGTGTTCGAGCGGCAGACCGACGTGTACGTGCTGCGCGCGGGTGGGATTCCCCAGCGCCTGGCGCTCCGCGTGCCCGCCGACGACCGGTTCGATCCGGTCGAGCGCGAGACGTTCAGCCGCGGAGCTTCGGAGTATGCGGTGTCGCCGGACGGCGAGTACGTGGCATTCGTGGTGCGGGGCGAGATCTTCGTGCGCGAGAACGACCCGGACCAGGACCGCTCGGTGCGCCTCACGCGGCACCCGTACCGCGACCAGGACATCCAGTGGATGTCGGAGACGACGCTGCTGTTCGCTTCAGACCGCGAGGGGCAGTACGAGCTGTACCGGCTCGAGTCGGCGGACCCCGACCAGCCGGACCTGTTCAAGAGCCTGCGGCACCGCGCGGTGCGGCTGACCGAAACGGAGCAGGACGAGAGCAACCCGGTAGTGTCGCCCGACGGGGAACGGGTCGCCTATCGGGTGGGCCGGGGGACACTCGTGGTCGCACAGCTGAGAGACGGTGAGCTGCGCGGCCAGCGCACGCTGGCCGAGGGCTGGGCGTCCGCCAGCGGCGTTGCATGGAGTCCGGACAGCCGCTGGCTCGCCTACTCCCAGGAAGACCTCGACTTCAACGAGGAGCTGTTCATTCACGCGGCCGACGGCTCGGTTGGACCCGTGAACGTGAGCCAGCATCCCAAGGGCGACTACGATCCGGTGTGGAGCCGCGACGGCTCCAAGCTCGGGTTCCTGTCGGCCCGCAACGACGGCAACGCAGACGTCTGGTTCGTTTGGCTGCGCAAGTCCGACTGGGAGAAGACGTCCGAGGACTGGGAGCTCGGCAGCGACGAGGATGAGGCCGAAGACGAAGAGGATGAAGACGGCGAGCCCGAGCCGATCCGGATCGACTTCGAGCGGATCCACGAGCGGCTGGCGCAGGTGACCTCGATGCCCGGCAACGAGTCGGACGTGGCGGTCTCCGAGGACGGAGAGACGTTCTTCTTCGTCGTGAACCGGCCGGGCCGCACCAGCTCGGGCGCGGATCAGGATCTCTACAGCGCGAAGTGGGACGGCACCGAGCTGGAGTCGGTGACCTCGGGCGGGCAGTCGCCCTACGGGGTGTCGCTGGCGCCCAAGGGCAAGCACCTGTTCCTGATGAAGTCGGGCGGGCGCATCGCGCGCCTCAAGGTCGACAACTCCAAGGTGGAGAACCTCGGCTTCTCGGCCCGGATGGAGATCGACTATCCCGAGGAGCGGGCGCAGGTGTTCCACGAAGCCTGGCGCGTGCTGCGCGACGGCTTCTACGATCCGAACTTCCACGGACAGGACTGGGCGGCACTGGGCGAGAAGTACTGGGGCTGGGCGCAGGGTGCGTCCACCAACCGCGACTTCCGCGATGTGTTCAACATGATGCTGGGCGAGCTGAACGCGAGCCACCTGGGCCTGTACGGCCCCGACCGCGCCGAGACGCAGACGGAGCGCACCGGACTGCTGGGAGTGGAGATCGACGCTGTCGACAACGGAGTGCGCGTAGTGCGCGTCGTCCCCGACTCGCCGGCGGACCGCGAAGCTAGCAAGCTGGAGGCGGGCGACGTGATCACGGCCGTCGAGGGCATGCCGGTCCGGCCGGGAGAGAGCTTCTACAGCCTGCTGGCGGACCGCGTGGACAAACGCACGATCCTGACAGTGCGCGGCGACGGCGGCGAGCGGGCAGTGATCATCCGGCCGACGGGCAGCCTCTACTGGCCGCTGTACCGCGAGTGGGTGCGTGACAGGCAGCGTCTCACGGACCAGTACTCGGGCGGGCGGCTCGGCTACATCCACATCCAGGGCATGAACTGGCCCAGCTTCGAGCGGTTCGAGCGCGAGCTCGTCGCGAGCGGCAACGGCCGGGACGGCATAGTCATCGACGTGCGCTTCAACGGCGGCGGCTGGACTACCGACTACCTGATGGCCGTGCTGACGGTGCGGCAGCACGCCTACACCATCCCACGCGGGGCGGCCGAGGACCTGGAGCGGCAGCACACGCAGTTCCGGTCGTACTATCCGTTCGGGCCTCGGCTGCCGCTCGCGGCGTGGACCAAGCCGTCGGTGGCGCTGTGCAACGGGAACTCGTTCTCCAACGCCGAGATTTTCTCGCACGCATACAAGCACCTAGGCATCGGGACGCTGGTGGGCGAGCCCACCTTCGGCGCCGTGATCTCTACTGGAGGCGCCGGCCTGATCGACGGCTCCTTCGTGCGGCTCCCGTTCCGCGGCTGGTACGTGAAGGCCACCGATCAGAACATGGAGAACGGCCCAGCGGTGCCCGACATCGTGATCCCGAGCCGGCCGGACGACCGTGCCGAGGGCGGTGACGCACAGCTGCGCGCTGCCGTGGAGGCTCTGCTGCAGGAGATCGACGGGGCAGGGGGCGGCGGCCGGTGAGCGCAGTGCCCGACGACCTGCCGCGCTGCGCCTGGCTGGGGGACAACCATCTCATGCTCGCATACCACGACGCGGAGTGGGGCGTGCCGTTGCACGACGACCGGCGCCACTTCGAGTTCCTGGTGCTGGACGGCTTTCAGGCGGGGCTGAGCTGGGCGATCATTCTCAAGAAGCGGGAGGGCTTCCGCAAGGCGTTCAGCGGCTTCGATCCGGAGAAGGTAGCCCGGTACAACAAGAGAACCGTCGCGCGCCTGCTCAAGGACGAGGGCATAGTGCGCAACCGGATGAAGGTCGAGGCCTCCATTGGCAACGCCAAGGCGTTCCTGAAGCTCCAGGACGAAGTGGGCTCGTTCGACGAGTTCATCTGGCAGTTCGTAGATGGCGAGACCAGGCAGAACCGCTGGCGCACGCTCAAGCAGATCCCAGCGAAGACGAAACAGTCGGACGCAATGAGCAAGGCGCTCGAGGCGCGCGGCTTCCGGTTCGTGGGCTCCACGATCTGCTACGCGTACATGCAGGCGGCCGGCATGGTGAACGACCACATCGTGAAGTGCTTCCGCTACCGGGAGTTGGGAGGGAAGGGCTAGCCGGCCGCCGCTATTCGGGGATCACGAGCAGACCGACTTCGCCGCCGAAGTCGTCGGGCAGGACCGGCACGCCCTCCGGGACGATCCAGCGCTCGCCGTTCACCACTAGCGAGAACCGGTGCGCCCCGGGACCCAAAGGAACGACCGCCTCCCAGCGATCGTCGCCGAGAGCGGTGAGCGCGGTCGGCGTCCACGCGTTCCACGAGCCGGCTATCTCGACCGTCGTAGCGTCTTCCACTGCGAACACTACCCGCGCGCGGCCGTCGGCCAGCCGCTCGATCTGGGGTCCGGGCGGCTGCTCGGGGGCCGCGCTGCGCGAGGGGCGCACCAGACCCACACGCACACCGACACGGGCGAAGAAGCCGCTCACGAAGCCAGTGATGTCCTCGGGATAGGTTCCGGTACGGGCCTCGAACAGCAGCGCCCTCGCCGGCCACCACTCGAGGTAACCCTGAACCCAGGGATCGCCGGACAGGTCCCCGACGCGCGCGCCGGCCAGCGCACCGATGGCCACGGTGCGGGTGCGGTACTCACCCGTCACGACTCCGTCTCCGAAAGCCGTGTCGCCGGCGGAGACCGCGCTGAGTGAGAAGTCGAGGTTGAAGCGCCCCAAGCCCCTTCCGGCGCGCAGCGCGCCGGCGAGGGTGAGGTCGGAGGTTTCATCGAGGCGTCGCACTCCGCCTACGGAGAGCTCTAGCGATCCGATCCAACGCCCCAGCGTGGTCACTACGATGGGCGTGACGCCGCCCGCGCCACTCCAGGTGCCGCCCTCGATGTAGTAGCCGTAGCCCTGGGCGCGCGCGCCCAGACCGAAGCGCCGGCTCACGACCTGCAGCACGCCGAGCCCGCCGCTCACGTCCACCACGTCTTCACCGGACGTGAACCGGGTGTAGTAGGCGTCGGCGCTGCCCCAGGCGGAGGGTGACTGGAAGCCGACCCGGCCGCCGAGGCTCCCTGCCCAACCGTCTACCGTGTCGGCATAGTGTGCGTAAACGCCGCCCAGCCACAGTGAAGCCTGCTGGGCGGCGAGCGGTGCCACGGCCGCGTGGAGCGCGACCGCTACACCGATTGCGAACCGGCCGTTCACTGACCCGGCGGTCGCTGTTGTCCTCTGCCGGGCCGCTCAGGAGGCGGCACTCCGGAGGGCCGGCCGTGCTGGCCCCCCTGCATCGCGCCACTGCCCTGCATCATGCGCTGGCCGACATCGGCGGGGCTCATCCCCTGCGCCTGCATTGCGCGTGCCAGCGATGGCATGTCCAGCACCTGAGCCACCGTTTCGCCACGGCGCCATGCCTCGATTACCACTGCGGCCGCCTGATCGGGTGGCATCCCCTGGGCGCGCAGCGCGGTCGCAACGCTCATGCCCGACCCGGCAGCTTCAGGCCCGGGCGCCGCCCGTACCATCTCCTGCACGTGGCCTCCTTCGATGCCCTGTGCCATCGCTTCGGTCGCGGCGGCCACCACGTGGCCGGGCGCATCCGTCATCCCTCCCGCGCGCACTGCCTCCTGCGCCTGCACCATGCGCCCGGCGTACAGCCTCACCGCCGCGGCTATCCGCTGCGGCGGCACGCGCTTGGCCCAACCCTCGATGGCCTTGTCGGCGATAGGTCCGGCTGGGATTCCCTGCGCGGTTGCGTCGGCTGCGATCTGCTCCACCTGGTTCACGAGCTCATCCGGCAGGCCGCGCGCCTGCAGCTGGGTCCGGAGTTGCGTCTGCTCCTGTCCCCGCAGGGCGGGCACGGCCGCGAACAAGAGTAGTGCCAGCAGCAGTCGTCGCGTCATGATCTCACCACTCCCTTCGGCCCGACCACTATCAGGCTGTTGGTGCCGCCAAAGCCGTCTTCGACCTGGGCGTGCGCACTCGGGTCGGGAATCCAGCGTTCGCCATCCACGACGAACTGGTATTGATGCTCACCCAGCGGGAGTGCCAGGGTAGTCGACCACACGCCGGCCTCGCCGCGCACCAGCGGGACCGCGCCGGGCTCCCATTCGTTGAACGAACCGGCCAGGGACACGAGTCGTGCATCGGGGGCCATCAGTTCGAACCTCACGAACACGGTGTCTGCCGCCACCGACGCAGCGGCATCCGCCACGGGTCCACGGTCCAGGCTCTGCCCTCCGAACCACAGCACCAGCGCGGCGGCAGCGGCAGCGGCAGTGGCCCACACGGGGCGAATGCTCACCTGACGCGGCTCCACCAGCCAGCGCCAGGCAGACCGGCGTGTGCCCGGCGTACGTGAGCGGACTGCTTCCATCACAGCATCGTCGATCTCGTCGCCGGGCGGCTCCAGCTCCGCCGCGTAGGCCCGCACCGCCCCAGCGAGACGATCCGCCTGCTCCTGCTCCTTCGCGGTGAGCTCGCCGTGCGGCTCGCCGTCCAGGTAGCGGTGCGCGTCGTGGCCGAATCCGTCACTGGCTCTCATCTAGTCCCCCCAGGATGACCCGCAGCGTGTCGCGAGCGCGGTGTACCCTCATCTTGAGAGCATCCACGCCCACGCCGGCCAGCTGCGCCATCTCCTCGTAGCTGCGTCCTTCCAGGTGCTTCATCACGAACGCCTCGCGCTGTTCCGGCGTCAGTTCGTCCAGCGCCTCGGCGATTCGTGCGTTGAGCTCCGCCAGCTCCAGCGGCCGGTCAGTGCGGTTGGGGGCCGGCGGGTCCACGGCCGCGACGTCGAGGGCTTCACGGCGTCGGGCGGTCACGTTGTGACACTGGTTGGTGAGAATGCGGAAGAACCAGGTGCCGAAGCGGTCCGGATTGCGGCAGGTGTCGAGTGCATCGTAGGCGCGGATGAAGGCCTCCTGCATGGCGTCCGCTGCGGCATCGTGATCTCCCACAAGCCCCATCACGTACCGCCCGAACTGCCGGCGGTACCGCTCGACGAGGACCCGGTACAGCTCCGTGTCCCCCTCCAGCACTCTCCGCACCACGATCCCGTCACTGAGTTCCACGGTTCCGCCTTACAGACGTCCCGACCGGGCTAAAGGTAACGGTCCCGTGAGGTACAGGCACTCGTAGGCTGCGCAACCTCTGCGCCGGCAGGCGGTTGCGGGTGACGGGGCTCGAGGGCGTTACGTCTGCCCCGTTCGATCGGTCTGTATGACGGCGCGACCGGCCTGGGGCCGGTAGGGGGGCGCGGAATACGAAAACGGACGCGGGAGAAACAAGATGAAGAAGCTATCGGGACAGGTGCTGGCGGCCGCGGCTTTGGGTGCGGCCTTGGTGGGGTGCTCGGATGCGGCCGGTGTGGACGGCACCAATGAGAATCCCGCCAGCTCGGCTACCGTGACACTGGAGACCGCCGCAGCTGCGCCGGTGGCGGAGGCGCTGCTGGTGAGCCTGGTGCCGGGCGGACCAGGGGATGGACGGGTCGGAGCACGCATTACCACCGATCTAATCGAGTCGCTGCTGCTGACGGTGGAGCACGTGGAGGTGCTGCCGTCCGAGGGGCTCAAGCAGCGCCTGCGGGCCCGCCACCAGTGGCGGGAGGCCAACGAGCCGCAGAACGAAGGAGCACGCGGGTTCCACCACTGCGAGCAGCACGACGACTGGTACGCGCTGGAGGTCGTGGGCGACGGTCAGATCGATCTCATGAACCTGCCCGCCGAAGGTGAGGGCGGCCTGGTGCTCGCGGCAGGAGAGATTCCCGCAGGCGACTACACGCATGCGCGTCTCTTCGTGACCTCAGCGACGATCACGTTCAACACGACCATCGATCATCCCAACGGCGTCGTACTGGAGCAGGGTGTTCCCTACGACGTGTACATCCCGTCCGCCGAGCACTCGGGTATCAAGACCCATGCGGGCTTCACGGTGGAAGAGGGCGTGAGCGAGGTCGCTCTGGTGTTCGACCCCGATGCAACGGTGCGGCAGGCGATGGTGCGTGACGACGGGACGGTCATGATCCCGCCCGTGATTCTGGCATTCGGCCGGTCCGGCACGTGAGGTGCGCGGCACGCCGTTCCGGATGCGGCGTCCGTAACGGGATCTGAGCGAAGCGAAGCGAGCCGGGCCGGTCCCTAACTCACGATCGAGGAGCGCCGCGCAGGTCTGCGGCGCTCTTCGTATGCCTGTATCAGGGCGTCGCGCACCCCGCCGCACACGTCGCACAGCTGGTCCACGTCGCTGCTGAGCAGCTCGTACAGGTGACACCCTGTGATCGCTTGCACCGTGGCGCTGCGCGGCTCCTGCGTGATCAGCGCCATCTCGCCGAAGAACTCGCCTGCGTGCAGTGACGCCACGCGCTTGGGCGACTCACCGGGCACGGCGAACACTACGGCGACCACGCCGCGTGCGATGAGGAACAGGGAATCACCGCGCTCGCCCTGCCGGATGATAGTCTCGCCGGGGAGCACAGTCCGCTCGCGCAGTCGCTCCACTACCATCGCGAAGTCGGACTGCTCCAGGTCCTTGAAGAACGGGACGCGGGCCAGCAGGTCTTCCGGGTTCGGCTCCAGCGCCGCCACCGGCTGACGCATCAGGCGCCGCTGCTCGTGCTCCACCATGCGCCGCGCCTCGAGCGCCACCGACGGAGGAATGCCCCCGCCGGAGGCGAGCTCCTCGATGGCATCCGCTTCGCTGTCCAGCGCGATGCGCTGCGCGGTCTGGCGCTGCACCGCCTGCACGTACTCGGGGAAGTGCTCAGCCACGGTGTCCAGCCGCTCCATGGCTTCTTCTGCGAACCGTTCGAATACCTCGCGGCACTCCTGCGTCACCGCCGGGTCCACTCCGCTCAGCTCGCCGAGGCCGCCGATCGCCTCGATCACCCCTCGGCTCGCCTCCATCAGAGCGGCATCGTACTCGAAGTCCGCCGCCAGCTTGCGCAGGCGGTGGCGCCGGACCATGCGGCTGCGGGGGAAGATGCTTCCGATGAGACGCATCAGTCCGTCGCCCGCACGCACCTCCAACGGGCTGGCAGCCTGCAGCTCGGTCGGCACCCTGCCGCGCTTCACCTCGTCGCGCCGCAGATCCACTGAGAGCTCGAGCTCGTGGAGCACGGCCTCGGATATGAGCCCGCGCTCGAACTGCTCGCGGTACGAGTTGCGCTCCACGGTGAGTGCTTCCGACCAGATGACGCCTCGCATCTCGTCGCGTCCGAACTCCTGACGCAAAGCCGCCAGCTCCTTCTCCGCCTCAACGATTGTCTCGCTGTACTCGTTTTCGACGTCCGTGACGAGCCGGGTCGAGAAGTGACCCGCAGTGCCGACTTGTTGCACGCTCGCCATGGCCGCCCGCTTTGCCGCTATCAGCGCCTGTAGGCGCCCCACGCGCTCCGCCAGGGACGGTCGGTCCAGGCCGAGCCGGTGGATCAGCGGCCGCATCGTGACCCCGCCGCCCAGCAGCGTGAACAGCACGACTCCCACCGCGAGCGACACCAGTAGCTCGCGCTGCGGGAAGTCGCCCGGGAGGCTGAGCACCAGCGCGAGCGCCACCGCTCCGCGCAGCCCGCCCCAGTAGAGCACCGCCTGGGACCTGGCGCCTACCGGCTCGTCGCCGGAGAAACGGTTTGCAACGGGCACGAGCCCGAACACCGTCACCGCGCGGGCCACGAGCACTGCCAGGATGGCGACGGCAATCAGTCCGGCGACCTGCACCAGTCCCATCACGTGCACCGTCAGCCCCACCAGCAGGAAGATCAGGCTGTTCGCGACGAAGGCGGCGTACTCCCAGAACTGGTGCAGGTAGGCCCGCACCTCAGGGGTGAACCGGGTGGAGCCCAGCGTGCCCACCACGAGGCCCGCGCCCACGGTGGCCATCACACCTGAGACGCCGAGGTAGTGGTCCGCCACGATGAACGCCGCGTACGCGACTACTGTCGAGAGCGTCACCTCCACCACGGGCTGGTCCTCCGCCAGGGCGATGGTGCGGATCATCAGGTATCCGATCACTGCCCCTACCACGAGGCCGCCCACGAACACGATGAAGAACTCCACCACGCCGCGTCCCACCGTGGCAGCCGTGAACAAACCGCCCGCCACCACGGCTAGGATGATCTTGAACAGCACGATAGCGGTGGCGTCGTTGAACAGGCTCTCGCCCTCCACCAGGATGGTGAGGCGCTTGGGCGCACCCAGCTCCTTGAACAGCGCGATCACCGCGACGGGGTCGGTGGCCGAGATCAAGGCGCCGAACAGCAGCGCCGTGCCGAGGGGGAGCGGCGTGAGCAGAGTGAGCAGTACCCCGACGATCCCCGTGGAGAGCAGCAGCCCCGGGGCGGCGAGCGTCAGCACCGGCGCCAGGTTCCGGGACAGGAGCCGGGCGTCCAGGTTGAACGCCGACTCGAAAATCAGCGTGGGCAGGAAGACGAACAGGATGATCTCGGGCGAGAGAGACAGCTCGCGCAGTGGCTCGAGGGCGTCCACCCGCTCGGCGAGAGCGCTGAGCAGTAGACCCAGCAGCACCAGCCCCACCGTATAGGGGACGTGCGTACGCTTGAGGCCGATCGCCGCTGCCGCCGCCACCAGCAGCAAGCCGATCAGGACGATGACTACGGTTACGACCCCGTGCATCGCTGCGGCCTTCCCCTACTCTGTCTTGGCGGGTTCGGCTCTGAGGAACGCACCCGTCGCGCGGTGGAACCGCTTCCTGAGACGTTCGAGTCCATCCACGTCCGCCATGACCACCAGCGTCATTCCGGGCTCGAGCGGCGTGTCGGGCGCGGGCTTGAACTCGAACGCGTCGGCACCGGTCCGGCTCACTGCCAGCAGCATCGCGCCGGCCACCTCGTCCACCTTGAGCGAGCCCAGCGTGCGGTCGGTCACGTCGGCGTCCTGCGGCACGGTCACCTCCTCGATGCGCAGTGTGCCGCCCCGCTCGCGCAACATCCGGTCCAGAAATGTGACCACCTTGGGGCGCACCATCTCGGATGCCATGCGGAGCCCGCCGATGCGGCTGGGGCTCACCACGGCGTCTACGCCCACCGTGCGCAGCTTGGTCTCGGTCTCGGGCTGCTCCGTGGCCGCGATGATCCGGGCGCTCGGTGCCAGCCGCCGCGCGGTGAGCACTCCCAGCACGTTGTCCTTCTCGTTGGCCATGCTGAACACGACGCCGGCGGCACGCTCCACGCCGGCCTCCTCGAGCACGTCATCGCCGGTGGGGTCGCCCACCACCGATGGGATCTCGCCCAGCCTGCGCAGGGCCTCCTGCATGGCCGTATCGGTGGGGGCCACCGCCACGACCTCCCGCCCGGTGCGCGCGAACTCCTGGGCCACGAACCACCCTGCCGGCGTATCGCTGCACACGATGTAGTGGCCCGCCATTTCGGCAATTGTCTTCTGCATGCGTCGTCTCGCGAAGATGTTGCGGATCTGTCCCTCGAGTAGGAACGCCGCGATCATCGGGACCGTGTACGCGACCACGCCCATGCCGCCCATCACCAGGAGCACCGTGAAGATGCGCCCGGCCGGGTTGCCCGACATGTCTATGATCTCGTGGAATCCGACGGTGCTGAGCGTGATGATGGTCATGTAGACGGCGTCGATCAGGCCGTAGCGGCCCGCGCCGATGATCATGAAGCCCAGCACTCCGACCGCGCTGACCAGCACGGCGGCGCCCACCGCCATGCGGAGCCGCCGCCGGATGCGGTAGAACTCTGCGTCGCTTGCTCGCCTGGGAGGGGAAGGGGAGTCCGCCGAGGGACCGGTCATGCCATCTGCAATACGCCGCGGACTGCGCGGCGTCAATGGCCGGGCAGCGCCTCCCGGTCCTTGGCGCGGGCCAGGACTCGCTCCACGAAGTCCACGCGCTCGTTCAGCTCGCCCATGTCGGAGCGCATGGCGTCCAACTCGAACAGGATGGCTTCCATCTGCTCCGACGATGCGCCCGGGGATGCCTGGCCGGGGCCGGGCTCCCACCAGTTCCACACTCGCTTTTCGTCCACGTCGCGGAACGAGCCCGTCAGGAGCAGGATCATGTCATAGAGCCACCACAGCCCGAGGCCGCCGACCGTGCCCAGCTGGAGGATGCCGGTGGCGATCTTCCCGGTGTAAAACCGGTGCGCGCCGAATACGCCGATGGAAGCGCCGAGTATCAGCGCCACGCCTCGCGACCGTTCCGAAATCTGGGATTGCTCCATTCAGGGCTCCGATGGACGATGTCGTACGCTACCAGAACGTACGCCAAGCTACCAGCACCGGTTTCGAGGGGCTCCTGCGAGCAGCGACCCAACATCTTTTGCAGCAACGACTTACGGGCTCCGCGCCGGGGCCGCTGCGGCGTGCTGCCCTGGATTGCGGTGCGTGGGTTGCGTAGGGCGCCGGGTGCTAATGATATTTGGTGCCGGCCGCAGGCCTGAAAACGTGGCGGTATCGTCTAGGGGTGAGGACGCAGCCCTCTCAAGGCTGAAACACGGGTTCGAATCCCGTTACCGCTATCCGCCGCACCTATCACGCCGCCCCCATCGTCTAGCGGTAAGGACATCACTCTTTCAAGGTGAAGACAGGGGTTCGACTCCCCTTGGGGGCATCACCCCGCTAGAAGCTCCCGATCCACGATAACCCGGCCCAGACATGGCGTCCCGGACCGTCCACGCCCGAGGCGTGGCCGCGGTACAGCGCATCGCCGATGTTGTCGAAGCCCGCGGAGAGCTGCAGCCGCCGGGTCACCACGGTACCGGCCCGCAGGCCGTGCACCGCGAAGCCGGAAGTGCCGCCGGGCTCGATACGCGGGTCGTTCAGGTCGCGCGTCCCGAGGCGGCTCTGGGAGCCGGCCCAGCGCAGCAGGTACTCGACCCACACCTTGCCGCGCGCCTCGGTCCAGCGCAGGCTGGCGTGCCCCGCCAGGGGCGGGATCTTGGACATGGGCTCCACCTGGCCGCTCACCACCTCCTGCTCGCCGCGGGTGAAGAGCAGCGTGCCCCGGGCGCTGAACTGGCCGAACAGGAGCAGCGCCTCGGCCTCGACCCCGTACAGGCGCGCCGTCCCCACGTTGCGGCCCTGGAACACCCGCTCGCCGTTGAACAGCGTGTCACCCTCGAACTGTCCCGGCACCCGGTCAATGAAGTCGGTGATCCGTGTGTAGTAGCCTGTGACGTCCAGCGCGGCACGGCGCGTGGTGTAGCGCACGCCCAGCTCGCCTCCAAGCGAGCGCTCGGGTGTGGCGTCCGGGTTGGGCAGCGCCACGCCGCCCGGCACGGGTCCGGCGCGGGTGAGGTCGTACAGGTTGGGTGCCCTGAAGCCGCCGGCCAGGCGAGCCGCCACGCGCCAGTCGTGGGCGGGCCTGAACACGGCGCCCAACTGCCCCGTGAGCGCCGACGCGGTGTTCACCACGTGCCCTCCCAGCTCGGTTCCCACCTCTGCGTCGTTGCGGAACGTGCCCCAGCGGGCGCCGAGCGAGAGCCGCACCCAGTCTGCGGCGTCTCCGGCGGCGGCCACGAACAGGCCCAGCCGGTCGGCGTTGGCCCCGTCGGGGAAGCTCCCCGTGGGGATCGGGCCCGACGTCGTGTTGCGGTAGAGCGGTGTCTCGGCGTTGGTCAGCAGGTCCTGCTCCAGCCCCTCGCTCACGAGCCGGTCGTGGTAGTAGTCACCGCCCCACGTGAGCTGCAGCAGGCGGGTCCCGACGCCCAGGGTGCTCGTGCCGATCACGGCCACGCCCGGCGTGTAGACGTCGTCGCGCCACACGGTGCGCGTCGTGTCCGGCTCGCCGTCGTCCTGCAGCCGGATCCTGCTGCGCCCCTCACGCTGGGTCGTGAGGCTGATGGTGGTCTCGAGCCGGGTGAGTGCAGCCCCGCCCGGTGAGAACGTGTACCGCACGTACGCGAGCTGGCGCGCCTGGGGCTCGAACACGTGCTCCGCGTCGGCGCCCGGCACCGGAGCGCGGAACGTCACGTAACGGTCGTAGCGCGGCACGTCCTGCATGCCGAAGTGCTGGAATACACCCTTGATCTCGTGCAGTCCGTTGACGTGGTAGACCAGCTCGGCATCGAACCCCGCCGCGTCATAGCCGGTGGGCACCTGCGGCCCGACCTCGCCGCCGGCTCGCAGGTCACCGGCCGACACCAGGCTGCCACCCAGGGCGAGAGAGAACCGGCTCCACACCGCGCCGCCTGAGAGCCGCGCCCGCCACGCGTCGTCCGCCGACGACACGGCGCCCGCCACCCGCAGGCTGCGCGCCCCCTCGAACGGGTGCGTCTTGGTGATGACGTTCACCACTCCGCCCTGGGCGTCGGAGCCGTACAGCACCGAGGCCGCGCCGCGGATAACCTCGATGCGCTCGACCGTCTCGGGGTCGATCGTAGCCAGGTACTGGCCCGGCCCGTCACGGTAGGTGCCGTTGTTGAGCGGGACACCATCCACCAGGAGCAGCACCTGGTTGCCGATGAGGCCGCGCAGGATCACGGCTCCCTGGCCCGCCGAGGTCTGCTGCACCTGTACCCCGGCCACGTCGCGCAGCAGGTTGGCCATTTGCGTGCCGGAGGCCCGCTCGGCGAGCTCCGGTCTGACCGTGGAGAGAGCGAGGTCCTGCTCGAGGCGGCTGGTCTCGGATGAGCGGGTAGCCGTCACCACCAGGACGTCCATCTGCACGGTGTCGCGCACGGTGGTGTCCTGTTGGGCGACTGCTAGTATCGCGGAAGCGGCGAGCAGCGCCGCAGTCATGGTCATCGCGTCGGAATTTACACAGAGTCCCCCGCCCCGGCGCTTGTATATACCGCCGGGACCGGGGGAAGTTGCAGGGACGGCCTTCTTCGGTGAGGGTCACGGCCGTATTTTGGATCATGACGCAGCGTACTCTCCGGGCGATCTGGGTCTTGATCGGCTTCCTTTGCATCGCGCTACTCGCCACGTCCCTGGGCAAGCGATCCACCCCCGAGGCGTTCTCCCCGACGATTCGCCGTTTCTATTACGCGCACTACGCGGTGCAGCAGGGGATGACAACTGCCGGAACCGTGCCGCGCATGGTGGAGCTGCTGCAGGAAACGGCTGACACGGCTGGCCTCGTGGATCTCGATGAGTTGAACGCGATCCACGGGGATTGGGGTGCGCGATTTCAGGCACACGTTCAGGGCGGACTCCAGCTGGCGATCGAGGGGTTCCAGGGTGGGGATAACGCTGCGGTCGCCGCCGGTATGGAACGGCTCGACGCCTGGCAGGCCTGGTGGAACTCGCACCGGGGGGAGGTTGAAGAAGCCATCGTGGCGTACTATAGTTCTGCCTCGCGCCGCTAGCTCAATTGGCAGAGCAACTGACTCTTAATCGTCTCTATACAGGAACGCCCCGGTAATCACGGGGCGTTTCTGTACTCTATTGACCTCTGTTGGTCCCTACTGACCCCCAGCAAGACCCCCAGCACTGACCAACGCTGACAAGATCAGCGCGTCGGTGTGCAGACTTACTACCGCACCTCCGGGTCGAAGTTCTCATAGGGCTGAAGACCTTGCGCTCCGCCGACCAAACTGACAACTGGACCACACCGGAGGCCGCGCCTACCTTAGGGTCACCCCACACCGGAGTCCTGGGTGACGGACCTAGTGGCTCGCCTCAACGCCGTCCTGGCCGACTGCTACAAGATCCTGAGCGAGTTGGGCCGCGGCGGCATGGCCACCGTTTACCTCGCACATGATCTCAAGCACAACCGCAACGTTGCGCTAAAGGTCTTGAGGCCCGAGGTCGGCTCCGCCTTGGGTGCCGATCGCTTCCTGCACGAGATCGAGCTGTCCGCCCGGCTCAACCACCCGCACATTTTGACCCTGATCGACTCGGGCGAAGCAGACGGACTGCTGTACTACGTCATGCCGTTCGTCGAAGGCGAGTCGCTACGCGAGAGGTTGCACCGGGAGGGTCAGCTGCCGCTGGACGACGCCCTCCGGATCACGCGTGAGGTGGCGGACGCGCTGGGTTATGCCCATTCCCTGGGAATCGTGCACCGGGATATCAAGCCCGAGAACATCATGTTCGAGGCGGGCCACGCCGTGGTTACAGACTTCGGCATCGCACGGGCTGTGACCGAAGCCGGCACCGAGAGGCTTACGGAGACAGGGCTCGCCGTGGGAACACCGGCTTACATGAGCCCCGAGCAGGCAAGCGGCGAGCACGAGATCGACAGCCGAGCAGACATCTACGCGCTCGGCTGCGTGATGTACGAGATGCTGGGTGGCGAGCCGCCATTCACGGGGCCGAGCGTCCAAGCGGTATTGGCGCGCAAATCCGTCGACACCGTTCCATCGCTCAGGGCGTTGCGCGAAACGGTCTCGGACTCGCTAGAGGGAGCCGTCTACAAAGCACTTGCCAGAACTCCAGCCGACCGGTTCCGCACAGCGCAGCAGCTCGTGGACGCGCTCGAAGCGCCGGGAGAGCCGCCATCACCTCGCCCCATCGCCGGGAGGTTAGCCGTCGCAGCGGCAACAGTCATGGTGATCGCCGCGTTCGGGTACTTCGGAATCGCGTGGCTGCAGCGCGGGAGCGCATGCGACCCGGAGAGCGGGGCTCCCCGTGTTGTCGTTCTACCGTTCGAGATCCTGGGGCCAGTCGAGGACGCCTATCTTGCCGCCGGCATCACCGACGAGATCACCAGCAAGCTCGCAAAGCTCTCCGGCCTCCGCGTCATCGCCCGTACCAGTGCAGTCCAGTACGAGGGCACCGGGAAGACGGTGGCGCAGATCGGTGACGAACTGGATGCGGCGTACGCGCTCGAGGGCACGGTGCGTTGGGACAAGTCTGGTTCCGCTGATGGGCGCGTGCGCGTCCTTCCGCAACTGATCCGGACCTGCGACGAGACGCACGTGTGGGCGGAGCCATATGAGGCGGTGATGGCCGACATATTCGGACTCCAGGCGGCCATCGCCGAGCACGTAGCCACGGCACTCAGCGTCACGTTGCTCGAGCCCGAACGCGCCGCGGTCGCAGCGAGGCCAACGGAGAATATCGAGGCGTACGACGCCTATCTGCGTGGCAACCAGGTTCCAACGGGAGTTGGAGTCGTCCCGACCGACCGCCGCCGAGCCATAGCAATGTACGAGCGGGCCGTGGACCTGGACCCCGAGTTTGCGGAGGCGCATGCTCGCTTGTCGATGCACTACTCGGACCTCGCGCGAAGCGAGCCGCATGAAGTGGAGCGCGCCCTGCCCCTCGCGGAGCGCCACGCCGAACTGGCAGTGCTGCTGGACTCCAGCATGGCTTGGGGGCATCTCGCGTTCGCGAGCTACGAGCGGGCGAGGTCAGGTGACTGGGAGCGGGTTCTGCCGCATTTGATCCGGGCCGAGCAGGCGGACCCGAACTCGGACGATGTTCTGGAGGCGCTCGCGTTCGCGTACTACCGTCGCGCAGACTGGGAAAGCCTCTACTCGTACGGAATGAGAGCCCTCGAACTGAACCCGCTGAATGGGCGCGTGGTGATGTGGGTCGCCGGAGCTCATTCCGCCCTCAGCACCCGGACTGAGCAGACCCCGGGGATCGATCTCGAGCAGTTCGAGCGCGACGCCGAGCGCTACTTCGCGCGCGCCATTGAGTTGAGCCCCGAAGACCCGGCGATCTACAGCTTCCAGATTTACTTCTACCTGTACACGTACGGAGACATGGACCGCGCACGAGCGGTCCTTCAGGAGGGCATCCGCCGCATGGGTCGGGAACGCATGCTCACCGGATTCCTTTCGTCCATATGGTGGGGTTCCAGGGTGCTCGCACAAGATGAGTGGTACAGGGATCAACTAGAGGCGATTGCGCTCGGGCCGCCGGACCTCGACAGCTCGGATTACTACCTGCACAAGATGGGCCTCTACCAGGGCGTGGGAGACGATGACCGGGCCCGAGCCTACGCCGACTCCGCAACGTGGGTGCTGGAGGGGTCGCTGGCTTTGGAGCCGCCAGGCAAGGTCTCGAGCTCTCGTGCCCTCCTGGCAGCCGCCTACGCCGGCACCGGAAGAAACGAGGATGCGCTCCGGGAGATCCGGCTGGGAGCAGCCGAATCCGTCCTCGGCGGCGTCCACTTGGCGCTGGTGCTGGCGGAGGTAGGAGAGCACGAAGAAGCAATCGACGCTTTCGAGTTGATTGCCAGGGGCGGCGGCTTTGCGACCCCCACATTCATTGCGCTCGACCCGACGCTGGCCCCATTGCGGGAATACCCGCGCTTCCGTGCTCTGTTGGGGGGGAACTAGACCGATCCGCCGAGTGCTGCCAAACCAGTGATGCACTACCAGACTATCCTCCTTTCCTCTTGGCCCCACAACTATGAGCGTCCTATTGTTGTTCACTACGCGCCCCGGGGGTAATCGGCGGAGGACCTTCTCGACTGTCTTCGTACTTCCCTGGCCGATCGCTACGTAATCAAACACGAGCTTGGTGCGGGCGGCATGGCGACGGTCTATGTGATGCCCGCATGGCGGGTGAGACCCTGTGCAAGCGCCTCGAGCGCCAGACGCAGCTTTCGCTCGACGAGTCCATCGAGCGAGGTTCCTGCTGGCCCTGCGGGCAGTGGGGCGCACCCCCTACGGGCTGCGCCGTAGCTACGCAACCTGGCTCGAGAAAGCGAGGGTTCCGCGGTCCCAGCGCCGTATGTACCTTGATCACGGTGCTCGAGACGTGACCGACCTCTACGAGGACATGAAGGGGATGCACGTCGAGGAGTTCCTGAGGGATGATGGGAAGGCGAGCATTCCCCCAGCAGTCAGAGGTCGGAAACTGACTAACCGCTGGAAGTCGTTGTAGCAGAGGTACCTGCGCCGCTAGCTCAATTGGCAGAGCAACTGACTCTTAATCAGTAGGTTCGGGGTTCGATTCCCTGGCGGCGCATACGACGAAACGGTTGTAGGTCAATGAGTTCGTGATTCGAAAGGCCACTCTTCGGAGCGGCCTTTCTTGTCTTGGGACCCCAAGTGGCACCCCAAACTCAGTCAGTCTCGCGGCCACAGCACCTATATGGAAACCTGCTCTTTGGCTTCCCCGTATACTTATATGGTACGCAGTCTTACCTAACGCGCTGATGAAGAAGAGAATGGAGTAAGCTGAACGATGAAGAGGAAACGCCTATGGATCGGGGCCGCGGCCGTCGTGGTCGTCGTCGTCGTTGTTGGGAGCCTGGCCCGGCGCGGTGGTGAAGACGAGCCCCTGGCCGTACAGACCGCGGAGGTAGATCGGCGGAAGATCGTGCAAAAGGTCAGCGCCACCGGGAAGATCCAGCCGAAGACCCAGGTAAGGGTGAGCGCCGATGTGAGCGCGAAGATCACGAGGCTGGCCGTGGTGGAGGGCCAATGGGTGGAGGAGGGGGCATTCCTGGTGGAACTGGACCGGGAGCGCTACATCGCTTCGGTCGAAAGTGCCGAGGCCAGCGTACGGTCCGCCCAGGCCAACGCCACACTGGTCCGCCAGAACATGGAGAGGAGCGAGAGAGAATACACCCGGTCGAAGGAACTGGTGGAACAAGATATGGAGTCGCAGGCCGTCTACGAAGAGAAGGAGGCGGCCTACCAGGTGGAAGTGTCGCGCCATGAGTTTGCCATGAATCAGGTGGAGCAGGCCCAGGCGGCATTGAAGCAGGCCCGCGACGATCTCTCCAAGACCACCATCTATGCGCCCATGTCCGGGACCATCAGTGACCTGAACAAGGAAGTCGGCGAGATTGCCATCGGTTCGCAGTTTCAGGAGGATGTCATTCTCGTCATCGCCGATCTCTCGGAGATGGAGGCCCAGGTCAATGTGGATGAGAACGACATTGTCTCCATTGCCGTCGACCAGGTGGCGGAAATCGAGGTCGACGCGCTGCTCGACCAGGTCCTCCAAGGTGTTGTCTACGAAATCGCCAGCAGCGCCAATGTCGCCGGCGCGGGCAGCTCAGAACAGAAAACCGAGTTCGAGATCAAGGTCAGCATTACCGACCCCCCGGTGACGCTGCGCCCGGGGATGACGGCGAGTGCGGATGTCTTCACCATGACCAATGAAAGCGCGCTGAGCGTTCCCATTCAGAGTGTCGCGGTCCGGACCGTGGATCAGCTCACGATGGAGGGCGAGGATCGCGAGGACGCGGAAGAGCGCTACACGGCGGACCGGGATGGGTTCGTGGAGGTTGTCTTCTGCATCGAGGACGGTAAGGCGATCGCGAAGCAGGTCACGACGGGCATTCAGAGCGATGAGTATATCGAAATCCTCGAGGGCCTGGAGGAAGGCGATGAAGTCGTCACCGGCAGCTATCGCGCCATCTCGAGGGACCTCGAAAACGGTGCTGTCGTGACCATCAACAACGAGGCAGAGAGGTCCGAATGAGATTGGCGCTTGATCTGGGGGAGTCCCTTCGGATCGCGATGGGCGCAATCTGGGCCAACAAGGGGCGCGGCGCGCTGACCACGCTGGGCATCATCATCGGCATTGTCGCGGTAGTTCTCACCATGACCGCCGTCAATGGGCTGCAGAACGCGGCCCGCCAGGGGTTCTCCGCCGTCGGTACGGACGTGTTCTACGTCTCCCGCATGCCCTGGATCGTCATGGGTGATTTCTTCCTCTTTCGAAATCGTCCCAACATCGAGCTCAAAGAGGCCAGTGAGCTGGAGTACAGACTGCGCGGCAGAGGCATCGTCAATCCCACGATGGATACCCGCCGCGACGTAAAGTACCGATCCCAGGTTATGGACGGCGTGAGGATTGTCGGCACCACCGACAAACAGACGCTGGTGTCGAGCGCGCAACCGCAGTTGGGCCGGTTCATGATGGAGTTCGACGTCACCTACAAGAGGAACGTCTGCATCATCGGGACCGATGTCAGGGATGGCCTGTTCGGAGCGGTGAACCCCATCAACAAGAAGATAAAGATCGGGCGCACCGAGTTTCGCGTTATCGGTGTCATGGAGGAGCAGGGCGGTAGCTTTCTCGGCGGTCCGAACTTCGACCGGCAGATCTTCATTCCCATTACATCCTATGTAAAGGCATTTGGTGGACAACATGGACGTGAGGATGTGGGCATTGCCGTCAAGGCGCCCACGCAGGAAGCAATGGAGGAGCTCGAGTTCGAGGTGATCGGGCAAATGCGGAAGATCCGTAAGTTACATCCGACGGAATCCGACAACTTTTCCATCAACAAACTCGACACCCTGATGGGGGCGTTCAACAACGTGATGGGCGTGGTGCTTCTTGTGGGACTGCTCGTCACCAGCATCTCGCTGTTCGTCGGCGGGGTGGGGGTGATGAACATCATGTTCGTCTCCGTCACGGAGCGTACTCGTGAGATCGGTATCCGCAAGGCCATTGGTGCCAAACGACGCAGTATCCTGTTCCAGTTCCTCTTCGAAGCGTGCGCGATCTGTCTGATGGGTGGGGTGGTCGGGATAGTGCTCGCGTCGCTATTGACCGCCGTGATCAACGCCACGCTGATGCCGGCGAGTGTGAGCCTGCCCATCCTGATCACTGCCGTTCTCGTTTCCGCATTCGTCGGCACTCTGGCGGGTTTCGTGCCGGCCTGGAGAGGCGCCAGGCTCAATCCGATTGAGGCGCTTCGCTATGAGTAGGTCCGAGCCGGGGGGTAGTTGCCATGCGTTCCCTTGACACTTTCTTCATCGCAGGGATCGCGTCGATCATCGCCGTGATGACGGCCATATCCGTAGTGCAGGCCACCATAGAAAAGGAAATGAGCGTGCTGGGCGCGCAGACTTTCCAGGTTCAGAAATGGCCAGCCGGCGGATTCAATTCGGCGGAGGAGCGACGCAAGGCGATGCTCAGGCCGCCGGTCACGGTCGCGAATGCCAACGCGATCCGGGAACAGGTGGAGACCGTCGATCTGGTTGGGGCGGAGCTGTGGGACTTCGGCTACACGGTGGAGTACCGGGGCGAGTCCACCAACCCCAATGTCACGATCTGCGGCGGTACGCCGGAATATCCGCCGAACAACACGCACTACGTCGGACTGGGACGCAACCTCTCGCAAATGGATGTCAGGAGCGGCCGCAGCGTGGCCGTCATCGGTCATGCGATCGGGCAGAAGCTGTTTCCTTTCGTCGATCCCATCGGCAAGGAAATCCGTCTGGACGGGCGCAAATACGAAGTGATTGGCGTTTTCGAGGAGAAGAAATCGGCCTTCGGAGGAGGTTTCGATAACTATGTGCTGATCCCCATCACGACGTATCTGGACATCTACGGCATGATCGGTCGCAATGGATTTTCCCGCTCCGTGAACATAACGGTTCGTGCGAAGTCGCCGGAACTCGTCCAGGACGCGATTGAGGAAACACGCCAGGTGATGCGGCGCGAGCGGGGTGTGAGAGCCAACGAAGAAGACAACTTCGACTTCTTCAACAGCGAGAGCCTGATTACCGAGTTCAATACAATGACACGGGGCATCAAGATCGCGGCTTTTGTGATCGGCAGTATTGCGCTTATCGTCGCCGGTATCGGCATCATGAACATCATGCTGGTGTCCGTGACAGAACGAACGAAGGAAATCGGTATTCGCAAATCTCTCGGTGCCAAACCGAGAAGCATCCTCACGCAGTTCCTTCTCGAGGCCGTCATTCTCTGTAACATCGGGGGTGTGTTCGGTGTCGTCGTAGGGTTCGGTCTGGGAAACACCATGACTCTCTTCGTTCCCTTTGACAAGAACGTTCCCATGGAATGGGCGGTCATCGGACTTCTATTCTGCTCGACGGTTGGAATTGTCTTTGGTCTCCTGCCCGCCATCCGGGCTTCCAGACTCAATCCCGTCGACGCACTCGGCTACGAGTAGCGCTCTGGGCGCTGCGTTACCCCAGGCAGTTGCCACTGCCAGCGATCCCGGACCCAAAAGTCCCAACTCAGTGAGTCTCGCGCCCACGCCACATTTGTCGCATATTCTCGGGCCGTGACTAACCCTCCCGAGCAGCTCACGGCCGCCCTCGCCGACCGCTACACTATCGAGCGGGAGGTGGGTAGCGGCGGCATGGCCACTGTCTATCTGGCCGAGGATATCAGGCACCGCCGCAAGGTTGCGGTGAAGGTGCTGCGTCCGGAGTTGGCAGCCGCCCTCGGACCCGAGCGATTCGTCCGCGAGATCGAGATCGCGGCCCAGCTCTCCCACCCCCACATCCTGCCGCTGTACGACTCCGGCGAAGCCGGCGGATTCCTTTACTACGTGATGCCGTTCGTGGATGGCGAGTCGCTGCGTGACAAACTCGCGCGAGAGCGCGAGCTCCCCGTCCCCGAAGCGGTACGGATTCTCCGCGACGTCGTCGATGCGCTGGACAATGCGCACGCCCAGGCCGTCGTCCATCGCGACATCAAGCCCGACAACGTGATGCTTTCCGGCCGGCACGCTCTGGTTACGGACTTTGGCGTCGCCAAGGCGGTGAGCGAAGCCACCGGCCGGGAAGGGTTGACCACTGCCGGGATGGCGTTGGGGACGCCGGCATACATGGCGCCCGAGCAGGCATCGGCTGATCCGCACATCGACCACCGGGCGGACATCTACGCAGTAGGCGCCCTCGCGTACGAGCTGCTGACGGGCCGCCCGCCGTTCACCGCGACCACGCCGCAGGCGATCCTGGCGGCGCATGTGACCGAGCCCGCGGAGCCGGTGACGAAGCATCGGGAAACCGTACCCCCGGCGCTCGAGTCGCTCGTGATGCGATGCCTGGAGAAGAAGCCGGCCGACCGGTGGCAGTCCGCCGCGGAGCTGCTCCAGCAGCTGGAAGCATTGGGGACGCCGAACGGTGGTGTCACGCCGACGGCAACCCGGCCGGCCGCCGCGGTAAGGCCCATCCCCCGCATGCGCATCGGGGTGGCCGCGGCTTTGGTGGCAGCGGTCGGCATTGGCGCATTCGCGGTGCTGCGGGGCGGCGGTGCTGACGACCCGAGGCGCAGCCTCATCGTGTTCCCGTTCGAGAACCAAACCGGCGACCCCGAGCTCGACTGGCTGCAGAGTGCGTCGGTCAACGGGCTCGTTCTCAACCTCGCGCATTGGGAAGACCTGCGGGTGTACGACGAGGAGCGGACCGCCTCGCTCATGCGACGGCGGGACGTAGAGCCCGGGGACATAGACTTCGAGGCCGCCAGACAGATGGCCCAGGAGGCGGACGTAGGCACGCTCATCATCGGGGAGATACGGCGTGAGGCCGACTCCCTCGTGTTCGACGCCAAGGTCCACGACGTCTCATCGGGCGAGCGGATCGCCCGCGAGATAGTGCGCTCCGCGCTCGAGGCGGATCACCGCCTCATCTTCGATTCGCTGGGAGGACTGGTGCTCGACCTGAGCGGGGCGCCGCCTGGCGAGCATGGTCGGGTGTTGCAGCGGACCACCACCTCGGCGGCGGCGTACCGCGAGTACCTCTCCGGCATGGCAGAGCTTCAGCGATCAGACTTCAACTCGGCCGAGGCGCACCTGCGCCGCGCGATCGCCATCGACTCCACGTTCGCCCTGGGCTACATGAAGCTGGCCTGGACGCTGGATTGGGCTGTGGGCGATATCGCGGCAAACGACACTGCGCGGCTGAACGCCGTGAACGCCGAGCAACGCCGCCTGATCGCCCGGGCCCAGCGCTACTCCAGCGCACTGCCCCCTCGATATCGCCGCCTGTTGGAGTACCGCGCCGCCTTCGACCAGGGTCGGATGGCGCAGGCGAGAGCCATAGCCGAGGGACTGATCCAGCAAGACCCGACTGATGTCGAGGCGTGGTACCAACTAGGTGAGGCTCATTTCCACGGCGGGGCTTTCGACTTTCCGCACGCCGACACGCTCGGAAACCTCGGCAGGGCCCTGCGGGCCTTCGAGCGCACGCTTGCGCTCGATTCCGGCTACATCCTGGCCTATATGCACACGATTGACGCCCTGATAGGGTGTACCGGGTCGCTGCGAGGGACGCTTGCGACGGCCCGCGGCGGTGGGTGGGTGTGTCTCGCTGACTCGGCAGTCTATGGTTCGCGCGAGGAGTTGGAGCAGGCATTGGGTGCCGCGGCCATCGACGACATAGCGCGCGAGTTGGAGGAGCGGCAGGTGCTCGTGGCGTATGGATGGGTCGCGGCGCTGCCGCAGACACTCCGCGCACGCGAGGAGTTGATGAGGGTCCTGTTGGACCGGAAGCGGTATCGGGAAGCGGAGCAACAGCTCCCGACTCTGCGGGACATGGGGTCGCTGGCGGTGTCGGCCTACGAAGCGGAGATCTTTCTCGGTAGCGGCCGGTATCACGAAGCGGCGGACCGGGCGCTGGAGGCCATCGCCACCGCGCCGACTGTAACATTGCTCGAGCGAATGAACTGGCTGACGCCAGCCCTCATGAGCACGGGACGGTTCGACGAGGCCACGGACCTAGTTGTTGAAGTGTTTACCGCGTTCGCGCCGGACCCTGTGCAGGTCTCCTCTTCCCCCGGTGGGCGGCAGGTGCCCAAGACGCTTCTCCTGCAGACGATTCTGGCATCGCGATGGCTCGGTGGTGATGCCGGGCAGGCGCTCGACGATCCCGCACGAGTCCTCGAGCAAGTCGCCGCAGTCATCGACTCGGTCGAAGCCGCGTTGCCAGGCGATACCAGCGAGTGGGTGTTTATCGTCTCCGACTTCGCCAACTCGCAGACCGTGGCTCTCGATACTACTCTGCTGGGCCGGGTGCTCAGCATCCTCCCACCGGATTCCGGCATGGTGGGGCGCGCGCGCATGGCGCTCGCCCGGGGTGACACCGGTGCGGCGACAGCGTTACGGGAGGCGGCGTACGACGCTTTTGCGGCGCGCCCCATCGAGAATGCCCAGATGTTCGCCGACGTCTTCTCGTGGGCGCGAGTCATCGCGGAGATGGGTGACGTGCGCGGCGCCCTCGCAGCGTACGACCGGCTGGACGGCGCCGATCCCGACCTCGACGGCGCCGCCGGGATCGTGCGCTCGTGGCCCGAGCGCGCGGCGCTGCATCAGCAGCTGGGCGAGACCCGGCAGGCGATCGAGCTGTACGAACGCTTCATCGATGCCTGGCAGGACGCGTCACCGCATGTGCAGCCTCTCGTGGACCGTGCGCGCGCAGCCGTCGCGGCATTGAGGGGGGAGACGGCGCCGGAGCGCTAACCTCCCGGCGAGTCCTCGGCGCAGCCGATCACGACGGAGATGTGGCGATCGGCCAGCCCCTCGCTGTCCCGGCGGCTGATCCAGAACCGTTCGTGCTCCACCCAGACCTCGGGGATGCCGTCCTCCGGCGACCGTACCTTCCACACCAGGTTCTCGTGCGGCTCCACGGAGCCGAGGTTTTGGCGCTCGCGCGCCATGTCCGGCGCCCACGCTACCCGCACCATGTGTTCCGAGCCGCTTGCCACCTGAATGAACCACCAGCCCTCGCAGTCCGCCGGGTCGAACGCGGCTTCCTGCTGGGCCGCATCGGTGTCTGTGGTGACTCCGGGATCCTGTGCGGCCTGCTGCGTCGAGCTGCTGCAGGCTACGAGCAACGGGGTCGCAAGTGCAATCCACTTCATGTATCTCATGTCGTCTCCTTGGAGGGCTCTCCTAGATTATTGGGTGCGGTACCGCGATCAGAAACAGCGTCCCCGGAAGCACCTCAGTCCGCCCGGCCCGCGATCTCCACGTACATCTCCCACTCGTGGAACGGAATCTCTCCGCGCAGCCGGCGGCCGTTCACGAAAAAGGTCGGCGTGCCTGACACTTGCAACTCCCAACCGTCCAGCAGGTCGTGGGCGACGGCCTGTCGCGCTCCTTCCGACCCCAGACACGAATCGAACACGTTGAGGTCGAGTCCCACCGCCGCGGCGTGCTCCCGCAGCTGCGTGAGCGTGAGCGGGGGCGAGGCACGGAAGATCGCGGCGCGGTACTCCCAGAACCGGCTTTGCTCGTACGCGCACTCGACGGCCAGAGCGGCCGTCATTGCGTTCGGGTGCAGTGCAGGGAACGGGAAGTGCCGCGCTACATAGCGGATCCCGTCGCCGTACTGCTCGAGCAACTGGGGCAGGACCACGTTCGAGTGCTCGCGGCACCACGGACACTCGTAATCCACGAACTCCACGATGGTCACGGGCGCGTCTTCCGGACCCAGCGAGGGACGGCCCTCTGTGGCGACGTCGAAGCGTGGCGTGAGGACCCAAGAGGCCGAGTCCGGGAGCGGCTCGGCAGTCGCAGCCTCGCCGCCACCGCGGAGCGCGCCGATCCCGAAATACATGCCGAGACCGGCTGCGATGCCCACCGCCACTGCCACAACCGCCTGGATGTGCGACTTCTTCGTGATCACCGCAACGCGGTCGCCCTCGTGTCTTATCTCCATGGGGTCAATCTGCCGCGTGCACGGTACGGTGTCGAGCCTTGCCGCTCACCGGGCCGGAAGCTACGTTGGCGTCGTGCGCGGGCCCTAGAAGAAAGGACGGTCCTAATGCGGAAGTCCAACTTCTTCGCGTTGATCTCAGTTGTAGCATTCCTCACGTTTGGGTTGGCCACCGGCATAGCCGCGTGCGGCGACGACAGCACCGGCGTCGGTGACTCGTGTCCTGGAATCGTCTGCAGCAACTGTGCATCCGACGACTGCGACGTGACCTGCGATGCGGGGGAGACGGAGTTCTGCGGCCACTTCGGGTTCTTCGATGACCCGAATCTGCGCTGCGCATGGTGTGAGTAGAGGATAGGGTCCGCCGCAACGTGGGGCCGGGTACCGTGACCGGTGCCCGGCCCCAACTCTCCTGCCCCCGTTTGCCGCGGCCCGCGGGGTGGGGACGCCCTACTCCCGCTTGAACTTCCCGAAACCGGGGATTTCCGCCCAGGTCACCTCCCCAGCGCCGTTCAGCTCGAACTGCACCCAGTCCTTGCCAAGGTAGCGGTCCCGCCACGTCGCGCGGAACCTGTTGTAGTGCCAGTGCTCCAGATCGCCCACGAAGTAGGGACCGACATTTATCACCAGGTGGCCGTCGTCTTCCTCCACCACGGCAGTTCCGAACAGCTCGCTTGCGTAGGTTCCCGCATATGCCTCTAGCCCGTGGGTTGGCTGGGTCCCCTCCACCCGCTCGCTCTCGGTCTTCTCCCGCGCAGAGTCGGCGCGTGCCCGTGACTTCTCGGCCGCTTCCAGGTAGACCTGGTTCCAGTCCTTGCCCGTGGGCCCGAGGTACTGGTCCACCACGTGCCACACGATCGCCATGGGTATGCGGCCGTCGTTCACATTGGTGACGGCCACCACGCCGAGCTCCTCCTCAGGCACCAGCAGCACGTGGGTGCGCATCCCGTCCAGCGCGCCGCCGTGGCGTACGATGAGCCGGCCTCGGTAGTCGTTGAGGCGCCAGCCCAGCCCGTACGCCGCGAAGTGGGTCTCGGGGAACATCTCCTCTTCCTGCTTGGAACGGCGCACCACGGTCTGCGGGGTGTGCATCTCCTTGATCACGCTGTCGGAGATGAGCTGCCGGTCCCCGTGCACCCCTTCGCCCAGCTGCATGCGCATCCACTGCGCCAGGTCGCCGACGCTCGAATTGATGGAGCCGGCCCCGCCCAGGTTGTCGAAGTTGCGCCACGGGATCGGAGTAACCTCGCCGTCGATCTTGCCGTGCGGCATGGCGACGTTGTCGCGCCCCTCGAGGTCGCGGATCGTCGTGGTAGACGTGTGCATCCCCAGCGGCTCGAAGATCCGCAGCGCCACGAAGTCGTCCCAAGTCGTGTCCGACACGGCCCGCACCACTTCGCCGGCGGTGGTGAACATGATGTTCTGGTAGCCGTAGCGGGCGCGGAAGCTCCATGCCGGCTCCAGGCCGCGCACGCGGTGCACCACTTCATCGCGGTCGAACGGCGAGGCGTACCACAGGAGGTCGCCGCGCGACAATCCGCTGCGGTGGCTCAGCAGG
This sequence comes from Gemmatimonadota bacterium, assembly GCA_039586895.1. GTDB lineage: Bacteria > Gemmatimonadota > Gemmatimonadetes > Gemmatimonadales > GWC2-71-9 > WVYX01. The sequence continues at coordinate 8,705 of JBDHJM010000023.1, read as the reverse complement.
TCCCGCACCGTCATCTCGCGCGTCACGTACGGGTCGAACAGCCGGAAGTCCGGGAGATGGTCGATCACCTTGTCGTCCCACCGCAGCCTGCCGGCATCCACCAGCATGCCCAGTGCCGCGGCGGTGAACGCCTTGCTAGTGGAAGCGATAGCGAACACGGTTTCCTCGTCCACCCACTCCGGCCGACCCAGCTCGCGCACGCCCCAGCCCTGTGCCAGCACGACTTCGTCGTCCTTCACCACGGCCACGGCGATGCCGGGAGCCTCCCAGTCCTTCATCACCTGCTCCACGTAGCGATCGAGGTCCGCCAGGGGGTCTGCCTGGGCCCGACCGGCCCGCGGCAGGACGGCCAAGAGAACGACGATGACTGCGAGCACCATGCCACACCGCACCATGCGGATCGACATCACGCCTCCTCCATGGGTCGAGCGAGTGATACGCGAGAGGGCGAGCACGCTCGCCCTCCCGGCCTGTGGAATCGGTTGGAAGATACTGCGCCGGCTAGAACTTGCCGAACTTGAGCTGAACCGTGCCGGTGAACGAGTTCAGGTCGTCGGACCGCAGGGTCGGTGTATCGATGTCGGTGACCCAGAGGTAGGTGCCGCCCACCGCGAGCCGCATGAACGACGTCATGTTGAGCTCGATGTTGAGCGCCGGCTCCAGCACGAACACGGCGTCGGTGGGCTCCCAGAACGGCCTCACGCCGCCCCCGCCCACCAGGGCTCCGACGGTGGCGTGGACCAGCGCGTCGGACGCCACGATGAACTCCAGGTCCAGCCCGCCGTAGCCGAACTCCATCTGCCGGCCGAAAAAGCGCGGGTCGATCGTGACGTCGCTCGCGAGCCCGTAGCCCCCGAGTCCGAGCATTATCGTGCTGTTGATGATCCACCCGCCGCGGCCGCCCACATAGACCGCGAACTGGTCGACGGCGTTGGCGAACTTGATTACCGGCGCGCCGAACCCGCCGGAATCGAATCCGTCATCCACCAGCGTCCGCTGCTGTCCTGCTGCCGGTACTGCCACTACGGCTGCCAACACGAAGGTACAGAGCACTCCCCGCATTGCTGCTCCCTTGCTGAGGCCCCCGGTTGCAGCCCCCCGTAATGACCGTGTACCCCGGGATCCCGGGAAAGTGTCGCGATGTTCCGGAGCCGCTGCGCGGGTCCGGCGGGGTGCATCCGGACGGCGCCCGGCGGCGTTACTGTTATGACGATGACGCAGATTCCGAGTGCCCTGAATTCCGCTTTGATTGGTCGGTATTCCCTCGAGCGCCTGCTGGGGCAGGGGGGGATGGCCACTGTGTACCTGGCGCGCGACGTGAAGCACGGGCGCCAGGTGGCGGTGAAGGTGCTGCGGCCGGAGCTCGCGGCCTCGCTGGGAACCGACCGGTTTCTGGCGGAGATCCAGATCGCCGCCCAGCTCACCCACCCCCACGTGCTCACGCTGATCGACTCGGGCGAGGCCGAGGGCTTCCTGTTCTACGTGATGCCGTTCGTGGACGGCGAGACGCTCAGGCAGCGGCTGGTCCGCGAGCGGGTGGTGGAGCCGCGTGCAGCTCTGCCGCTGCTCCGGGAGGTGGCCGATGCGCTCGACTACGCGCACCGGCAGGGCGTGATCCACCGCGACGTGAAGCCGGAGAACGTCATGCTGTCCGAGGGGCACGCCGTGGTGACGGACTTCGGCATTGCCAAGGCCATAGTCACGGCCGGCGGGCAGAGCCTTACACGCTCGGGGTTCCCTGTCGGTACGGTGGGCTACATGAGCCCGGAGCAGGCGGCGGGCGTGCGCGACATCGACGCGCGCACCGACGTCTACAGCCTGGGATGCGTGGCCTACGAGATGGTCGTGGGCGAGACGCCCGGGATGTGGCTGCCCGACGAGGTGGTGCGGCTGGGTCGCTTCGCCGACGCGGAGCCGGAGCACCGCGAACGCCTGGACCGTCTGCCTGGGCGGCTGGAGCAGTCACTGGTGGGTGCGCTGGCAATGAGTCCCGCGCTGCGGTTCGAGACACCCGGTGGTTTCGCGCGGGCGTTCGAAGAGGGTCTGCGCGGCGGGCCGCGGGTGGGCGACGCTGAGGCCAGGGGCCTCATCAGCCGTGCCGCGGCGATCGAAGCACAGCGCCCCACCGGGGGACAGTCCTACTCGATCGGCGGGGTCGAGCGCCTCGCGGCCGAGGCCGGGATCCCGCCAGAGCACGTGCGCGAAGCCGCCGCCGAGTCGGTGCCGGGCACCGGGCAGCTCAAGCGCGGCGGCATCCTGCTGGTGTCGCCGGAGCTCGAGTTCGAGCACTTCGTGCCGGGGGCCATTTCCGAGAAGCAGCACGCCGCACTGCTCGAGGAAATCCGGGTGACCCTGGGCGAGATCGGCCAGCTCAACGAGACGCTGAGCGAGTCACTTTCTTGGAGCTCCAAGCCGCAGGGTTACCGCACCCAGGTGCTGGTGAGCTCCCGCGGCGACAGCACGCGGATCCACATCGCGGACAACGACGCCGCTCCCAAGACGGTTGTCATGGCGCCGGTCGCGCTGGTGAGCTTCGTGATGTTCGGTATCACCGGGGCGATCGTGGAGGGGATGGGCGTGGCGACGGGGCCGACGGTGGTGGCGGCGATAGGCGTGGGAACTGGTCTGTTCACCACCGGCTGGCTCGGGGCCCGTGCGTGGTTCAACCGCGTGATGAAGCGGCGCCAGCAAAGGCTTGCGGGGCTTGTGACGCGCCTGGGCCAGATCGTGACCGGCTCCCGGCAACTGCCCCCTGCGGATTAGAAAACGGCCGGCCCGCAACGTGCGCGAACCGGCCGCCTGAATGCCGCGTGGACCCGTCAGAAGGCGATCACCAACCCGCCGGAGGCCTCTCCCTGGCTGATCAGCGTTCCAGTCGCGGTCACGGCGCAGCCGCCCGGCAATGAGCACCACCAGCCGCTTCCAGACGACAGGAACGTGAACCACCAGCGTACCTGCCCCCTGAGGCCCACCCGTGTGGAGGGCATGACCTTCAGGCCGCCGCTCAGGCTGCCGCTCAGGCGCCACTCGCTGCTCACGCCGGTCTGTTTGGGATCGAACCAGGTGAGTCCGATGGTGGCGGAGAAGAACGGCTTGGTGACCCGGCTGACCTGGCGGGTGGCCATGCCGCCGAGGTGGAAGTAGTTGATGGCTGCGTTTCCGAAGGTGGTATCGGGCAGCCCCGCGCGGTTCGTGAGCTTGATTTCGGAGTCCTGCCGGTTGTAGAGCAGCACTACTTCGGCTCCGGGGCGCACCACGATGTCGATCTCGGCACCGTAGTTCAGGCTGGGCTCGATCTCAAACTTGCCGTCCGTGGTCTGGAGGCCGCCGCCCCACTGGTAGCCCAGAATCGCGCTGAAGGAGCCGCGGTCCTGTGCCTGTGCGGTCGAAGTGACTGCAAGTGCGAGGATGCACAGAGATAGTAGCTTTCGAATCACATTCGTCTCCCGGTTCGGATGGCGTGGTGCCGTGAAACGGCGCGCAGTATGATTGCGTATGGTGGGCGGGAGCGCAACACGACCATGACTGACGCAGTAGGACCCGAGTTTTTCGACCTCCAGGAGATACTGGCGGGCCGCTACTCGCTCGAGCGCGAGCTGGGGCGCGGCGGCATGGGCGTAGTGCTGCTGGCGCGTGATGTGGCGCTGGACCGCCTCGTGGCGATCAAGCTGCTGCCTGCCCATCTGGCCTCGCACTCCGGCCTGCGCGAGCGCTTCCTGCAGGAGGCCCGCACCGCGGCCGGCCTGTCCCATCCTCACATCGTTCCGATCCATGCGGTAGAGGAACACGGCGATCTCGTGTTCTTCGTGATGGGCTACGTGGACGGCGAGACGCTGCGCGACCGGGTGGAGCGCGTGGGGCCGCTGTCGCCCCGCGCGGCGATGAAGCTGCTTCAGGAGGTGTCCTGGGCGCTGTCCTATGCGCACGAGCACGGTGTGGTGCACCGTGACGTGAAGCCCGAGAACATCATGATCGAGCGGGCCACCGAGCGCGCGCTGGTCACGGACTTCGGCATCGCGCGCGTGGGCGACTCCGAGGAGTCCACGCCCAAGGGTCAGGTGGTGGGCACGGCGCGCTACATGAGTCCCGAGCAGGCGGCGGGCGAGGAAGTGGACGCGCGCGGCGACATCTACTCGCTCGGGGCGACCGCGTTCTTCGCGCTCACCGGGCGGCCGCCGTTCGATGCTCCCAACGTGCCGGCGCTCCTCGCCAAGCACGTGACGGAGCCGGCGCCGCGCCTCGCGGTGGCACGCAGGGAAGTCCCGGACAAGCTCGCAGCGGTGGTGGACCGCTGCCTCGAGAAGTCACCCGACGACCGGTTCGTCACGGCGGGTGACCTCGCCGACGCGATAGGGCTGGTGCGCGGACGCGAGCTGCGCGCTCCGCCGCTGGTGCGCAGCTTCCTGCGCAACGCGGAGGTGAGCACCGCTGTGCTGGCCACCGCGGCCGTCGTAGCTCAAGGGCCGGCCGACGAGGGCGCGGTGCTGTTCGTCATGATCCTCACGGTGGCCCAGCTCGGATCGGTGGCACGGCGGCTGCTGCGCACCGGATACACCTTCCCCGACATCCGCGAGGCTCTGCTGGCCGAGGCGCGCGTGCAGCAGGAGGAAATGGAGGCGACGAAGGAAGGGAAGTTCTGGCGCCGCGTGTTCAGCTTCTGGAACAGACTGTGGGCGGGCTGGTTCGGGCGAAAGTTCTTCAAGATCGCAGGGTTCGGCATCAAGCCGCCCAAGCGCGCGGCGCTTCCCTCGGCTGACGCAACCGAGATAGTCCTGGGGCGGGCGGCCACGGACGTCTTCAACTCACTTCCGCACGACGTGCGGACGCAGTTCCCCGAGGCACCTGCAGTCATCGAGGGACTCGAGCACCGGGCCGAGGCGCTGCGCCGCGGCGGGACGGCGGGTGCCGCACTCACCGACACGGTGGCGGCGCTGGAGAACGTGCGGCTGGTGCTGCTGCGGTTTCAGGCCGGCGAGGTGTCGGCGCGGGACCTGACGCTGCAGCTCGAGCGCGCTGCAGCGATCGGCGGCCACGTGGATGCCCAGATCGCGGGGCGGCAAGAAGTGGAAGAGCTGCTGAAGCCCTAGAACTCTTCCCGCTCGAACTGCCGCAGCGCCACCATCAGCCACAGCAGGATCCACAGCACCGTTATTGCCACCGGCCAGAGCCAGTCGTCTGGAAGCGGCCGCTCCCGCGCCGCCTGTGCTGCGAGCCTCGACAGGCCCCAGGGTGTCCACATCAGGACCGACGGGACCATGTTGGGCAGTATCAGGCCCGCGAACAGTGATCCGATTGCCACCCCCGACACCGGTCCCCGCGTGCGGAACAGCACGCCCAGCACCAGAGTGAAGCTGAGGTAGAACAGCAGGTGCAGAACGTGGAACGCGATTCCGAGCAGGAACGGCACCAGCGGCGGCTGCAGGGCGGTGTGAAGCAGGGTCTGCAGGAAGAGCACCACAGAGGGAATCAGCACCGCGAGAAACAGGAACGAGACCCCGCTCACGAGCTGCTTGCTGAGCAAGAACGCGGGGCGGCTCACTGGCTTGGACAGCACCCACTCGGCGGTGCCAAGTTGCCGCTCCCCCACCACGTCGCTCTGCGTGGTCACCACCATCCCGATCAGGGCGAACAGCCCGCACGCCTGGAAGAAGACCTGGAGCAGCTCGTTCATGGTCGAATAGGGATTATTGCCCCGTGCGATCGACTCGTCGGTGCCAATGAGAAAGAGGAAACCGTTGATCACCACGAGCCACAGGATCAGGTGGACCAGCCAGCGGCGTGTGCTCCACCACGAAGCCCACTCCTTGCCGACCATGTTGCGGAATCCGACCAGCCACCCGTGGCCGGTGCCGGGCTCGAGCGGGACGCTAGTTGCCATTGCCGTTCCCCTCCACCAGGTCCATGAAGACGTCCTCGAGCTTGTAGGCGAGCGGGCCGAACCGGGTGACGGTCGTGTGCTCGTCGGCCAGCATTACTCGCAGCATCTGTTCCTCGGCGGCGGAAGCGTCACTCACCGACACGTGCCACTCGGATCCGTCCGTGTCCGGCGCCACCTGCACGTCCACGACCCACGGCTGTGACTCGAGCCGCGCGCGCGCGGCGTCCGCCTCACCCCGGACCTCCACCGCGTACACCGTGCCGCGGCTGCCTGCCAACAGCTCCGCAATCGGCGCCTGGGCGATCAACTCACCCTCGTTGAGGATCGCCACCGTGTCGCTGACGCGCTGCACGTCGTCCAGGATGTGAGTGGAGTAAAAGACCGTGGCCCGCTCGCGCAGCCGCTCCATAATGGCCAGCACGTCGCGCCGGCCCATGGGATCGAGAGACGCGGCGGGCTCGTCCAGGATGAGCAGGTCGGGCTGGTTCACCTGAGCCTGCCCGATCCCGAGACGCTGCCGCTCACCGCCCGAAAAGCCTTTCACGGGGCGGTCCGCCTTGTCGGCCAGCCCGATGATGTCCAGCGTGTCCTGCACCCGCCCGGCCAGGGCGGACGCGGGTCCTTTGTAGAAGAACCGCGCCGTGAAGCGCAGGATCTCACGCGCGCTCATGTAGTCGTAGTAGCGAGGATCCTGCACCAGGTATCCGATCCGCCGGCGCACGTCGATCGTGTCGCCCACGATGTCGTGGCCGAAGACCTCGGCGGAGCCGCTGGTGGGCCGGACCAGGCCTAGCAGCAGCTTGATCGTGGTGGTCTTCCCGGCGCCGTTGGGTCCCAGAAAGCCGAAGATGGAGTTGCGCCGGACCTCGAGGTCGAGCGACTTGAGTGCCTGCACGCCGTTGAACGCCTTGCTCAGCTTGTGCGTGCGGATGACCGCATCGTCCGTCACCGGCGTCTCCCTGATGAGCGGTTGCGCTTACATGCCTCCCCGTCGGACAGGCCTACGAGGCCGGGGACCCGGATGTTTCTGGCCTGAGGCACGGGGGGCGGCCCCGGGTGACCGGCGTCACGGCCCGGATGCGGCCAGTCCCGATCTTGGGCCTAATCGCAAAGCACCTGCCGGGCCCCGTGCGCCGGCGGGACCCGCAACACCAAGGGGATCATCATGGTCGAAGGACACGAGCAGGCAGGCCAGGATCGCATGAAGACGGCCGTAATCGCGGGCCTCATCGCTGCCCTCGCCGGCGGCTCCATTTGGGCCGTCATCGTGGTGTTCACCGGCTACGAGGTCGGATGGGTGGCCTGGGGAGTGGGCGGTCTGGTGGGCTTCGCCATGGCGCGAGCAACGCCCACGCGAAGCCGCGCCCTCGGGGTGCGGGCGGCGGTGTTGGCCGCGGCTGGGCTGCTGATCGGCAAGTGGCTCATCATCGAGATCGGATCGCGCACCAACTTCGCGGCCGAGGTCATGAACGATCAGGAGCTGATGCGGCAGGCGGTGTTCCTCGACCTGTACGAGGGTGAGCAGCTGCCGCCCCGGCTCGTCGCGGTGGTCGAGAGTCTGGGTGAGGAAGAGGAGGTGCCCGACAGCGTGGTGATGGAGATCGAGGCCATGGTGGACGAGCGCCTCGCCACCATGAGCGAGGACGAGATGGAGGCCAGCGCGGAGCGGTTCGTGGCCTTCGCGGTCGGCGACCTCGGATTCATGGACCGCATGTACGCGACCATGAGCGGCTGGGACCTGCTCTGGTTCTTCCTCGCCATTGGTACGGCCTGGAAGCTCACGACGCCCACCGCCAGGGAGGAGGAGGGCGTCGTGGAAGTCGGCAGCGGAGACGGCTAGCTAGCCGCCAGGCGTCGAGTCCACGCCCTGCCGGGGCGGCTCGCGATCGGCTGGTGCCGCGCCTTCGGGCGGTGGCCCCGTCGGCGTGACCGCCCCGGCTTGCGGTAGGACCCCTTCCGGCGAGTCGCTCGGCGCTGCCTCTGCCGGTGCCGCCGACTCGTCGGGGCACGACCACGTGGCCTCGATCTTGGCATACCCCACGCGCGGCAGTACCTCACGCACGATCAGCACGGTGGAGAGCGTCATGGCTCCCAGAGCCAGCACGTGCGCCACCGCACGGTGGCTGCGCCACGAGCTGACCGTTCCCCAGCCGGCTGCGGCCAGCACCACCGTTACGACCGTGAGATAGCCCAGCAGCCCCCAACCGCATGTGTGGCCGTAGGGCCACTGAGTCATGCCGATCGCAACCAGGAGGCTCAGCGCCACCCACGCCCACGTCTTGAGCGGTGAGGGCGGGGTGTTCTTGATATCTGGACGGGAGAGCGGCTTCGCCGAGGGCATCTGCCCCTTGGGCGTTACCTGCCGCTTTGTCTTGCCGGTGTTTCCCAGCGTGGGATCCGCGTGGGGGAGCTGCCTGAGGAGCTTGTCGACGATCTCGGCCTCGCTCTTCTTGCCGCGCTGTCTGGGATCATCTTGGCCCTTGGGCACGCTCCCCCTCGCGAAAATGTGTCGCCGTTACGGTCTACAGCCTCCGGCTGCGGACCCTGAAGTCTACGTTGTCTTTCACCCACCGCCAGAGGTCGTTCTGCTCCTCCATCGCGACCTCGGCAGCCTTGTGCTCACGCCAGCCCACCATGACCTCGTCGTCCACGGTCCAGATGCGCACGCGGTTGCGCTCCACGTCGCGCTCCCAATTCACCGACACTGTCGGCGATCCGTAGAGCAGCCGCACCGTCACGCTGCGGGACAGGTACTCGAGAGGGTTCAGGTTGATCTGCGAGTAAGGCGTGCCCTCCGCTCCGGTCGTTGCGTCCGGCACGCCGTCGC